>JBMNRF010000009.1:0-82407 GCA_050944495.1 Marvinbryantia sp.
ATGACAAAGTTTCTGCTGTCTGATTAGGTGTTGTGTCCATATTTACTTTTCAAAACCACCTCTTACGATGGTTTATTTGTCATGTCCTTTATTCTTTGGCTGTCCTCTACTTATTTGTTTCAAACTTGTATTCCCTCCCAACAGTTCTCACAATTATGCAATGTCCGGTACACAGCCATCCCCAAACATACGATCGTTACACTTAAAATACCAATCCAGACCGGCAAGCTGATCAAGTCGTACACCCTTCTGTTCAGTATTACCATCAACCAGATCAGGCTCCAAACCAGGCAAATGGCAATCGCAGCTGTCTCTCCAAAATGTCTTCTGCTGCCAAGAGACCAAAAACAGATACATGCCGTCACACAGCTCGGCACCAGACACTGTGCAATCAGTTCCTCCGCCGATACCTGAAAAGCAACGGTCGAAACACTGAAGAAAATGCTGAACAGCAAGACATCCACTGCCGTAAAAATTAATATTCGAGCCGCGTAAATCTGCTTTAAGGTATAATAAGAAGCACTTTCCACTTCCATCGACTGACTGCTGCGATTTTTCCACAATTCCGGAATAATCAAGATTACAAATAGTACAGAAAAGACCCCCATCTCCCTGCGGATGCTTAAATAGTTTCCCGCAACGGCAATCCACTGCAGCATCCCCGCCATCAAAAGGAATTGCAATACCCACCAGCGTTTGCGGATATAATAAAACTGGCTTTTCAGAAACTCCGGATATGACATGATATTCTGCTGCTTTTCCGCTACTATTTCCTGTGCCCGCTCTGCCACCCGTAAAAGCTGTTCCTCCCCGATGGTAATCGTCTGCTGTTCTTTATAACGATACAATTTTTCCTCTATCTTCATGCCTCTTCCTCCTCTCCAAGCAGCTTTTCTAAAAGCTCTTTTGCCCGCCTAAGACGGTATTTCACTAACGGCAAGCCAATTCTCAACAGTGCGGCAATCTCCTTTCCTTTTAGTTCCTGAAAATAATACAAAATTATAATCTCCCGAAATTCCTCCGGCAGCTGCCGCAGGGCCCATTCCACTTGTATTTTTTCATCCATCTGCCCCGTTCGGTCATCCGGTAATTCTATCAATTCCTCTACCGGAATTTCCGCCTTCTTCCGTCCCTGATCACGGCACAAATTACCGGCAATCGTATATAAATAATTTTTTGCCTTTCCCTGATGACGATATTGGGGCAGCGCAGCAAAAAATTTTGCGAATGTTTCCTGTGCCAGATCCTGCGCATAATCACTGTCAAAGCATCGATAACCGCAATATTGTAAAATAACCGGATAATATTTCCGCACAAACATTTCAATCGCATACTCATCGCCCTGCTTCATTTTTCGTATTAAAAGAAAATCCGCATCCATAAGCCCCTCCTCGTATCTGCTTATCTGTAAAGTATAACGTTATTAATTGTAAAAAAGATAGTTTCTCTTTGAAATTTTTTAATTCTTCCTATAAAAAAAGATGCCTCGCAGACGAATCATCTGCGAAGGCATCTTTTCTTTTATCTGTAATTTTTCTGCATTTAATCTCTCATTTTAAATCCAGTTCTACCGGACAGTGATCCGAACCCATCACCTCTGTGAGAATTTTGGCATCCGTCAAACGGTCTTTCAGCACTTCCGATACACAGAAATAATCGATACGCCACCCCGCATTTTTTGCTCTTGCGCTGAATCGGTACGACCACCAAGAATAAATTCCCTCCTGATCCGGATAAAAATAACGGAAGGTATCAATAAATCCGGCCTGCAGAAGATTAGAAAACTTTCCACGTTCTTCATCTGTAAATCCGGCATTTTTACGGTTTTTTTTCGGATTTTTCAGATCGATTTCTCTATGTGCCACATTCAGGTCTCCACAAAAAATTACCGGCTTTTTCTCCTCCAGCTTTTTCAGGTACGCCAGAAAATCATCTTCCCACTGCATTCGATACGGCAGACGCGCCAGTTCATTTTGTGAATTTGGCGTATACACTGTAATAAAATAGAAATCCTCAAACTCCAATGTGATTACGCGTCCTTCCTGATCATGCTCCTCTATACCAATCCCATGCGCAACCGAAAGCGGTTCTTCTTTCGTAAAAATTGCGGTTCCCGAATATCCCTTTTTCTTTGCATAGTTCCAGTACTGATAATAGCCCGGTGTATCCAGTTCTAACTGTCCTTCCTGCATCTTGGATTCTTGGATGCAGAAAATGTCCGCATCCGTCTCCTGAAAAAACTCCATGAATCCTTTCTGAACACAGGCACGCAGCCCATTTACGTTCCAGGATATAAATTTCATTCTCATTTCCTCCGTTTTAATTTCATTTTTCTAACGCCCAAATTTGTTTATCTCTCCGAAAATACAAGCACACACTAATTCCTGCAAAGGCAGTCACGAAAAACAGCAGCGCCGCTCCGGACCCTTTGCCGCTGCCAAATACTTTTACTAACAGACTATCCGCGCTCTGGCTTGCCATAATCGGTTCAAATATCTGATCGACCAAAAAACCTCCCAGAAAATATCCGACCGGAATTGTAAAAAACTGAAATGAATTCCGTACCGAATAAATACGTCCCTGCATTTCCTCCGGCACACGCAGCCGCATAACAGCGTCAAGATTCGTATTCATCAATGGAATCAAAATCCATCCCAGAAAACCGCCAATACACCAAATCAGCGGTTCCCTGCCAAGCGCCAACATAAAATTCTCAAAGCTCATCGAAAACAATAAACTATTGCAAATCACACGTACGCGGCTCTTCGGCGTTTTAGCAAAGGCGGCAAGCAAGCTTCCAGCAAGCGTCGAACAGCCAACAACCGCATTCACCAGACCCATAACCTGCTCACTGCCGCCCTCTCTGGAGAGAAGCATTGCCGGAAATGCCGCATTATAAATAGATGCCACCAGATTGATCGATGCCAAAAACAAAATCAGCTTGAAAATACCTCGTTCTTTTTGCAGCCATCCGATTCCTTGTTTTACCGATACCAACAACTTCTCTTTTTTCTCTGACTGCTTTTCCCCTTCCGGAATCCGGATTACAAATGCCAACATCAGAAACGCTGCTGCAAACGTAAATAAATCAATGCCGATAATTGCATCCATTCCGGCAATTCCATAAACAGCCGTCGCAATAATTGGCGCTAGAATGGAATTCAGAGAACTCGAAAAATATTTCAAACCTCCCACTTTTTGATAATACTTCTTCGGCAGGATACGCGTCACCGCCACCTCTGTAGCCGGCTGCTGCACCGTATTCATCAGACCGTTTATCATATTGATCAAATATAGATGCCAAATTTTTAAGGAATCTGTCTTTAATAGAAGCAGCATCACTATGGTTGTACCTGCCGCTGCTGCGTCACAGACCAGCATCGTCACTTTCTTATTCCATCGGTCGCTGAATGCCCCGGCAAAAATGCTGCATATTACATACGGCGTATAGGAACATACCATCAGCATCGCTGTCAAAAGCGCAGATCCTTCTTGTGTATATGACCACAAAACCAACGCATAACTCGTCAACGCACTCCCAAGACCGGAAAATGCCTGTGTTATCCAAAGAAGTAAAAAGCTTCTCATTTCATAAATTGTTTTTTTATAATTTTTCATAAGACTTTGCTCCTTATCACTCAAATTTTAAGGGACTTTCTTCCCTTTCTCTTTTTGATACGCAAAGTCTCCAGGCAGTAATTTTACTCCATGCAATCCTGCTCTAAAAGACTTTGCATGGAGTTGCTGCAATGCATAATTTCATGTTCTTTCTCCTGTCATTTTCTCTGTTCTTTCATCTTAACATGTTTTTTAATAAATTTCAGCTTTTTCTTTCTCCATCTGTATTTATAAACGAACTGATCAGGATATTCTCTTTCATGATTGACACTGCAGTATGTCTATGCTATAATGAACATTGTTCATATTGAGGTGATGAAATGAATACAGTTGTAACCTCAAAAGAGGAAATTTTAAAAACCAGCAGAATCCTGATTCAGCAGCAGGGTTGGTCCGCTGTCAGTATTCGCTCTGTCGCGGCAGCCTGTGATGTATCGGTAGGTACGATTTACAATTATTTTAAATCTAAAACAGCTCTTGTCAGCGCCACAGTAGAAAGTGTCTGGGGTGAAATTTTTCATCACCCAGAATCTGAGCCTGTATTTCATGACACTCTTGCCTGTATTACTTGGATATACGGACGAATGGAATACGGCTGCAAGCAATATCCTGGATTTTTTACTCTCCATTCCCTTGTTTTCATGCGAGAAGATAAATCCGACGGAAAACAAAAAATGCAGCAAACCTGGCAGCATATTTTAGATGGCTTATGTTCTGTTTTAGTGCAGGATTCCAGGATTCGACCGGACGCCTTTACTGCACAATTTACAGTGGAAAAATTTGCAAACGTTTTATTTTCCCTGATATTGTCAGCTTTACTGCGGCAGGATTATGATCCCACCGCCGTACTGGAAACAGTCCGAAGAACTCTCTATTGAAATTCCCACGTTTCGTGGGAATTCTTTATCCAGTAAATTGAACACTGTTCATTATTATTTGTCAGTAACTATAGCGAAGCGGTATTTACCGCCGCCATAGTTCAAAATAAACATAAAGGAGAATAACATTATGCAAGCAATTGTAGAAACCCTATTTGATGCAGTCTATCTGATTTCTGTCATCACTATCGGAATCATGATGATCCGCGGCAGCAAGAAAGGAAGCCAATTCCGCCTATTTGGCTGGATGGCAGTCGTATTAGGCGCAGGCGATGCATTCCATCTGGTTCCCCGCGCTCTTGCGCTGTGTACCACCGGTCTGGAAAACTATACCGTTCCCCTTGGTCTTGGAAAGTGGATTACTTCTGTAACAATGACACTTTTTTATGTACTGCTCTACTATGTCTGGCGGAAACGCTATCAGATTAAAGAACAAAACGTTCTTACCGCCGCTGTATATGTTCTGGCCGGTGTACGAATTTTGCTGTGCATGATGCCTCAGAACCAATGGCTCAGCGCCGAAGCGCCGCTCTCATGGGGCATCTACCGCAACATTCCTTTTGCTCTGCTTGGTCTTCTGATTATCGTCCTGTTCTACAGTAGCGCAAAAAAACACAAAGATAACGCCTTTCGATGGATGTGGCTGACCATCGTCTTAAGCTTTGGTTTCTACCTTCCGGTAGTGCTCTGGGCAGATGCTATTCCTCTGATTGGAATGCTGATGATACCAAAAACCTGTGCATATGTGTGGACCGTACTCATTGGTTACTTTGCCATGAAACAAGAATGTAAATAAGGGAGGAATCACGATGAAACGCTATATCAATACTGCGCTGCTGTACGCCGTTCTCGCAATGATCGGCGGCGTCTTCTACCGCGAATTTACAAAATTCAACAGCTTTACTGCTCAAACCACTCTTTCCGTTGTTCATACTCATTATTTTGTTCTGGGTATGGTATTTTTCCTGCTGCTGCAGATCAAACGCAGTGTTTCGGCAGTGCAGCGTTAATCTACATGCTTCCAACATTTGTATAAAAAAACTGAGGGGATCGCAAAATCTGATTTAATTAAGCGATTCCCTCTTTCCTTTTCAAAACAAAACGGCGTTCTGCTTTTGTTTTTCACTATAAAGTTTCTATCAATTCCAAAAACTCCGGTTCTTCCCGCAAAAATTCCAGTTCATCTGATTCCTGAAAAAATGTCCTGGTCATATTCAAAAGCCAGGCATGTTCCTCCTGTGGTTTGAATTTCATATGCTCGTACAAATTTGAATCCGCACGGAAATCACGAATCCCCGCGAGCATTTCCTTTAACAGCGTAAGCGCCTTTTCCCGATCCTTTTGCTCAACAGCTATCATAAATTCCGCGTTTCGTTTTACATAACTGTTCAACCCCAGTTTTTCAGCAATATCTCCGGACAGTTCTGCAAAAAACTGAGCCCGTTCAAAATCTTTTTCTTCAGATTTTATACGACATAAAATATCCAGACTGCTCACTAAATTTGTCGCATTCTGATACAGTATCTGCTCCCGAATCTCATACGTTTTTTCCCGATCTCCCTGCGCTTCATACAGATTTGCGTGCAACAGACGTACATCGATCCCCGGCGCTTTGAATTGCTTCAGCAATTCTTCTGCCTTTGCAAATTTTTTCTTCTTTAAAGCATCCTGAAACAATGTCACTGCCGCCGCTTCCGCAATCTGTACACTGCCGGTCTGCATCACGGAATCAAGCCATGCCAAAATTTGTTTCCCGCACTTTTCCTGTACCGCCTCTGTTTGAAGTTCCAAATATAAATAAAGAACCTGTGCCAGTGAATACATCAACATACTGCAATTCGGATATTCGCGGATTTGTTTTTCCGCTTCACGGTAAGCTGCTTCGTATCCATTTTTCTGAATATTTTCTGTCAGTTCTTTTGTAAGACGTTCCACTTCCGTATCTGTCAGTTCCTCACGAAATGACAGCAGGGTATCCACATCCGTTCCCAGAATCCTCGCCAACGGAGCCAGCAGGGTAATATCTGGATAACACGTTTCACTCTCCCATTTGGTAACTGCCGTGGACGTCACCCCAAGGTAATTGGCTACCTCTTCCTGCGTAAGATTTTTCTGTTTTCGATACTGACGTATCGTTTTACCAATCTTCATATATTTACTCCCTTGTCCATATATTTACAAAGGCCTTTGCTGCTTTCAGCATAACAAAAGCCCATAAAAAATACAACTGATGTGTACTCAGTTTTTATTCAGGAAACATGAATAACAGGAAGATTTGGCAGCTGACAACGGCCCTCTCTGCTTTTATGCTTTCGCCGCAAACTCTCATTTCGCAAATGTAATCTTTATTTCTTCCTCAAAGCCTCCGCTCAAATGTACTTCCCCATCTTCTGTAATAAAAATAGCCTGCACATCCGGCAAACTCTCCACAAGTTCCATCCCTCCTTCCAGGCCAAGGGCAAAACAGGAAGTGCTCAGACCATCGCCGTCCACGGATTCATCCGAAATAATTGTCACAGACACCAGATTGTTTTCATACGGATATCCATCTTTTGGATTTAAGATATGATGATAGAATACACCGTTTTTCTCAAAGAAACGTTCATAAATGCCGGATGATACCACAGATTTATCGGCAATCTCTACCACAGCGACCTGCTCCTGTCGGTCTGCAAACGGTCTTTGAATGCCAATGCGAAACGGTTCGCCATCCGCACGACTTCCAATGCACAAAATATTTCCGCCAAGATCTATAATAGCGCTTTTTACGCCTTTGGAAATCAAAAACTCTTTAATCCGATCGGCAATATAGCCCTTCGCGATCGCGCCAAGTTCCAGCGCCATCCCTTCTTTTTCAAAAGAAACCTGATTTTCCGCCAAAAATACTTTTTTATAATTTACCAGCTCCTTTGCCAGGTCAAGCTCCCTCTGCGCCGGAACAATCTTATGACCGGAGGTAAAATCCCACAGGGAAGACACCGGTTCAATCGTAATATCAAACGCTCCGCCGGAAAGCTCACTGTAAGCCAGCCCTTCCGCGATTAATTCCGCCATTGCATCAGAGACGCTGTAAGCTTCTCCCTCTTTTGAGAGCTGTCCGTGATTCAACTGATATAGTTCGCTCGTCTTTGCTGTGCGGCTGAAAATCTGTTCATACGTATCGCACAAAGCAAGCGCTTCTTCCAAAAGTTCACGATCCTGCGAATCATAAATCGTAATCTGTACAACCGTATTTAACTTTAAAGCAGTCGCTGTAATCGGATCTTTTGGCTGACGTTTCTGATAAAAGAAAGCAAATATTACAATAGCGATCAATAAAGCAGCGCCCATATATAGGACTGTCTGTTTTTTTTCTGTCATGAAATACCTCCGTATGTTATCTCTGGATATTATAGTAGCATATTGTGGGCGGGTTGGCTAGATGGCGCGTTGCGCCTTCAAAGTCAAACAAAAAAGAGACTCTTTGCATAAATGCAAGAGCCTCTTTTTTGTTTGACTTCTCAATCTGCCTATTTAGACTATTTCAGTGTAATTTTAGCGCCTTCTGCTTCAAGTTTTGCTTTGATATCTTCAGCTTCAGCTTTAGATGCACCTTCTTTAACTACCTTCGGAGCACCGTCAACTACTTCTTTTGCTTCTTTCAGGCCAAGACCTGTCAGCTCACGAACAACTTTGATAACTTTAACTTTGTTCGGGCCTACTTCTGTAAGTTCTACATCGAACTCATCTTTTTCTTCTGCTGCTTCTGCTGCGCCGCCTGCTGCTGCTACAACAACACCTGCTGCTGCAGATACACCAAATTCTTCTTCACATGCTTTTACCAGTTCATTCAGCTCTAATACGCTAAGCTCTTTGATAGCTTCAATAAATTCAGCTGTAGTTAATTTTGCCATTTTATTTTCCTCCATTATAAAATTTGATTTTCTTAGCCTGCTTGTTTCAGACTATTTACGCCACCTGTAAAAAGTGGATTACGCTTCTTTCTCTGCGATCTGTTTGATAACACGTGCAAAGTTTGCAATCGGGGACTGCATGCTTCCAAGAAGTCTTCCAAGAAGTACTTCTCTTGACGGAACATCTGCCAGCGCCTGAATGCCTTTTTCATCATAATATCCGCCTTCCACTACACCAGCAACAAGTTTCAGTGCCGGAACAGTTTTTGCGTATTTTGCGATGATTCTGATCGGAGCTGTTGCATCGTTTTTGCAGATAGCAACTGCGTTCGGGCCATCCAGATGTTTGGTCAGCGGCTCGCAGTCAGTACCAGTAAATGCAAAGTTCATCATTGTGTTTTTGTATACTTTGTATACAACACCTGCTTCTCTCAGCTCTTTACGAAGAGCAGTATCCTGCTCAACATTGATTCCGCTGTAAGTAACCAGAACAACAGACTGTGCGTCTTTAATGTGTTCGCTGATTTCTTCCACGATCGGTTTCTTCAGTTCTACTTTCGCCATGAAATGGTGCACCTCCTTATTAGTTTGTGTACCGCCGTACGAAAATCTTCAGAAAAAAACCTCTCTGCATGACAGAGAGGTACATAAATCATTTCTTTCGGAAATTCTTTACTCCTCGGCAGGCGTTTTCACCTTATGCCTTACGGCACCTGCTGTCTTCGGCAGTTCCTGAATAAAATATCATAAGTAATGCCTATTTGTCAAGCATAAATATTTATTTTCTATGAAAAAACTGTTGGGGTACAATAGATAGGTAACAAGATAAATAACAAAATAAAAACAAGGATTCACCTTGATATGATATATTGGAGTTGTCGAGAAACCAATAATCAAACCCAAAGGAGAATCCTTATATGTCGAGTTTATCACATCCTAAATATCAACGTCAACGTATTGTTAAATATGCGCAGAAACATTCTGTTACAGAAACTGCAATCCGGTATAAAGTAAGTCGCAAAACAGTCTATAAATGGATTTCACGGTACGACGGAACCATAGCAAGCTTAGAGGATCGAAGCCATAGACCAAAGACTTCCCCAAGAAGCCATACGGAACAGGAACTTCGCCAAATCCGGCGCCGATTGAAAAAATATAAATGGACAGATCTGCTTCTGGCATATCAGGATTTAACCGAGAAAGATGGATATACTCGCAGTTATGGCGGCTTCAAGCGTGTTGTAAGGCGTTTAAAAGCTTTAAAACCAGGTAAAAGGAAGAAAAAGAAACGGGAACTGAAACCTTATCGACGAGCGGATTATCCGGGACAGAAGATACAGATCGATGTAAAATATGTACCGTCTTACTGTGTGACAGACGGAAGAAAGTATTACCAGTATACGGCGGTAGATGAGTGCAGCAGATGGACATACCGAGAGATGTATGATGAGCATAGCACGTATAGTTCCAAAGATTTTTTGATGAAACTAATACAGCATGCACCGTTTCCTATTCGAGAAGTTCAGACAGATAATGGATGTGAATTCACAAATCGATTATTGTTGATCAAGAGCAAACATCTGACCATGTTTGAGAAAGCGTTGGAGGAACTGGGAATCCTATATCACCGGATTCAGATAGCAACCCCAAGACACAATGGGAAAGTAGAGAGACAGCATCGTCAGGACGAAGCACGGTTTTATAAGGAAATGCGGATGTATAATTTAGAAGACGAGAGGAAACAACTGTCCGTATATCAGAAGAAATCCAATCACTATATAAAAACATGTTTGGGAATGAAAAGTCCAAATACTATTGTAGGAATGTATCAAAGTGTTATGTTTTAAAATAGCCAAGAGCGTCAGCAGAGAGTGCTGCCGCTGTTAACCAGTATATCATGAAGGAAAATGTCAAGGTCAGGTAGTATTCCCTTTGGGAATCTCCACCTTATCCTTGACATTACTTTTAAGGTGAAGTGTTACCAATCATTGACACCTATACAAAATATTTATTTTCTATGAAAAAACATTTACTTTTTGACAAAGCGCTGCAAGACAGATACAATTAAACATCTGTGTTTTGCAGCGCTCCCTTATTTTACATTTCTATACTTTATTATACTTCTTACTCTGCCTTGTAAAGTTCATCATATCTTGTCTGATAAATGTTAAGTAGAGTCTCCAGTCCCTGCTTGTTCAGTTCTTCCAGATAAGATTCCCATGCTTTGTCGTCCGCAGGATCCATTGCACCTGTTGTAAATCCTGCACGGCTTTCATTTACAAAGTTTTTCATTACTGTCCAAATCTCGTTAATCTGTTTTGCATCCTCTGCCGTATACATTACTCCCGGAAGGACATGCCATCCTGCATTTTCCATTGTGTACGGCTTATAATGATCTTCTGTGGCATCCCACAGATACTGCTGTAATTCAAACGGATCGCCTGTTGCTACACAACGATCTGCAAAGTTCTCCATATACGGCATATAACCTGCCCAATGAGAATTTTGCTGCTCGCCCCAGTTCAGAACCGCTGTATAAAGAGCCGGCTGTCCATCTACGCCAACTTCTCCCTCTTTTGCTTTAAGCCAGTCAACTTCTGGTTCACCCAAACGCCCTCTCATAGAAATATCCTCGGAGAACATATAATCAAGCCATTTTACTGCCGCTTCCGGATTTTCACACGCCGTCGTAATAACAGCTGTATTACGATACATCAGGTATGAGTACTGGTTATGATATGCAATCTGACCATATCCGCAGTCGATTGGCTCCAGAGCCACATAATTGCGGTACATATCACCGGAAAGGTTGGCAAAGCTATTCGGGCCGCCTCCCGGAATAACGCCGACAATTCCTGCTTCAAATGCCTGTTTCAACTGTTCATTTTCCTGCGTATAACTAGCCGGATCATAAAGACCTTCTGCAATCAACTCGTTCAGCGCAATCAGAGCCTCACGATAACGATCGTTTATGAAAGAAGGAGTTACTTTGCCATCACCATCAACAAGGAATGTATCGTCTTTGTTGTACGGAACATAATTTGTAATAAACCACTGATCAAACAGAGAGTGCCATCCATTTGTGGAACCCATTACCGGAATTTCATCTTGAATACCGTTTCCGTTCGGATCTTTTTCTTTGAAAGCACGGAGAACTTCTACAAATTCATCTTTTGTTTTCGGCATTTCCAGTCCCAAATTGTCCAACCAGTTCTGATTAATCCAGCAACGGATTGCATAAGAGTTCGGCACTGAGTCACTTACCTGCTGGAAAGAATAGAAGTTTCCATCCGGAGCTGTCATGATTTCTTCCATGCCATCATAGTTAGCAAGAACATCCTTGTAATATACGGAATGTTCTTCCAGCAAATCCTGAATTGGTAAGAACACGCCCTGATCTGCATACTGTACAATCAAATCATTAGAAATACCTCCCATAATGATATCCGGAAGATTTTCACCGGAAGCCAACAGCAGATTCAACTTCTGCTCTCTGTCCTGTACCGGAACCAGTTCCCACTCTACATGAATACCAGTCTGTTCCTCCAGATATTTTGTTAATTTGTTGTCGACGTAATCGGTAACTGACGGTTCCTGTGACATAAATATCTTTAAGGTGACCGGTTCCTCCACGATCGGCAGTTCACCCTTTGCGGACACAGGCACACTACCCTCTGCCGAAACCGCCATTGGAAGTGCCATTGCAAGGCTGAGTCCAAGTGCAGCTACTTTCTGTAAATTTTTCTTCATGTTACTTTCCTCCCTTTTATTTATTTTGAGCCATAAAGCTCATCATACCTATTTTTATAAATGGACAATGCGTCTCCTAACAAATTAACCTTTTACAGCTCCGGTAAGCGTTCCCTTTGTAAAATGTTTCTGTACTAGCGGATAAACCAAAATCAGCGGTAAGCTTGATACGATAATAAGTGAATATTTCAACAAATCGCTCATACCTTGTCTGGCAGCCATCAATGTGGGATCTACTACCATCGCATCCGTCTGATTCAGAACCAGAATCTTTCTCAGGATAATCTGAAGCGGATATAACTTCTCATTTTTCAGATAAATAAACGCATCAAAATACATATTCCACTTCTCAACTGCATAGTACAGAGAAACTACCGCAAGAATCGGTTTAGAAAGCGGAAGCACCACTTTTGTAAGGAATTTAATTTGACTACATCCATCCAATTTCGCCGCTTCGTTCAGTTCCTCCGGAATATTTCCCTCAAAAAAGCTTCGAATAATGATTAAATTAAAAATACTAATCGCATTCGGAATCAGCAAAACCCAAGCGGTGTCAAGCAAACCAAGTTTTGAATTCAGCAGATAACTCGGAATCAAACCGCCGCTAAAGATCATCGTAAACGTGAATAAAAATGTCAGCACTTTTTTTCCTGCGAACCCTCTGTAATAGAGAGGATATGCTGCCATAACTGTCATAGTCATACTAATCAGCGTTCCAGCAACAGTATAAAAAACCGAATTCAAAAAACTTCTGAGTACACCCGGATATTTAAAAACTTCTTCATATCCGCGAAGTGAAAATTCTACCGGAAGCAATCGAACCAGTCCAGCAGATACCGCCTGCGGCGAACTGAACGAAGAACTCACAATATAAATCAAGGGGTATAATACAATTAACAATACCAGTAATAAAATAAGATCATTTAGCAGCAGGAATAATCGATCGCCTTTTGCTGTTTTTTTCATTGTCTTTCCTCCTTACCACAAACTGATACCGGCAAATTTCTTTGCAATCTTATTTACCACTAAGATAATTACCAGGTTAATCACTGAGTTAAACAAACCAATCGCAGCACCATACGAGAAATCCGGGAACGATGATGCAAGACCCATCTTATACACAAACGTAGACAAAATTTCAGAAGCCCCTCTGTTCAGGTCGTTCTGCATCAGGAATGCTTTTTCAAAACCAAGGCTCATCATATAACCGGTATTCATAATCAAAAGCATAACAATCGTCGGAACAATTCCCGGAATATCAATGTGAAACATTCTCTGGAAACGGTTTGCGCCATCAATCTGTGCTGCTTCGTGAAGATCCTGATCAATCCCGGAAAGAGCAGCAATATAAATAATACTGTTCCATCCAAGGTTCTGCCATACGTCAGACCACACATAAATATGTTTGAACGCCGAAGCATTCGCCATAAAGTCTTGTGGCTGTCCCCCGAGTGTAGCGATACCCATGTTGATAATACCTACACGTTTATTCAGGAACTGAATTACAATGCCGACCATAACTACCAGTGAAATAAAATGCGGCATGTATGCAATCATCTGTGTTGTCTTTTTCAATTTTTTACGTCTAGTATTATTCAATGCGAGCGCAAAAATAATCGGTAACGGAAAATTCGCAATCAAATTATATACGCTCAGAATAATTGTATTCTTCATAACATCTGTAAACAGATAACTATCAAAGAATTTTTTAAAGTATTCTAGTCCAACCCACTGACTTCCGAAAATACCGTCTGCCGCACGATAATTTCGAAAAGCGATCTGCACGCCAACCATTGGTATATACCTGAAAACAATCAACCAAATAAATGGCACCGCCATTATCAGATACAATTGCCAATTTCTGCGTAACGCAAGTTTAAATCTTTCCATACACGGCTTTTTGTTTTTTACAGCCACCGTTTTTTTTTCTTGCATAGCTGTATCCTCCCTATTTTACATTTACAGATCATTTCCCGGAAACCACACTTCTGTATTTGTTTAATAACTTAACTATATCAAAACCCATATATTTCTTCTTTACCCTCCTTGCGTTATTTTTTGACATTTCTTGCTTTTTACCTATTTCTATTTTCGTTCAATATAATAATTTTACTTCTTTCTTTGCATTTCTTTCTGTCATTCTTACCATCTATCTTTACCTTTCTTCTAAAAAATGATATAATATTTATCAGTTTTTGAATTATTTCTTTATCTTTTCCTATCCGCCCCAAAATATATTAAAGCAATTTTTGTTATAAAGAAAAAAGGAGGAATCATCAACCATGGAGCCAACAGTTTCTCTTCTTACGTCTGAACAAAAAGCTCGTTTTTCCCGCCAACCGGATCATATTCCAAACTTCAGTATTATTTTTCATGGCAAGCATGAGATTCCTCAATATCTTTTGAATGCTCCATGCCGATTTTGGCTAAATAGCCAGTCGGAAAATTATCCGTCCCACTGGCATAGTTCCACTGAATTAATTATGCCGATTGAAAATAAGTATACACTTCATACTTCAGACAGCACCTTTGAATTGTATCCGGGAGATATCCTACTGATGCCCTCAGGAATTCTTCATTCTATTACAGCACCTTCTTACGGCAGTCGTTTTATCTTTCAATTTGAAACGGATCCATTGACAAAAATTCATGGCTTTTCTGACACTCAGACCATCTTTATCACACCTCACCTGATTTCAGAAAAGAATATGCCCGATTTTTATCTGTATGCACAAAACACCGTTTTGGATCTTGCAGAATACTACTGGAGCGACTCTTCATCTAAAGAATTACATATATATGCTGCACTTTTACATTTTTTTGCCAATTACAAAGAATATTACCACCAGAAACACGAAAAAAAAGAGGGCGAAGAAACCTTTTCTTCCAACCCTTTGCACAAGTATGCCATTACTTATGCCCTCACCTATATAGCCGAACATTATGCAGAAGCACTTTCTTTGGAACATGTAGCCTCTTTGACAGGTTTTTCCAAGTTTCATTTTTCAAGACTTTTCAAAAATTATACCGGCCAGACTTTCTATCACTATTTATATCAGTATCGACTTCGTATTGCACAAAACTTGCTTACTACCCCCACCAACTTTCGATTACTGAAATTTCGTTGCGAACCGGTTTTAACAGCAGTTCTTCTTTTACTCGTGCATTCAAACAATATACTTCGTATTCTCCGACGCAGTATCGCAAACTATTTCAATATAGATAAAGATAAAAAAGCTGCTGCCAACGCGGCAACAGCTTTTTTATCTTTTGTACTTCAATATTGTATTTTATCTCGTATCTATTCTATATTTTGGTTTTTTATTTTCGTCAATCGAACGGAATAACCGGATTCTATTTTTATCCTGCTCTATAAAATCTAAATACAAAACATTTTTTATATCTAAATTCTATGTCGGTAGAAATCTATATGTGAAATATTTTACATCTCCCTTGATAAAATCTTCACTGATTTTCATTCGATATGAGATGCAGACGTCCTATATTCTGTAATCCGATGAATGTATTCCGGTTATTTTTATTTTTCATAAATGCTATCGGTTCAGATATAAAGGTTTTCTCCGCAGGATACATCTGCTCTACCCATCTCATATGAAGTTTGAAAAAATGGTTCTGTGTCCATTGGATTACCCTCCTTTTCTTTTATTCAAATACGATTTCAAATCTTTCATAATAGACTTTCTCGTCATCTATTATATTTGTTTGAAAATGTATTTGTTTTGTTTGATGATGTTATATTAACATAAGCTCTTGTATTTGTCAATACTATTTCTGAATTATTTTTAAATTTTTTCTTTTTAATATTTTTATTTTTCTGAAAACAGTTATTTTTTGAAATTATATATTTTTTTCTGAAAATATATAATTTTATACAAAAACCCCTGGTCAACGCTTTTTCGTTGTTCCAAGGGTTTTGTAAGGCATTTAAATCATAATGTATTTTAACAAGAACAATACTGCCAGTACATACATGATGACACTGATTTTTTTATCTTTTGCTTTTCCGCTGATCACGTTTACCAGCACATAAGAAATGATTCCAAGAGAAATACCTTCTGAAATACTATACATAAACGGCATAGCGATAATGCAGATAAAGCATGGAATTGCTTCTGTGAAATCGTTGAAATCAATCTTTGTGATCGATGTCATCATCAAAAATCCTACCACTACCAGCGCCGGCGCTGTCGCAAAGGACGGAATCGCCAAGAAAATTGGTGACAGGAACAAAGAAACACCAAACAGAAGAGCTGCCACAATACTGGTCAGACCGGTACGGCCGCCTTCTGCTACACCAGAAGCACTCTCTACAAATGTTGTCGTTGTAGATGTTCCAAGTACCGCACCAATAGAAGTACCAACCGCATCCGACATCAGCGCTCCTTTAATTTTCGGCAGTTTGCCGTCTTTATCAAGAAGATCTGCTTTCGATGCTACACCAATCAAAGTTCCCAGTGTGTCAAACATATCTACAAACAGGAATGCAAACATAATAACGGCAAAGTCCAGTGTAAATACTTTGGAAAAATCCATATGCATAAAAGTTGGTGCCAGACTCGGAATCGAAATTCCTGCTGAAAAATCCGGCAATAAGCTGTAAAAACCAGCTTCCGGAGCCGGTTTATAAAGTCCGGTAAACTGACAGAGAATTCCAAGTCCCCAAGTAATTAAGATCCCCCAGAGAATATTTCCTTTTACTTTTTTTACAAGCAGCACTGCGGTAATCAAAATACCGATAAATGCCAACAGAACCGTAATTCCTTCTGTATTAAAGGTACCCTGTACCAGAGATCCTTTAAATGAAAAAATGCCAACCAGAGTCGCACTGTCCACAACAATCTTTGCATTTTGTAAACCGATAAATGCAATAAACAGTCCAATTCCAACTGAAACAGCATGTTTCAGATTCATTGGGATTGCATTAAAAATCGCTTCACGTACATTTGTCAATGACAGTAAAATAAATACAAGCCCTTCAATAAATACTGCCGCCAATGCCATCTGCCAGGTATATCCCATACCTATAACAACCGTATATGCAAAGTATGCATTCAATCCCATACCCGGTGCCAGTACAAACGGATAATTTGACCAGAGTGCCATTAAGCACGTTGCAATGAAAGATGCCAGTGCAGTTGCAGTAAACACTGCCCCTCGATCCATGCCCGCTTCCGCGAGAATGTTTGGATTTACCGCCAGAATGTATGCCATCGTCATAAACGTTGTCACACCGGCAATCACTTCTGTTCGGACATCTGTCCTTTGTTCTTTCAGGTGAAATAGTTTCTCTAACATAGTACCTCCTGCCTCCACTCTTCTTACTATTGAGCTAAATAGTATAAATAATTTTTTCTCTGGTGTAATATTTAAACACCATTTTTTATTATATCCAAATTTTTCAGCAAATGCAACCACAACAAACAAAACCTGTCTGATTTTTAGACAGGTTTCATTTGCTTAAAATTCTTATTCTAAAATCCCGAGCGAAGCAGCAATTACCTGTGCCTGTACTCTTGCCAAATAATCATTCGGATGGTTCAGCCAGTTACCAGTCAGATCAAGATAACGCTTTTTCCTCTGAATTTCTCTTTGCACGCCCTGGACATCTGCCAAAGCAATTCCCTTTCTGCACAAACCTCGCAGCGCTTCTGCGTATTCACCCTGATAAGCATCAAAATGGAATGGTTCCGTGTGTGCCAATTCATTCGGCAATGTTGTTGCTACCAGTAAAATTTCTGTTTCTGGACTGCTCTTTTGAATTTCCTGAATAATTTTTTCTGTTTTTTCTGCAAATTCCGTTCCCGGACAACGATCGTTCATGCCAAATCCCAAAATTACAAGATCCGGCTGGCAGACGGCTGCACGTCTCTGCGCGTGTGCGATCGCCCATTCACTGTCCACACCGCCAACTGAAACATTATGCATCACAACCGGACTATTCCATTTTTTCCGCATCTGCTTTAAAAGCAATTCCGGCCAAATCGGCTGTCCCGGTTTTTGTCCATACATTCCGCTGCAATCCCATCCGCAGGAAATACTGTCTCCATATAAAACAATCTGAATCGGTTCCTGTGCCGCCAGCTTTTTCTGTAAACGTGGCAATTCTGCCAGCACACATTCCGGCACAGCTCCCTGCCAGATGTCTTTCGTTTGATAAGTAACGACCGTTACCCACTTTGTAATTTTTTCCGGATGTCCAAGTGCCGTCAAATTCAGATAACGTCCATCTGTTGTTTTCAGCGGTCCGAAAGTCAGATCTGGCATTTCTTTTTGCTGTGCTGCCAATGCTTCCTCTTCACTTTCATAAAAGAAAGTTTCCCATCCGGTACACGGAATCCGGCTATTTTCCGTACGCACCAGACAGCCTTCTTTAATTTCATAGTCCCGTCCCTCTTCATATTGAACGGTTCGATCATAACTTTCTGCCCTTAAAATATGATCCGGCTTAAACAGAAACGGTGCTTTACAGGTACCATCCTCCTCTTTTATCATTGCAAAAGTTTCCGCGTACGGTACCCGCATTTGCCAAACCGGCTCCAACATCATTCTATTCTCTTCTTCCGTTCTTTCCTTCAGACTTTCACGGATTTTCTCCATCACTTCGTGTTGTTCCCGCGTTGGTCTTTGAGCAGCCGCTTTTGCCCCCATGCTTGTAAACACCATTTCACATGGATATTCTTCTGTATAGGTTTCCCAGCGTTCCATTTCGGTTCCGTCCGCATCCAATCCATTTGGATCTCCGGTTTTTATAAAATTACTCCAGTAATTACACATTTGTCTTGCCAAATCATAGTGATGTCCGACAAACGGTCTCCAGCATTTTGCCAATGTTTCAAAGAAAAACCACAGATCACAGGAATGAAAGGTTCCCGGCTGATCCCATCCCGGGATATCCGCATCAAATTTATAATAATAATTTGCTCTTCTGCTCACCTGAGAACGTTTTTCAAAAACACTTTTAATCGTATATTCAATACCATTTTCTTTTGCAACTATTGAATCATCCTCCGGAGCTTTTTTCAACAGACCTGGAAATTCATCTTGTGTATTTCCCGCCATTACATCAACATCCACACATTTTCCTTCTGCGAACAGCTGAAGCGGATCTCCTACACAAAAGCAGTCATCCTGCACAGTACCCATTCTCGGATTCTGCTTTGCAAACTCTGCATATTTATCGCGTATATAAAAAGCATCCAGTTTTCTGGCTTCTTCCAGACTGTCCACGCCTAGAAAATCAAAGAAATTCTGACCGTTCCACTCTGCTTCCATCAATGGTTCCGGTTTTCCAAAAGCTTTCACTTCATACGGATTCCGAATCATCGCGCTCATAATCACCGCTCGCTGAAATAAGCCCTGATTCCCCGGACAGGCCATCTGACTTAGCACGCTTCCACCTCCGGCAGACTGTCCGGCAATCGTAATATTCTGTGGATCGCCGCCAAATGCCGCAATGTTGCGGATGACCCACTGAAGTCCCGCCTGCTGATCCAGATTTCCAAAGTTTGCCGGAGCATCCGGCTGTTCCTTGGTCAGTTGCGGATGCGCCAGAAATCCGAATACATTGATCCGGTAATTCACAGAAACTACTACCACACCGCGGCGCGCCAGACGTTCTCCGTCAAATTCCATTTCTGATGGATACCCCCACTGCAAAGCTCCACCAAAATACCAGATTAAAACCGGTAATTTTTCCTGATCTGATTTTGCGTTTGTCCAGATATTTAAATACAGACAGTCCTCATCCATAGGCGTTTCCGGATCCACATGCCATTCCCTGCAATAAATATCCGTTCCAAGTCCCGGTGTATCCTGCACAGAAATCGGCGCAAATCTGGATGCGTCCCGGATTCCCTCCCAGTTTTCGCAGGGCTGCGGGGCTCTCCACCTATTTTCTCCCACCGGAGGCGCAGCAAACGGTACTCCTCGAAATACCGTAATCCGTGGATCTGCCGCCTCAATACCACGCAGCAGACCATTTTCTGTTTTTACAACCCTTAACATTATTTCTTACCTCCTCTGCATTACCCGGTCATAACAATATCCTCTGTCTCCGCCATCACAAACCGGTTTCAGTTCAAAATAAATAACACCGTGTTCTTTTACCGAAAACTGTACGTGCATCATCGCCCCCTGTGCTGTCTCTTCCGGTGTCAAACGCATACTCGCAACAAACGGTCTTGCTGCCTCTTTTAACCATTGTTTCTGTTCCGGCAGCAGATGTTTGGGCTCGCCCAGATCATGCCAGAGTTTCAGTGGATTACAAGTTTGTTCATCTACTGTTTTGGTCAGCAATACTTGTTCTTTTTCAGATTCGCATGGCAGAGTAAATGTCAGTTCCAGTTCTCTTCCTGTACGTTCCCTGCTGCAGTTCCATACAACTCCGCGATAGCTTCCATCCTCACCACGTACAATCAACGCATCTTCCGAGCGATGTACACAAGTTCCGGTCAATTGTTTATAAAACTGAAACGTCCAGAATGTCGGCTTCGGAATACAACCGTTTGCCACCAGACCAAATCCTCCATGAAACGGTGCATGCGGTACGCCAAATTCTTCAAATATATCTCCAAAGGTCCAGTAAGAATACGATTCATTGACATCTCCAAGTCTGGAAAGCTGCTGTGCGATATACGCTGCGTTCTGATTCGTATCATGCAGCGGGCAATTCGGCACATAAGAAGTATTAAATTCTGTAATATGAATCTGCATGCCACGGTATTCTTCAAAACTATCTACAATATCCCTGGTCGTTTGCAGATTCGCAAATCCCATTTCTGCCTCTGATAGCGCCGCATATCCATAATGTCCATCTGTCTGCGGCACTTCCGTCGTATAATGATGACGCGTCACAAAATCAAGAGGCAGATTTCTTTCCCGACAGAATTCCAGGAAACAGCGGATCCATCTTTCATCATCCACGCCGCAGATTGCCGGACCGCCCACACGAAAGCGGCTGTCTACCGCTTTAATCGCATACAGTGTTTTTTCAAACAGAACAAAATATTCTTCCATATCCGCATCTTTCCAGAACCCTGGAAGATTTGGCTCATTCCATACTTCCAATGGCCAGGTAACTACCTTATCCGAACCGTAGCGCTCCATCAGATGGCGCAGAGTCGCCTGAACCATCTGGCACCAACTTTCGTATGTTTTCGGCGGCGTTACATTTCCTTTCCAATAAAAAACGGTCTGATCACCGGAAGCCATTTTCTGCGGCATAAAACCAAGTTCCAAAAACGGCTTCAACCCAACCTGACGATAATTATCCATCACCAAATCCAAATAGGTAAAATTATATTCCGCCTGTGTATTTCCGTTTTCATCCGTATATTCCTGATAAATGCCCATATCATCTGAAAACAGTCCATGTCCTCTGATATGAGAAAAACCAATCTCTTTTTGCACCAGTGCCAGCTGATCCATATATTCTTTCTGCAAAGCCAGGCCCATGCGCCCGGTACCGATACAATAATCCACCTGATTATAAAATCCCTTTACTTCTTCTCCGGTAATTTGATATGTTTTCTGTTCCATTTTTCGTCCTTTCTCTTCCTGCTGTTTTCCGACAAAACCGAGTAGGTTCCATCCTATTTTTCAGTTTATCCATCTGCAATCCGAAAAACAACCGACAAATTGCAGCACTTATCCATATAAATAATACAAATATGGAATTATTTTTTACTTACAAATGTTCACCTGCATAAAAACATTTCGAAGTTCCGGATTCACATCTCTTTCTTCCGACAAATTAAATACCGGTCTTCCCGTACGGTCAAAATGTACACGCCGAATACCAGTACAGCGAATATGGGCATCAATTGCTTCCACTCCATGATAAGCGATCATCAGGTTCCCCTCTTCATCCCGAAAGAATGAATTATGACCCGGACCATATTCACCGTCTACAGAATAATAAGACATTACTGCTGTGGTACTTTTTTTCCAGTTTTCCAGATCTGACAAATCTGCGTCTTCTGATGCTGTCAGAAGTCCCAGTGCATACGAATATCCATTTGCAGCCCCTCCTGAATAGGTCAGATAAACCATTCCATCTTTTACAAATGCATACGGACCCTCGTTATTAATGGTTCCCTCCATGTTTTCCCATCCGTACAGCGGTCTGGATAAAAGAACCGGTTCCCCCGCCAGACGCCATGGCTGCGTCTCATCCGCCTTTGCAATATACAGCATAGAACCGGTATCTAACGCTGAACCGATATGTTCCCGGTAAGACCAGATCAGCCAAGAGCCGCTCTTTACGTTCAGGTAGGTCATATCTAAGCTGATTCCGTTTGGTGCCAGAGGACTGCCATCTTTTCGGCATACCCTTACCGGAGTCTCCCAACTGTTCGGGTCGATAATCCTGCCGCCTTTTTTCAGTTTCATCATATGACACTGCGGTGCCCATACCTTTCCACCGATTGCCAGAAGGATATAAAGCTCCCCGCCAATCTGATGAAACTCCGGTGCCCAAAACGTCTGAATAAAATCTTTTTCTTCGTCATAATCCAGTATCAGATGCATCTTCACATCCTTCGCAAACAATTCCGGAATCGTATCTGCCTCACGAACATAAATACCAACATTATCCGTATTATCATTTGTCGAAATATAATACCATTTTCCCTCCCACTGCAACAACACCGGATCTGCAAATCCTCTGGCAAGTGGAAACGGATACTTCTGCTGACGCACAATTCCCGCTACCTGAACTGTCTGTTCTTTCGAGAAATCCAGATTGTCTGTTTCCCACTCTACACATTTCTGCGCACGGGAGCCATCTGAATAAACCGCCTCAACTCTGACATTTTGAAGTTCCTCCAGAGAATGAACCGTTACGATTTCCGGCACTTCCATTTTTACATTTGCAATTCTGCCCCAGCGGCACATCCATTCCGGATACAATTCCGGCTCTACTTCTGCCGTATCTTTAAATTCGTCCAGAGAAAGCTCCTGTGGAAAAGTAATCTCTGTAAACTCCAGAAAATCTTTGGTTTCCCAGCAGACTACATGCTGCTCCTTCTCTGCGCTTCCATTTTCCTCCGTCCGTTTTGCTGCAATCAGGTACGTTCCTTCTGTTATTTTTTTTATCCCCGGATGTTCTACTCCTTTCGGACAGATTGTATTATCCTCGCGGATACATCCTTTCGCAAACAACATTCCATAATTTTGATTCAGCGGTTCAAATTGAACACCATCACGGCTGCTTGCAAAATGCACGCTGCGCGCCAATCCGTCCGGGTATATACCCGGAACTGCTTCCCGGGTATATGCTTTGATATACATTTTCTGTTCCATCTTGATTTCCTCCTCTTCTTACAGCCGGATCGTCATCACGCTGCAGGCCGGAAGCGTAAAACGCAGTCCTCGTTCTGTCTGTTCAAACTGATCAAACGGCTCTTCTTTTATCTTTTCTTCTTCTCCAAACTGGTTATATTCGTTGACACCCCCATGCAGTAACCATCCTTCCGGATTTTGCGGTGTGCGTTCTGTCAGAAGAATTTCTACCTCGCGTGCTTCCTTTAAGGATACATTTGCCAGGGTAACCGTCAGTCTTCCATTTTCATCTACAGAAACCGACTGATGCACATCCGTAACCTGATCGGTTTCCGTTCCCACCTGCGCAGTTCCATACAAACTGCTCTGTACCAGCTGTGCCCCCTGATGTGCCCGGAACATATGAAATACATAGTAGGTCGGTGTGCGCACCATCTGATCTCCGTCTGTCAAAAGTACAGACTGCAGAACATTGACGATCTGCGCAATACAGCCCATCCGTACGCGGTCACAGTGACGGTTAAAGATATTTAAAGTAACCGCCGCTACCAGCGCATCGCGCATGGTATTCTGCTGAAACAGGAATCCCGGATTCGTTCCCGGCTCTACGTCATGCCAGCAGCCCCATTCATCCACCATCATGCCGATCTTCTTTTCCGGATCAAACTGATCCATAATTGCCGCATGTTTTTCAATCACCTGCTCGATTCCCAACGCTCTGGTCATCGTCGCATAAAACGTCGCCTCATCAAAATCTGTTGCGCTTCCCTTATGCTCTCCTTTTTCCGCACCTGCGTAGTAATGCAGGGATAAACCATCCATAAAGCCATGTGCCTGTGCCGGAGCAGGAGAGGCAAAACAGGTTTCCAAAACTTTCTCCGTCCAGTTGTAATCCAGAGAATCCGCTCCTCCGCATACTTTCAGAACCGGACGTTCCTTATCATATGTCCGGACATACGTCTGATAATTGCGATAAAGATCTCCATAATGTTCCGGTCTCATATTTCCGCCACAGCCCCAGTTTTCATTTCCAACTCCAAAGTAATCCAGTCTCCAGGGCTTCTCCTGTCCATTTTTCTTCCGCAGATCTGCCATCGGAGAAACACCGTCGAAGGTCATATATTCCACCCACTCACTCATTTCCTGCACGCTGCCGCTTCCCACATTGCCGCACACATATGTTTTACAGCCAAGCTGGCGGCAAAGTTCAAAAAACTCATGTGTCCCAAAACTATTATCTTCTGTCACTCCGCCCCAGTGTGTATTGACCATCTTTTTCCGGTCTTCTTTCGGACCGATTCCGTCCTTCCAGTGATACTCATCAGCAAAACAGCCGCCCGGCCAGCGCAACACCGGAACCTGTAGTTCCTTTAGTGCTTCTACTACATCTGTACGCATACCATTTACATTCGGAATATTAGAGCCTTCTCCCACATACATCCCCTCATAAATGCATCTTCCCAGATGTTCGCTGAAATGTCCATAGACCTCCGGATAGATTTTCCCTTTTTTCTCATTTTCATTAATATATAATTTCATGTTCTGCCTCTTCTCTGTTTATTTTCTTTTTCTCGGGTCAATAGAATACAAAACTCCACTCCGGAAGTCCGCAATCGGTCCCGGCAGACGCTTGCCTTCTGTCCATGTTCCCGTAAAGTCTGTAAGCACTTCCATCTCCTGATCCGATACTTTTACCTTTTCCAAAGCACTCAGATACTCTGCCCTTCCCCTGACTCTTGGTGAAATCTGCGGAGCTTCTTTTGCCCTTCCACAGCATAAAGTAAAGTTTTCCGTATCAACCGCAATATCAAACCAGCCTTCCTGGCTTTTTTTATCAAATCCATAAAATTCCTGCCATGCCGGGAGATCCAGACAAACCTCCGGAGCCGGATAAAGAACACGCAGATAGCCTCCCGGCATCTTTACAAACAAATTTCCCTGCGATTCGTTGTCTTTCGTCGGAAATTTAACGGCAGCTTCCCCGCATTCATAAAAGATATTATTAAAAATCTTTGCTTCTCTGGAAGTACCGCCTCGTCCCGCGGAACTTATGCGAAATGCCACCGGTTTTGCAAAGTAACCGGCACCTCGGCACTTTCCGATCAGATTATGTACGATATGCAGCCGGTCTGTACCTTCCCCGTATACAGCGTATCCATTTACCACAGAATGTTCTTCCATCTTGTACCAGCCGGTGGATCCCGGTTCCTGCGGAATATCGCGTGGATCAAATCTTCCTTCCACATTCCAGAAAATATTATTATCGATTAAATTAATACCGTCACGGCTGCACTCAATAAAAATTGCTTCCCGCTGTTCGATTCCATCCAGAAACAGATTGCCGGTAATACGGTTATTTTCATTGGCAACATCCATCCACAAGTGATCCGCCCGCAGGGTCTTCGTGAAAATATTTCTCCGAATCAGACTGTCCACACAGTTATGTACCTTGATACCGCCCGCTTCCCAGGACAATTCCATTTTCTGCCAACCCGTACCACTAATCAGATTGTCTTCGATCAAAAGATGTGTGGCAAACATTCCGGCAATTCCGCATACACCTACATCATGAATTTCACAACCGCGTATCACAGTATGCCCAATAATCTGATCCGCACAGTAAGTATGATGCCAGCACTCGTTTCCAATATCAATTCCCACGCCATTCGACCAGTCGATCTTACAATCTTCAATGATCCAGTGATGCCCGCGGAAACAGGAAAGCGCCCCTCTCTGCGGAACTGGCGCTCCCGTAGCCGCATGTGCACAAGTAATTCCTTTTACTTTAATATAGGAAAGAAATGGGATTTCCGGTGCAAAACACTGTTCGCGACAGGTTAGTTCTATTGTATGTTCTGCCGGATCTTCATCATTTTTCAAGCGAAAATGAACGATCTGTCCGTTCGCTTCCACCCAATAGGTATTATCTTCCTCTGCCATCTGATAATACAGTGCAACCTGCTTTAACGGTTTTCCATCGCAGAACACCATTCCTCTGCGATTCAGATAGGTTGTCATATCTGTTTTTTCATACTCAATAAACAAACGATCATGCAGGATATTCACTGCACAGAACGGATTGTAACCCCGAAATTTATCAGGATCTATTTTGGTCTCCCAGATACGAATATCTTTTGAAAACTCCTGTCCCTCATCACCGCGGCGCAAATCCCATCCAATGCTCTTCGTAAACTGTTCCGCTGTTTCAGAAGCTTTGATCACCACTTCTTCTTGATTCCATGCTTCATAGCAAATCATCGTATCTGCGTTGTCTCCGCCTCTGGCCGGGCGGACACATTCCCGATACACACCACCGTGAATCCACACTCTGGTTCCTGGAACTGCCCGATCTGCCGCTGCCTGAATCGTATACAGCGGATGCTCCATACTGCCATCGTTCTCATCATCTGCCTGCGGATGTTTCTGATCTACATGCAGTTCCTTCGTATAATGCTGTTCTTTTTCCCAAAATGCAAACCGTTCTCCCCCAGCCAGTCGATCCGGTTCATCCCCTTCTACTAAACCCGGTACCCGAAGCACTGCCTCATACGCTTCTTTGGGTTTATAATTCTTTTGAAACAGCAGCGGATAGGAGCGCTCTTTGCGAAAACCGCTCAGCCAACTTTCTTCATCCTGCAGACACCAGAATGTCACACCTGTCACATTTGCTTTCCCTGTCTTTTTCGCCTCCGTCAGAATCCGGAAGAATTTCTGATAGCGCAATGCCAGACGATGCATAGAAGCTTCTGAAGGATCTGCGTTATGAATATCCAATTCCGTGATCTGTACCTGAAGCCCCAGTGCGCCATAGTTCCACAGCGCTTTCTGATACCTCTCCGGCGTCGGTGCATCCATCGTCAGATGCGACTGCATTCCCATACCATCCACTAACCCCGCCTGCATCAGCGGTTTCAATATCAGTGAACATATTTTTTCCTGCTTCCATGGTGAAAACGTATCATAATCATTATAAAACAAGCTCACTTCCGGCGCTGCATACTTTCTTGCGAATGTAAATGCCTGCTGGATATAATCTTCCCCAATGGTCTGATACCATAATGATCTGCGAAGACCATTTTCATCAATCGCTTCATTCACCACATCCCAGGCATAGATCAGATCCGGATATGCTTCCTGCACAAAGGAAAGTACACTGCGGATATAACCTTCCATTCTTGCCAGCATTACTTCTCTGGCTGCCAGCGGCGCATCTTCTTCTATGCGATACCCTTCTGTGAAAAACCAGCGCGGTGTCTGCGCATGCCACACAAGTGTATGTCCACGCATTTTCAGACCATTTTCCTGTGCAAAATCAAGTGCCGGACGTACCTTTGAAAAATCAACAACTGGTGCAAGGTTATATTTTTCCGGATCTGCAAGCATCTTTTTCTCGTCCAATAAATGCTCCGGCTTCATATCATTCTCACAGGTCAGGGAATGAAACTGTTCTTTCATACAACGCATTGCTGCCGGATTTTCAAATGCTGTAAGTGGCGCCGCAGCTCCGATTTTAAAATATGGTTCAAATACTGTTTTTAAACTCATATTTCTTCTCCTTTCTGATAGTAAAAGGGGAACAGCTCCTGCCGTTCCCCCATTCGGTTTTCATTGTTTACACAAAACTTTTTATTCAGCTGCCGCTTTTCTTGCTTCTACAACCGGCTGATATTTTGCAGTATCAAATTCTACCAGATCATTCCAGCCAAAGCCTTCCAACTGTGTACACATATCATCCCAAAGCGCGTCAAATGCTGCTTCGTCTGCTGCAAAAACAGCCTGCCAGGAAGTATCACATACAATCGTCTTACACTGGCTGCGGATCAATCCAATATCGGTTGTATCGATATCCAAAACCATGTTTACGCTTGCAACCGGCTTCATCAGACCGTTCTCTTCCATATATTTTACTTCGTTTTCTGCGCCAAATTTTTCAACCCATTCTTTTGTTGTCTTGGTGTTGTTCTTTTCAATAGAAGAAGACCAAAGATTCGTGCCATACGGTTCGCCATTTAACGGATTGATTTCTACGTCTTGAACGATCCACTGGTTTACCTGGTTGTTTCCATCATTCCAGTTACCGCCGCCGTCTTCTTCCGGAATCATAATTTCTGATGTAAAACGGTTGAAACCTTCTTCTGTCAGTGTATAAGTACCATCTTCATTAACCGTATAGATCAGACCTTCTGTCCCTGCATGCTGCACCACGCATCCTTCCGGAGATGCCAGCCAGTCAAAGTATTCCAGAATACGCGCCTTTGTTTCCTCATCCACATGTGCGCCGATACCAAATACTCGTCCATCACCATAGTAGAAATCAGAAGTCTGGAACAGATTCATATCCGCAATCGGAATACCCATATAGTTGCTGCCCTTTTCACCGATTTCCGGAGAGTTCGTAAAGCCGTTCATCCAGTTATTCCAGGTCAGATACGTTCTCTTCTGTTTCATCTTATCACAGGCAGAGTTCCAATCCTGTGTCGCGGAGTCCGGATCGATAATGCCTCTCTGGTTTGCCTGGAACAAGAATTTCAGCATCTTGTAATAAGCACCGTTTTTATCTGTCAGCGGCATAATCGTATTGTCCGCGCCAATCAAAACAGAACCGTTTACTTCCTGTCCATACCACTTTGTAATCTGGTTAACATTTTCCATTGAAGTATTATCCCAGTCTTTCCAAAGTGTAATACCGTATGCCGGATCACCGGCTTCATTGGTCGGATGTGCTTCCTGCATCTTCTGCAGTACATCCAGCAGATCATCTGCTGTCTTCAGATCCGGAGCACCCTGCTCAGAATAGAAATCCCACGGAATTCTCGGCATAACGCCTGCTGTCTCATTCATGTAAACTGTCGGTCCGTTTGTATTCATCTCACACGGAATCGCGTACACGCCGCCTTCTTCACCAAGATTTGCGTTAAACTGTTCAATCTGTTCCCAATACTTCATCAAATTCGGATAATTCTGAATCTCTCCACTGATGTCTGCGATCAGTCCAACATCCACGCACTCCAGCATATCTGCATTATCCAGAACAACAATATCTCCCAGTTTTCCTGCTGCCGTTCTGGTCTGATACAGCGCATCCCCATCGCCGGATACCTGCGGCGCGATGATGTTCAAAACAAGATTGAAATTGTCTTTCAAAATTTTTCCAAACCACCCTGTCTGCAGTCCCTGATAATTGGCTGCTTTATCATACACTTCCAGGGTCAATTCTTTTTCATGGGATACTTCCGGTGCTTTTGCTTCCTCCGCAAATGCGGTAGAAACACTGCCGGCAACCATGGACGCCGCCAAAGCGGTTGTCAATACTGTTGATACTACTTTCTTTTTCATGAGTAATCCTCCTTATAAATAATTTATTGCAACCGGAAAATACTGTTTCCGGTTATCATCACAAACCTTCACTCATCCTTTTACTGCACCGATCATAATACCTTTTACAAAGTATTTCTGGAAGAATGGGTAAACCATCATGATCGGCAAAACAACGATAACTGTGATCGTCATACGAATACTGGTCGCTGTCTGTGTTGTTGCCGCCGCTGCCGCCAGAGAACTGGAACTGCTTGTATTTGCCAGCGCTGACAGAGAGCTTGCCTGATTCAGGTACTGATACAGGACAAACTGCAACGGATACAGTTTCGTGTCTGTCACCAGAAGCAGCGTATCCTGGAATGCGTTCCACTGATTTACCGCTGCGAAAATGGCTACCGTTGCCATGATCGGTTTAATAACCGGAATCATCACCCGGAAAAATACCGTCAAAATACCTGCTCCGTCAATTTCTGCCGCTTCCTGCAGTTCCTTCGGAATGGATTCCACAAATGTCTTCGTCAGTACAATATGAAACGGTGATACAATTGCCGGAAGCACATAGCCCCAGAAATTATTTGTCAGATGCAAGTTCTTCATAATCAAAAACCACGGAATGATACCTGCATTAAAATACATCGTCGCGATAATCAGGCGATACCATAATTTTCTGTGCCACATCTTATTCTGTGTAAACATAAAGCCCAGGAATGCAGACGCGCTTACCGTACAGACAGTACCAATCACCGTACGCATCACAGAAATCTTGGTTGCCTGAAACAGTCCGTCGATCTGCAGTGCGCTGACATAATTTTTCAAATGAATGCCTTTTGGCCAAAACAGGATCGCTCCGCGGGCACTTAAATCATTTGCACTGATTGTATTAATAAATATGTAATAAAACGGATAGATACAAATCAGGGCGCACAGAGTAAATATTACATAACATACAATACTGACCATCCGGTCTTCGAAGCTCTGATGTATCTTTATTGTCTTCTGTCTCTTGCTCATATTCTCTCCTTCCCCTGCTGTTACAGAAAGCTCTCTCCGCGTGTTGCCTTAGATACTGCATTTGCAGCAACTAAAAGCACCAGACTGACTACACTCTTTAACATACTCAGGGCAACCGATACGGAATAACTTCCGCTTCCCATTGCCAGGTTATATACATACAGATCCAACACCTGAATACTTTCTTTGTTAAACGCATTCTGGAATACATAATACTGTTCCATACCGTTGGACAGGAAGTTTCCGATATTCATCATCAAAAGAACAAAGAACGTCGGCAGCAGACTTGGAATCGTAATATAGCGAATACACTGCATTCTGGTCGCTCCATCTACTTTTGCCGCTTGAAACAGTTCGTCATCAATACTGGAAATCGCCGCAATATACATGATTGCCGCCCATCCAAGATTTTTCCAGGTCAACCACAGCCACTGTGTCAGCCATACATGTTCCGAAGACTGCAGAAACATAATCGGCTTTTCAATAATTCCCAGATTTATCAGCAACGTATTCATCATACCCGTACTATTGAACAAACTAAATGCCACAGAGTATACCAACACCCAGCTGATAAAGTTCGGCAGTGTCGTCACTGTCTGAACAAATTTACGAAATGGCACACATTTTATCTCATTTAAGAAAACTGCGAAAATCATTGGCAACCAGGAAGTTCCCAGCGTAAGTGCGCTCATCGCAAATGTATTTTTCAATACCTGCAGCAACTGCTGCACCTTAATCGGATTTTCCACTAATGACTTAAACCATTTCAATCCTACAAATTCCGCATCTGAAAACGGACGCGGCGGCCGATAGTCATAAAATGCATACAGCCAACCATACAGCGGATAGTAAGAAAATAACAACACCAGCAGTAAAAACGGAAGTATAAAAAGAAACAGCTTAAAAGAATACCATTTCTTTTTATTGACAGCAAATTTCATAATCTTCTCCCTTCATTTGTTTTATTGTTTATCGTTAAACCTCTTATTTTGTATAATATTCTTTTTCCTTTCCCGTGTCAATGTTATTTTTCATTCTTTTATATATTTTCAACATTTATACAAATTTTATCTTTTTTTTTTGTGTATTATTACTATCATATTTCGATTTATTTCTTTTTTATTTATTTTTACTTTTTTGTAATTCGTTAAACTCTTTTATTTTCTAAGCATTTTTACAATGTATTTTCTTCTGATTCATTTCCCACAAAATGGAACCATTTTCTCCACATTTTGTGCTAAAACAGAAAGACAGTCGGAACTTTTATGTTCCGACTGTCTTTCTATTTGGGGGCAGCCCCTCTATTGAAAATAGCTTTGCACATTCACTCTGCTTTTCCAACTGATTTACGAATCTGTATTTTGCATGGCACCAGCACCTCCAGAACCTTTCCTTTTTCTTCCTTCCGTGCATTACCAGTTTCCATCTTCTCTAAAAGCAGTTTTGTTGCTTGTGTTCCTATTTCATTTAGCGGAAGTCTGGTTGTCGTAAGTGCCGGCCGAAAGAATTCTGCGATATCCTGATCATCAAATCCAGCTACCGAAATTTCTTTTCCAACAGTCAACGCTCGTTCTTCCAGCAGATCATAAACACCTCCGGCCATCCGGTCCGCCATACAGAAAAATGCAGTCACACCTTTGTCCAACAGTTGTTTTGCCGCCCGATATCCCGTTTCCCGATCCCAGTTTGCGTAGGCAACCAGTTCCGGATCGAATAAAACTTTTTCTTCAAAAAGCGCTTTCTGATACCCGAGAAGTCGTTTTTGCGTATGAATATTATCTACGCGTCCACCAATCACACCAATCTTACGATGTCCCATGTGAAGTAAATACTTTACCACTTCCTGCGCACTCGCTGCGTCATCAATCGCCACAGACGGTACTTCATCCGAACCGCTGTAAGCATACGCCATCACCGCCGGAACCTGAAAATTTTTCGGAACACAGTGAATCAAACGAGCATGACCGGCAATATAAATAATTCCATCCACTTTAATCGAAAGCATCTGCTGCAGCACCGGATCAAGTATGGAATGGTATTCTTTTTCCTTATCGTACCAGCTGTCGCTCCATCTGGCATAAAGGCGAAGATTCTCCACGATTGTCCGATATCCGTTCGCCTCACAGCACTCCATAATTCCTTCGATAATGCGCGGTGTTGTAAACTGTGCAATATCCTCAGCTATAATTCCGATTGTTCTTGTTTTGCTGTTTCTAAGCCCTTGTGCAATATAATTCGGCTGATACCCCATTTCCTTTACAGTCTGCAGTACCAGCTCCTTTGTTTCCCGACCTGCTTTGGCCTTGCCATTTAAAATATTGGATACGGTCGTTGCTGACACGTTGCATTTCAGAGCAATATCTTTAATTGTTACCATTCCCTACTCCTTTTCATTCAGATGCGGGTATTTCCAGTAAAACGATAAACCTTTATTCACAAATCAACTCAAAGGATGACATCGCCGGCGCTCCGGTTCCACGATATGTAAAATACAGGGCATGTACACCGTCCGGAATCCGGATATCCGCCTCTGCCGGTGTCCAGATATTATTAAACTTAATTGGAATTTCACCAAGCGATTCCCCATCCCAGGCTGTTTTTACTTCAAATACACCCGTTGCGTAACCTCTGGTTTTTATGCGAACTTTTTTCACACCTTTACAGTCAAAATATTTAAATCCCGCCGTTGTTCCCTCACGGAAATTTGCAATATGTCCCGGAATCTCATCTCCGTCTCCACCATCCTGTGTAATCTTCGGAAAACGACAGTCCATCCACCCGGACGTACAATCCGTGTAAATCTCCTCATCTTTTGCGAACAAGCTGCATGCCAGATAAGCCGGATATTCACCAGCACCCGGCAGCGGATCAAGACCGCAGCAAGAAGTCATTTCCACCTGCGGAATGTTTCCGTCCTCAGCAAAATGAATCTTTTCAAAACATCCCTGACGGCTGAAATTTGTTCCATTCGTATGGCGATGATAGAAAATATACCAGTTTCCGCCTGCTTCTACAATGCTTCCATGATTGTTCGCACCGTAATACATTGGTTTTTCTGCCGGTTTATAGCTGTCAATATGCAGATCATTATTCGCAATAATCACTCCGCCAAAGGTAAATCCCTTCATTGGATCTTTACTAGTCGCATAACACAACTCATACATAACGACAGAAGAATATATAAAATAATAGGTATCACCTTTTTTGCGAATAGACGGTGCTTCAAAAAATTCATGATTTTCATAGCCCGTTCCGGCACTGACTGTAGTGGAAGGCGCCACAAACACCGGTTCTTCCAGAATCGTCAGCATATCGCTGTCCAGCACGGTTCCCATCGCACCGTGTCTAGACGTATCCCCGGGGGAACAAAAACCAGTGTACAGATAGGTTTTTCCATCTTCCGTCAGTACCCCCGGATCGAACTGTGGTTCATCTCCTTCTCTTTCTCCCAGACGGGTACCGTCCGCATAGTGTACGTATCCGTAAAACTCATATTGTCCTGCCGGCGTATCACAAACCGCCACAGACACAATCGGCACTTTATCCAACACATAGTACAGATAATATCTGCCATCCGGTCCTACCGTTACATCCGGTGCATACAAACACATATGTCCGTCCGAGTTTAAAGGATCCTGTGTCTTTTTATAAATTATGCCCTCATAGCGCCAGTTACCAGGATCATTTTCCGGTGCTGACCAGCAGACATAGTCGTTGATACAATACACATCCCCATTAAACCGGTCATGGGAACCATACACATAAATTCTTCCGTCAAACACATATGGCTCTCCATCCGGTACATACTCCCAGGAAGGCAGATATGGATTTTTTGCATACATTGTTTTATCCCCCTTTATGGTCTCAAATTGTCTTTTCCTATCTTCCCATGCTTTTTACGAAAAATCAATAGTCTTTTTTTTCTAAAAATTTTTCTTTTTTACAGCAATTTTAACAAAATTAGAAACATTATATGTAAAGAAGACATCCAAATTAAGAGTGACTTTACATACAAAAAGTGTTAAAATTAACCATACATAAAAACAGAAAATAATGATAACAGGAGAAATATGTATGGAATTTAAATTATTTTATCCACAGTGGAAAGAAAAAGCATTAACCTTCAGCTATGATGACGGACAGATATTTGACCGCCGCCTAGTAGGTATATTTGATAAATATAACCTCAAAGCAACATTTCACTTAAATTCCGGAACCTTAGATACACCGGGCTTTGTAACATCGTCAGAGCTTCCAGAATTATATAAAAATCATGAAATCGCCTGCCATGGGGTACAGCACGAACATCCTGTCTATCTGCCAACGGAACGCCTGGTAAATGAATTCTATCAGGATCGTTGTGCATTAGAATCATACAGCGGGCGCATCATAAGAGGCTGTTCCTATGCTTTTGGCGAATATGACAGTCGGGTAGTAGATACACTCCAAAGGCTTGGGTTTGCATATAGCAGGACAGTGGAGGCAACAAATGATTTTGCGCCCCGTGTAGATTTTATGCGCTGGAGGCCCACCTGCCATCATAATCAGGCATTTGGGGATATCGCAGAACGCTTCTTGCACACACCGGATTATATGCGGCTGCCGCTTTTATATATCTGGGGGCATAGTTTTGAATTTGACAGGGAAAATACCTGGGAACAAATGGATACCCTCTGCAATAAACTGCATGGAAAAGAAAATATCTGGTACACAACCAACATCAATTATGCAGATTATATCACTGCGGCTAAAAACTTAATTTTCAGCGCAGACGGAAACAAGGCAGCAAATTTATCCGCAACCAAAATATATGTGGAAATAGATGGAGAACGTAAGATATTATAATTTTTAAATTTCAAATATCACCAGCAATGTTTCAAAAAATCTGATTCCTGACAGTAATATTATGCAGTAAAAAACAAAACATCAAAAAAGAACACCCTTGATAGAATACCAAATGTCCAAAAACATGGATTCTTTCAAGAATGTTCTTTTTTTAATGGTCGAAAAACCTGAACTCTATATTTCCCAACAACTCCATTCTCATTTTAGAATGTAAATTTATCTGCAAAATATGCGTCCAGTTCATCAATTTTCACACGCACCTGTTCCATTGTATCACGATCACGCACGGTAACTGCTCCGTCTGTCTCAGATTCAAAATCATACGTTACGCAGAACGGCGTACCGATCTCATCCTGACGGCGATAACGTTTTCCGATGTTTCCTCTGTCATCAAATTCACAATTATATTTCTTAGAAAGCTGTGCAAATACTTTTTCCGCGCCCTCGTTAAGTTTTTTAGAAAGCGGCAGCACTCCAATCTTAACCGGTGCCAATACCGGATGGAAATGCAGCACTGTACGCATATCCGGTTTTTCTTCTGTTCCGATGTTTTCCTCGTCATACGCACTGCAGAGGAAGGCCAGTACCATACGGTCAGCACCGAGCGACGGCTCTACAACATACGGTACATATTTTTTATTCTTCTGATCATCAAAATAAGACATATCCTGACCAGATTCGTTCTGATGCTGTGTCAGGTCATAATCGGTACGGTCAGCAATTCCCCACAGTTCGCCCCAGCCAAACGGGAACAAAAATTCTACATCTGTGGTCGCTTTGCTATAGAAACTCAGTTCTTCCGGATCATGGTCACGATAACGCACTTCTTCATCCTTCAAGCCAAGGTTATGCAGCCAGTCCAGGCAGAATTGTTTCCAGTATGCAAACCACTCCAGATCTGTATCCGGCTCGCAGAAGAATTCCAGTTCCATCTGCTCGAACTCTCTGGTACGGAAGGTAAAATTGCCCGGTGTGATCTCATTACGGAAAGACTTACCAATCTGTCCGATTCCGAACGGAATTTTCTTTCTGGAAGTTCTCTGCACATTTTTAAAGTTTACAAAAATCCCCTGTGCCGTCTCCGGACGCAGATATACCGTATTCTTCGCATCCTCGGTAACACCCTGGAAAGTCTTAAACATCAGATTAAACTGACGAATATCAGTAAAATTGTGTTTGCCGCAGGTCGGGCACGGAACCTGATGCTCTTCGATAAAATCTCTCATTTGCTCCTGTGTCCATGCATCCACACTGCCTTCCAGTGCAATACCATTTTCTGCGCAAAAATCTTCTATAATCTTATCAGCACGGAAACGCTCATGACATTCTTTACAGTCCATCAGCGGATCAGAGAAACCGCCCAGATGACCGGAAGCCACCCAGGTCTGCGGATTCATCAGGATAGCACAATCTACGCCAACATTATACGGGTTTTCCTGAATAAACTTCTGCCACCATGCACGCTTCACGTTATTTTTCAATTCTACACCCAGATTACCGTAATCCCAGGTATTCGCAAGACCACCGTAGATTTCAGAACCCGGATACACAAAACCTCTCGATTTTGCCAGAGCTACAATTTTCTCCATTGTCTTTTCCATAACATTCTCCTCCTGACAGGCATCTTACTCATACAGTATGTATGCTGTCTCATTTTCTTCCAATACTGCTGTTGATTTATCCGTTACCTTTACATTGCCGCTGACATATTTGATCTCTCCCGGCACTTCTACCAAAAGCGCCTCTTCAATGGCAACCGTCTGATAATTTTTGCCGGACATGATCTGAGATCCCCACACTGGAGCATTCTCTTTTTTCTTTCCGTCAAACACCTCGAAAAATTCATCCTCAAACGCATACCCTGCCTGCACCGCACCCTGAATGTTCCCTATATAAAAACCGACATTATTAAAATCCGCATAATCTTTCGCCGATTTATAGGAGATACTAAGCATAGCAGTACCGTCCTTTACCGAAAGCTTTTTCTTTCTCACCGACTTTTCGCCAGTCTGTGCATTATACTGTTCGATCTCAGATTCGACCTGTTCTTCCAACTCTTTTTTGTCATAGTAATCCTTGTCGAACTTTTCTCGGACTACTGATGTGATCTCACCCTTTTTGCTAATCGAAACTCCTGTCACACTTGGTGAAAAGCTGCTGCACCCGGTTAGCACACAGCTCACGCAAAGCAACGCCCCCAGTAAATAACCCCTCTTCATCGGATATACCTCCAGCAATCATTCAAATTTAATTATACTAACATTAGTTTCTATTTTCAACTCTAAATCTGCAAACTTTCCAGAATTTCCAATGACATAAACTTTTTATCAACATACATTTTACGAAAACGTTCCTGCACACGCGAAAACTCCTTCAAAACTTCGTCTGATACCGTAAACGTATACAACTTCGCAATTGGCGTAGAAACGATATACTGCATTGTGAAAATCGTTGAATCAAGCAGCATCAGATCTCCCTTTTTCATACAATCGCGGCAGACTGTGCCATTTCCAGACCAGGAAAAGCCCGCCAGTTTCTCCGTTCCGCCGCATCCAGTGCAGCAAAAGACCTGCGGATATTCCCCATTGATCACCATCGCCTTTAATTCAAATACATAACGAACCAGCTTCTTGTTCAGATGCGGATTTTCCAGTGCACGCAGAGACGCGTATAAAAGATTCAGCATTTCTTTTTCATCATTTCCCTCACGCGTATAATAATCCGCAAACTCCAGAAAATACATGCCGTAATACGCCCCTTCAAAATCAAGTGAAAGTTTTTCAAAATAATTACTAATCTGCGCCTGATAAATATTATAAGAGCTGCGTCCTTCAAAACATTCGAACACACCGAAAGAAAACGGTTTTACCGCCGCAAGAAGCGGACTGTTCTGCCGTCTCGCTCCTTTTGCGAAACCACTGATTTTTCCGCGTTCCCGTGTCAAAAGAACTACACGTTTATCATATTCTCCGATCGGGACGGCAGAGAGCACCATCCCGGTCAGTTCCAGTCTGTCACCCATATTTTTTCTCCCCAGACCACACCGCTGTGCTTTGCCGGACCGCCCCGAATTTCCGACAATCAGATTTCTTTCTTGTCATAACCAAAATTTTTGATCATAAAATCACTATCGCGCCAATCCTTTTTCACCTTTACCCAGAGCTGCAGATTCACTTTTGCTTCCAGCATATTTTCAATATCCCTGCGGGCATTGGAACCGATTTTTTTCAGCATACTGCCGCCCTTTCCGATAATGATCCCCTTATGGGAATCGCGTTCACAAATAATGGTCGCCTCAATATCATACATCAGCCCCGCTCCCGGGCGTTCTTTCATGCGGTCGATGGACACGGCGATCCCATGCGGGATTTCCTCGTCCAGACAGCGCAGTGCCTTTTCACGGATCATCTCCGCCACAATCTGCCGCTGCGGTTGGTCCGTCACGGTATCCTCATCATAAAACATCGGTCCGTACGGAAGATATTTAAAAATGGTATCAATAACAGTATCCAGATTCTGCGCGCGAAGCGCCGATACCGGAATGATTTCCGCAAAATTATAGATTTTGCGGTAAGCGTCAATAAACTTTAAGATTTCTTCTTTTTTTACCGTGTCAATCTTATTAATAATCAAAATAACCGGCGTTTTGGTTTTCGTAAGCTGCTGCGCAATGTGCTGTTCTCCCGCGCCGATAAACGTAGATGGTTCTACCAGCCAGAGAATCACATCCACCTCATTTAAGGTTCGCTCTGCCACGTTTACCATATATTCACCAAGTTTATTTTTTGCTTTGTGAATGCCCGGCGTATCAAGGAACACAATCTGTCCCTGCTCACTTGTATAAACCGTCTGAATCCGGTTTCTCGTCGTCTGCGGTTTGTTAGATGTGATAGCGATCTTTTGTCCGATCAGATGATTCATCAGCGTGGATTTGCCCACGTTCGGACGGCCGATCAGCGTCACAAAACCTGACTTTGTCTTTGGTGTATTTCTTAATTCATCCAGATTGATATTCATTCCTTTTCTCCCACAAGCGGTCTGCGCACTTCTAAAAGTGCTTTTTCCGCCTCCAGCTTTCCTTCGTTTCCTACTACACAGATATTACGCTCCGCAATCACTGCCTCCACAAGCGGCGCCAGCGCCCGGATTGTTCCCGGATTCGCACTCAGAATTTCGTTTCTTTCATGCTGCAGATCATTCTCCGTAATATTACTTAAATAAGCAGTCATAGAGCGCGCTCCCTTTGCCATCGGCGTCAACGGTGTATCTACCTCGCTCATCGTACCGATGATATATTTGCACATATCGCGCTCATCTACCTGAAAGTTTTTCAAATAATCGGCAATTCCTTCATATACCTGAATGGTTCTGCCAAAATTCGGATCCCGGTAGGATACAAAATAAGAATCTCCCGCGCGTCCGTAACCGCTCATACAGCCATAAGCACCGCCCTGCACACGAATATTCGTCCACAGATATTCATATGCCATAATCACTTTCAGAATACGCAGCGCACCGGTATAACTGTAACCCGCCTTGCGGAAATTTCCCGCCATTGCCACATACTGCACCTGTCCCGGTGTCTCAAAGCCCTCATTCTGTTTTCCATATGCGAACGTATACTGCCCGATGCCGCCTGCAGCTTCCGTCTCTATACCTTCCGTGTTTTTCGCCAGCTTTTGTCCAAGTTCTGTCAGGCGCGCCTTTACCTTATCCAAAATTTCCCGTTCCGCCGTCAAGCTGACAAGCAGATTTTCTTTTCGGAAGATCCGCTGTACAAGCATCTGTAACGTTTTAATCAGTTCCTCTTTTTTCTCTTCAAACTGTGCTTCCAGAGCTTCTATGCATTTATAGTAGGCAATACCAGAAGTACGGTCATTATACGCCGCGACATTGGAAACATAGGACATCGCACGATTCGCAGCCGTTGTATGTCCCGCTGAGGTCAACCGCATCTGCAGCCGTGATTTCAGGCGCGCGATCAACTCATAGAGACGTTTTTCGTCTGTCATATCGGATGTGAAAATGATTTCTTCCATCATATCAAACGCAAAATCCATCTGCTCATAGAGAACCTTTGTCTTCATCTCCAGTTTACCTATAAAGCTGCCCGGTTTTGTCACATCTGCATAAACAGACATCGCCGGAAAAATACCGCCTGAACGGATGTCTATCTCGTTGCTCAGCTCCCGGTAGCCGTAATGCTCCGTGTTCACCATTCCAAGCACACTCTTTAAAACACTGATATATTCCGTACATTCCTGTGGTATGCTGCCAAGATCAAACATCAGAGACAGGTAGGCAATTCCATTCGTGTCAATTTCATGATAAACCACCGGAATCCCGTCCGCATCAAGTTCCTCATTGTACAACGGTTCCGTCTCTTTTTTGATACTGGAAAGCTGCAGAAGCGGAATCGCCTCCAATTCTTCCTTCGTGGACGGTGTTTCCTGAAATGCGCTCAGACGCGCAGTACATTCGATCAGATTCGCTATTTGTTCTTCCGATAAAGAAGCTTTGTAATCTGCCAGCTTCTGTTTTACTTCCGCCTCTTCTGCCGCTGTCAGCCCCTGCTGTGGTTTCATCACGATCACAGAAACATGTGTATTTTCCAATAAATATTTGCGAATAATTTCCTCGTAGTAACCAGTCCCAACCTGTTTCTTTAAGAAACGGCAGGCTTCCAGCTGCTTCAGGTACGCAAATGGTTCGTTTTCGTCATAGAGCCAGCTGTCAAACGCGTCAATGCCATACATCAAACCTTTCGGGAACTGTCCGTAATCTGCCTCGCGGAAACGGAACTCCAGATTATTGATCCCGGCAAGAATCGCTTTTTCCTCAATGCCTTCACTTACCAGTGTTTCCAGTGTTTCCCGCAGCACCTTTACAAACGTCTCCTTGCGGTCTGCCTCTGAATACTTCGCCACCACCGAAAAGACCGGCTGCAGAATACCGCCTTCATAGCTGCCCTCGATATCCGTGCCAATACCGGCATCAAGAAGCGCCTGTTTGAGCGGAGCGCCGGAAGAAGACAACAGCACGTATTCCAGCACTGCCATTGCAAAGGACAGATTTACATCCGCAAAATTTCCCACCGCCGCGTTCCATGCCAGATAAGTATTTTCCGTTTCCTCTTCCGCACGGGAAACCGGATAAAAAATCTCAAGCTCACGCGGCTTTGCAAACGCCTGCTGCTGCGGGATAACAGAATCAATTTCCATTGCGTCATACTTGCTTAAATATTCTTTGTCCAGCCATGCCAGACGTTCTTCCATATCCATATCGCCGTACAGATAAATATAGCTGTTCGCCGGATGATAATAACGGCTGTGAAAGTCCAGAAATTCTGAATATTTCAGATCCGGGATATTTTTCGGATCTCCACCGGATTCCACGCCATACGGCGTATCCGGAAACAGGGAATTCATCACCTCGCGCTCCAGCACGCTGTCCGCGTCCGAAAACGCGCCTTTCATTTCATTATAAACTACACCGTTATAGACCAGCTCGTCCTCCGGCTTTTCCAGAATATAACTCCACCCTTCTTGGCGGAAAATTTCTTCCTTCTCATAAATATTTGTAAAGAATACTGCATCCATATAAACTTCCATCAGATTGCAGAAGTCCTGAAAATTGCAGCTCGCAACCGGATACATCGTCTTATCCGGATACGTCATGGCATTCAAAAACGTATTCAGAGATCCCTTTGCCAGCTCCACAAACGGATCCTTAGACGGAAACTTTTTACTGCCGCAGAGCACACTGTGCTCCAGAATGTGCGCTACGCCGGTACTGTCTGCCGGCGGTGTGCGAAAGGCGATATTAAACACCTTATTTTCATCTGAATTTTCCAAAAGAAGCACACGCGCGCCGCTCTTTTTGTGGCGCAGAAGCATTCCCATGGATTTGATATCTTCAATTTTTTCTTCTTTTATGATTTCGTACTGCGAAAGACTGCGAAACATACTAAACCTCCCAGCTCTTTTCTTTTATCATTACCAGCTTTTTCTTTTCTATCCTATCATACCCTACTTGACGCAAGTACGCAAGACAAAAGACCGCCCAAAGGCGGTCTAGTCTATCGTAATCTGAAATACGATCGGATATTCACTTCGGAAACCGGTCTGAATATGAAGCCCTTTTTCATCTCGTTTCCAAACTGGCTTTTCTTCACAGCCTAAAACCTGTACATCCTGAATGATTCCGGCAAAATTTGCCTGCCGTGAAGCATCCTGAATGCCCAAAGAAACAATATCATAACATCCGTCTTCACTACTTCCAAGTGCCGTCACATATAACAGCCCCTCACCTGTCGTAAAGCGAAAATCCTGACTGGTGAAATTTTTCTTAATGCCATCGGAAAACTGCCCTTCTACAATCTTTGTCGGTCCTTCCCCGTAAGTTCTCCATACACTTGTTCCATAGATCGCTTTTCCGTTTACCTTCAGCCACTTCCCAATTTCACGCAGGATACCAGTTTCTTCTTCTGATATGGTTCCGTCTGCTTTTGGCCCCACATTTAAAAGCAATCTTCCATTTTTGCTGACAATGTCCACCAGATCACAGATCAGCTCGCGTGCGCCGCGGTAATCATTGTTTTCCGTATAACCCCAGGAATTCAGTGCAATCGCCGTATCTGTCTGCCATACGTATGGCTTCACATCCGCAAACTGTCCGCGCTCTACATCCGGAACCGCCGTACCGAACAGGAACGCATCATGCTTATAATTAATGACAACCTCCATTCCCCACTCGGCCGCACGGTTATAATAATATGCCGCCAGCTTTTTCACATACGGCTTGGCGCTGCGATGCTGGATCCACCAGTCAAAATACAAAATCTTCGGGCGATACTGATCGATAATCTCGCAGGTTCGAACCAGCCAGTCTGATAAAAATTCATCTGTCGGTGTCGGCGTACTCTCAATATCATGATGCTCCGCTTCCGGCATTGACGGCCAATACAAATCTCCACGCTCCAGAGGTTCTTTGATATCACTGTCAAATTCCTTTCCATGCCCCAGGAAAAACCAGTGCTCGATCCGATGAGAGGATGCCCCTCTTGTCATTCCCTTGCTCTCACATGCCTTCAAAACCTCGCCCAGCACATCACGTTTTGGCCCCATCTCCCAGGCATTCCAATGTGAAAGTTCACTTTTATACATCTGGAATCCATCATGATGCTCCGCCACCGGAACTACATATTCCGCCCCCGCCTCTTCAAACAAATCCGCCCATTTTTGCGGTTCAAACTTCGGCGCGGTAAACATCGGAATAAAATTTTTATAACCAAATTCTTTCTGCGGACCATACGTCTTCACATGATGCTCAAATTCCGGCGAACCTTTTATATACATATTTCTGGGATACCACTCATTTCCAAAAGCCGGTACACTAAACACGCCCCAATGTATAAAAATTCCGAATTTTGTCTTCTGATACCAATCCGGAACCCGATACTTAGAAAGAGATTCCCATGTATCTTTGTACGGACCATTTGCAATTACTTCTTCGATTTTTCTCAAATATTCCTGCATAACTGCCCCCTGTTTTATTTTCTTTTATTTTATCTCACTCAACCCATATGCACAAGAATAAAACGCCATCTCTTCAGCCTTTCCACTCTATCTCGTTGCCCAGACACGCAGAATCTGTACACCTCCCATTCCACTTTGCCAATACAGACGAATAAATCTTGCCTGACATTTTTGGGCGCGTAAAAAAATTGGTTCTTTCCATTCCAACTCCAATGGAACATAATTTTTTCCATCTGAAGAAAGATATACCGTAAGCGCTTCCGTATCCAGCTTCCCTTTCAGACACACTTCGACAGCTGTAAACTCTTTTTCTCCCTCCAAATCCAACTCCACCCAGGCATTTTCTTCTTCCTGCGGCGCCCAATACTGTGCACCCCCGTCTGCAATCTGATATGCCGCATGTTCTTTTTGACTGCTGCTCGCAAAAACAGGTCGACCGGCAGAAAGTTCATAAACGGTTTCCATCTTCGGTGCCGGTGTCAGATACGGCGGACGTACCATCGGAACAAGCTCTTTTGTGCAAGGCTTTCCGTTGGCGTTCAGAGAAATCCTTACCGGTTTTAGCCCCTGCGCACGCGCTTCTATTACATTTTCGCCCCCATAATAACTGCGAAATTCGATAGCTGCCTGTCCATCTAAGAAACTCTTTTCTTCCGGAGTAAACGTAATACTGCGTCCAGTCGGGAAAATCCCATCCCCTTTCACAAGTTCCAATGTCACCGGAAATTCATTCGCAAGTCGTTTCCCTTCTCTATCACAGACGCAAACATGCAGCCATACATCCTCCTGTCCATTTGCCGCAAATTCTGTTCGATCCGCATGCAATTCCAGATGATCCGCAGTTCCTTCCTTTGCCGGTTCCGGAGCCGGCACCCCCATCAGTTCCTGCCTATACCAATACCAGGTATTTAACGGAAGGCGATAATAATCAATCATACCCATAGATCCCATATCACCTAAAATACTTCCATGATGAAACGCACACCACAATGCCTTGCCGCTGCGCCACGGATAATCTTTTTCCACACCGTCCCTGAAATTCGGGACAAATTCTCCCGGACGGTGCCCATACATACTTCCATACTCAGACACAAAATTAGGAAATCCCGGATCCATATAAAGACTTGCACCGTCTCCATTATAACCCGCTACATCTCCAAGTACATCAAATCCATCCCTTTGCGCGCCGCCTACCGCCGCTTTTCTGGATGGATCCAGTTCATGTACCCGCGCTACCAATCTGCTTACCAGATGTTTTGTCTTGTTCATCACTGATTTATCTGTAAAAAATGGTTCGTTTGACACGCTCCAGATAATCACAGACGGATGATTCCTATTGATCCGAATCATTTCCTCCAGCGTCTGCATGCAGCTTTTCTCAAACGGCTCCTGATCTTCCTCATGAATCGGATAAGCGCTGCTTGTCCAATAACCTTCCTCTTTTGCTCCACCTGTTCCCCAGAAACAAAGTTCCGACCAGAACAGCATTCCAATCCTGTCACACTCCTGCGCAAAAAACGGATGATGGGGATAATGAGAACCACGGATAAAATTCATACCACATTCTTTTACCATCTGAATGTCCCTTGTAATGCCGGTTCTCGTTACTGCATCCACCCATCCCGCATGATCCTGATGCACGTTTGCCCCCCAGATCTTATATGGTCTTTCATTGAGATAAAAACCGGTATCCTTATCAAACCGAACGGTGCGTACCCCAAAAACTGTCGTATACTCATCCGTCTTTTCTCCATTTACAAAGATCTCACTCACCATTCTGTAAAGATGCGGTGTCTCCGGTGACCACAGCTTTGGCTCTTCTATTACAAACTCTGAAGAAATTGTCTGAAGTGTTTTTTCCGTCAACTCTGTTTTCCAGTTCAGGATTTCCTTTTCCTCCTGGAAAATTCGATTTACTATACAGCCATTCTGTACAGCATCTTCCGATCTTACTGTCACTTCAGCACTCATGACAGCTCTGTTACCCTCCAGTTTTCTGGTCTGTACAAAGGTCCCCAACCATTCTACGCAGGTTCGTTCTGTCAGAATTAAAAAAACATCCCTGTAAATTCCGCCGTTAAACTGATGTTCGCCCGCTCTTGGAGCAATCCTTGCATTCCAATTATTATTCACTCTTACGAAAAGCTCATTTTTTCCTTTCAGGCATTGATCCGTCAAATCTACAATAAAGGACGTATAACCTCCCTCATGCTTTCCCACCAATCTTCGGTTCAGATACACCTCCGCGCACTGAAAAACACCAAGAAATTCCAACAGGATTCTCTTTTTCAAATCTTCTGCCGTGAATTCCAATTCCTTCCGATAACAGCCATAGCCTACATAAAATTCATGTTCCATAAAATAAGGTATTCCAAACGAATGCGGAAGACCGATATCCGACCAACTCTCATAATCACCGATTTCCTCCGCCTCCCGATATCCGTATACAAATTTCCAGTCATTATTCTGCAGAAGGGTTTTTCTTACACTCCCTTTTTCACAGGTATTCATCCCCATTTCTCCTTTTAAATACAATATCTTCTTTAAAAAAGTACTGCCGCACCTTTGATGTATTTTCTCCATAATACATCGGTACGACAGCACTTCTTCCTTACTTTTCAAATTTTAACATTGCTATCTGCGATTACTGCTGCGCTTCCATATATGCATCATAGTATGTCTGATAGATATTCAGGAAATTTTCTACTCCCATTGCTTTGAGCTGCTCAATATAAGCATCCCAATCTGTTTCTGTGCTGAGTTCTCCTGTAATAAACTGAACCATTGCCTGATCTACATATCCGCCGATTGTAATGGTTCCTTCTGAAATCGTCTGTGCATCCTGTCCTTCAAATACAAGGTTTGGAACAATAGATTCATCTTTCGGGGAATACTGTGAATACAATTCTGCCGCTTTCTGGAAAATATATTCTCCATTTATCTCTGGGTTTTCAATCAACTGCGCACCACGATAATCAACTGTTCTGCTGCCAATCATTGCATCTGAAAGCCAGTATGTATGATCCCCATATGCCTGTTTGTAACCATTTCCAATCCAATCATAATCTTTATCAATTTTATAGTTCGCATATTTCGCAGTACTGCCATCAAGCGCCGTACCTTCGTCTACATAATCCCAAGTCAGCCCCTGTGGTCCAAAAGACTGTACCAACGTACCTTCCTCAGAAGCCAAGAAATCAAATAATGCAACTGCAATTTCCGGATATTCACAATTTGCAGAAACTGCTCCAATACAAGAGCCAAAATAATCTGTCAGATTTTTTGCCGCCAGTCTCACGCCATCCGGACCTGCAACCGGTTCCAAAATCGTCCAATCCTGCCATTTACCAGGTTTATTTTGCCAGAAATGTTCGCCGTCTACATTTAAGCCTCCGCCCGGATGCATTGCTACAATATTGTCTTCATTATCAAGAGATGCCGTATACTGCGTATTATCCTGCGTAAAGGTCTGACTGTCCAGAAGACCTTCAGAATATAATTTATTCATATATGCCAGTGCTTCTCTGTACTCCTCTTTCATAACCTGGTATTCAATCTTACCATCTTCGCTTACCACAAGGCCAGCGCCTACTGTCGGGTTTGTGTTGCTAAGCGGTTTATTGCACTGAAGGAACGCATTTGTAAGCCATACAGTCGGATCTGTTGCCCATCCGCCAATAAAACCACTCAGTGGAATTTCATCTTCTTTTCCATTTCCATTCGGATCTTCCGTTTTTACTTTCTTAAGAAAATCATATAACTCATCTGTAGTTTCCGGCATTTTACCATCATTAAGCTTGTCTACCCACGGTTTGTAGATCCACATACGGTTCTGATACATACAGTGGAAGCATTCGTTGGAATCACCATATGTATAAATATGTCCATCAGACATTGTGATATCTGCTTTTCTGGTCGGACATTTTTCATTTAAAGCATTCCAATTCGGAGCTTCAGCCAAATATTCATCCAGCGGAAGCAGTAAGCCCTGCGATCCATAAGACATTAACTCAGATTTTGTCCAATGTGTTGCCAGCAGGATATCCGGAATAGATTCCGGGTCTGTCATGATCAGATTTAATTTTGTTTTTGCATCATCGCCATCCAAATCATAAACAAAATTTAATTTTACATTTGTCTGCTCTTCAATCCAGTCTGTTACATAGTTTGTTGTGTAGAATCCACCACCGCCACCGGTTCCGTATACAAATACATCCAATTCCAGTTTCTCTTTCAGCGGAAAAGTTACCTCACTTACAGATCCAAAAGCAAACGGATCTTCTTCCGCCATTACCGTCTGCCCCCCCCCGAACAGAGAAGCAGTCATTGCTGCCGCCAGCGTCCAAGCCGCTGTTTTTTTGGTTACCATTTTTTTCTTCATAAAATAAGCCTCCTTTAAAATTAATTTTATAATATAGGCGTTTTAGAAACACCTTTATTTTTTATTTAACTATACACAGATAACAAATCAGCATTCTACAATTTTTACGTCCCACTTATCCAAAGTAAGTTCTGACCCACTTTCCACCTGTACATCGGAAAATAGTTCTGTTCCTCCCGAAGAAACGGAAACGCGCTGCGGCTGACCGGAAAAATTCATATAATATGTAATTTCCTTGCCTAACTGGTTCATTCCCTTGCGAAGAATCACTGGGAACTGTTCTTTCGGAAGCAAAATCTTCCATTCCGTAAATAGACTACGCAGCAATACTTCCAGCGCTCTCTGGTCAAAGTAACATGCAAGATATACTGCCTCCCCATCTCCAAAAGCATTTCTAGTGACAGCCGGGATATTTCCCCACTCCGGATGCTGATAGGTGCAGAGAGTTTCTCCTGTCACCTGTTCCAAAAGTTCCATCCAATCAGATACAGCTACCTGTTCTGGAAAATCCGGCAGATCGGATGTCAGCGTTACATCCATCGGATAGGTAAACCGATCATAAGTAAGTCCAAAGCAATCCGTGAGATGATGCGGCTGTGCATCATGGTATACTTTCAAATAATGATTAGAGAAAAAGCTGCGGAAAGTAGCAACCACATGTCCGCCATTTTGAACATAATTTTTTATCGCGTCGATCAAATCTTCTTCTGCGCTGTAAAGAACCGGCAAAAGGACTGCATCATAAGCAGAGAAATCACGTTCTTGATCACTGATGATATCGTATTCAGCATTGATACGATAACATGCATCTGCGATCCAACGGAAATAATCGCCATACGAACGTTCCGGTGCACAACTTGCTTTTGCTATCGGAAACCATCTGAACGCTGTCAGTGACCGATTGCTGACCATGATCGCAATTCGATTCTTCTTTTTTAAATGAACCAAGTGCTCAGAAAGACGAGCAAAATCACGTCCAATCGTCTGTGCTTCGCGATAAACAGCGCCAGCGGAAAAATCATGACTCAAAAGACCTTTCCAATATGTTTCCATAGAATTATGGATACTATGCCAATGCCAATAACTTACCCCATCTGCTCCCGCTGCCGTATGTGCAAATGCCTGCAGACGTAATTGTTTCGGATAAGGAAGCCATCCCAAATTTCCCTGCGCTTCCGTTTCCAAAATCAGATAATTAGATTTTTTTAATCCATAAGTACTCGCACCGCCATAAGCAATCTCAGCGCCTGTCAAATCCCGTTCTGTCGGATGATAAATGTCGCTTCCTGCAATTGTTAATGCGTCTGCTGCATCAAAATGATCCACATCCGGCTGTGGTCCATAGGAATACGCCTTCCATCCAAAATCAAAATTATGTGTTACAAACTGATCCGGGCGGCGATATTCATCAATAATCCCTCGCTGCCAGAGAAGAAATTCTGTAACCAAATGACGCTGAAAAGCTGAAAATTCCGCGCCAAAACTTCCGTTAATCGTACCGCGTACATCCGGCAGATCGTCCCAGTCTGCAATGCTGTTTGACCAATACGCAAAACCAAATTCCTGGTTCAAAGCATCTGTACTGTCAAACCGCTCTTTCAGCCAATCTTTAAAAGCTTCCTGTACTCGCGGACAGCATGTATCATAATGTTTCGTTTCATTATCGAGCTGAAAACCGATAATACAGTCATAATCACGGATTTCTTCCATCATCCGCCGGATAATACGTTCTGCATGAAAACGATATCCCGGATGCGTAATATCAAAATTCTGTCTTGCACCATAACGATTTTTCCCACGATGCGTTTCACAAAGTACATCCGGATATTTCTTAGCCAGCCATGATGGTATCGCATAAGTCGGAGTACCAATAATTACATTTAGTCCATGATCCGCAGCCGCTTTTAATACACGATGAAGATACGTGAAATCAAAAAAGCCATCCTTTGGTTCCCAGGTACTCCAGGTAGATTCTGCAATACGGATCGTATTAATTCCGGCTTCATTCATCATACGAAAATCTTCTTCCATACGATCATACGGCAGATATTCATAATAATAGGCAACCCCATAAAGTAATTGATTGTTCATAAACGCCTCCTCTATAATAAGTTTTGTACTTTCCAGTTTCTGTCATCAGCCTTTTACCGAGCCGATCATTACACCTTTTACAAAATACTTCTGAACAAACGGATAAATAATCATCAATGGCAAACTGCTTATAATAATAGTTGCATACTGCAGCATCTGACTAAGATAACGATTTTCTGCCACACGCGCCGGATCAATATTCGCATTCGCAAAATTCACCTGCGACATCAACAGAATTCTTCTAAGTACCAGCTGGAGTGGATACTTGCTCTCGTCATTGATATACAACAGCGGATTGAAATATCCGTTCCACAGTGCAACTGCAACCCACAAACACAATACTGCAATAATCGGTTTTGACAATGGCAGCACAATCTGTGAGAAAAAACGAAAATCTGAACAGCCGTCCATCTGAGATGCTTCCAGCAAATCCTTGGGAATCGTCTGATTAAAAAAGGTTCTCGCTACAATTACATTATAGGCACTGACTGCACCCGGAAGTATAATCGCCCACATGGTATTCATCAAGCCAAGATTTTTAATCAACATATAAGATGGGATCAGACCGCCGGAAAACATCATCGTAAACAAGAACATACCAGAAAGAATTTTCTTTCCCTGAAAATCTTCTCTGGACAGCGGATACGCCGCCAAAAGTGTAAGTACCATGCTCACCAGAGTACCGGCTGTTGTATATATAATAGAATTTACAAAACCGGTCCAGATCGCGTCATATTCAAATACCGTTTTATAACTAAGAAGTGTTGGCTCTACCGGAAACAATCTCACCTTTCCAGATGCCAGCGCATCACCCGAGCTAAAAGACGCACTGACAACATAAATCAGCGGATAGAGGATTGTAAGCAACAGCAAGCCCAGCAATACATAATTTATAAAATAAACAACCTTATCCTGAGTAATCCTTTTCGTTTTCATGTTGCTCTCCTTTCTATTACATAAATCCGTTTCCAGAAACTTTGTTCGCAATCTTGTTCACAATCAAAATCAGGATTAATCCCACGATCGACTGGAACATACCGATTGCTGTCGCAAGCGGAAAATCTGGAAAAGTGGAAACCAGAGATACCTTATATGAATAAGTAGAGATTACTTCTGAAGTACTGAGATTCATCTGGTTCTGCATTGCAAGAATCTTTTCATAACCTGTATTCAAAATACTTCCCATATTCAGAATCATCATAATTACCGCAGTTGGAAGAATAGAAGGAATATCCACGTAACGGATTCGCTGTAATAAAGTAGCACCGTCAATAATTGCCGCTTCATGAAGCTGCATATCCACACCAGCAAGTGCCGCAACATAAATAATCGCACCAAATCCTACTCCCTGCCATACGCCGCTCCATACATAGAGAGATGGAAACAGCTTCGCGCTGCCAAGGACATTGACACCAAAATTGTTATACAGAAAACTACCCAAAATACCGACACGATTATCTAACAGCATATTAAGAATCCCAACAAATACAACTGTAGAAATAAAGTATGGGCAATACGTTATCATTTGCGCCGTCTTCTTAAAAAATTTATTTTTTACATAATTCAGACTCACGGCCAAAAGAATCGCCGTCGGAATGCTCACCAACATGGTATATAAAGAAATCACCAGCGTATTCCGCAGACATTCCCAGAAATTATAATTATTGAAGAAACGAATAAAGTTTCCAAATCCATGATTACTTGCCCAGGCGCTTCCCCAGATTCCCTCGCTAACCTTATAATTCTTAAATGCAAGAATCAAACCATACATTGGTCCATAAGAAAATAAAACCAATACAAGCAGCGGCGGCAATATCATCAGATATAATTGCCAGTGTGCCAGAAAGTATTTTCTAAATCCACCGGCAGACGTTTTCCTTACCAGCCCTTTTTCTTTTTGCTTTGCCATATGTGCTATCACCTTCTCTTTCCAGCACAGTTCCGATCTGTGCTTTATCGCTGACTGCACTATCGCACATTTACAACAAAAAGTAAATTTTCAATCCTTTTTTTCGTATATTCCATTTTTCAAACAGAAAAAAATGGCTGAAAAACTGAATTTATTCAATTTTTCAGCCACATATTCATTTTTTCATACCGTTTCTGTACTCAGAAGCATTGCTTCCTGTCACTCGTTTGAAAGCTCTGCAAAAGGAATTTACGGAATAATATCCCACCTGTTCCGAAATATCTCCTACCTTCATTTTTGTTGCACCAAGCAGTTCTTTTGCTTTGTCAATTCGAATGCCTTCTAAATAGGAAGAGAAATTCATCCCCATAGTCTGTTTAAAAATAGTAGAAAGATGAGACTCACTAAGCTCAAAAGCTGCAGCCACACTACTCAATGACAAATTGCAATCTCCATAATTCAGTTCTATGTAAGAAACTACGGACGGAATAATCTTTGCAGGTTCTACCCCATCCTGCTTCTTCTTAACCGCTCCGCAGACAGACTCATAAATATGAATCGTCTTTCTGATCTGCTCCAAAAGCGGACGATTATGATTTTCTTCCAGCAACTGATAATAGTTTTGACATTCTTCTTTGTCCACATCAACCGCTGGTAAAATACGGAACATAATCATCTGCAGTTCACTCAAAAACATTTCCTGCAAATAAATTGACATGGAATTCTTAATAATATACACATTCAGCAGTTCCCCCAGTTCATCATGCAGTCCCTGCTGATCTCCGGAAGATACCAGATATGTCAAACGTATCTCCATATCCGCCGACGGGTAAAACGGCATGACATCTGAATTATCATTGTACCAGACAACCGCATTTTCAAACTGCTCTTTCTCCTTGCGGAACATATGGACCGCCTGATTATACGACTTATGAATATCGGAAAACTGCGTGGTTTGAGAACCGCCGTATGCAATCATTCGTTCCGCAATGTTTGCCGGAAGTTCCTCTTTGATTTCACAGATGCATCTTTCCGCCTGTTCACGGAACATCTCTTCCCCTTTGTTCTCCTCATTCAGAATCAGAACTACCTGACCGTCCCCGCCATTAATATATAAATGATCCGACATTTTCTGTTCCAAAATCTCCAGAAGCGAAATCACACAGGAATCAATCCAAGATGTATTCTGATTCATTAAGTCAGCATACCCTGTAGAAAATCGTAAAACCAATACACAAAATCTTCTGTTCTGCCAAGGTATCTCCATAGAAGACATTATTTTCGTTAATTCCGCTGCCGAAACATCATCCCCATAAATCAAACGATTGATAAATGCGCTGCGTATAAATGGTTTCTGTCTTTCCATTGCATCAGAAAGAACGGAATTTTCCCGCATCAATTTATTATAAGTTGATTTTAGATGCGAAAAAACAGCCAGATGACTGTCATAATATTCTGTCTCTTTCGAAATTTCTTTTAATACCTCATTTACAGATCCGGCAGATTTTCTGGACATATAAAGGCTGAGTACCAACCCTACAAACAATGCCGTTGCAATACTAAATACTGCGGCGATCATTGCAGAAGTCTTGCGCACATGAATACTTTTTTCCGGATACAAGGTGTAATAGTGAAAACCAGAATCACCGGATGCCAGATGCACAAGCAAACATTTCTCTCGTCCGAATTTCATGAATGGTTCTGTCGTTTCCGTAATCTGCAAAAGCTGCTCTTCAGAAATAATCTCTTTCGAGATCTTAAAATATATTGGTTCTTTGTTACTGTTCGTGATCAAAAAAGCTCCGCCGATATCATCGGAAATAACCGGCATCAATGCATCTATATAAGCGGCATCAATATAAAATTGAATCGTACCGCTTTTATCAGAGATTCCACCATCTAATATCAACGGCCGATTATATACCAGAAAATTCTTCTTTTCCTCTTTCGCCATATCATATGCATTCGCATCTTTTCGGTAATTATAAATTTTTGCCGGATGCATTCCATATTCCGGCGGAGTATTTTTCATCAAATTCTGCCATTGTTCATAAGAATCGCTGTCTGCCGGATGCATATAAAGATCATAAAAGTCCTCATACTCATATGCAATTGATTTATTGATCACCATCTCACTATAATTAAAGAAAATATAATAATCAAAAATCGACGGATTAATCTGATATAGCTCCGGCAATTGCGCCTGCAGTTTATTAATCTCATAAGATCTCGGATATGCGAACGGCTCTTCCACCCGCTTGAAACGGTTTACTGCTGCATTTGTCGCCAGTGAATCCCCCAAATACCCCAGTTCATTCATCACCGTATCCACCAATGCCATACTATGTTCAAGATCGCTCTTTTTTTTCAGGACATCATCCTCACTAATTGTCCGAATCATATTCTGGTAAAAAAACGAACAAATCACAAGCGGTATAAAAAGAACAATGATATAACCTATCAGATAATAGCGCAGCAAAGAACGCTCACTGTTTTTTCTTTTTTTCTTTCCCATTGTTCTTTTCATACCTACTATACTCCTAGAATTTTTTTGCAAAATCTACTTTTTGCTTCAGTATAATTTGCTCCTCTGTACCATTTACGCAAAGTGTAACCGGACACGTTTCCTCCAACAGTTTATCCGGAGAAATCCGCAATTCGACAACCTTCCCATTTTTCCAGACCATAGAAAGTTCTGCTCCACATCTTAAACGCACGCCGCAAAGATTTCCGTTTTCGGTTTCCTTAGTAACTGCCGGGAGAAGTTCAATCCGGTTTTCTTTACTCTTTACTAACATCTCGATCATGGCTGCAGCTGCTCCAAAATTACCGTCAATCTGGAATACATACCCATCCATCATCGGATGATTATCCATCAAATTAGGAAATGTTCCCATGCAAAGAATCGCTTTCAGATTTTCATACGCCTTTTGTCCGTTTCCAAATGCAGCCCACAAACCAATGATCCATGCTCTCGACCACCCAGTATGACCGCCGCCATTTGCCAGTCTGCGTTCCAAAGTCCTGTAAGCCGCTTCAAACAATTCCGGCGTACATTCTCTGGAAATCGAATTTCCCGGATAAAGACCATACAGATGTGAAATATGTCTATGTCCCGGTTCCGGTTCGTCATAGTCTTCCATCCACTCCAAAAGCTGCCCGTATTTACCGATTTTCAGCGGTGGAAACCGTTTCATCACTGCTTCCGCACGCGCAATCTCCTCTTCGCTTTTCTCAAGTACCCGGCATGCTCCGAGATACGCATGGAATAATTCCAGCAAAATCTCCGTGTCCATTGTCGGACTTTCGCAAAGAACGCCAAGTGTCCCATCTTTTTTCCGATAAGTATTTTCCGGGGAAAGAGACGGAGAAGTCACAAGCGTTCCATCCGGTCCGTCAATCAAAAAATCATAGAAGAACAACACGCTCTGTTCCAATACATGAAAATTCTCACTTAAAAATTGTTTATCCTTTGTAAAAAGATAGTGCTCCCAGATATGTGTTGCAAGCCATGCCTCGCCCATCACCCAAAAAGCAGAAGTTATACAATGATCCTGCGGCGCTGTATCTGCATAAATATCCGTATTGTGATGGCAAACGCTTCCGCCGCAGCCGTACATTTTTCGCGCGGTTTCTTTTCCATTCTCACAGATGCGCTGCAGATGATCGAATAACGGTAAATGACATTCCGGTAAATTTGCCGTTTCCGCCATCCAGTAATTCATCTCCGTATTAATGTTTACCGTATATTTGCTCTCCCAAGGCGGAGTCAGGCTGTCATTCCAAATCCCCTGAAGATTTGCCGGCAGACTTCCTTTCCTGCTTGAAGAAATCAACAAATAACGGCCATATTGGAAATACAGTTCCAACAGCCCCATATCTGTTGCTCCGTTTTGTACCTCTTTCAAACGGATATCCGTCGGAATCTTTTCTCTTTCTGCATCCGTCAGCCCATAATGAAGCTGCATTCTGCCATAAAGAGCCTGATAGTCTTCCACATGTTCCTGCTTCAGCCTGTCCCATCCAAGAGCGGCTGCCGCATGACACCGTTCCATTGCCTTTTGACAGTAATCAGAATAGCGGAAAGATGTTTCCGTGTCAAGATACAAGGTACACTCTGTCACATTTTTCACAATCAAAAATTCTCCGATTGTCTCTACCACTGTACCGTCTGTTTTTCCGCCAGAAGGTACGTCCGCCAACACTGCTGTGCTAAATGAAATCCCGTCTTTTCCGCCATCTACCAGAAAATATACTGTATTTCCGTTCTCTCTTAATACCTCATCCGTAAAATTATGCTTTCTGCCAAGATGGCAGTCAAAAGAAAACGGTATGTTTTCTTTTGTCATCAGATGAATTGCCATGCACCCTGTCACTGCGGATACAAGCACCTCTTTTTGATAGGTAACTCCATCCGACGCAAACTGCACGCGCGCGATTCCTTCCTCCAAATCCAGTTCTCGCTGATACTCTGTAATTTCACCTAACCCGTGCAGCTGAATATAGCACTCCCCTGCAGTCTGATACGATCTCTGTGAATTTGGCACCCCTGACAATGCGTACATGGTAAGTTCCTGCGCCTGTGCGATCTTTCCTTCCCGAATCAGTCTTCTGATCTGTGGAAGTTTTTCCTTTGCATCCGGATTAATCCGATCCAATTTTTTCCCACTCCAGACACTATCCTCATTGATCTGTATCATTTCTTCCTGCGGCCGCCCAAATACCATACCGCCAAATCTTCCGTTTCCGACCGGAAGTGCCTCACTCCAGCACTTTGCCGGATTCTGATACCATAATTTCATCCTCTGCCCCTCCTGTCACTGTTTCTTCTGAAAGAAATCCGCTGCCGTTTTCCAATGCAGGCAATAAGCCTTCCTCAATTTCCTGCTTTCCCGCCAGATAACTGTCCTTCAAAAATACGATCGGCACCATTTGATCTTCTTCCGGAACCTGATAGGCTTCAAATAATTGCCGGATCAGTTCGCCATTATTGTCCGTTCTTGATTCCATCTTCAATACTTCGCATGGAAATTCCTGATCTTCTATTTTAAACGTCTCCGGAATCTGCCCCCAAAACGCTTCCATTTCCAGACATTCCGGACAGTCTTTTCTGTAAAAATACAAAGCAGAAATTCCGGTCGCTCTAAAAAAAGCGGATCGCAGCTGTTCCCGAATTTCAGACATTCCCATATACATCTTTCCATCAAGTACCATCACCGGGAAAACATAATTTTCATTTTCCAGTGAATACTCTTCTGCGATCGCATTCCATGCTTCATTTCCTTTTGTCTGGAACACATTATATTCCAAAAGTTCATATGGGCAACTATCCTTATAAGCAGAAATCTGTTCCTCAACAAGCGCGCGAAATTCTTCCGTTCCATCACAGGTTCCGCAAGCCGTATTATGAAAAAAATAAATCGGCAGCATTTCTTCCTGTGTTTCTGTCTGGTCTGACGCAGCTGCAGTCATGCTGCAGATAACGAAAAGCGTCATTACCAGAAAAGAAAATAGTTTTCTTTTCATCGTGTGGATTCCTCCGAAATCAGTTCAAACGATTTTAACTGTGCCGTTCCCTGCCCTCGATAAGTAAGATAAATAGCCTGCACGCCGTCCGGAATTTTTGCCTCCGCTTCATATCTGTTCCAGATGTTTGTATAGCGGAGCGAAACACTTCCCAATACTTCTCCGTCCCATTTCGTACGGATTTCAAACACGCCGTCCGCATATCCTCTTGTGGTCACCGCAAAGCGACAGACATTTTTGCAGTCGAAATATTTATAACCAAATACTGCCGTATCTGTGATATTCGCTATGTATCCTACCTCCTCGTCACCATCGCGCCCATCCTGCATCACTTTTGGATACTTATCCCCAGCCACATAAATGCTGGGCTCTTTTGTAAACATATTGCAAGCCAGATATGCCGGATATTCTCCCTCGCCTTTGAGCGGTCCGCCATTCAGGCCGCAGGAAGTGATCTCTGCCTGACGGATTGCTCCGTCCTCTGTGATTTCCAGTTTTTCCGCGCAGCCCTGTCTGCTGTACCAGGTGCCGTTGGTATGACGATGATAAAAGATGTACCAATCCTCCTCAATCTGCACGATGCTTCCGTGATTGTTCGCGCCGTACGCCGCCGGCATATTTGCCGGTTTATACGTGTCAACATGAAGATCGCAGTTGCTGACGATCACACCTCCATAAGTAAAACCGCTGGTTGGAGATTTGCTCACCGCATAACATAATTCATGCATGACTTCGGAAGAATAAATGAAATAATAAGTATCTCCCATCTTGCGAATAGACGCCGCTTCAAAATAAGCATGCCCCTCAAATCCGGTACCCGCACTCGTCTCACAGCCCGGTACCACAAACACAGTATCTTCTTCTATGGTCAGCATATCCGGTCCAAGTACCGTCGCCATTGCTCCTGTTCTTGTTTTATCTCCCTGGCCGCAAAAACCAGTATATAAATAGGTACGGTCTCCTTCTGTTAAAACACCCGGATCAAACTGTGGTTCATCCCCCGGGCGTTCTCCCAGGCGCATGCCGTTTTTGTCATGCACATAGCCATAAAATCGATACTGTCCGGCCGGTGTATCACAAACTGCAACTGAAACCACACTTGCATGATCCAATACATAATAAAGATAATATCTTCCATCCGGACCAACGGTGACATCCGGCGCGTAAAGACACATCGAACCATCGCGGTTAAGCGGATCCTCTGTTTTCGGATAAATCACGCCCTCATATCTCCAGTTTCCAAGATCATCTACCGGCGCTGACCAGCAGACATAATCGCCCATACAGAATACATAGCCATTATAAAAATCATGTGATCCATAAATGTAAACTCTTCCGTCAAAAACATACGGCTCGCCATCCGGAATGTATTCCCAGGACGGCAGGTATGGATTAAATGCCTGTTTTTTCTGATTTTCCATTTTTACTTTCTCCAATCTTCCCTTTTATACACTGTTTTAAACCACACCTTTTTGGAGCATGATATTTGCATAGAGCGCACTTTCACCAGTCGCGATAATAGCATATGCTTTTTTAGCTTCTTCATAAAAAGCAAACCGTTCTGTCTGTCCAATCACTTCTGCGCCGCGCGAATCTGCCTTTTCTACAATTTTTTTATACTCCTCCCAGATTGGGGTCTCCACCGGATCCCCTTTCATCACTTCCATCAGCTGTACCGGATGCTCCACATAGGTATCTAGCGGAAATAACTGCAAAACCGCTTCAAGGATCTCACAAACACCGTGCCCATCCATACGGATCACCTTTGCATTTTTTCCCATCGACTCTGCCGGAAAATTTCCATCCGCGATCACAATCCGGTCACTGTGTCCCATCTCACAGAGCACCTTTAACAGCTCCGGTGATAAAATTTTCGGTATTCCCTTTAACATTTTTGTATCCTCCTACTCTTCATCCCACAATTCTTTCCAGTCATTCGCACCCGGCCATAAAAATACCTGTCCTTTGATCAGGCGGCAATTCCGGTCGGCTTTTCTGATTCGCTCCATTTCTTCTTCCGTCAGCGGATCTTCTGTTGCACAGCGCAGATTCGAAATGTACTGCGGCTCCTTTACCGAAAACGGAATCGGTATCATTCCGCGCTGCACTGCCCATTTCAGGCAGATTACTGCCGGATGTACTTTATGTGCTTCGGCAATTTCCGTAATTACCTCCATCTCAATATCTGCGATATCTTCCGCTGTACGGTCACGTTCCGGTCTGGACGGAGAACCAATCGGACAAAAGCCTACCGGAACAATCTTATGCGCAACCGCATATTCAAACAGTTCCTGCTGCTGGAACGACGGATGACACTCCATCTCCAGCGCTGCCGGCTGAATCCGGCATAACGGCAGTACCTGTTCCAGTTTTTTCACGGTCATATTTGACATACCTATGTAACGCACCAGACCTTCATCAACCAGTTTTTCACACTGCCGCCAGGTATCCATAAACTCTTCCACAGAAAACGGCTTGGAATCCGGATTGCGGGAATCTCCATCGCATCCCGGTGCATGATAATTGGGGAACGGCCAGTGAACAAAGTAGAGATCGATTTTCGACAAGCCCAGGTCTGCCAGGCTTTGTCTGCACGCTACTCCTACTTCTCTGTGACGGTCATTCCACACTTTTGAAGTAATAAAAAGCTCTTCCCTGCTGACAATCTTATCCTGAAATACTTTTTTCAAAACTTCTCCGATATTTTTCTCATTCTGATATACCGCTGCACAGTCAATCAAACGGTATCCGTATTTGATTGCGCCGTATACTGCCTCTGAAACCTGTTCTGCATTATATTTGTCAGAACCAAATGTACCAAGTCCTACCGCCGGAATTTCTTCTCCCGTAAAAAGCATCCGTTTCGGTACCTTTAAAAGATCTATCTTCTTTTCCATTTACCTTCTCCTTTTCACCATAATAAATAGTCTGTTCTGTTATTTTCAATATAGCATATCTGTTTTTTCACTTTTAGCGAAAAAAATGACATTCTTCTTTCCTTTATGTCGTGTAAACGCAGATTTTTTTAGAAGATTCCACCCGTCAGCCTTGACTTTCCCACTTTCTTTTGTTATTCTGAACAAAACTTTGAAAGGTCAATCTATATGCGAAAACACTATCCAGATATCCCTGTTTCTTTTTCTTTGGGAAATTATACCTTTGATGTCCTAAATCTGGTATACGAACAATTCTGCCGTGTCATTCCCAGTCACACACACGGAAAAGGATGTTATGAAATTCACTATATCAGTGAAGGATGCGGAAGTGCCCGCATCAACGGCATTTCCTATGAAATCACACCCGGAACTCTCTATGTCACCGGTCCTCATGTAGAACACGCGCAGATCCCGTACCCGGAAAATCCCATGTGCGAGTACTGTATCTATTTCCGCATTAGTAATCATCCCGAAAATGACTTTCCGAAAAGTGAAGATGCCATTATCTCTTCCGCATTTGCAGCTACCCCTTTCTGGTTCGGACAGGATGCCTGCCAGCTTCGTCCCCTGTTTCTCTCCCTTTTTCGGGTACTGTCGTATCGGCCAACCGGTTATCTGGCCGAAGCCGATGCGCTGCTTCGTCAGATTGTGATCCGTCTGGTGCGCAATTATAAAAAACCCGCAGAGCGAAACGCGCGTCTTCCTCTCTCGGACACTTCCGGTCATGCTTCTGTAATCATCGAAGAGTATTTCCTCTATGAATATGCGCACCTTTCCTTAGAAGAACTATCCGCTCGACTCGGAGTCGGCATTCGCCAGACCGAACGCTCTATTTACGCACTGTATGGAAAAACCTTTCTGCAAAAAAAGAAAGAAGCGCGTATGTCCGCCGCCGCAATTCTTCTGGAACATACACAAAAGAGTATCACGCAGCTCTCCGAAGAGCTTGGTTATTCTTCTGTGGAACACTTTTCCTCTGCCTTTAAAAATTATTACCACAGTTCTCCTACGCAGTATCGGCGCAGCCATAAGGCTGCGCCGTAAAAAAACATCCCTGCTTTCATTTTCTTCCAATCACTTCTACAGGCAGCGCTCCTTTTCGGAATCTTTGATCTCCTTTTACAGTCCAGGTAACCTTTCCGCTTTCCTGACAATACTGAATCCGCGTCAAACAATATTCTCCTTTTTCATAGCCGTATCCGTCACCTGCATCCTCGTACAGTGTAAAACTTCCGTCACATCCGGCATATACCTGCAGACAAATTTCTTTTCCCTGTGTATCAACAGCACAATTTTCCGGTTTCGTAGTTGGCAGGATAGCCCCGGCGCGTACATATACCGGTATGTGCTCAATGTCAGCCTTTGCCGTAATTTCCTGTCCACCCTCATATTTTTCTTTTGTATACAAGTCATACCAGTCTGTTCCGGCCGGAAGATAAACTTGCCTTGTATACTGCATATTTTCGATTGGCACGCCTCCTGTCTGATAATACATCGGCGTTGTTACCGGACAGATCAGAAGCGACGGTCCAAACAAATATTCATCCGCAATCTCCGCTGAGCGGCTGTCTTCCGGGAAGTCCATAACCAGAGCACGCATCATAGTCTCATCTTCCAACCAGACAGCGCCTGCCACTGAATAAATATAAGGAAGCAACTGATATCGCAAACGAATGGCAGACAAAATTGCTTCATAAAACGGTTCTCCCTTTTCCCCAAAATTCCACGGTTCTCTGCGGCAATCCGTTCCATGACTGCGAAAGATCGGCAGAAATGCGCCATACTGCAGCCATCTTACATATAATTCCCGATAGGCTGGATCTGTATTTCCACCTTCATATTCCCCTTTCCAGAACCATGATATTCCCGGCTTGACAAAAAATGCACCAATATCCAGCGTCCAGTATGGCAATCCGCTAATACAGAACTGAAGACCTGCCACAATCTGCCTGCGAAGCGTCTCCCAGCTTGCATAAGTATCTCCTGACCAAAGGATCGTACCGTATTTCTGACTTCCCAAATAACCGTTTCTGGTCAGATTCACCACTCTTTTTTCCTCTGTGGTCCCCCGCTGTCCTTCACAAAGCGCCTGCGCATGATAGAGTCCGTAAGCATTTGCTTTTTCAATCGGCATACATTTCTCTGCTGCATCTACAAAATCTCGGTACATTTCCGCCGGATCCGGTTTATAAAGCCTGCTCCACTCCGGGGTAAGCGGCTCGCTCGAATCACACCACCAGGCATCCACACCATGACAAAACAGCCCTCTCTGCGCCTGTTCCCAATAAAGCTTTCTTCCTTCTTCACTGAAGGCATCATAGATTTCACTCGCCGGAAGCAACAAATTGCGCTCCTGAAATTCCCGATAATTATCACAATTTTCATTCATATTCGGCCAAATAGAAATCATGAAATGTACGTTTTTTTCATGCAGCTTTTCTATCATTTCCTGTGGATTCGGAAAACGTGTTTTATCGAATGTCTTCTGCCCCCATAAGTTACCTTCCCAGCTCATCCAGTCAAGCACCAATGCATCCAGACCGATTTCTCTGCGCCGGAACTCCTCTGCCGTTTCTAAAAGCTCCTCTGCTGTTTCGTAGCGTTCCTGCGACTGAATGTAACCATATGCCCATTTTGGCAGCAATGCTGCCTTTCCGGTCAATTTCCGAATTCCCTTTACCGTTTCTCCCAGTGTCTCACCTGCAAGAAAATAATAATCCAGATATTCGTCTGCTTCTGTATAAAGATAAGAACCATACTGCGTATCTTGGAAAATTGCCGGGCTCTGTGTGGACAGAAGAATTCCCCATCCCAAATTAGAAAGCAGCGCCGGAAGAGCAATTTTCAGATTCGCCTGATGCAGATACTGTGTCGTGTGACGCAGGTTCCACACCCCCTCTTCTGCCTGTCCCAGTCCGAAAAGCGATTCCTTTTCCTGAAAAACAAGCTGCAGCTTTGTGTGAAAACGCTTTCCGGCAAATTCTCGCTCTGATTCCCGGATGCGGCGTTTGATGCCGTCCGGCGTCCGAACCTCCTCTATTCTTGTGCGTTCATTAACTACCGTACGATAAACATCAAACTCTTCCGTGATCTTACTTTCTCTTTCTGCTTCCTGTAAAAGCAATGTTCCATCCGTTTTTCTAAAACAAACAGAACCTGTTTTTCGATTTACGATCACTTGGAGTTTTTCCGTTCGAAGTACAATTTCCTGTTCTCCTTCTGCATAATCCCAGTCAAGTGCTGAATTTCCGTTCTCTGTCATTTCTGCTGTCAAATCTATAATATGGCTTCCCTGCTCCCCTGAGAACGTTTCTTTTTCCGTATACGAAACGCGTACGATTGCTTCCGTCTGCGGAATCAACCGAATCGTACCGGCTTCTGCCCCCAGAAATAATGCTCCTCCTTTTCGAAATACTTTTTCAATTTCTCTCTTTTTTCCTGCATATGCTTCTAACATATTCCACTCTCCTGTACAAAAATTTCTTTCAAATGCTCCTTCATTTTCCACAGCATAACATCCCGTCTTCAAAAAATCCATATACAGTTCCATTTAATCATATTCTATTCTTCCGATTCTTATATTCAATTTTTCAAAGGCTATATTCTTTTTTTCAGCGCGCAAAAACCCTCTCGGATAGGGGCTTTTTTATTCTCACCAACTATCCCGGGAGGGAAGGAAATGTTTTGAAAGCATTGTAAAATCGCTTACCGAAAAAGAGGGCATTATGGAAAAATTGAAAGCCTCTGCATCGATGGAGTGGGCACATTACTTTTTCAAGCCGTAACAATGATATAAAAGATCTATAATCGTAGATTTATTAACGTTTCTTATACCGATTGACTTCAAATCTATATCTTCATTTTCTATTTCGGATAAAAATTTTCTCATGTCATCGGCAATTTCGGCATTGACAATTTGTTGTGTGTCAGTAGTGATTAACTGAGCAAGGCGGAACACATCGTTTTTGTGTTTTTTAATATTTTTACCGTCAATTTGCTCCCCGTTGGACTTGCGTTCCTTCAAATCAAGCCACGCCTTTGCCTTAAACGGTATTAGACAAGTAGGACTCAGCACCGGAATGCCATTAAGTATCATCTTCCCGTTTTTCAGCAACACATAATATGATTCGTTCAAAAGAATTGCAGACAGACTTGAAATTTCGTCATCTATGGGCAACGGTGTAAGTATCGCATCACCCTCAAGCACAATGAAATCGGGATTCCTTGAAAATATTTCAATCATATATGGGTAATCCTTGCTTTTCGGTGAAGTAAAACGATAGAACTGTGCCTTACCGGTGCTTTTGTTGAGGTGTTTATATTCCGCCTCTTTAGCATATTCCCAAAACTTTTTGCCAAACTCTGCGGTTATAGACTCGACAATCAGCACAATATCAATATCCTTTGTGGCACGGAAAGGCAGTTCTTCATTCTCCATGATTAAATCACAGGCAGTGCCGCCGATGATTACATATTGATCTTCGTAGCCCTTAAATTGTTCTTTAAATTTTGTAAATCCGTTAATCATTTTCAAATTCCCTCTCTATCAGTTCTTCGGCAGCTTCTTCCAGTCTTTCATCATAATTGTTCTCAAAAGACAGCGCCACAGATAAACTATCGGCTATATTTTCATTTGAAAACAGCTTTGGGTCGTATGCCCATAATTCAAGTCGCACTTGTCTTTCAGAGTCAATAAGCTCATCTGTCAGTTTCGTTTTGTCAAAACGTTTATTCCAAACTGCATATGTGATAAGTCTTGGGGAATTTAGCATTGTCCTCTCGGAAAGAGCAGTTTCCCCGGCAAAAACCATATCCGGTGTTACATCTTTTTTGTCAATATATCCCCTCTTGCGAACAGGATTCAATAAAAATTTCTTTGCTTTTTCAAATAATTCTGCTCGATTATATTTTGCTTCAATTACTTTATTGACGCCGTCTTTGGTGACGATAAATAAATCGGCAGCCTCTAATTGTTTCACGGCTCTCGTCAAAGTCATCGGAGTGAACGGTAAAGTTTTCGTCGCATCAGATACATAAAATTTCTCTTTGTTGCTGTAAAGATATAGTAAAAACAACTGCTGAGTTGAGAAAACAAACTTATCAATTTCTGATTTAGTATCGTTTTCGTTTGTCAGCATTGCGCCTACGAAAGGAAGAAATACCTGTTTGGGGGTAATAAATGGAATATTATTTTCTATAAAACTTTTTCTTCTGTAAAAAGAAATTGAGTCAAGGTCAAAAATAACCGGCACATTATCAAGTGCCTGAATTTTTGCAGTCTGCTTTTTGAGAGCCGAAAGATTAGCGAGTTCACCTCTCGGTTTTATTGTAACACAGTGCTTTTTACCAATAACAATTCCACAAAAATCATAGCCATTCGCTATATATAAAGGCAGAGAATTTTGTTTATTCCACGCTTCGTATTTGATTGGAAATCCAAACAAACTTTCCATCATATGTTCTCATCCTTTCTTTTTAACTTAATTTATTTCATTTTAACTTTTCAAATGTTAAAAGTCAAGTTTTATGTTAAAACGAATTTGAAACTCTGATTTTTCGATGATAATGTTTGTGATAATTTGCAAACGTTTTGTGAAATAACAAAAAACCGACACGACTTCAAGGCATAATACCATCGTCCGTGCCGGTGTTTTTTTACTCATCGTTTTGTTGTTCACTCTTAGCGAGCAGCCCCATTGATCAACTTACATTTCGCTATTAATATTTTCTCTATAATCTCTGCTGCTCTTAACGTTCCGACGGAGACTTTCGATAGTTCTTCAGTCTCTCATATTCTTCATCTGTAATCTCCATGACTGTTCCATGCTTAAAGCCATAGGGAAACTCAAATGCCGCATCTGAGCGTTCAAAATGACCGCTTTTTAAACTGTCCGCCAAAAACGGAACATAGCCCTGTTCTTCTTCTCTGCAGCCATAGTAATCCAACATCAGACACCATCTGCCGTCTGCCGTTTTGAAAGCTGTCGGCGCCTCATACTTTCCTTCTTCCAGCGTTTCCATACAGCGGTCAAATTCTGATATTTTTTCAAAAGGACCGGTAACCTTATCTCCAACTACCAGAAAAATATGCTGCGGATTTCCTTCGCTTTTCAGAAACATATAGTACCGTCCATCTTCTTCATACATCGCGGAGTCTATAACCGGACCACCATCCGGTTTTCGATACAATTCTTTCGGCTCGGAAAAATGCGCAAAGTCTTTGGTACGTGTATAGAAAATCGCCTTTGGACCAAACTCATTGCAGCTGTGAGAAGAAGACCAGTGTACCATATAATCCTGGTTCTCCTTATCATAAATAATATCCGGCGCCCAGAGACATCCGAAATTCTCATCTCCAAGCGGAATCATTTTCTGTTCTGACCAGTGAATCAAGTCTTCAGACTGCCACATTACCAGGCATTTACTTCCATTTCTCGATACATTTTCCCAGCTGTGTTTATACTGATACGGCATTCCATACGCCAGGCTCAAATCCGTTGCCATAATAACAAATTTGCCGTCACCGGTTCTTGTTATCGTAAAATCACGCACGCCCTTATCGCCTTCATAACTCCACAACACCGGATTTCCGTCATTTACTTCTTCCCAATGAAATCCATCTTTACTCACAGAAAAATATACCTGCTCTCCATCCGGCGTTCTCTTTTCCTTAAAATGTACAAAAATATATGCGCTCATGATTTCTCCCTTCTACTCAGTCAGATTCTGCTTCCGGTATTGCCGATTCCCACAATGTGGCAGGCTTTCTTTAATGTTTCAACCAGTTCATACAGCCAATCTTTTATCTCTTCCGTATTCGGATGTGCCTGTCTGCGATATGCCTCCACTTTTGCCGTCGGCGGATAGAGTGCATCGGCACATGCTCTCCCGCTTCCAAATTTTGGCTCCCTTCTGTCTTAACCTATGCTGTACTTTTTCAAAATCTTTGTAATTTTCTCCTTCTCGGCCTCATTGGCCTCTGTCAACGGAAATGTACATTTCTCACTGATTTTTCTTCCCGCCGCATTCACCGCTGCCTTAATATACGGAATGAACGGTGTCCCCACACCATAAATCTCCATTAAACCATCAATCGTACGTTGAATTTCCTGCATCTTTGACAGATCTTCTTTCTCACATGCTTCTACCCATGCATGACAGAGTTTCGGATAAACATTAGAAAGACCGGCAATGCAGCCGTCTCCGCCCACCAGCAGATTATGTACATAATTATCATCAAATCCAGCAAAGATCTCAAAATCCGGAAATTCGGATTTTACCAACTTTACCAGCTCGATCGTATGCGAAACACCTGCCTGCGTATCTTTATAACCAACGATATTTCTGTGTCTGCGCACCAGATTTGATACTACCTGCGCCGGAATTCCATAACCGGTACGATCCGGGAAATTATAAAGTAAAATCTTCTGATCTGAAAGCTCTCCGGCAATCTCGTCAAACCAGTGCTCTATGCGCTCCGCGCTCATCGGAAAATAGAACGGCGGCAAAATAATACATTCGTCTGCGCCTGCCTGATGCGCAAATTTCGACAGTTCAATGATTTCATCCTTTAACATACTCGTCGTGCCGACAATCAGACGTACTCTGCCTGCAATATACTCGGCTGCGCATTTGATCAGTTTTTTCTTTTCTTCCATCGGAATTGCAAAAAATTCACCGATACTTCCCAAAATCAAGATTCCATCCACACCACCGTCAATCAAAAAATCAAAATGACGTTTCATTGCCTCCAGATCAACTGTTCCGTCCTCACAAAAAATAGTAATGGACGGAGTAATATACTTTCCTCTCATATCATAAATTCCTCCTACCCTTTAATACCCGGCACCCTTCATGGCCGATACTGCCTGGTCCGTATAACGCTTTAATACACCCTTATACTGCTTCTTCAGCAACGGCATCTCTGCCTTTCTTTGTTCCAAACCAGCGGCAATCGCCTCTTCTTCCATCAGTTTACCGTCCAATCCGGTAATACGGACAGATTTCTGATACACATCATATGCCAAAATATCACCCGTCTTAATATACGCAATCGGACCTCCCACAGCCGCTTCCGGCGAAACATGACCAATGGCCGCACCTCTGGTTGCACCGGAAAAACGTCCATCCGTAATCAGGGATACTTTCCCGTTCAATTTCGGATCACAGACGATCGCCTCTGTCGTCATCAACATTTCCGGCATACCGCTGCCGCGCGGACCTTCATAACGAATCACCAAAATCTCCCCCGGATTAATATCGCCTCTGACCACCGCATCGTGTGCATCTTCCTCACAGTCAAACACGATGGCTTTTCCCTGATGTACACGCATTTCTTCCTCACAGGCAGAATATTTGACAACCGCACCTTCCGGAGCCAGATTTCCTTTCAGCACTGCAATTGATCCCATCTCTTCTGTCGTTTCTAATGGCAAAATGACGTCTTCGCGTTTGAGATTATAATTATGCAGATAACCGATATTTCGCTCATAGAAACCGCTTCGTTCCATTTCCTCCAAATTTTCCCCAAGAGTCTTTCCGGTTACTGTCATTACATCCAGATCAAGATATTTTCTTAGCATGCTCTGTACCTTCGGAATACCTCCTGCAAACCAGAAGCTTTCCGTCAGATGTTTTCCACTCGGATTGATATTACCGATATGCGGGATCTTTGCATTTATTTCGTTAAACAGTTCCGGATCCAGTTCAAAGCCGAGTTCGTGTGCAATCGTCGGCAGATGAATCAGTGCATTCGTAGAACCACCGATTGCGCTATGTACAACAATCGCATTTCTAAACGCTGCCTGTGTCATAATCTGAGACGGTGTGATCCCTTTTTTCGCCAGTTCTACCACTTTACGTCCGGATTCGCGTGAATATTCGATCAAGTCCCGCATCGTCGCCGGGACCAGCGCGCTGCCCGGCAGCGCCATACCAAGTGCCTCCGCCATGCACTGCATGGTACTGGCTGTTCCCATAAAGGTACACGCACCCACAGACGGACAGCCTGTCAATTTGTAATTACGGATCTCCTGCGGTGTGATTGCATCCTTGCGTTTCTGCCGCAAAGAAATATCGCCAGCCACCAAAGAGGTAGTCTGATTCGGTCCCGGACGCATGCTGCCGCCCGGCATAAAGATTGTCGGAATATCAATTCTCGCCGCTGCTTTTAAGTGTGCCGGAATAGACTTATCGCAGGAAGCCGTCATCAACATGCCGTCCCACGGCACAAAACCTGCGTGTACCTCCAACATATCGCAGATGACTTCTCTGGATGCCAGAATCACATTCATGCCATCATGTCCCTGCGCACATCCGTCACAAATATCTGTCACATGAAATTGTGCCGGAAACGCTCCGCTTTCATAAATCCCGTAAACCGCCTGCTGACTGACTTGATTCAGATGCGCGCTGCCCGGATGGCTATCGCCGTATGCATCCTCCACCAGAATCTGAAGTTTTCCCAAATCTTTTTCCGTCCATCCGGTTCCTAACTGCAGCGCATCAAACTGTGCCCACAGGAGCCGTTCTTTTTCGCTTTTCATTCGTTTTCCCCCAATGTTTTTCTTTTAAGTATACCACGGTTTCCGATTCTGTTTCTACTCGGCTCTGCAAATATATCATGCAATTTTTGTCCTTACACATATTTCTCATATTCCTCTATTACATTCCATGTAAAAATTCATTCTTTCGCAAATTGCTTTCACACTATCCTTTCCAATCGCAGCAGCTCGATCCTGTAAACTTTCGACGGTATCACAAAATCCCCCGGAAGACTTTCGTCTTCCGGGGGATTTCTAACTCCTATCTGCTTTACAGATACTAATTATTCGTTTTTACCATACAGGTCAACCAGTTTAGACAGATAATCATATCTTTCCTCGTTGCACTGCTGATTCTTAGCAAAGAGTTTTGCAGCTCTTTCCGGATTTGCACGTTTCAGAGAGTTGTAACGAACTTCTCCATCAAGGAATTCTGCATAACCTTCATAATTCGGAGCTTTGGAATCAAGTGTGAACTTGTTCTCTGCTTCCGGATTGAAGCGGAACAGATGCCAGTAACCAGCTTTTACAGCTAATTCTTCTTCTGTCTGTGCTTTGCTCATACCCTTCTTAATACCATGATTGATACACGGAGCGTAAGCAATGATCAGTGACGGACCCGGATATGCCTCAGCCTCTGCCAGCGCTTTTACAGTCTGGTTGAAGTCTGCACCCATAGCGATCTGTGCAACGTATACATAACCGTAGCTCATCGCGATGGAAGCCATATCTTTCTTCTTCACTTCTTTACCTGCAGCAGCAAACTGTGCGATTGCACCCGGCTGTGTAGCCTTGGAAGCCTGTCCACCGGTATTGGAGTAAACTTCTGTATCGAATACCATGATGTTGATGTCATCACCGCTTGCAAGCGCATGGTCTACACCACCAAATCCGATATCATATGCCCATCCGTCACCACCAAAGATCCACTGAGATTTCTTAGCAAGGAAGTCTTTTCCTTTCAGGATATCTTTTGCTGCATCACAGCCGCAAGCTTCCAGTGCTTCTACCAGTTTATCTGTAGCTGTTCCGTTTGTAGCGCCTACATTGTAAGTATCCAGCCATTCCTGACCTGCTGCTTTTACAGCTTCATTATCTGTTGCAGCAACCAGAGCTTCTACTTTATCTTTCAGACCGCCACGAAGCGCTTTCTGAGCGAGGAACATACCGTAACCGAACTCTGCGTTATCTTCGAACAGAGAATTTGACCATGCCGGACCCTGTCCCTTTGCGTTTACAGTGTACGGTGTAGACGGTGAAGAGTTACCCCAAATAGAAGAACATCCTGTTGCGTTTGCAACGTACATTCTGTCACCAAACAGCTGTGTGATCAGTTTTGCGTACGGTGTCTCACCACAGCCTGCACATGCGCCAGAGAACTCAAGCAGCGGCTGTTTGAACTGAGAACCTTTTACTGTATTTTCTTTGAATTTTGCAACTACATCTGTCTTGATCGGAAGTTCTACGCCGTAATCGAAGAATTTCTGTTCGCCTGCGTTTGCTTCCATATTTTCCATAACAAGTGCTTTTGCACCCTTCTTGCCCGGGCAGACATTTGCACAGGAACCGCATCCGGTACAGTCGTAAGCGGATACTACCATAGCAAATTTGTAATCAGCCATACCTGTCATCGGCAGAACTTTCATTCCTTCCGGAGCTGCAGCAGCTTCTGCTTCTGTCAGAGCGATCGGACGGATAACAGCGTGCGGACATACATATGCACATCTGTTACACTGGATACAATTTTCCGGATTCCATACCGGGATATCTACTGCGATACCACGTTTTTCGTATGCGGAAGAACCGGACGGTGTAGAACCATCTACATAATCTTTGAATGCAGATACCGGAAGAGAATTACCTTCCTGTGCATTTACTTTATTCTGAATGTTGTTTACGAAATCAACAACGTCTGCTCTCTTGCCTGCAGCAGTTGTCATTGCCAGACCTTCATCTGCAGCATCTTTCCAGCTTTCCGGAACAGTTACTTCAACAACCTGTTTTGCACCAGCGTCAATTGCATCGTAGTTCATCTGAACGATTGCATCACCTTTACGTCCGTAAGTTGCTTTTGCGGCAGCTTTCATCAGTTCAATTGCCTGCTCTTCCGGAATGATGTTTGCCAGTTTGAAGAATGCAGACTGAAGAACTGTATTGATACGTCCGCCAAGTCCGATTTCTTTACCGATCTTGATACCATCAATCACATAGAATTTAATGTTGTGATTTGCGATGAAGCTCTTCACCTGACCCGGCAGATGTTTTTCAAGACCTTCCATATCCCACGGACAGTTCAAAAGGAATGTACCGCCGTCTACCAGTTCCTGAACCATGTTATATTTACGAACATAGGACGGGTTATGACATGCTACGAAGTTTGCCTTCTTGATCAGATAAGTAGACTTGATCGGAGTCTTACCGAAACGAAGGTGAGACATCGTAACACCGCCGGATTTCTTGGAATCATAATCAAAGTATGCCTGCGCATACATGTCTGTATTGTCACCGATAATCTTGATGGAGTTTTTGTTTGCACCTACAGTACCGTCAGCGCCCAGACCCCAGAACTTGCAGTTGATCGTTCCTTCCGGAGTAGTAACAAGCGGAGCGCCCAGTTCCAGAGAAAGGTTTGTAACATCATCCACGATACCGATTGTGAATTTCTGTTTTTCAGTATTATTGTAAACAGCAACGATCTGTGCCGGTGTTGTATCTTTGGAACCAAGTCCGTAACGACCTGTAAATACCGGAACTGCGTCAAATTTGCTGCCCTTCAGAGCTGCAACAACATCCAGATACAGCGGCTCGCCAAGTGCGCCCGGCTCTTTTGTTCTGTCAAGAACAGTGATCTGTTTTACAGTTTCCGGAATAGCTGCGATCAGTGCTTCTGCGCTGAACGGTCTGTACAGACGTACTTTGATAACGCCGACTTTTTCGCCTGCAGCCATCAAGTAATCAATCGTTTCTTCGATTGTATCACAAACAGAACCCATAGCTACGATCACTTTTTCAGCATCAGCTGCACCGTAGTAGTTGAACAGTTTGTAGTTTGTACCAATCTTAGCATTTACTTTATCCATGTATTCCTGTACGATTGCCGGCATAGCATCGTAGTACGGGTTACATGCTTCTCTTGCCTGGAAGAAGATATCCGGGTTCTGTGCAGAACCTCTCTGGCACGGATGATTCGGGTTCAGTGCGTGTGCTCTGAAAGCATCCACTGCATCCATATCTACCAGATCTTTCAGATCTTCGTAATCCCAAGTTTCAATCTTCTGAATTTCGTGAGAGGTACGGAATCCGTCAAAGAAGTTGATGAACGGAATACGTCCTTTGATTGCAGCACAATGTGCAACCGGTGTAAGGTCCATTACTTCCTGTACAGAACTTTCACAAAGCATTGCCGCACCAGTCTGACGGCATGCATATACGTCAGAGTGATCACCGAAAATAGAAAGTGCATGGCTTGCAAGCGCACGAGCGGATACGTTGAATACACCCGGAAGCTGTTCACCAGCGATTTTATACAGATTCGGGATCATAAGGAGCAGACCCTGAGAAGCTGTGTAAGTAGTAGTCAGTGCACCTGCTGAAAGAGATCCGTGTACAGCACCTGCCGCACCTGCCTCAGACTGCATTTCAGTTACCTGAACTTCCTGACCGAAAATGTTTTTTCTGCCCTGAGTTGCCCATTCATCAGTAGCTTCAGCCATTACAGATGACGGGGTGATCGGAAAGATAGCCGCAACATCGCTATATGCATAGGAAGCATGAGCTGCTGCATGGTTACCATCCATGGTCTTCATTTTTCTTGCCATTTTTGATTTCCTCCTTATCTTTTTGAGCGTTGCCACTCATTGTTTCATATGTAAAAAGCCATATGAAATGAAACCCCGGTTCCCCGGAACTTCTCATATGGCTTAATCATAACATAAATTTGACAGATTGTCTATTTTAGGTTCGCCAAAAAAAATGATTTTTTTGTACTTTTTGCGGTACAGCATGCGAGGTGCGCACGGCTCCTCCTGCTACTCTCCTGCAAATGCCTGCGCGATCGGCGAATCCGCCGGAAGCACGATCGTCTTATCCTCTCCTGTCATAGAAGCCTTCAGCGCATCCAGACTTCTGACATAAGCATAAAACTCTGTCTTTTCCTCATCCGCATAGGCTTCAGCCAGAATCCTCATATATTCCGCCTCACCTTCTGCAATCAGGATCTCCGCCTGTTTCTCCGCTTCAGAAAGCTGGATCGCGATCTCCTTATCCGTAGTATTGCGAATCACCTTTGCCTCAGAATTACCTTCCGCTGTATAAGTTGCCGCAATATTGTTTCTTTCAGAAATCATACGCTCATAAACCGCATCCTTATTGTCATCTGGCAGGTCAAGCTGTTTCATTTCATACGTCAGTAATTCGATCCCGTACTGAGCAAGGTTGCCATCGATCCCGTCCAGCACCTTCCGATCCAGTTCTCCATCGCGTCCGCTGATCACCTCATCCTGCGTCATACTGCCAATTGCATTTTTTGTCGCGTTGTAAACAGCAGTATTAATGCGGTTTTCCGCATTGCTCATAGAAGAATTCAAAGTCTGCGCAAATTTCAGCGGATCTGAAATTCTCCACAGTACATAACTGTCACTGATCATTGTCTTTTTCTCTTTTGTAATTACATCCGACGGAACCAGATCATAAAGCAGTGTCTCCTTCGGCAGAGTATCCGCACTCTGAATAATCGGTATTTTCAGACTGATACCCGGCTGATCAATGACTCTTACTACTTTTCCGAACTGACGGATCAGTTTATATTCATTTTGATTTGTAATTACCGCGGAGGCTGCCAGTATAAACAGCGCAAGCACCGCTATGATCGGTATAAAAATTTTCTTTTTGTTTTTCGTCTTCATATTATTGTCCTCCCGTACTCTGCGGACTTACTGTATTTGGTGTCTTTTGTTCCGTCTGCTGCACTGCTTCCGACTGCTTCTCTGCCTCTTGCTGCTCGTCCTCTTTTACAAAAGAATCCAACGGCAGTACCTTTTCAATTCCGCTGCCCTGATCGATAATTACTTTCATGTCCGGCAGCACTTCTTCCATTGTCTCAAAGAACATACGCTGCTTGGTTATTGTCGGATTTTTACGGTATTCCTCATACATGGCGTTAAATCTTGCCACCTGTGCCGTTGCCTCATTAATACGAGTCTGTTTTTTTGCCTCCGCGTCCTGTACGATCTCATCGGCCTGTGCCTCTGCCTCCGGCAACTTTTCGTTGCGGTATTTGTTTGCATTATTTAAAGCTGTTTCTTTTCCCTGCTTGGCATTTTCCACCGCTTTAAATGCCTGAATTACCTCCGCTGTCGGTGGTTCGGAATCCTGCATGGTAATATTCACCAGCTGAATACCAATATTCTGCTGCTCCAGCTTTTCTGTTACCATTTCCTTGATTTTCGCCTGAATTTCACTCTTTCCGGTTGTCAGAACATCATCCACATTATAACTTCCAACTACTGTACGGATTGAACTCTGCGCAATATTTTTCAAAATTTTCTCCGGCTGCATGGATGCATATACATACTGCACCGGATCCACAATACGATACTCTACAAAGAAATCAATATTAATAAAATTAAAATCCGCTGTGATCATAATGCTCTCATCCGTAACATCTTCATTGGTCGGCACATCATAACCAATCGGGAATCCCTGGATCGTTGTATTGACTTTCTTTACCTGCTGAATCAGCGGTATTTTAAAATGAAGTCCCGTTTCCGTCACCGATGACGGTTTTCCAAGCGTCACAATAACGGCCTGCTCATTTTCACCGATCTGATAAAAAGAATCTCCCGCCGCCGACAGCATTACTACACCTGCCACCGCTGCAATCACACCAATTTTAACAGCATTTTTCTTTTTTTTGTTTTTCCCTGGTTTTTCCTGTCCCGGTGATTCCGGATCGATCACACGGTCACTGTCCTTTTTGAATTTCAACATACCTTTTCCTCCCAATGTCTGAATTCATTTCATTCGCTAAAAGAAAAACGGAAGAACAACATCCCAATATGTAAAAAAGACCTTCATTTCAGTGTATACCCTGAAACAAAAGTCTTGCTATTTGCTCACATAAAGCGGATATTACTATCGAACTGTCGCTCTATGTACCATCTGATTAAATACCATGTATCTTTCGATGGCAGCTACTCCCTTTTCTTTGATACTTTTTTATCATCTTTTTCACTTTCCGTCAAGAGACTCTTCTTTGATTTAATAATTATTTTATTTTTGCAGACGGTTCATCCATTTTTCATAAGAACAGAGCCCCTGTATGTACCATTCACACTTTTCACAGGATTCGTCAAAAATTTGTTTTGTCAGCTTTTCCTGTGCCATATGCAAAAGTGTTTGAAACGTATAGTGCCTATCTATCTTAATCTCAAGCATTTTCGCCAAATGAAGATCCTTTTGTACAACCTGATTGTTTTTACTATTTCCGCAGGAACCATCTTTTCGTAAATTCGGACAGCCTGCGCAAATCATATCCGGTGCACAGATTGCCCGCAAAGAAGACGGTTCACCTTCTTTCAACTGCTGAATAATTCTCGTCATATTTTCGCTGAACGCATCACTGTATCCCTCGCCAACGAAAAGAGGGATACATAAAAGATGATGAATGCGCAGGGTATCCATTTCCGATCTCATCTTAAACTCCTCTAATACCTGCTGCATTCAACGCTTTTCGTACCGTCTTCGCCACAAGGTATGCCGCAATCAGAGAAATCGCGTCTTTTGCCAGATACGGCACTGAGACTGCCAGTGCTGCCGGAATAAACTTCATCTCCGTCACCGCCATAAACTGCCAAATGCCCAACAGATGACAAGCTGCCAGACCCGTAAAGCTCATTCCGCTCAAAACCAGTTTATTCTTTTGTTCTGCTCCAAAGCCGCACAAAAACACCATTACGAGAAAGCCCCACAAAAATCCGCCGCTCATACCGACAAGCGCGCTCGGTCCTCCGGAAAAATTAGCAAATACCGGTATTCCTGCTGCTCCAATCAGAATATATACCAACACAGCTGCAGTTCCAAGTTTCCATCCGAGCACATACCCTGCCAGCGCAACTGCAAATGTCTGCAGCGTAACCGGCACCCCGGTCGGCATAGGAATAGAAAGCTGCGATAATACTGCCAGTACAGCTGCAAACATTCCAACCAGAACAAGTTTTTGAATAGATATCTGTTTCTTTTTTACAACAAGATTTTGATTCATCCTTTTTCCTCCCACTATAATTGTAAACTTTTTTTATTCGCAAGTTTACTTTTTTATTGTATAGAGGAACGTATCATTTGTCAACCTTGTATTTTATTTTGTTAACATTTAATTTTGCCAGTAGATCTGCTGCTTTTGAACAAGCTCATATACAATCGGTTTTTCTCCCTCCAAATCCTCATGGTGAAGATCTACCGCCTGAATTTGATTATTTTCATACGTTTTAAAATAATAGATTCCCTTATCTGCATTAACACAGCAGGAATAAGTCGTAATATCATCACGTCCTTCCGGTGTGCGCACCGATCCTCTCACCATAGCAATACCATCCAGCATATGGAAAAATTGTGCAACACTTGCGTTTTCCTCTTTCAATGCATGGGCATTCCATTTCAAGAAAGCTGCTTTTACAAAACGGGATGCCGGAGAAAAATCTCCCGGAAGCCCCATCGCTCCCATTCCCTGTCCATATGTTTTTAAAGACAGCTGCTCTGCAAAACGGCTCTCCGGCGCACCACTGGTCAGATTCAAATAATGATTCATGTACATCTGATAGAACGGAAACGGCGGATTGTTCGTAAGTACGCCAAACGGATTTTCATAAAGAAAAACCCCTTCTTTCACTGCTTCCATGACGATCGACTGTTCCCGGTCTGAGATCATCCAGTGCAGGGGAGACAGCGGCAGATGCTCTGCGTAAGGTTTTTTTAAAACATTTACATCTTTCAGAAGTTCCTTTGCCTCTTTTACGGTCGCACACTGTCCCAGAATCCAGGGAATCAACTCATACGGAGCCACATTTTTCTTTTCTTCCTGCGCTTCTTTATAACAGGCATTTCCCGGAAAATTAAGGCCAGCCATCCCAAGGCCTTTTTCATTGACCGCCTCCGCATAAAGAGGATATTCCGCTGCGGAAGACGCCATTCCTATCATTGCATAATGACGGTTCATAAGCGGCATTTTCTGAAAAGTCAGTTTATAATTACGTGGAACTACCATCACCTGCTCTCCAAACGCATATTCCAGATCCAGATTTCTTCCAAAATAAAAATCTCCGTTTTCATACGTCAAACAAGTACACATCGACATTCTCCTTTTCTACTCTTTTTAAATAATTCATGATATAATAATTCAAACTTCAACAATCGTTGATATTCAGTTGAACTTCGGTTGTATCTGCTCTGATATAGTCATTGTATCATACAATGAAAAAACGGAAAGGGGAAATTATGTTTAAAATACTGATTGCGGAAGATGACCGTGAACTGCGGCAGCTGTTTCAGCATGTTCTTACGAAAGAGAGATATTCTGTGACCGGAGTGTCAAACGGTCAGGAAGCATTAGACGCGATGGATAACAGTTATTACAATCTGATTATCTCTGATATTATGATGCCGGTTATGGACGGCTTTGAACTGGTGCGCTCCCTGCGCGACAGCGGTGACCAGATTCCTGTTTTAATGATTACCGCTAAAGATGCTTTTGATGATATGCGTCTTGGTTTTCTCTCCGGCATCGATGATTATATGGTAAAACCGGTCAATGTCAAAGAAATGGTTCTTCGTGTCGGCGCACTTTTGAGAAGAGCGCAAATGATGAATGAACGGTGTCTGACGATTGGGAGTACACAAATGGAATGCGATTCCCTGACTGTAACCGTAAACGGTCAGCATTTCATTCTTCCGCAAAAAGAATTTATGCTTCTGTACAAGATGGCTGCCTATCCCGGAAAAATTTTCACCAGACAACAGCTGATGGATGAAATCTGGGGATATGGTGCAGAAACCGATGCTCATACTGTAGATGTCCATATCGGCCGACTGCGTGAAAAGTTTCGTGACAGCAAAGATTTTAAAATCGTCACCATGCGCGGTGTCGGTTACAAGGTGGTGAAGCTGTGAAAAAAGAACGCCGTTTTCCCCATTTAAATATGCGTGTGCGCTTTATTCTATTAATTATGATAGAATTTTTCGTTGTCACGATTTTATCCTGGGGAATTCCCATGATTATCAACCATCTGTTTCATATTACATTAAATATTTCTTTTATGGTATGGGTGCTTCTTCTGAGCACTGTAATCAGCGGTGCCATTATCAGCTATATGAGCCGACGTATTTTCGATCCGATCACCCGTCTGGAAAATGCCATGAAACAGGTTGCAGACGGCGATTTCAAAATCCGTCTTAATGCTGATTGTCAGGTTGATGAGATCCGTTCCATCTATCACAGCTTTAATCGTATGGCCGAAGAACTTTCCGCCACCGAAATGCTGCAAATGGATTTTGTTTCCAATGTTTCCCACGAAATCAAAACGCCGGTTAATGCCATTGAAGGCTATGCCACCCTTCTGCAAGGGGAATCCATTGCCGCTTCCGAAGAATGTATACAATATATTGATAAAATTTTATTTAATACCCGACGTCTTTCTACTCTGGTCGGTAATATCCTTTTACTATCCAAAGTAGATAATCAGGCTATCCAAAGTCGTCAGGATGAGTTTCGTCTGGACGAACAGATCCGTCAGGCAATTGTTCTTCTGGAATCTTTATGGACCGAAAAAGAAATTGAATTTGATGTAGAGTTAGACGAAATGCTCTATTACGGAAGCCAGAACCTGCTGCTGCATGTGTGGAGTAATCTTTTGAGCAACGCGATTAAATTCAGTCCGCCGGAAGGTCTGATCCGTATCCGACTGCGGCAAAAAGAACAGACAATTTGCTTTTATATTGAAGACTGCGGTCCTGGTTTTGAGGAATCGATCAAAAATCATTTGTTTGACAAATTCTACCAGGGAGATACTTCGCACAAACAGGAAGGAAACGGTCTGGGACTGGCGCTTGTCAAAAAAATTCTTCTTCTGTGCGGCGGATCAATTGAAGCAGAAAATCTCCCGATCTGCGGCTGCCGCTTTACTGTTACACTGCCGTTTTCCAAACATCCGTAATTCTCAATTATTGTTGATATTCAGTTGACGTTTGGTTGCAATTCTCTGTCTATACTGAAATCCTACAGAATTATGTATGTGAATAAAAACGGAGGATATTTATGTTACGAATAATTGTTGATTCAGGAAGCAGTATCAAACAAGAAGAAAAAAAGGATTACGGGATTGATATCCTGCCGATCCGTATCCAAATGGGAGAAGAAGATTTTCTGGATGGAATCAATCTGAGCAATGAGGAATTTTATCATCGTTTAAAAGAAAAAAAAGAATTTCCCAAAACAGCGCTTCCCTCTCTTTCTGATACGCAGGCTCTTGTAGAAGAATATACCAGTCAGGGCGATCAAGTGCTGATCCTGACCATCTCATCTGAAATATCCGGAACCTGGCAAACCTTTACCAATCTGTTTGAAGACAACCCGGATGTGCTTGTTTTTGATACCCGACTCGCAGTAGGCGGCATCCGTTTTCTGGTAATGGAAGCTATTCGTTATCGAAATGAACCACTTCCGGTGATACGCCAGAAACTAGAAGAATTAATCCCGCGCATTGTGATCGCCGCTATTCCGGAAACACTCGATTATCTGTTTGCCGGAGGTCGGCTTTCCCGTGCTGGATGGGTCGCAGGCACACTGCTTTCTATTCATCCGATTATCGGTTTCACAAACGGAAAAGTGACCGTGCTGAAAAAGAAACGAGGTCTGCGCGCCGGTATGAACGCTATTTTAAACATGCTGAAGGAAAACGGATGCGATCCGGATTATGGAATCATTGCTTCCTATACAGACAATGACCAGAATCTTCAGGAATTGATTCGCCAAACGGATCCTGCTTTGCAGGAGTTCATTCACGTTTATGATAATCTTTGTCCTTCCATCGCCTGCCACTGGGGGCCAAATGCGTTCGGTTACATTTATGTAAGCAAAAAAAATACAGGAAAAGAGGAATAATATGAAACACAAAAAACTGACACGGAAAGAAATTTTTTCCATCCCCAATCTGATGAGCTATCTGCGAATTTTACTGATTCCTGTCTTCTGTTATCTCTATGTTACTGCCAAAACAGAACAGGATATCTGGATTGCTGCAGCGGTAGTCTTATTTTCCAGCCTAACTGACCTTCTGGACGGTTTTGTTGCCCGTCATTTCAACATGATCACAAAGCTTGGCAAAGTGTTAGATCCGGTCGCTGATAAACTGACGCACGCCGCGCTTGCCCTCTGCCTGACCTACCGTTATCCGCTGATGTGGGCTCTTGTCATTCTGATGGCTTTAAAAGAAGGATATATGGCCTTTATGGGACTTCATTTCCTGAAGAAAGGTAAAATGCTGGACGGCGCCATGTGGTTCGGAAAAATCTGTACGACCGTTTTATTTGTCGGAATGTTAATATTGTTTTTCGGTTTCCGCATATCCTCTGTTTTTGCAAACGGATTAATTCTGGTCATGATGACGGTTATGGCTATCACCGTACTTTTATATATGCCCGTCTTTCGCCAGATGAAACAGGAAAAAGAATAAACCGTTTTCAGCTATCGTATCTGGTAGTGTCAAGTAATCTATGAAAAATTGAGCCGAAAAAAACAGGCTCAAATGAACCTTGAAAATTGCAGATATGTTAGTAATTGGCAGTGTACGCCACCCTTGACGGCGCACCAAAACAATGCTC
>JBMNRF010000010.1:0-81289 GCA_050944495.1 Marvinbryantia sp.
GTTTTTCCACATAAAATAGCTTGCCGAAAGTGTCCAAAACTATGTGCTTCATACCATTGTATAACGCTCTGAAAGACCTGTTTTAATCTGACGGAAGAGGCAGCGTTTAATTTGCCGAATAACACTTTGCCATCTTTTGGTGTTTTTCTAGCCAAACATATCACTTCCCTTCCACAAGTACGGTTTACTACTGATTACTACAAAATGTCAATCTATTTTTGTTATTTATATATATTCTCTTGGACTAATCTTGAGCTATCTTGGACTAGTCTTGGACTAATTTACTTCTCACTCCTGTAGATCTTTATCTACAATCTCCCAGTAACCATTCTTTGGAGATCCATGTCTTATAAGAATACCATAATCTTTTAATTTCTTAATATTGTTCTCAATATTTCGACTGGCAACCCCGATTTTATCAGCTAACTTAACTGCTGATAATTGATGATCTTCTGAAAGCAACTTTATAATCTTTTGCTGTGTATCGTTGAGGTCTGTTCTCCACTCTGCCTCCGATGCTTCTCCGATGTTTTCTTTTTCATTTGTCATCGGAAATGAACTACGGAACAGCTCTACCCGGAACATATTATCGAATTCCTGAAATCTCGGCTTCGGAAGTCCATACTCCTCTGCTGCATTAAGGATTCTTTTAATTCCGCTTCCCCATGCTTCTACGAGTCCCATCTGACTGAATATATTGGCAATTCCTTTATTCCGGATCTTAGAATGACCATTCATGACTTCCTCATAAGTCAATCCGTTATATAATCCGCCTGGAGAAGTCACCTCCAGTCTGTCATCATAAACTGCGACCTGAATACAGGATTCGTCTAATAGGTTACGGTGACAATGGGCATTAATAATCATTTCCCTGATTGCTTCCGGTGGTAACTCATATTTCTCTTTTCGCACCAATCCGTCAATTGTTGCTCCAAGCCGAATATTTCTCAATACAAAATCTACTGCTTCTTCGATTTGTGTATAGATTGGTCCTGTAAATTCTCTCTTATCCAGAAACACTGCACGATCTGTTCCCTTGAATACCACACATTGTGTTTTGGAGAATGAAAAATAATCCGATGTCAGCAATGCATAGGCATTCGTTGCCAGAAGCTGTCCCTCGCTCTGCTTCAAGATTTTCCAGTTTATCAGCTGCTCTTTCTTTACAGAATGTTCTGACATTCCTGCTTTCTTCCGGAACTTTTCGATATCCTGACAAAGTTTCTCTGTTGCTTCCTCTGAAACAGGATAACCCACACAAGTAAGCTCATCCCATGAGATTCTGGCTCCTTCCATTTCCAGTTCTTTTATTTTCTCCGGAAATGCCTGTCTTGATGTACCTGCTACACGGATATAAGTGCCATTATCTTTTCCCTTTGATTTTAGATAATATGCTCTTCCTTTCCGGCATCTACCTGTTAAAAAGGAAGCTTTTTCAAATCTGCAACCTGTTTTTGGGTATAAAAAAAGACCATGCCCTTCCGGGCACAGCCTGACGCCTTATAATTTGAGAAAAGAAAAACCTCCGCAAACATTAAGTCTGCGAAGGTCTATTTCTCTCAGCATATCAATTCTAGCATGCACGTATTTTCATTGTAATACCATTCACATGCCAGTTTACTATCAGTTCACTGCCAGTTTACTATCAGTTCACTGCCACTTTACTTCCACTTTTCTTCCAGTTTATTTCCTCCATCTTATTCTATTCTGTATCTTTTCCGGTCGTGTAAATGCCCAGAGCATTGTTGCATACAACCGAATTGCTTTCTTACGGTTTCGATGCAGCATGAACACAACAGCATGGCCATGTGCAACTCTTCTTGCCTGCACCTGGAATCCTTCACTTGTCCAGCAGATAGGACAGGCTGGGGCAGAAGAAGTGAAAGAAAATAACCTTGCAGTATGGCTTACCCCTGCAGTAAATATCCACAGAAATCCTCTTTGCGGAAGAAACTTCGAGTACTATTCCGAGGATCCGCTGATTGCCGGAAAAATGGGTGCAGCTATGGTAAAAGGTATCCAATCTTAGCACATAGCTGCTTCTGTAAAGCATTTTGCAGCAAATAACAAAGAGACCAACAGAAAACACAGCGACTCCCGTGTTTCCGAGCGCGCTCTCCGCGAGATCTATCTGAAAGGCTTCGAAATAATTGTAAAGGAAGCACAGCCATGGACCATCATATCTTCTTACAATGCGATCAACGGTCATCGTGCTTCTGAGAACCGTGAGTTTCTGGAAGATGTTCTCCGCGGCGAATGGGGCTTTAAGGACATGGTTACCACTGACTGGTGGACAAGAGCCGAACATTACAAAGAAATCAAGGCTGGAAATGACATAAAAATGGGAACCGGTTTCCCTGAACGTGTGAAGAAAGCTATGGAAATGGGACAGCTTGGCCGCCCGGAATTAGAGCACTGTGCAAGATGGGTGCTGGAACTGATTCTGAAGATTGACTGAGATAAGATGATATGAGTGTCAAAAGGTCTTTTGACACTCATATCATAAGATTGCTCTATTATAAAAAACAGGAATTTACCACCTTAATTCATCTGATGTATTTACCATATGTTTAATTCACTAAAAATACAATACTGGAATTTTATCTAAAATTATATATCTGTTTTTGTATATTTTTTCATTTTGACATTGAATCAAAAAAACCTTATCATAAAAAGCAAGAATTATAACTATCGGAAACGGAGCAAATCATATAATGAATTTGTTATCAGAAGAAAAAAGCCTTCCACAAAAAATATCAGAGGATATTATTACACTTATTTTAGAAGAAAATTTACAGCCAGGAGATAAATTACCGAATGAAACCATTCTTTCTGAGCGTCTGAATGCAGGAAGAAGTTCTGTCCGGGAAGCCATGAAGCTTCTCGCATCCCGAAATATTGTTACGATCCGACAGGGCTCTGGTACCTATATCTCATCTTCCCCTGGAATGGTGGATGACCCACTGGGCTTTACCTTTATCGGCAATAAGCAAAAGCTAATCAATGACCTTCTGGAAGTGCGCTTTCTCCTTGAGCCCCCTATTGCTGCCATGGCAGCCACACGCGCCGATAAAAAAGACATAAAAAAAATCACCACACTTTGTGATGAAGTTGAAGACTTATTAAGAAAACATGAAGACCATACACAAAAGGATATAGATTTTCATGCAGCCATTGCCTTGAGCAGCAAAAACGTTGTAGTTCCAAGACTGGTTCCTGTGATCAACAGCTCGATTCCTCTTTTTGTAGAGACCACCAGAGGAACACTGCTGGAAGAAACCATCGAGATCCACCGTGAGATTGCGGATGCCATTGCTGCCCATGAACCGCTCCGCGCACAGGATGCCATGTATCTGCATCTGGTTTATAACCGTAAGCGGATTCAGATGACAGGAAAAGGAGATTTCACATGACATTACAGCAAATAAAATATTTTATCAATGTAGCTGAGTCCGGCTCTATCAGCGAAGCAGCTAAACGCCTGTTTACAGCTCAGTCAAGTATTTCCAGCGCTGTTAAGGAAATAGAAAATACATATGGAATTACTGCATTTATAAGAGAAAGCACAGGTGTGCGTCTAACCAGAAGCGGCGAGGAACTTTTGATTGAATTTAAGGGAATTTTAAGCCGTCTTGACTATCTGGATGAAAAATTTAATGGTTCTCCAAAACGGCCTTTAGGTCTGTCTGTTTCTGCCCAGCACCATATTTGTGGCATGGCCTCTTTTGTTTCGATCATCAACAGATTAAATGAAAACTATGGTTCTTATCACTGCGGCTTTTATGAATGCCGTACATCTGAAGTACTGGATCGTGTAGAACGGGGACTTGACGATTTGGGAATTATTTTTTTCACAGAACACAGCAAGGGACAGATGATCCAGGAATTAAGAAATCGTGGTATTATTTTTAATCACATTGTTTATCAGACAGCTCACGCTTACCTGTGCCAAAATCATCCACTTGCCAATAACACAGAAATTAATATTGAAGAAATAATACAATACCCTTTTATTTCTTATGATCGTTCACCTGACACCAATCCTGCTTATACCGATCTTATCATTCCTAATTATCAGGTAAAAAAAATAATCCATGTTTCCGACCGGGCTGCATCTTATTCTGCTATGCGTTATTGCCATGGATTTGCTATTGGAAGTGGCTACAGATCTTTTGATGATCATTACAGTGACATTATTTCTCTTCCTGTCAAAAATGGAATCCGCCTTGAAATAGGATGGATTTTCCGGCAGAAACATACTCTTTCTGATACAGCCAGCCAGTTTGTAGAACTTTTAATGCAGAATGAAGCGATTTCTCTGTAAAATACCTTTCTTGATATAGCGAAAAAAGCGATGGCTTCCCATCGCTTTTTGTTATGTTCGCAGAAATTACCTCTTATGCTATACTTACTACATGAATCACTGCGCACCTGTGCAGAAAAAAGAAAGGAGTATCTTATATGGAAAAACTAAAGATTGTCATTAAAAAGTACTGGAAAATTTACCTTGCCGCTCTGGTCATTTCCGTAATCTGCGATTTGATCGGAACACTCAAACTCAACATTGGCATTGGTACACTTACTCTGTTTCCAATGGTATTTGCCGTCATATTCGGAGGGCTTTTAGGACCGGATATTTTTAAATTATTCAAAAGTGATGAATGTAAAATAGGCGGAAGTCTGGTTCTTGTGGTTTTGGCACCTTTTATGGCAAAAATGGGTATTTCTTCCGGTGCAAACCTGGCGAAACTGGTTTCAGTCGGACCTGCATTGCTTCTTCAGGAATTCGGAAATCTTGGAACAATCCTTTTATCTATGCCGCTTGCATTACTTCTTGGTTTAAAAAAGGAATCTATCGGTGCATGTTACTCAATTAACCGTGATTCAAACCTTGGATTAACTACCGACATTTTTGGACCAGATGCTCCAGAAACAAAAGGAACTTTTGCTGTTTATATCGTAGGTTCTGTAATTGGAACTGTATTTATCAGTATTCTTGCAAGCGTTGTAGCTTCCTGGAATATTTTCGATCCTATTGCTCTTGGTATGGCCAGTGGAGTAGGAAGTGGATCCATGATGACAGCTGCAGCTGGAACATTAGGAGAAATATACCCACAGCAGGCTGAAAATATTATGATCATGGGCGGTGCCAGTGATATGCTGACCGGTATTACCGGAATTTACATGGGCACCTTCGTAGGTCTTCCTCTTGCCAAAAAATTATATGCATTTTTAGAGCCTAAAATCGGACGCAAAAAAAATCAGGAGGTTAAATAAATGGTCAAAAAATACTTCGTACAGCAGCTGGGACTGCTTCTTATGGTATCTGTTGTTATAATACTTACAAATGTAATTGGCTATAAAATGCCCGTAGGAGATTCTATCATTGGCGTTCTTTTACTGAGTGCCATTTCTCTCGTTGGTCTTACTATAAGTAATTTTATGAGCCGTTTTGTCAAGCTTCCATCCATGATGTACGTGTCCCTTCTTGGACTGCTTCTTGCATGTCCTGTTTCACCGGTAAAAGATATCGTAGTTGAAACAACAACTCCTGTTGCATTTTTAGCTCCTGCTACTGCACTTGGTGCATTTGCTGGTATTTCTCTCGGAAAAGATTTAAAAGAGTTTGCAAAAATGGGATGGAAACTGGTATTGATCACTTTATTTGTCATTACCGGAACCTTTATATTCTCAGCGCTTGTTGCAGACGTTGTTTTGAAAATGACAGGAGCCATTTAACAATCATAAAATGAGGTAGATTATGGAAAATTATGACATTTTAATTAAAAACTGCCAGGTTTTGAATGCTGATATGAGCATTTCATCCACCTGTTCAGTAGGAATCAAAGACTCTTGGATTAAAAAAATCGGTTCAGCAGATGAATTTGCTGATAGTACTGCCACGGAAACACTTGATGGAAAAGGCAAGCTTGTTATGCCAGGTCTGATAGACGGTCATACACATACCTGTCAGCAGCTGCTAAGAGGTCGTGTTGCCGATGAATACCCTATGGTATGGACTCGTTTTCTGGTTCCTTTTGAAAGCAATCTTCTCCCGGAAGATTCTTACGTCAGTGGACAATTAGCATGTCTGGAAATGATCAAAAATGGAACCACTGCTTTTGCTGATTCCGGCGGTGTACACATGGAACGTGTAGCTGACGCCGTTATTGAATCCGGCATGAGGGCTGCAATAGCAAAATCCACAATGGATATGGGTAATGCAATTACAGGTGCAATGAAAGAAACTGCTGATGAAGCTATGGAGCATACAAAAGAGCTGTATAAGAAATATCAGGGAGCTGGCGATGGACGCGTGGATATCTGGTTTGCTATTCGTCAGGTAATGACCTGTTCCAGAGAGCTCATTGCCATGGTAGGTGACTATGCAAAAGAACTTCATACAGGTATTCATACACATTTATGCGAACATAAAGATGAAGTCAGCTTTTGCCTGCAAAATTATCAAAAACGTCCTGCTGAATTTTTAGATGAAATGGGAATTCTGGGACCAAATCTTCTGACTGCACATAATGTTATGTTGTCTGACCATGATATTGCGTTGCTGGCAGAACGAGATGTAAAAATGATCCATTGTCCGAGAGCCAACCTGGCAAATCATGGCTTCCCGAAGGCTCCTCAGATTCTGGAAGCTGGTGCAAGTGTTGGTTTGGGTTGTGATGGAGCAGCTCCTTCCAACCTGGATATTTTCGATGAGATGAAGGTTCTGCGTTATTCTATGCTGGCTTATTGGGGACTTCCTTCTTTCAATCCGGTGGTTATGACCTGCCCTACACTTTTGAAAATGGCGTCTCAGGGAGGAGCAAATGCAATCGGACATGGTGATATTCTGGGATCTGTAGAAGAAGGAAAGAAAGCAGATTTGATTCTTGTAAACATTGATCAGCCACATATTACACCAACTCAGAATCTTGTAAACACCATCGTGGATGCTGCAAATGGGCATGACGTAATGGATTCAATCATCAACGGAAAGCTTGTTATGAAAAACCGTGAAGTACTTACTTTAGACGAAGAGCGAATTCGTTTTGAAGCTACACAGCATATGAATGAAATCATAAAGAGAGCTTATTAAAAAAACAGGTAATTATTTCAAAATTTATTAGACGATGTGAAATTTTTCTGTAAATTGAGATCTTCTATGATAATTTGACGGCTTAACGGCACCTTTTTGCGGTTAAGCCGTTGTCTATTTAATAACAAAAATAATCGAACATGTCAAGAGCACCCAGTTGTCATGCTGTTATTCCGCATTTTATCTGATTCTGAACCATTATACCTCCCACTGTGATATACTGTATCTATCAAGTGAAGGTGGTAAATACATATGTCATTCAGAACGAATTCTTATCAGCAGTTATCTCTTACAGACAGTTTTTCCGGGCTGACTTTCCGGGAGCAAAAGGCATTAGAACACTCATGGGCAAAATCATTTGCAGAGGATATTTTCCCCTTCATAAATGAAGAACCATTTGAAGTTCTATATTCTTCTAATGCCTCAAGACCAAATACACCAGTAAATGTCTGTATTGGTGCATTGATCATTAAAGAAGTTTTCGGCATTTCGGATGATGAAATCGTTGAAAATTTAATGCTGGATCCCCGGTATCAGTATGCTCTTCATACTACAAGCTGTGAAGAACAGCCTCTGAGTGACAAAACACTTTCACGCTTCCGCAAACGCTGCTATGATTATGAGTCTGCTTACGGAATAGATTTACTCCATAACTGCATTACAAGCTTGAGTGAGAAAATCGCAAAAATGATGGATCTTAATCCCCGAATCAAGCGGATGGATTCTATGATGATTGCTGCAAATATCAGAAAACTCAGCCGTACAGAGCTGCTTTATACCTGCGTGGCAAAGCTGGCTGTTTATCTCCATAAAAATGATCCGGATGTCCTGCCGGAAGACTTTGGACATTATTGTGACCTGAATGATTACAACAGAACCTTTTACTACAATAATGATTCGGAAACGGATAACCGATTAAAGAACATCCTCGAAGACGCAGATAAACTACTGTCTATATGCGGTTCCGACTATGATGACGTTACGGAATATCAGCTTCTGGTCCGCTGCCTTTCGGAACAAACCGTTGTAAAAGAAGCTGTTCGCCGTCTCCGCACAAAAGAAGACGGTGGGCTTCATTCCGGAATACTTCAAAATCCTTCTGACCCAGATGCAACTTTCAGGGAAAAAGCCGGGAAAGAACATCGGGGGTATGCTGCCAATCTGGAAGAGACGGTCGGTAAAAACGGCTCTGTCATCACGGATTATCAGTACGAGCAGAACAACTGCAGCGACAGCCAGTTTTTGAAAGACAGCCTGGGACGCAAGGAAGTACAGGAAGAAGAAACGATCCTTGTTACAGACGGTGCTTATTCAGGGAAAGCAAACCATGATCTCGCCAAAGAAAAGAACATCCGTCTGGTTAATACTGATTTATCCGGAAAGCCTGTCGATGATATCCTTGCAGATTTCGTCTTTAACGAAACAGGAACAAAGGTCCTGAGATGTCCGGCAGGATATGAGCCAAAATCCTGTGGATATACAGGAAGTAAATCCCAGCAGTTCCATATATCGTTTAAAAGAGAGCAGTGTGCAGGATGCCCGAACAAAGAGCGGTGCAAAGCGAAGATTCATAAACGAGTCAGTTCAGTAACGGTATCGGTAAAAGCCCATGAACGTGCAAAGCAACAACGGTACATGGGAACGGAAGAATTCCACAATCTTTTTAAAATCCGAAATGGAGTAGAAACAGTACCCTCCATTTTGAGAAGAATCTACCATACTGACAGGAGGCCAGTCAGAGGACTGATACGCGGAAGATTTTTCTTTGGCTGCAAAATCGGGGCATTGAACTTTAAAAAGCTCTTCACATATCGGAAGGACCTGGGACACTATGCCGAAAACCCGGTATTGGCATGATAAAGCAGAAGCCGACTATCCAATATCACAGATAAATATGCAAAATCTTATCCTCAAAAGGATTGTGTAAAATTTTCAAGGTACTATATAGGAAGTCAGAGAGTTTCTAAAAACTCTTTTGACCCCAACATCTTATCATAGGAGAAATACATTATGATCACACTTACAAATGTATCCAAAACCTACGGCGGAAGCAGTAAAAAAGCCGTAGATTCCATCAACTGGAATGTTGCCGACGGCAAAATTACCGGTTTCATTGGTCCAAACGGCGCCGGTAAATCGACCACCTTAAAAATGATCACCGGAATTGTAACGCCGGACGAAGGAACCATTTCCCTCAATGGACACAACATTGTAACAGACGCGTTAGAGGCCAAAAAGCAATTCGGCTTTGTGTCCGATTCTCCCGACAAATTCCTGCGTCTGAAGGGAATCGAATACCTGAATTTCTGCGCCAACATTTACGGTGTTCCAAAGGATCTGCGCCAGAACCGTATTGAAAATTATTCGAAACGCTTCGGCATCGATGACGCCCTCGGCAGCCGCATTATGAGTTATTCTCACGGAATGCGGCAAAAGCTGATGGTCATCGGCGCTCTGCTGCACAAACCGTCTGTCTGGATCCTAGACGAACCGCTGACCGGACTGGACCCGACCTCGGCTTTCGCCTTAAAAGAAATGATGCGCGAACATGCCGCGGCCGGAAATTCTGTGCTCTTTTCTACACATGTACTGGAAACTGCGGAAAAGCTCTGCGACAACATTGCCGTCATTAATCACGGAACTATTATCTACGTCGGCACACTGGAGAAACTGCGCTCCTGCTACCCGCAGGAATCTTCTCTGGAAGAAATATTTATGGAGATGACACAAAATGCGTAATTGTTTACTACTTACCTATATACTGCTCAAAAACGGCAGCAGCAATCTGACCGGCGGCAATTCCAAAAAGTCCAGCGGCAAAGCACAGACTGCGCTTATCATTCTGGTCGGGATCTGTATGCTCCCCCTTTTGGGGCTGCTCTTTCAGGGTTCTGCTTTTCTTTACAGACTCCTTATACCCCTTCATATGGAGGAGCTCCTGTACGAGCTTCTTTTTGCCGCTCTCTCCCTGACGCTGCTGGTATTTTCTCTGCCGTTTGTACTTTCGGTGATGTTCTTTTCCAGAGATCTGGAATACCTGCAGCCAATGCCGCTATCCTCCTGGCAGATTGTCGGCGCAAAATTTCTTACTATCATGGTTTATGAATACATCAGCGCTCTCTTCATCGGACTGCCGCTGCTGGCCGGGATCGCCGCTGCATCCCATGCTGGAATCCTCTTCTGGCTGATCGCCGTTCCGATATTGCTGGCCGTTCCCATTCTGCCGGTCATTTACGCCGCATTTCTGGGGACACTGGTCCTTTATCTGACTCGCAACTGGAAACGCAAAGAATCACTGATGACCTTCTTTTCACTGATACTGATCTTTTTTTCGGCCGGTCTCGGAATGCTCGTCTCCCGCTTTGGTCAGGCTCCGGACGCAGACGCGATCCTTGCCGTCATGACAAACAGCCAGCCGATCGTAAGCGGATTCTCCTGGATCTTTCCAAACCTGCCGCTGGCGAAAAATGCCCTGCTGCATACGGATTTTCTGATGCTGGCTCTTTATCTGCTCAGCACTGCCGTGCTTGTCGCAGTATTCTTGGCGTTTGGAAACCGCGTTTATCTGAAAGCCGTTGCCGGTATGACCGAAACTACATCCAAAAAAGAGCGCCTTTCCGACCGTGAGACCAAAAAAGCGCTGCGCTCCTCCGGCGCCGCTGCAGCCTTTGCCTCCCGTGAATGGAAGCTGCTGGTGCGTACACCGATTTACTTTTTAAACTGTGTCGTTACGGCATTTATCGTTCCGCTCATCCTGATGATGACCCTGTTTTTCAGCGTACCGCAAATGAAAGATATCGTTCCCGCGCTGAAGCAGTTCCTGCCGTTGATTCATCAAACAGATGACCATATTTTAAACGGACTTCTTTTACTTATTATCTTTGCGGTCAGCGGTCTGATGAGCTCCATGAATCTGTCATCAGCCACCTGCATTTCCCGTGAAGGTCAAAACATAGGAGATCTCAAGTTTATTCCGGTTTCCGCGAGAGATATTATAAAAGGAAAAATGATCTGTTCGCTGGCCATCAGCGCAGCAGCAGTTTATCCTTACGCAGTCGCTCTGCCGATAATCAGCGCCATGCTGCTGCATACCCCGCTCTGGCTGTTGGTTCCGTCCCTGCTCATCGCTACCTTCACTCTGATAATTCTCGGCTACCTGATGCTGCTCGGCGATCTGCTCTATCCAAAACTTAACTGGACGAGTGAGCAGGCAGCTGTCAAACAGAATATGACTGCACTTGTGACCGATCTTCTCTGCATCGCGCTCTGCTTTGCGCTCGGTTTCGTCTTTGTAATGCTTTACCGTATGCGCCTCCCAATGCAGATATTAATTATTGGCGGACTTTTGCTTTTGGCAGCGCTTGCCGCCGTTCTGCAGCAGATTGCCTGCCGCTATGCAGAAAAAGCTTTTCAAAAAATAGAGATATAATTGTTTTATTCGTTCCGTTTTAATCCCTCATCCGTATCGCTTAACTCCGCGCGGTAAAATTCAAATTTCTCTGCTTCCTCCTTTGATACCTCCGGGTATTGCGGATCAATCTTCTTTAACACATCCAGAATTGCTTCCGACACCAGATATCTGGTATACCATTTCTGGTCTGCCGGAAGCACATACCAAGGATTTTCCTTCGTTGCCGTCTCATTTACCGCATCCTCGTAAGCTTTGTCATACTTATCCCAAAGTTCACGCTCCGTCAGATCACTTCCGGAAAATTTCCAGTTCTTCTCCGGCGTATTCAAACGCTCCATAAAACGTTCCTTTTGTTTGTCCGAAGAAACATTAAGAAAAATCTTTACAATCCGATAACTTTCATCGTGCAGATATTCTTCAAAATTACGAATATGTTTATATCGTTTCTTGATAAAATCCGTTTCTTTCAAACATCTGGATGCCATCCTGTAATTCCTATACAGCTTGTGTACTTTCACCACCAGAACGTCCTCATAATAAGAGCGGTTAAAAATAGCGATCATACCGCGGCGCGGAAGATTATTGACACAACGCCACAGATAATCATGCTGCAGTTCCTCCTTGGACGGCTGCTTATAGCTATACACCTGCACTCCCTGCGGATTAACGCCTCCCATAACATGACGAATAGTACTGTCCTTTCCGGCCGCGTCTCTGGCCTGCAGAACGATCAGCAGCCCTTCTTTTTCTTCCGCGTAAAGTTTATCCTGCAAAGCGAAAATCTTCTCCTGGTTCTCTGCTGTCTTTTTCAGGATCTTTTCTTTTTCCACATCATCCTGTTTACTGTCTGTCGGCAGTTTTTTCAGATTCAATTTTTTGCTTCCGTCAAAATAATATCTTTCTAAAAGCGACATACGATTACCCCCTGATTCTATAGGCTCCCTATACGTTTTTCTTATTTTACATTGCCGAAATCCAAAACGCAAGGCCGGACTTTGATTTTTTTTCTCAACCATAATAATACGTTTCTGATCTTTTTACAAAAGTATCTGCTCGAAACACATATCATGGAGTTCTATGTAACCGGACATATTCTGCGTAAAAATTTTGGATGTCTGCATACATTCCGTACGGATGAAATGTATAGCTGTCCAGACTTTGAACAGGCATGATACCCATAAGGGAGTTGGTAACAAAACATTCGTCCATAGATGTTAAATCGGATGGTCGCAGCACACATTCCGTTACCGGAAAATGTTCCAATATAAAACGGCGCATGATACCGGGCAAAATTCCGCAGGAAAGCTGTGGAGTCAAAAGCTCTCTGTTTCGCACAAAAAAGAGATTTGTTGCTGCACCTTCGCACAATTCGCCGCGACTGTTGCAAAAAATAACTTCATCAAAGCCATCGCGCAGCACACGTCGCTTCTCCAACAAATTATCAGCATAATTCATCGTTTTATGGAAAACAAGAGGTGATGTTTCATTTCGCCGCACGCTGCTTATACTAAGGCGGAACATCTGTGTGGATTCAGGCACAGTCACTGTTCCGTTATAAGCCGGATAAGGATTTGGCCGTACAGTAAACAGTGTATTTTCAGCAGAAACCATAAGTTTCAATGCATGATGCTCCAAATTATGACCGCTGAGAAAATCAAATACTTCATCCGCTTTTATTGTCTTATTGATATGAAGTGCGCAAAGAGAATGATGCAGCCGTTCCAGATGCTCTTCCAGCAAAAGCGGTCTATTTTGTTCTACAGCAATCGTCTCAAAAACGCCAAGTCCAAATTGATATCCTTCATCCAATGTAATCTTCATGCATTCCCCTCTTTTCTGTCGCTGAAACCTCAGGATGAAATGCTGCATGCATCAAGCAGCGCCTTTGCTTTGAGCAATGTTTCCTCATATTCAAATTCCAGCTCCGATTCACACGTAATACCGCCACCTACGCCAAGATAATAGACTCCATTCTGATACAGTGCGGTACGAATGACAATGTTAAAATCACAACCTCCGTCCAGAGAAATATATCCTATGGAACCGGTGTAAAGATTGCGCTGTCCATACTCCAGTTCATCAATAATCTCCATCGCGCGCAGTTTGGGCGCCCCTGTGATCGAACCGCCTGGAAAAGCGGCTTTCAAAAGTTCCATAACCGTAAGTTCCGGCCGAAGCTGTCCGATAATATTAGATATCAAGTGAAATACCGTGGCATATGTTTCCACTTTGAACAATTCCGTTACTCGAACAGAGCCAGGGATACAAACGCGATTCAAATCATTGCGTTCCAGATCTACAATCATCAAAAGCTCACTTTTATCTTTTTCCGATTGTTCCAATTCTAACCGAAGTGCCTCATCCTCCTGTGGTGTTTTGCCTCGCTTTCTCGTTCCCTTGATCGGCCGTGTCTGGATAATTCCGTTTTGCATCTGTAAAAAACGTTCCGGGGAAGCGCAGATAATCTGAAAATCATCATAATTAAAATATCCGCCAAACGGCGCAGGATTGCATTTACGCAAACGGCAGAACATATCGTACGGCTGTATCGTACTTTGTATGGTAAGCTGCTGTGTCATATTTGCAATGTAAATATCTCCCTCTATGATATAGTCAATCATTCTCTGAACCGCGTTTTTGTAGTCCTCTTTCATAAAATTAGCAGTAAAACTGCCTGGTTTATGAACCGAAGTTCCCTCCAACGCAGAAGATTGCCCCAACGTCTCTGGGGAAGTACAAATATAACTGCCATCCGTATCTTCGGATTTCTGTTCTGCAGACTTCAGAATCTGCAGCATCTCTTCCATTCCTCGTTCACAATCCCAGTCGTGGCTGTTTGAAACAACATACATTGTATGAGTCTCATGATCTTCCACAAAGAACCCGTCATAAAATACAAGAATACTATCCGGAATACAAACTGTTTCTGGATGACGTGTAGAAACACCCTGTTTTTTTCGGCCATAATCATAAGAAAAGTATCCGATTGCACCGGAGCTGATTGGAAGACCGGTTTCATTTTCTTCTCGATGTTCTTTTAAATATCGACTGACATAGGATTCGAAAGATTCATTTGAAACAATACCATTTATGGTAAAACATTCTGTCTTATCAGAAGCTTCTTTTTTCAGCGTCAAATACGGATGCACTCCAATAATAGAATAACGACCCAAGGCTCCCGGCAGGGACGAGTCCAGAAACGCGGCATTTTTCTGTGTATGCAGCTGATCGAAAATCCGCGCTGCCGTCGGATACTGTTTAAACTGCTTTACAAGCTGCATGCGTCTGCCACCACCTTTTACAAATTTTCTGGAAATTTTCAAGAAGTTCATGACCATATTCTGTTAAAACCGCCTCCGGATGAAACTGCACCCCGTAAATTGATAAAGTCCGGTGCTCTATTCCCATAATCACGCCGTCCTCCGTCCGCGCGTTTATGCGCAATTGTGCCGGGAAACCGTTTTCGCATACGGCAAGAGAATGATATCGTGTTACACGGTACGTTTCCGGCAGACCATCAAACAGACCTGTACCATCGTGCGAAAGATCCGAAATTTTTCCGTGCATGGGACGTGCTCCTTTCGAAACAACCGCTCCAAAAGTTTCTGCGATCACCTGATGCCCCAAACATACACCCAAAATAGGAATCTTATTTTGAAATTCGCGAAGAACACTGCGGCATTCGACGGCATCCTGCGGACGTTTCGGTCCGGGCGACAGAATAATTCCCTCCGGCTGCAGCGCATAGATTTCCGGCAGTGACAGTTCATCCGCACGCCGTACAAGAATTTCCTGTCCGCTTTCGCTAAGATATGCGGCCAGGTTGTAGACAAAAGAATCGTAATTATCAAGCATATAAAACAAAAAGACCCACCTCACCTTCTGTGTATTCACAGTCGTTATCCCAAAGTGAGTCCGGGTCCGTAACCTGTATATCGTATTATAAAAGGGTTTTCGTCAAACGTCAATATCCAACCTCTTACGCTGTGTCCATTTTGTATCCATACATAGTATGTTTCTATACTTCTCCTCTCAATCCCTACGTTATTTTTTAAATTGTCTGATTATTTTATAATGTTGTATACAATTTCAGTTATCAATAATTTTTTATTATTTTTTTCAATTTTATTGTTGACAAATCCATTTTTATCTGTTATATTAATTACAACAAATAAAGAAAAGGAGGACAGACCACCGAAAACATAACGAGTTACCTCAAAAAATCTTTCAATGATAATTCTTAATAAGAATTTAGAAAGTAACCTGAAAAAAGATCTTCTTAAAAAAATTTTCTAAAAGATAAAACAAATTACTGAAAGAAATGTTTAGAATTTTTTTCTAAGAATAAAACTTAAATATTATTTTTAGATACGATAGATTTAAGATTCATTTTTAAAAAAGAAACTTGGAAAACTACATAGGTGATAGCATTCGGGAAGATGATTTTCGAACTAAGAAACTTATTTAAGTTCTGAGAAACAAACACTTAGAGATGATTTTAAAAATAAAAGATTTAGAAATTTTATTTAAGAAATAAAATTAGAAAATGATAAACAATCCTTTTGATAATATATTTTAAAAAATTAGAAAACCGATTAAGAAATGTGATTTCAGGAAAAAGTACAAAAGAATACGAATTTACAGAAAGAAAAGGTATAGTCCAATGGCATCATAAAGATATACCAATGGTCTACAAAAAAGAAAGGTAAAAAGTCCAATGGAAATGGCACATCATTAGAGAGCCGGTTGATTTTGAAAAGAATCGATCGGCTCTCTATCATTGTTGTGATCAGGAGCAGTCTCTCGACTGCCCCCTTATATCTTATATTTAGAATTTTCCGCTCATCTTACTGCTATCAGCAGATTTCCGCTCCCGCCGGCATTTCTTTCTCCGGCACCATCAGAGACAGTTCTCCTTTTTCGTCTTCTGCACAGAGAATCATTCCCTCCGACAGTACGCCAGCCAACTTTGCCGGCTTTAAGTTTACAAGCACCATTACTTTTTTTCCAACCATTTCCTGCGCGCTGTAATGTGCCTTAATTCCGGAAACAATCTGTTTTACCTGGCTGCCGATCTTCACCTGGCTGCAAAGCAGCTTTTTGGATTTTTTTACTTCCTCACAGGCAATGATCTCTCCCACCTGAAACTGCAGCTTTTCAAAATCATCAAAACTAATTTCCGCTTTCGGCTCAATATCGATTACCGGCTCCTCCTCTTCCGGAGTTTCCTCTGGCGCACCTGCCGCCGCTTTCTGTGCTGCCTGCAGAACTTCCACTTTTTCCAGCACTTCTTTTAAGTCAAGGCGTGCAAAAAGGATTTCCGGTTTGTCGGTTACTTTATTGCCTGATACATACAGACCGAATTTTTCACATTCTTCCAGGCTTCTCTTCTGCGCATTTAACTGTGTCAGTACTTTTACAGACGTTTCCGGCATGAAGGATTCCAAAAGAGATGCGCCGATGGAAATACTCTCAACCAGATTGTAAAGAACAGTTGCCAACCGATCCTGTTTTGCCTCATCCTTTGCCAGTGCCCACGGCATTGTCTCGTCAATATATTTATTGCAGCGTTTAAAAAGAGTAAAGATCTCACTGATTGCATCCGCCACACGCAGTTTTTCCATTTTTTCTGCTACTTTTCCTGCTGTTCCGTTTACGACTGCCTTCAGATCCGCATCTACTTCTTCTGCAACTCCCTTATCTGCTACCACACCGCCAAAGTATTTGTTAGACATAGAAATCGTACGGTTTACCAGATTCCCCAGTGTATTTGCCAGGTCAGAATTCAAACGTTCTACCATCAGATCCCAGGTGATCACACCATCGTTTTCAAACGGCATTTCATGCAGAACAAAATAACGCACCGCGTCCACACCAAAGAAATCTGCCAGATCATCCGCATAGATCACGTTCCCTTTAGATTTGCTCATTTTACCATCGCCCTGCAGCAGCCACGGATGACCGAAAATCTGCTTCGGCAGCGGCAAATCCAGAGCCATCAAAAAGATCGGCCAATAAATTGTATGGAAGCGAATAATATCTTTTCCAATCAAGTGCAGATCTGCAGGCCAATTTTTCTTAAACTGCTCGGTATGATTGCCATCGCAGTCATAACCGATTCCGGTAATGTAGTTTGTCAACGCATCCAGCCATACGTATACAACATGCTTCGGATCAAAGTCTACCGGAATTCCCCAGGTAAAGGAAGTTCTGGAAACACAGAGATCCTGCAGCCCCGGAAGCAGGAAATTGTTCATCATCTCATTTTTTCTGGATACCGGCTGAATGAATTCCGGATGTGTATTGATATGCTCGATCAGACGATCTGCATATTTACTCATTCTGAAGAAATATGCTTCTTCCTTTGCCGGTTTTACTTCACGTCCGCAGTCCGGACATTTGCCGTCCACCAGCTGTGACTCCGTCCAGAAGGATTCACACGGTGTACAGTACAAGCCTTCATAAGATCCCTTATAAATGTCGCCCTGATCATACAGTTTTTTGAAAATCTTCTGTACCTGTTTCTCATGTTCCTCATCCGTGGTACGGATAAATTTATCATAAGAGGTATTGGACAGATCCCAGAGACGTTTGATCTCTCCTGCCACTCCGTCCACAAATTCTTTTGGTGTAACTCCCGCCTCTGCAGCTTTCAGTTCAATTTTTTGTCCATGCTCGTCTGTGCCGGTCTGGAAAAATACGTCATAGCCCTGCTCTCTTTTAAAACGCGCAATCGCATCGGCAAGAATAATTTCATAAGTATTGCCGATGTGCGGCTTGCCTGATGTATAGGCAATCGCGGTAGTGATATAATATTTCTTTTTGTCCATATTGATTCTCCTTTTCCTTTCTTTTGTCCGCCACATATCCCTCAAAAATGTCAAAGCATTTTAGAAAATGTGATCCTCTCCGAAGTGTACTCCTTGCGCAACATTTATCATACGGAAGAACAACGTTCTCTATATGATAAAACGCCTGTCTTCCCATTCTGAGAAGACAGGCGCATAAAACCCGTGATACCACTTCACTTCATCCGTACCTCACGATACGAACCTTGTTGAGTGCAGTCTACACTCTGCCGCTGTAACAGGCGGTTCCTGTTGCAGCCTTACAAGCCTGAACGCGCAATTTAATTTCCGCTGCTCATATCCTGTTCGGTGCACCGCTCCAAAGCCATCTTCCACATACCCCGGCACATCCCTCTCAGCATCTGGGATTTCTCTGTAATACCCGGCATCGGACATGACCGATGCTGCTTTCGCAGATACATGTACTCTCTTTTTCCCTGCGTTTTGTTTCTTTCAAGTTCTGTAATTAAAGCTATCACAGGATTGGATTTCTGTCAAGGCAGAAGAAACACTTATCTCTTCAAAAATCCGCAGGCATCCGCGCGGCATTGACAGCAATGATACATTTGAGGGAGATATGCTGATGCTTTTCCACGATAACTGTTTAATATCCTTTGATCCATCCGTGGCATTATTTTCAATTCTGCCTGTGGAATCAGCGGCATCAGATTCATACGTACAGCTCCCGCTTTTTTCGCAAAAGCTGCCACTTTCTCCACCTCGCACTCATTCATGCCAGGTATTAAAACCATATTGATTTTAACCGCCATTCCTGCCTCGGCTGCTTTCTGAATTCCGTTCATCTGCTTTTTCAAAAATTCTTCCGGACAGACACCTCCCATGTTTGCATAAATCAAAGGAAGGATCTCCTTTGTAACCGCATTCATGGTCACTGTCAATGTTTTTACTCCACAAGCCAGAAGTTCTTCCAGTTTTTCCTCTAATAAAAGTCCATTCGTACTGACACAAAGGATCATTTCCGGAAATTTTTCCCGAATTCTCTGAAATGTTTCAAACGTTTCCATATTATAAAGCGGTTCTCCCGGACCTGCAATTCCAGCCACGGTAAGACTCGGGCATTTTTCTTTTTCCCATTCCAGTCTTTTCAGCGCTTCCTGCGGTGTCAAAACCTTAGAGGTCACACCAGGTCTTGATTCATTCGCGCAATCAAATCTTCTGTCACAATAACGACATTTAATGTTACAATCCGGTGCTACCGGAAGATGTATTCTGGCATAACGTCCCGTAGGTTGTTTTTCAAAACATGGATGTTTCTCTACATTCGGCATAATTCCTCCAATTCCTCTTCCGAAAGCGGTGTCGGAATACACTTTCTCTCATGAACCCAAATTTTCTCAGCAAGTTTTCTAAAATTATCCGCAGCTGTACTTTCCGGATAATATTCTACAACAGTCTTTTTCTCTGCTTCCGCCAGACTGATTTCCGTACTTAAAGGAATCCGTCCTATAACCTGACTTCCCAGCCTTTTTGCAAACTGATCTACAACCTCCGGTCTGGAAAGACTGCTTCTTTCATTATAAATAATTCCCGCCAGCCTCACTGATCCCATTGAAGCATATTTTCGAATTCCCCGGCAGATATTATTAGCTGCATAAAGTGACATAAATTCTGATGTTGTCACCAGATAAACCTCTTCTGCCACATTCTCCCGAAGCGGCATACTGAATCCTCCGCATACTACATCTCCCAAAACATCATAAATTACCACATCATGCTGTGAAAACAAATCTTTTTTTCTGATTTCCTCTAACGCCGCAATAATCCCACGTCCTGCGCAGCCGGTACCAGGCTCCGGGCCTCCGGCTTCCACGCAAGCGATTCCTCCATATCCATGAAAAACAATTTCTGAGTTCTCTTCACCCAACCGACTGATTACCGTTGGAATCTTCCTTCCCATCAGATTTCTGGTGGAGTCGGCTTTTGGATCACATCCTACTACTGCCGTTTTTTTCCCGCTGTCAGCAAATGCTGCCGCCAGATTGGCTGCTGTAGTAGATTTCCCAATTCCGCCTTTTCCATAAATGCATAAACTCTTCATTGATAAAGCGCTCCTTCTTTTCTTTTTTCCGCCATTATCTCATTTAATATATCTTCGATCAGATAAGGAATTCCCTCTGTACATGCATAGGGACGATATGTAACAGAAATTCTGTCAAAAACAGGATAATCAAAGCGAATCAGAGGTATTTCCATTTCTCTGGCAATCTGCGCTTCAAAAGAAGATCCGAACAGCATGGCCACTTCCTGTTTCCTCATAGTCCCATAAAACTCCTCCAAATCTGTAAGTTCTTCTCTCACACCAAAACAGACCACATCAATCCCCAATTCCTCTTCTAAAAAGCGTTTCATTCCATTTGCTCTTGCGCGTTCTCCGATAACAGCAGCACCGCTTCCATAAAGTGCCTGTAAATAAGCATAAATTGTTTTCAATTGTTCTATTGCCTGCTGTTGTCTATCTGATTTTACCGGAGATTTTCCTAACAATTCTTTCAAAATATCTTCCAGATCTTTTTCACCTGTTATTCCATAAGGATACGCAAGTTCAGCATAAGGAATGCCAAAGTTCTCCTTCATCTTTTTCGCCAGGGTAATTCCCCTTCCAAAAACCAGATTCAAATCTGCATAAGATGCCTTTTTTATCTCTTCAACACTACATGCTGAAAGACACATAGAAACAGAAACGCTTCCATCCAGCAGTTTCTGAATTGCTGTCAGATCTTCTTTCAACCGTACATCGTCAGCTCCTAATCCTAAGAAATTTACTGTTGGAATTTCTTTTTTGAGATGCAGAGGTTTTTCCATTAACGCAATAAGCTCCCTGCTGGCCGCCTCATATCCATCTTTCATTCCTCCCGCAAATCCGGGCGCATCAATACAAAGCACCGGGCATGGCAGCGCTGCTCTCAAAACAGCACTTCTCACATCGTCTCCCACCATACTGCTGATACAGCCAGACACTACAAAAATCGCTTCCGGATGATACAGTTCCCATACAGATTGGAGCGCCGCCTCTACAGAAGCTTCTCCGCCCAAAATTACATCATTTTCATTAATAACCGTACAACATTGCGAGATTTGATCCATATGTTTACTGATCCCCATTGTCAGAGTTCCAAAATTACAACCGGTGACAGAATGGAGCAGCAGTACACTGTTTTTAATTCCTGCCAAAGCCTCGTATGCCCCAAACAATTTACAGCTTTCACATGTTTTCATTTTCCCTTCCTTTCTTCTTCCATTTTTCTCGCTCCAGCCACATTCTGGACCACATAACGCGTCCGTTTAAACTATACTCTGATTGGAGCATGGGAAAAAATTCATCTGAAAATTTCATTTTATTAAGTAGAATTTCTTTTTTCTCTCGACTGTGCTCTACCAGATAGCATAACCTTCTCACGCTTCTTACGTAAGATTCAAAAGAAAGAGACAGCAGTTCTTTTTTTGCAGGTATCACTGGAAGTCCCTGTCCTTCCAATCGAAAATCACCTGTTCCTGCCAGAATATCCGCCTCTCTGTAAATTTCGGTTTGTTCTTCTTCTGATGGATTTACAAACAGCATACATTCCGGAGCGTAGATTCCTGCCGCTTCTTCAAAGCGGATTCTCAGTTTTCTTTCCATTTCTTCTGTAAGCCCCATATCCTGTCTGGATGTTTCTGTCAAACGCACAACTACCGCTTTCACCTGCATCCCGTAATCCATGGCATACCGTTTTAAAAGATACGGAGCATTTTGAAGATTCCTGGTAACTAACACTGTTTTTACATTTCCCAGTATCTGCCGTTCTTTCTCTATTTTTTTCAATGTATACTTTTTTTCTTTCTCTATCAGTACCTTCATCTCTTTCCCAATAGAAAGTGCATCCCCGATATCCTGATAAAAATTGCAGATTCCCTCAAATCCCTCATACCTTCCCGGTATTCCAAGCTGAAGATATTCTGTTCCAAATTTTTCTTTCATTCGCTTCGCCCATCGAATTCGCCGCACTACATTAAGCTGCGCCTCCGGCGCCCTTTTTATTTTTTCCAGAGAATCACTTGGAATCCAGCAATTAACAGTCACTCCTGCTTTTTCCAAAAAAGCTCCTATTTCATGAAGTGCAGCAGCGCCCTCGCTTCCCCAGCCTACAGTTTCAATATTGATGCTCTTTGTATGCTGTTCTGCCGGTTCCATAACCTGATCCACTAATGTATAAAGTGCCTCCGTGAATCCACAGCCTTTTAATTCCGTTTCCATTTTCTGATTCCCGGTAATTTTCTGAGACGCAAGTTCATTTAAGCGTTTTCTGCTATACTCCTTATCCCGATGTGAAAAGAGTTCCGAACGAATTGCGGCCGCCGGTATTCCCTCTTTCTCAAGTCTTTTCGCTACAGCAGAAAGGTCTTCATTTAATACATCACTGACAGGAGACGGAATCAGCATTAACAGTTCTGGCTGATATTGTTCATATGCCTTTTTTGCCGTCCGGTAAAGTTTCTCTTCTCCTCCCAAAATGATCTCTTTTTCTGTAAGTTCTGAACAAATCACATTATAGAAAGGCTGATGCCGCCGCCTTGCCGATTGTCTGTAATGAAAGCCACATCCTTTCGGACTATGCAAAATCGGCAATACTCCTTTCATCTCACCGATCGCACCGATACTTCCCGAAATTTTACCATTTACACCATATTCATGCAGCAGCATAGACGGATACATCAAAACAGACAGTTGATCAGCTCTTTCATTCCTCATGACAGTTCACTCCTCCCTCTTTCAGGCAGCCTTCTTCCAAATAATAAATCCTGTGACAAAAATGGCGGCAAAGCTCATAGTCATGTGAAATAAACAAATATCCCAAATTTTTTTCCTTCTGTAATTTTTCCAGAAGTAAAATTACCTGTGCCTGTGAGATTACATCCAGCATGCTGGTCGGCTCATCTAAAACCAAAAACTCCGGCTGCATCAGCATGATTCTGGCTAAAGCCAATCTTTGAAGTTCCCCTCCGCTTAAGGAAGAAGGATCTCGTTTTAAATGTTCTTCATAGATTCCAAATTTTTCCAGTTCTTCTAATAATATTTCCATGGAAAAAGGTTCTTTTCGGAATCGATACGGCTCTTTCATACTTTCTAACAAACTCATTCTTGGGTTAAAAGAAATTTCCGGATGCTGAAATAGAATTTGAATTTTCTGTCTTATCTCCTTCGGAAACGGATAAGAAAGAGCATGATCATGAAAAAACACCATTCCTTCTGACGGTTTTAAAATTCCGGCCATAATCTGTCCGATCGTAGATTTTCCACTGCCGCTCTTTCCAAAAATTCCGGTAGTTCTTCCTTTTTCCACAATAAGATTCACATCTCGAATTACAGGATGTTTTTGATTCCGGTAAGTTTTTCCTATATTCTCAATTCTCATCAGCATATTTCCAACACCTTACCTTTCTGTCGCCCACAGTAACAAAGGGAGGGATTTCCTGACTGCATTTTTCCCGATAATATGGACAGCGTTCCTTAAAATGACAGCCTTTTCTCAGAATTTCTCCGGATTTCGGCGGTGCAAACCCCATATTAGCCAAAAGTCCATTCTCCGGCAAAGCCTTCAGCATAGCCTGTGAATATGGATGAAGCGGTTTTTCAAAAAAATCTTCTTTTTCACAGCTTTCTATCTGTTCAGAAGCATACATAACGGTAATTCTTGACGCTATTGCTTTGGCAAAGCGAAGATCATGCGTCACACATAAAAGTGTTTTATCCTGCAATTTGGAAAAAGCATCAATTACCATAGCAATGCGTTCCGTATCAAGCCCTTTTGTAGGCTCGTCCGCCAAAATAAGTGAAGCGTCTGCAGCTATCCCCATTGCAATCAGAACCCTTTGACGCATACCTCCACTTAACATAAACGGATAACTTCCGGCTATTTTTCCCGCATCCGCAAAACCAAATTCACTCAAAAGGCGGAGCATCCGTTCTTGTGCGTCCTGTTTTCCAATTGTTTTATCTTTCCTTCTGATAGATTCTATAATTTGTCTTCCTATTGGATAAAGAGGATTTAGTCCATTTCCGCTCCCTTGTGGAATGTATGAAATCCGTGCCCCCCTGATTTTCTGCATTTCCTTTTTCTTTTTTTCAAACAGCGATTCGCCCTGAAACCGGATGCATCCTTCCACATCTGCACTGTCCGGGAGAAGTTTTAAAATTCCCAATAAAAGAACACTTTTTCCACTTCCGGTTTCTCCGATAATAACCATCTTCTCCTTTTCCTGAATGTGCATAGAAACTTCTGAAACTGCCGCCTGTTCTTCACCAAAGGAGATACTTACATCTTCAATATCAAGCATAGGATATTTTCCCCTTTCCTTTCTTCTTTCGTCTCTTTTTTATATCTTTTTTCCCATAATACCCCAAAAGCATAAAGCCAAGTACAGAAAAAGAAATACAAAAAATCGGCGGCAGATACCACCAATAATATTCATTAATGATTCCATTACGGTAAAATGCATAGTGAAGAATACTTCCCCAGCTTTTTTGTCCTAAAACCCCCAGACCCAAAAAACTCAAACTTGCTTCTGTAAGCATTGCATTCGCCACTTCCATTACTGCTCTTACAAATACAATTTCTCCGAGATTCGGCAAAATATGGCGTATCATAATATAAACAGAAGACGCCCCCATGGTAGTTTCCAGTTTCACAAAAGGGAGTTCACGAATCTGCATTACTCTGCTTCGAACAATCCTTACCGTAGATGTCCACGAGGTAATACAAATTGCAATAATAAGATTTCGAAGATTCGCTTGCATAAATGCCACCAATACAATCGTGAGCGGTAAAGACGGTAACGCCATTGCCACATTCGTCAGCTGGCTGATAATTCTATCCACCTTGCCTCCATAATATCCTGCCACCACTCCAAGAGCAGTCCCGATAACGGTTACTGCTAAAGCTGACACAAGACCAATCGTCAGTGAAACTCTGGCACCATAAAACAATTCACTTAAAATGTCCTGACCGACATCATTGGTGCCCAAAATATGTTCAGAAGACGGCATCTGATAAGGAATTCCCAGTTCATACGGATCATGCGGAGAAAGAACCGGGGCAAAAACCGCCACAAATAAAACAGTTGCCAGAATCATCATTCCTGCTTTTACTTGCTTATTCATTTATCTTCTCCTTTCTCAGTCTGGGATCAATAACAATATTCAATGCATCTGCCAAAAAATTAAATGCAATAATGCAGATACCAATAAATAAAAAGCACGTCTGAAGCATGGGAAAATCTTTCGTGTTGACAGAATCATAAATCAATGTTCCCATTCCTTTCCATGAAAACACAATTTCCACCATCATAGAACCGGCTAAAATATTACCAAACTGCATACATAACGAAGTAACGAACGGGCAAAGTGCATTTTTAATAATATGATGATACACTACTTTTCCATCCGAAATTCCCTTTCCAAGAGCCACGGTAATGTATTCCTCTCTGCGGATTCCCTCTACCGTACTTTTCATCAGCATATAATCAGAGGCGCTTCGAAATAAAATCATAACCGTCATCGGGAGCAGCATATGCCAGAAAATATCCAGTCCCTTTGCAAAACCCGAAAGACCGCCGCTGGTAATTCCGCCGAGCGGAAACCACTTAAGCCGAAATGCAAAAATCAAAAGGCAAAGAATCGCCAGACAATTTGTCGGTATAGATGACAGCACCATCAGTACCGGCGAAAGAACCGTATCCAGCTTTTTCCCTGAATAATAACCTGCTGCTGCCCCCAGGCTTCCCCCGATCAAAGCAGAAAGTACAATCGACGGTACTGCCAAAAGCAGCGTCCAGCGCATCCGAAACAGCACTGTTTCCAGTACCGGAGTTTTTGTCCGATAAGAGTTTCCGAAATCAAACTGTACTGTTTTCTTTAAATATGTTATATATTGAGAGACAATTGGTTTATCCAAACCATATTCCGCACGTACTTCTTCCAAAACTTCCGGATTTAAGGTTTCCAATCTCAGATATTCATCTTCTCCGATAATATGCATCACCGGATCTCCCGGCATAAAACGAATCAGAAGAAAATTAATCGTGATAATGCAGAGCAGCGTAAAAATTCCTGTAAGCAAATGCTGAAGCATCGTCCTTTTTTTCATAACTGACTTGTATCCTTTCATAAAAAAAGCCGCCGCAAAATGAACCTCATAGTTCTCCCTGCAGTTGCAATCATGGAGGTCATAGAAGTCCGTATTTTGCGGCAGCAAAATCTTACATTATTTTGTATACAGAGAATACCACGTTTCCGCATTAATCGCACCAAAACCAGTGAAATTTATCCATCCTCCGATTTTATCCGTACGATATGGAAAATACGCTTTATCCCAACAAAGTCCAATACCAATCACGTTATCAGCTGCCATTACCTGCAATTCCTGAAGAATAGCATTATACTCTTCCTGGCTTCCCGCTGATACCAAAGCATCATATTTCTCATTAAACTCAGTAATATTACAGGTTCCCCATGGATTTGCCGGATTAGGCGTCATATACATAAATGCAGAATCAAACGTAGCTACTCCCGGCGAAGTATAGCCAATGTAAAGCTCATACTGACCGGATTTACGGAATTCTGTACAATGATCAGAATTTCTTACGCTTTCTTCATCAAGAGATGCTTTTACTCCTACATCTGCCAGATTCTGAATAATAATCTCTGCAATTCGTGCATAAAGTGCGGCTCTTGTAGAATTATACTGCGGAGTTACCAGAACATCCATTTCACTTCCATCCGGCATTTCACGAAGCCCATCTCCATTTATATCTACATATCCACCCTCATCCAAACTTGCTTTTGCAGCTTCTACATCCTGAGCATTTTTCGGAAGATCCGGATTAAATCCCTGTACTGCGGAAGATACAACCCCAGTTCCTGCGATTTCACCATCCGCTCCTCCAATAGTTGCCGCAAGAAGTTCATAATCCAACGCTTTCGAAACTGCTTTTCTAAAGTTCAGATCATTTGTCGGTGCTACATTAAATCCAAATACAAGCTGGAAATTACCGGTATTGGTGCTCATACCGGCATCCAGGCCTTCCACTCCCGTAATCGACGGCTGCATACTGGAATCTAAAGAATTCGAATAATCATACATAGCATCAATCTCACCATTTTTCAGTGCCATTACCAAAGAGTCATGGCTGTCATAAGACCTCACCTGAACCTTATCAACAGTGATCTCCCTGCCAAGATAAGTATCTGCTACTTTTTCATAAGTAACTACCTGGGCATCCTGGTCAATGTCTGTAACCTTATACGGACCACAGCCGATCATTGCATCTTCTCCGGTATAAGCTTTATAGTCTTCGACACCTTCCCAAATATGTTTTGGATAAATATACGTAAATTTTGCCATAGAATTAAGAACGCCGAATGCTTTGGGGCCGTCAAAATTTATCTTGACAGTTTTATCATCTATTTTCTCTACCGTAGTCATTCCTGTCGTATAGCTGGACTGCTTTACATTCACCATATACTCCAGGGAAAATACTATGTCGTCGATTGTAAGAGGCTCACCGTCATGCCAGGTAATTCCCTGATCGGTAGCGAAAGTTGCCACAAGACTGGTCTGATCGTCTGAGATCTCCCAATCAGTCATAATAAACGGTTCCAACGCCCCATCCTGACCTCTCTGAATGTACGGTGCAGCACAAAAAGAGTTATAATTCATTTTTCCGTAAGAGCCATCCTCTGTCATAATATTAAAGGCGTCTGCAGGTTTTGTAGTGCCAATTTTCAGCACTTCTACATGTTTTTCAGCAGTTTTCTCTGCCATTTCCGTTTCTGTACTCTCTGCGCTCACCATAGGTGCTGCCGGCAAGCTTGCAACCATAGATACTGCTAACAAAAGAGCCATTAGTTTTTTCTTCATTTCTTATCCTTTCTTTCATAAAAATATTTTCGAATTTTCAGGAAAGATGGACAATTTTCTACATTCGCAAAAAAAATCAGCAAAGTGCTGATTTTTCGTCAATAAAAACATCTCCAGATATAGTCCTACTATCTACCTCTATCTGGAAACAGAGCAACGACTTTACTCAGAAGACACTTACCCAATTATGTTAAGCAGGTCTCCTGGCTCGTGCTTCTTCATTTCTTTTCCCCTTCTCACAAAATACGCAATGGTTTATAAAAAGAAACTCTTCACTTACAGTGGCTGGACCGCTCAGGTTTTTCACCTGATTCCCTATTCTCCCGTTATTAACAGGCACTTAACACTTTCCATATAAAATTCTTTTATAAGACTATCACATTTTTTCCATACTGTAAAGAGAAATCATTGTAATATACTAAATGTTATTTACATTAACTCAATATTTAAAAAGATTTTACACAACTGCTTGCTTTTTTCATCAGACATGCTATAATGACACCAAAATAGCAGGGGAGCTTGTATTGGCAGGCTGAGAGGAAGTAATCAACTTCGACCCTTTTACCTGATGCGGATAATGCCGCCGTAGGAAGTCATCACACAAGGATTTTTTACAGGAGGTGCCCTATTGGCAGCCTCCTGTTTTTCTTTTGAAATGCGGAGGCTGCGGCTGTTTTTGCGGTGTTTGAAAAACTGCCGCGCAAAATAAAATTACTACTGCAGGAGGTCTGACTATGTTTGGAACAATTCTTGAAAAGGTAAGAACAACTTGCCCTCTAATTCACAACATCACCAATTATGTAACTGTTAATGACTGCGCAAATATTGTGCTTGCCTGCGGCGCTTCACCAATCATGGCAGATGATCAGGCGGAAGCTGCAGAAATTACATCTATCTGTGCCGGGTTGAATATCAATATTGGGACATTAAACCAACGCACGATTGCTTCTATGCTGATTGCAGGAAAACGCGCAAATGAACTGGGGCATCCAATTGTCCTGGATCCTGTCGGAGCAGGCGCATCCACTTTAAGAACCGAAACTGCCCAAAAACTTTTGAATGAACTACAGTTCTCGGTAATACGCGGAAATATCTCTGAAATCAAAACTCTTGCATCCGGCAGCGGCACTACCAAAGGTGTAGACGCAGACCTTGCTGATAAAGTGACCGAAGAAAATTTAAACGAAGCCGTTGTCTTTGCGAAAAACTTCTCTAAAAAAACAAAAGCTGTTGTTGCCATTACCGGTGCAATCGATATTGTAGCTGACGGTCAAAAAGCCTACTGCATCCGTAACGGAAATCCGATGATGTCAGCAATTACCGGAACCGGATGTCAACTTTCCGCTATGACTGCGGCCTTTGTGACTGCCAATCCAGATCAGCCGCTGGAAGCTGCTGCAGCAGCTGTCTGCGCGATGGGACTTGCAGGTGAAATTGCGTACCAAAGACTTACGGAATCGGATGGCAATGCTACATATCGAAATTATATCATTGATGCCATCTATCATCTGACTGCAAAAAAATTAACGGAGGGTGCAAACTATGAGGTGCGATAAGAAAAGTATGTTGCTCTATGCCGTTACAGACCGGGCATGGATCGGAAAACAAAGTTTATACGAACAGGTAGAATCTGCTTTAAAAGGCGGCGCAACCTGTGTACAGCTCCGCGAAAAAGACTTAAATGATGATGATTTTTTAACCGAAGCTCTGGAAATTTCTGCCTTGTGCAGACGGTACGGCATCCCGTTTTTCATCAATGACAATGTTGAACTTGCCATAAAATGCAAAGCCGATGGAATTCATGTCGGCCAGGAAGATATGTCCGCCGCTCAGGTCCGTCAAAAAGTGGGCAGTGATATGATGATCGGCGTATCTGTTCATTCTGTGGAAGAAGCTCTTGAGGCTGTAAAAAACGGCGCGGACTGTCTCGGTGTAGGCGCCATGTTCACCACTTCAACAAAGATGGATGCTGACGTGCTTTCCAAAGAAATCCTGCGCGATATCTGTGCCGCCGTAGATGTACCTGTCGTAGCGATCGGCGGCATCAGTAAATCAAATATTTCCGAACTTTCCGGTACCGGGGTCGATGGGGTTGCTTTAGTCAGTGCAATTTTTTCCGCTGACAATATCGAAAATGAATGTCGTCTGCTGCGCCGCTTATCTGAAGAAATGGTGAGCGTATGAAGATAAAATACGCTGTTTTTGATTTCGACGGAACACTGTTTGATACCATGTTTATCTGGGATACCATCGCCGAGGTCTATCTTCGCTCTCTCGGCAAAGAGCCCGGCCCCTCTCTCCGAAATGATGTGCGCTCCTTAAGTATGTTTCAGGCCGCCCACTATCTGAAAAAAGAATACGCACTCTCACTTTCTGTCGAAGAAATTATTACCGGTGTCAACCATATGCTAAAACAGTTTTATCAGTATGAGGCACAGCCAAAACCGGGCGTAATCATCTTCTTGCAGGAATTAAAACTGGCTGGCATCTCCATGTGCATTGCAACAGCTACAGACCGCCGCTTGGTCGAAGCTGCCTTAAATCGCTGTCGGATGAATACCTTCTTTGAAACAATTTTCACCTGCAGCGAAATAGGACATGGCAAAGGAGAACCGGCAATTTACCGCAAAGCGCTGGAGTATTTTCATGCTGACCGCAGTAATACCGTCATCTTTGAAGATGCTCTCCACGCTGCCAAAACTGCCAAGACCGACGGGTTTACGGTTGCGGCTGTATATGATAAAAGTGAACCGCAGCAAACAGAATTACAAAAACTATGTGACTACTATCTCAAAGATTTTTTACATATCCATTGAAAAGGAGAAAACAATGAAAACAGCATTATCCATCGCAGGATCTGATTCCAGCGGCGGCGCCGGTATTCAGGCAGATATTAAGACAATGACGATGAACGGCGTATATGCCATGAGTGCAATCACTGCCCTGACTGCACAGAATACAACCGGGGTAAGAGCTATTCAGGAATCTACCCCGGACTTTTTACAAGCACAGCTTGACGCGGTATTCGAGGACATTTTCCCCGATGCGATTAAAATCGGTATGGTATCCTCCTCCGGATTAATCCGGGTGATCGCCGATCGGCTCCGTTATTATAAAGCAAAAAATATCGTCGTCGATCCCGTTATGGTTGCAACCAGCGGTTCATCGCTTATGAAAACCGATGCCATTCAAACTCTGGTAAATGAACTGTTGCCGCTTTCCGTCCTTGTCACACCGAACATTCCTGAAGCTCAAATCCTTGCCGGCCTGACAATTCAAACGGAAAAAGATATGCAAACGGCTGCCGCCCAGATTGGCAGAACCTACGGCTGCGCCGTCCTTCTAAAAGGCGGCCACAGTGTGAATGACGCGAATGATTTATTATACGCAGACGGCACGATTCACTGGTTTCAAGGAAAACGTATTCAAAATCCAAACACTCACGGCACGGGATGTACATTATCCAGCGCTGTTGCTGCAAATCTGGCAAAGGGGTTTTCACTGGAAACGTCTGTGCAGCGAGCAAAAGATTACATTTCCGGAGCTCTGTCCGCCATGCTGGATTTAGGAAACGGATCCGGTCCCATGCAGCATAATTTTAACCTGCAGGGAGAATTTTCTCGTGAATTTACTGATTCATTTTCGCTGTCATTTGCTCCATAAACATGCTATAGTATTCTCAAGACTATCAGACAGGAGAATACACTATGAACGTAATTGATATGCACTGCGATACCATCGGCAGATTATACTCTGAACAGAACGGCAATTCCCTTTTGGAAAATTCTTTCCATATTGATTTGAATAAACTACAAAAAGGCGGTTATTTGCTGCAGAATTTTGCACTGTATGTGGACAGCAAAGCCGTGGAAAATCCACTGGAAACAGCTCTTGCCATGACAGATCTTTACTATCAGGAGCTGGAAAAGAACCGCGATATCATTTGTCCGGTTTTTACCTACAGGGATATTGAAGCAAATCAGAAGGCCGGTAAGATCAGCGCCATGCTGACTTTAGAAGAAGGCGCAATCTTAAAGGGCAGCCTTTCTAATCTGCGTAATTTTTTTCGTCTCGGCGTTCGCATGATCGCGCTCACCTGGAATTACACCAATGAGATCGGCGCTCCCAATCTTTGCTGCGATGCAGAGGGAATGCCGATCTTTTCCAAACGAAATCAACAGGGATTAACCGATTTCGGAATAGAAACTATTTTGGAAATGGAACGTCTGGGAATGATCATCGATGTCTCCCATCTATCAGACGGTGGGTTTTGGGATATTATCCGCTATACAAAAAAACCGTTTGTTGCAAGTCATTCCAACGCAGCTGCCCAGTGCAATGTCTGCCGCAATCTGACCGATGACATGATCCGTGCTCTTGCCGAGCGTGGCGGTGTAACCGGACTAAATTTCTGTACTGACTTCCTGTGTATGCCGGATGCTCAAACCCAAACCGCTTTTATAACAAATAATATAGCAGACTCCCGTCCGCAGATTAGTTATATTAAGGATATCGTCCGCCACATCCGTCATATCACGAATATCGGTGGTATCGAAGTTTGCGCACTTGGCAGCGATTTTGACGGTATCGAAAACACACTGGAATTCGGAGACGCCTCCGGCATCCCCATGATTGCGGAAGCTCTGAAAAAAGAAGGCTTCTCCGAAAGTGCCATCGATAAAATCTTCTCTGAAAATGTATTGCGCCTATACCGGGAGGTGCTGGAGTGATTCCGATAAGAGAAAACAAAATTCATGGTACTGCTGCCTTTCCCTGTGCCTTTTACTGGGTAGACGCCCGTACCACCACAGAGCCGACACCGTTTCTCTGTAAACCACACTGGCACGATGAAGTAGAATTTATCCACTTTCAACAGGGACACTATCTGATCAATATTGATTTTCAGAAATATGAAGTTAACGAGGAAACTTTCTGCTTTCTTGATAGCGGTGCCTTTCATTCCATAGAATGCAGCGCCGGTTATATCGAGAAAGCAGTTGTATTTACACCATCCATGCTTCACTTTGCCACTCCAGATCCGTCACAAAATCAGTTTTTGCTGCCGCTGCAGACAGGGGAATTGTCCCTGCCACATTTTATCACACGGAAAAACACCAGCTTTGAAACAGTACGCAGCGCCTGGCTGACGATTTCCGACCGTTTTATGCAGGAACCGCACATCCAGAAATGGGGTGGCGAACAACCCGCCCCCGCTTCTGCTGCCAAACAACTCACTATTAAAGCAGCTCTTCTGGAGATTCTTGCCGCGCTTGCTGAAGAAGAGCTGCTGACCCGCAGCGACGGAACCGATGATCCGCATATTGAAATGGTAAAAAAAAGTATTTCTTATATGAAAGAACATTTTGCGGAAAAAATATATATTCGGGATCTGGCACAGCAGGTCAATATGAATGAACAATATTTCTGTCGTTTTTTTAAAAGGAGTGTCGGTAAATCGCCGGTTGAACATCTAACCGAACTGCGAATCCGCCGTGCTCTGCAGCTTTTAAAGGATACCGATAAATCCGTAATGGAAATTTCTCTGGAATGTGGCTTTCATAATCTGGGCAATTTTATGCGCGCCTTCAAAAAAACGGCCGGATGTACGCCTCTGCAATACCGTAAATCCTCCGCACTCTGATAGCAGTCAAAATATCGTAGTTTTTAATCAATTTATCAGAAGAAATTTTTTCAAAAGAGCATTATACTGCACTTATAAATGATATCAGAATCTTACCAAAGGAGGCATTTATCATGCAGCAAAAATGGTGGCACGACAAGGTTGCCTATCAAATTTACCCGAAAAGCTTCTGCGATTCCAATGGAGACGGAATCGGAGACCTGCGCGGCATTATCAGCAAACTTGATTATTTAAAAGAACTCGGCGTAGACATTATCTGGCTTTCTCCAATTTTCTGCTCCCCGCTTGCCGATCAGGGCTACGATATTTCCGATTATTATAACATCGACCCACGCTTTGGTACGATGGAGGACATGGACGAACTGATTGCCGAGGCCAAAAAAAGAAACATGTATATCCTGATGGATTTGGTTGTAAACCACTGCTCCGATGAACACGAATGGTTTAAAAAAGCCTGCGAAGATCCGGACGGGCCATACGGAAAATATTTTTACATCGAAACAGTCAAAGACGGAAAACTTCCCTGTAACTGGCGCTCTTATTTCGGCGGTTCCGTATGGGAAAAACTTCCCGGACATGAAGATAAGTATTATCTGCACCTCTTTCATAAAAAGCAGCCGGATCTGAACTGGGAAAATCCGGTGCTGCGAGAAGAAGTTTATAAAATGGTAAACTGGTGGCTGGATAAAGGATTGGGCGGTTTCCGCATTGATGCCATTATCAACATCAAAAAAGTGCTTCCGTTTAAGGATTATCCGGCTGACCGCGCAGACGGTCTCAGTAACCTTTCCAATATGCTTGCGGAAGCGAAAGGCGTCGGTGACTTCCTTAGTGAGCTGCGTGACCGCACCTTCAAACGCTATGATGCATTTACCGTCGGAGAAGTTTTCAACGAAAAAGAAGGAGATTTGCCGAAATTTATCGGCAGCGACGGTTATTTTTCCTCTATTTTTGATTTCAGTGAAACAGTTTTCGGTCAGAGTGAGAACGGTTGGTATGACTATACTCCAATTACCCCGAATGATTACCGTGCCTGCTGCTTTGCTGCTCAGAAAAAGGCCGGAGATATCGGTCTGCTCTCAACAATCATTGAAAATCACGATGAACCTCGCGGTGTCAGCCACTATCTGCCGGAAGGCGAAGTAAACGATACCAGCAAAAAAATGCTTGGAACGATTCAGTTGTTGTTAAAAGGACTGCCGTTTATCTACCAGGGACAGGAAATTGGTATGGAAAATATCGACTTTACCTCCATTGATGAGGTAGACGATATTTCTTCTCTGGATCAGTATCAGGTTGCATTAGATGCAGGCTGCACACCAGAAGAGGCAATAAAAATTGTTTCCCGTTTCAGCCGTGATAATTCAAGAACGCCGTTCCAGTGGAGCAGCGAAGAAAATGCCGGTTTTACAAGCGGAAAGCCCTGGCTGTGTGTCAATCCGAACTACCCAAGAATCAACCTTGCTTCCCAGCGCGGTGATAACGAATCTGTTTATCAGTATTACCGCAGACTGGTGGCGCTTAGGAAAGATCCGCAATACAACGAAACGTTTGTTTACGGCGAAACCATACCAGTTTGGGAAGATCATGACAATCTAATGGCCTTTTACCGCAAAGGCGAGAAAACACTCCTGATTGCGGCAAACTATCAGAAAAATCCGCAGACGATTGTACTGGACGCTCCGTATAAAAAGGTACTTCTCAGCAATTATGCAGCTATCGAAGAAAATAAAATACAGATTACCCTGAACGGCTATCAGGTGGTCGTGCTGGAAATGTAACATATGTTTTTAATTCATAAAAGGAGGAAAGACGCATGGAACGAAAATGGTGGAAGGAAGCAGTCGTATATCAGATCTATCCCCGCAGCTTTAAGGATTCTAACGGAGACGGCATTGGCGATCTGCGCGGTGTAATTGAAAAGCTGGATTATTTAAAAGAACTGGGCGTGGACGTTGTCTGGATGTCGCCGTTTTACAAGTCTCCGAACGATGACAATGGCTATGATATCTCCGATTACCGCGATATCATGGATGAATTCGGTACACTGAAGGATTTCAAAGAAATGCTGGACGGAATGCACAAACGCGGCATCAAGCTGGTGATTGATCTGGTAACAAATCACAGCTCCGATGAGCACAAGTGGTTCCGGGAATCCCGAAAATCAAAAGACAATCCGTACCGCGACTACTATTACTGGCGCGACGGCAAGGACGGCAAGGAACCGAACAACTGGGTTTCCTGTTTTTCCGGACCTGCATGGGAATATGATGAGACAACCGGTCAGTACTACCTGCATCTGTTTTCCAAAAAGCAGCCGGATCTGAACTGGGAAAATCCAAAAGTCAGAAATGAAGTTTATGATATGATGAAATACTGGCTGGATATGGGCTGTGATGGTTTCCGTATGGACGTTGTCAGCTACTATTCCAAGGTTCCGGGACTACCGGATTCCAAAACACGAGGCAGTCAGGAAAACTTCCTGGACGGTCCGCGTATGCACGAATTTTTACAGGAAATGAATCGCGAGGTACTTTCCAAATATGATATCATGACAGTCGGAGAAACTCCGGACGTTTCCGTGGAACAAGCCTGCCGCTATGCCGGAAATGACGGCAAGGAACTAAATATGGTATTCCAGTTTGAGCAGAATCTGCTTGATTACGATACCGGAAAATTCACCCATCGTGATGTTCCGCTCACAGAGTTGAAAGCCTGCTTCTCCAAATGGCAGACGGCTCTGGAGGGAAAGGCGTGGAACAGTCTTTACTGGACCAACCATGACCAGCCGCGCACGGTTTCCCGCCGCGGAAATGATACGGTTTACCGCAAGGAAAGTCAGAAAATGCTTTACACCATGCTGATGACCATGCAGGGTACCCCATATATTTATCAGGGCGAAGAAATCGGTATGACCAACACCTATTTTTCTATTGACGAATTTGATGATGTAGAAACAAAGAATTACTGGAAAGAAACCGTTATTGAAGGCGGCGCTGATCCGATAAAAACACTGGAGAATATTCAGTATCATGCCCGCGATAATGCAAGAACCCCGATTCAGTGGGACGACAGCGAAAATGCAGGTTTCACCACCGGAAAGCCATGGCTGAAGATTAATCCGAATTATAAAGAGATCAATGTAAAACAGGCGATTGCGGATGAATCTTCCATATTCCATTATATGCAGAAACTGATTCGTTTCCGTAAGGAAAATCTGATTGCCGTTTACGGTGATTTCAAAGAGTATGAACCGGAAAATGAAAATCTCTATATCTATGAACGTAATCTGGATGGTCAGAAACTGTTTGTGGTTCTGAATTTCACCGAGAAAGAGGTACCTTTTACATTACCGAAAGATCTTGATGCTGCAAAGGCAAAACAAGTGCTGAGCAACTATGACAAAAAGGAAGCACTGGCAAATAAAACCATGTTACCGTATGAAGCAGCGGTGTGGATGATCTAAATACCACCAGAAGCTTCTAAATGACAAAAAATATCCCATGAAACTTGTACTTTTTCAGTACTGAAGTCATGGGATATTTCTATTTTCTCTCGGGTGCAAATGAGATAATCCAGATACTTTTCAGTACACATAGATCTATTCTGCAGAAAAGCGGTATCCTCCAATAAATTCCGTAGAAATATCTTTAGAAAATCTATCCTGTATAATAAATTACTCTGTCGGCTTCTGATAAAATCTACCCGCAAGCTGCTCCGTACGAATTGCATTCACAAAAGCCTGCGAATCAATTTCTCGAATCAAACGTACAATCCGTTTACTCTCAGCACTGGAAACAACGGAATATACAACATAGCGATCACAATGATCATAAGATCCCTCTCCCTCAAGAATCGTCGCACCATGGTGTGTTTCTCGTGAAATCGCATCGCTGATCTCCTGAGGTTTATTCGTGACAATAAATAATGTCTGCTGCTGATACTTTTTATACAGCATATGCAGCACTTGTGTGGAAACATACTGAAAAATAATCGAATACAGAGCCTTGTCCCATCCGAATAGAATCCCCGCCGCTGCAAGGATCAGCATATTTAGTCCCAAAATCACATTAAAGGAATCCATCCCTTTCTTTTCCGATAAAAAGATAGCAATAAAATCGGTACCGCCTGTCGTGGCATTCACCAACAAGCAGATACTGATTACCAGTCCGTTAATGATTCCGCCAAATACACTGACGAGCAGTATGTCGTAGGTGATCGTATAACCCGGCACAATATCCGTAAAAATACCAGTCAAAAAGATCATCAGACAGGAATACAGGGTAAACTTTTTTCCGATAAAACGGAAACCGATATAGACCGGTACCGCGTTAAGTACCAGATTAACCAGCGTATACGGCACTTCCAAATGCAGAAACGTCTGCGCAATATGCTGCAGCAAAATCGTCAGCCCCGTTGCGCCTCCCGGATACAAACCACCGGTACGAACAAACGACTTAATATTCACAGCCAGAAGCAGTGAGGCCAGACAGAGCACCAGAATTCTCTTTCCGTCCTCTTTCATTGAAAATTTCATAAGCTATCCTCTTCCGTACAGCACCGTAATCTCATGAATCTTATCAAGCAGCTCTTCCGTCAGTTCGCCCTCTTTTAATCGCCACCGCCAGTTTTTTCCGAGCGTGGACGGCTGATTCATACGCGTCTCATTTCCATATCCGAAATAATCCTGCATCGGGATCACACAGAGCTTTGCCACACTTGCCATGCAAACGCAAATCATATCCCAGTAAATTTCATCATCTTTATCATAATGATTATTCAAATACCTGCGAACCATCTCGCGTTCCTGCGGAAGAATATCTTTGAACCATCCGGTTATTGTCTCATTATCATGCGTTCCGGTATAAACTACGCTGTTGACCGGATAATTGTGCGGCAGGTAATCGTTTGCACTGCCTGTATCACGGGAATCAAATGCAAATTCAAACACCTTCATCCCAGGAAAACCGCTGTCCTGCACAAGTTTACGTACAGAATCCGTCACATATCCCAAATCCTCGGCAATAACATTCTTCTCACCAAGCACTTCCTTCATCCTGCAAAACAGCGCAATCCCAGGTCCCTTCTCCCAGTGACCGTTATGCGCAGTCTTATCTCCATAAGGAATAGAAAAATATTCGTCAAAGCCGCGGAAATGATCGATGCGAACCATATCATACATTGCAAAACATGCGCTCAAGCGCTGCATCCACCAGGCAAATCCGGTATCACGGTGATAATCCCAGCGATACAGCGGGTTTCCCCAAAGCTGCCCATCCGCCGCAAACCCATCAGGCGGGCATCCCGCCACCGCTGTCGGAAGTCCCGTCTCATCCAGCTGGAACAACTGCGGATTTGCCCATGTGTCCGCGCTGTCAAAGGCCACGTAGATCGGAATATCTCCGATAATCTGAATGCCTTTTCCATTTGCATACTGCTTCAGCTCTTTCCATTGTTTGAAAAAAACAAACTGAATATACTCATAAAATTCAATATCAAAATATAATTTTTCCCGATAATAATCCAATGCAAACTGCCAGCGTTTACGAATATCCTCCGGCCAGTGATCCCAGCTTTCTCCATCAAAAAAATCTTTTAACGCCATAAACAGCGCATAATCCTTTACCCAAACACTCTGTTCTTCCACGAAACGTATAAAATCCGGATTTTTGCTGACATCACTGCGCTCATACGCCTTTCTAAGAAGCGGAAATCTGGCTTTGTACAGTTTTCCGTAATCAATATCAGATGGATTTTTCCCAAAATCTGCACTGTCACACTCCTTTTTTGTCAATACCCCTTCCTCGATCAACGCTTCCAGACTAATAAAATATGGATTTCCGGCAAACGTTGAAAAAGACTGATACGGCGAATCTCCGTAACTAGTCGGCCCCAGAGGCAGGATCTGCCAATATTTCTGTCCAGCTCTTTCCAGCATATCCACAAATTCATAGGCGCTTTTTGAAAAACAGCCAATCCCATATTTCGACGGAAGGCTGCTGACCGGCAATAAAATACCACTTGCTCTCATGATTTTCCTCCTTTATTTCCCATATAACTCTTTTATAAACAGAGCTATTATGTTATATTTTAAATATTAAAATATAACATAATCTGATATATTAATTGTATGGAAAAATGCTTAAAATAACAAGCACTTTTTAAACAACAAATCTCCCGGAGGTACTACTTATGATTCAAAAATACGTCTATGGAAATCCTTTTCAGACAGATGCGGTGGTAGCCGAAATTACTGCCTCTGACAGCATTCCTTCTTACGGAATCATCTGCACCGAAAATGGTTTTCGATTTTCTTTTACGATGAGTGAAAGCGATGTTGTTTATGGTCTTGGCGAAGCCAACCGCGGCATCAACAAACGTGGTTATCAGTATGTGAGTAATTGTACGGATGATCCAAATCACTCCGAAGACAAGATATCCCTGTACGGCGCCCACAATTTTATTATTGTATCCGGTACGGAACATTTCGGTATGTTCTTTGATTATCCGGGTGCAATCACCTTTGACATCGGCTATACCAGACGGGATACGCTTTCTGTTTCCTGCGAAGCCGCAGATCTCGATCTGTACGTGATCACAGGCTCATCTGATTATGAAATTGCAAAGGAATTCCGCTCTCTAATCGGCCGCAGTTACATTCCGCCAAAATTCGCTTTTGGTTACGGCCAGAGCCGCTGGGGCTACACTACTGCGGAAGATTTTCTCAAAGTAGCACGCGAACATCGTGAAAACCATGTCCCACTTGATATGATTTATATGGACATCGACTACATGGAACGCTATAAGGATTTCACGGTAAACAAGGAAAACTTTCCGGACTTTAAAGCGTTTGTAGACAGTATGAAAGCGCAGGATCTGCACCTTGTTCCGATCATTGATGCCGGTGTTAAGATGGAAGAGGGCTACGATATCTATGAAGAAGGCGTAAAAAACAATTATTTCTGCAAACGCGCGGACGGAAGTGATTTTGTTGCCGCGGTCTGGCCTGGCTACACACATTTCCCGGATGTACTAAATAAAGATGCACGCAAATGGTTTGGAGATAAATACAATTTTCTTCTGGAACAAGGTATCGACGGTTTCTGGAACGATATGAATGAGCCGGCTATCTTCTATACCGAAGAAGGCGTTGCGGAAATAAAGGAAAAGCTAAAACGCTTTTATAATGATGATCTGGATTACAATCCTTCCGAGCTTTCTTTTCTGATGAACCGTCTGGCAAATAATCCAGAAGACTACCGCCGTTTCTACCATAATGTAAACGGTCAGATTATCCGCCATGACAAGGTACATAATCTGTTCGGATTTAACATGACCCGTGCAGCCGGAGAAGCATTTGAGCGTCTGGTACCGGAAAAACGTATCCTGATGTTCTCCCGTTCTTCCTACATTGGTATGCACCGCTACGGAGGTATCTGGACGGGTGATAATCAGTCCTGGTGGTCACATATCCTGCTGAATCTAAAAATGCTGCCTTCTCTGAATCTGTGTGGTTTCCTGTATATCGGCGCGGATCTTGGCGGCTTCGGCTCCAACACCACGCGTGATCTGCTGCTTCGTTGGCTGGCACTCGGCGTATTCACACCGCTGATGCGTAACCATTCCGCGATCGGTACCCGCGAGCAGGAATTTTATCAGTTTGAAAATATTGCAGATTTCCGTCATATAATCAGTGTGCGTTACCGTCTGATCCCGTATCTGTACAGTGAATATATGAAATCTGCGTTAAACAATGATCTAATGTTCAAAGCGCTCTCTTTTGTATATCCGGAAGACACCCATGCACGCCAGGTGGAAGATCAGGTAATGCTCGGCAATGAAATCATGATCGCTCCCGTCTATACACAAAATGCGGACGGAAGATACGTATACCTGCCGGAGGAAATGAAATTTATCAAATTCCTGCCGGACGGAAATATTTCCGAGGAGACACTTTGTGCAGGTCATCACTACGTGAAAATTGCTTTAAACGAAGTCCCGCTCTTCATCCGCAAAGGTAAATGTATCCCGGTCGGTGACGCAGCTGAATCCGTTGCCAAACTTGACAAAAACACTATCCGTATGATCGGGTACGAAGATGCTTCCTACGATTTATACGATGACGATGGGGTTACCCCGATTCATTAACTATTTAAGAAAAGGTGTAAAGTCCTGATTTCCATAAAGCTTTACACCTTTTAAATCACTTTACAAGCCCGATATGATTCCGGACAAAAGCCGTATGGCTCTCATCCTGATCTGTCACTTTCCGGTTATAAAAAACGGCTCCTCTGTCCTTTTCATCCGTCACCGCAAACGTAACCTGACCATCTGCCGCGTTTCCGCCAAATACACTGTGAATCTCCCGGAGTTTATAACGAATTGTTTGTTCCTCTGCTGCCGTGTAATTTCCCATTGGCACACGAAACATTGCTGTCTGCCGGACTTTTCCACTTGCCGGACAATTTTCTTTTGTAAATTCCACAGTCTCATAATAAATATGCCTTTCACCAAAGACATCCTCCCCCCGCAAACAGAAGGTAAACGTGGGATTGCCATGTGCCCAGACAATATCCTCCGCATCAATCTCCTTGGTCAGTATCAGATTCCCCCACAAGAGTGTATTCACGAACTCCAGTTCCTCAGCGATCACAGGTGTATCAGCATCCTTCCATTTGATCTCGACTTCCTTCGGTTCTTTCTCCCGTATGTAGCCATTCGGCGCTTTTATTTCTATCACCAGATATTTTCCCGGATAAAGTTCTTTACTGACTGCTGTTCCGGCTTTATCTGTCGTCAGCGTTTCCAGTACCTTTCCGGCTTCTGCCAGCACTTTCCCCTGTGGCGATAGAACATTTTCTTTTGCGGCAATTTCAAAAACAGCGCCAGACAGTGCTTCTCCGTTCGCATCCCTTTTTCGAATCGTAATCTTTCCACATGCCATCTCATTTTCTACATGATAATTAATATCTATCACTCCGTCTGTCTCCGGCACAAGGAATTCCTGTTCCCAGGAACCGACATGCCCGGGAGGAACTTTTGACTCTATCACCTTGTATTTTCCGAGGTTCTCACTGTTTCGTGTTAACGATTCCATCCGGTATTCTTTCCGAGTCGCATCCCATTTCATAAGACCACGATCTTTGGAATACCTGTTTCCATCCCATTCGTAAACCCGAAATTCCGCATTGGAAATCACCTCTTTTGTCTGCGCATTCGCCTTTGTCACATGCAGACGGACAGAACGTTCTGCCACAGCACGTGTCGCAGCCGTATTCGACTCCTTTGACGCAGCCGGAGCACCGGCATTTTCATACGTCAATACTGCCTTGTTCGTCACCTGATAGATCCGTATATTACCATCCTCCTTCGGCGTAAGTTCTGTCGGATCCATCCGTACCCGGAACAATATCCGATAATGATAGCCATAATAAGTAGCGCTGCTTTTAAATGCATCAGTTGCCGTCAGCGTAATCACATCCTGCTCCGTACTGATCTGAAACTTATCCGTTACCGCCACATTATCTTCCGCACGAACAATACTGACGAGCCCGGCATAATCCGCACCGGACGGAAGCGTATCTTTAATCTGAAGTACTTTATAACAATGCGACATATCATTCCAGGGCACAAACTGTTCAATCATGTAATAATATTCCGCGGTTTTATCTGGCAGTGTATTGGCTGTACTCCACTCCGCTGTCATATTGGATACATATTTTTTCGGTGCCGGCGTGTCGATCACAGACAGACTGGTATCCGTCTGTACCAACTGCCCAATGCTTTCCCCGTTTCCGGCTCCGAAAGTCTCCCCCGCTGCCAGCGCTGCATTCCACCGCTCAATGCTTGATTTATAATTACGATAATCATCGCTGTCCTTTATATGATCCTGATAGGCAAAGGCCATGTAATAGGTGCTGCAATTCGCAATCTCAAAGGTCAGATGCCCCTTAGGATTGCTGTTATCCAGTCCGGCTCCCTGTGCGACGTAAATCTGATAATTATTTCCGTCACCCGCCACCTTTCCTGTCTGATAATTGACCTCACTGCCTGAAGCAGAATAATAACGCGCTGCAAAAGAACCGTTTGCCAGCCGAATACCAAACCGCTGTGCTGAGTCAATATCCCACCATTGAAATCTGGCATTCACCGGTGCCGGCGTATTCGTTCCTGTTTTAACAAACTCAATTTTCAAAACCAGTTCACCCATGCGCTCGTTAAATCCCCAGCCGATACGATCTTCATAAAAGACAATAAAAGGTCGTGAAGTGACAGTGCTTCCCCCGTGTACATAAGTTTTTTCCGAATAATCCTGCACCGTCATTTTCATATCATACCACTGATTGTTGTAATGGAGCACCTTCCGGTAACGCGCACCAAACGTTCCTTTGGCTTTCGCATTTTTCGGATACAGATATGTTCTTCCATTGCTTGTCTTTCCAACGGCAACATTAGATGACGTAAACCGTTCGACAGCGGAAATTCCCGGATAGAACTTTACAGGCCAGAAGTCCGATGAGGTAATCACCTGCGGAGCCTTTTGAAAACCGGATCCAGACGCTGTTACAGAAGTTCCGGAAGCCGGAAGATGATATGCAATCAACAGATCCATCTGACTGTTATAAAATGCCATGCACTCCTGCAAATATTGAAAATAGGCACATTCATGCGCATGCCGGGAAAAATCTGCTTCTGTACTGCTGCATGTACAGCCATAACGCCTCAATTCCGCTAAGGCCGGGCATCCACTGTGAAAGCAGGCCGCGCTGGAAAATACACCACATTCCTCGCTGCATCGGGCTTTCAGAGCAGCCAGTATTGCCTGACACTCATATGCATGCTGAAGAAAATTTTCTGATCCTTCGCCACAGTCACATTCTTTCTGTAAATACTCTGTAAATACCGCACACTCCCACCTGTGCAGCACCGCTTTTGTCTCTTCTTGTCCACAGCTGCAGAACTCCTCTGTCCACTTTTCTGTAAGACTCTCTTCGGTTTCCCACTCTGTAAAAAGTGCATCCATCCCCAATTCCGTCATCCGCTCTGTCTCCGGTTCAGTATCTGATGCTGCTTCTGTCTGCGGGTCTGTCGATATTTCTGTATCCGGCGGCCGTTCTGTCTCCCCAATATCCGTCTGAACCGGAACCTCTGTCAAAGATGGCTCCTCAGACGTTTCTGTCATAGTTGGCGGTTGCGTCATCTCTTCTGTCATAATTGGCAACTCTGTCAGTTCTTCCGTCACGGTCGAAGCTTCTGACAATTTTTCCGTCACATTCGAAACTTCCGACCGTTCTTCCGTCTTCGAAATCCATACTCCGTTTTTTGCGTGTACCAAACGCCCTTCCCTTCCGCTGATCCCCCATGCACTGTTCAGAGCAAGCATTGCTGACAGTAAAAAGAAACTTTTTTTAATATATTTCATACACCTGCTCCTTCCTTCGCATAATTTGTCTCCTGCTGCAAATAAATTTGATAAATTTCTGCAAGCGATGTACCAGAAGCACAGGCACTGCTTTGAATTGCCATCACTTCTACCGGGATTTCCAACACTTCCTCCCCGCTTAACTCGCCTTCCAGATAATTCACCACCATTACCTGTTCAAACAGCGGTGCAGTCTTTTTCCCCGGTTCTACAATCTGCTGATATCCAAAAACATACTCCACGCTGTCAGGCTGCTGTCTTCTGCTGATCTGCTCCCACTCCGGCAAAACTTGAAACGAAAACAATTCCGTTTCTTTTTCTTCTGTCTTTCGCCGCGTTTTTTCATCTACTAAAGCAATCGTTCTAAGTGGAACAGTAACTCTGGCAAACATCCATGCAGATGTATTTCCGGTATTTTCCGATGTAGGATTTTTCGTTACCGTACTGCGCGGCAGGAGGTTTTCAGCCTCCTGCTCATTCCATCCCGGTTCTTTTAACACAATTCCCAGAAAACCTGTCGAAACAATATTTTCCAACTGCTCCGGATAAGAAATCAGATAGGAAGACGTTATCCCGGCAGTCACGGCAAACACTGAAATCCCCAAAAACAATGCTGCCGTCCTCTCCATTGTGCGTAAATTCAAATCGTACCCATCTCCTCTCCTTTTCGTTTCCGTATCTGCACTAGCAATGTCTGAAGACCAAACAGACAAAGCAAAAGCAGCAGCAGGCCTGCCTTTTCCTGCGGTCCCTGAAACAAAATCGCCAAATATCCAAGATACGGCAAAGAAAAGCATACACTTCCCACAATCCGTTCACTGTCTATTTTTTTCGCATCTGCCATCTCATTTGCATCTCCTTTGGTCTTTATTTGCCGTTGTTCGCTGTCTTTTTCAATCATGCGGTGCGTCACGGCAGTTCCGTTCAATCGGTAGGTCACAATATCGCCCTCTGTCAGCTCTTCAAATGGCTTCCATTTTACATACACGGCGCTGCCTGCTTTAATTTCCGGCTGCATACTGCCGCTGATTACCGCAAATACCTGATAACCTAGAAAAGCCGGCATCATGATCAGAAGAAGCGCCCCAACATAAAGTACAATTACTCCCTCAATCATCCGCTTCAGACCGTTCATCATTTCCATCTCCTGTTTCTGCGGATCAGAAGCACTGCCAAAGCAGCCGCTCCGCTCATAGTCAAAAGAGCTGTCCATATTCCGGTGTATGAAGTATCTCCGGTCACCGGCACCGATTGCACAACAAGGCGCTCATCCTCTCCTCTGGCCTCAAAAATCCATACCACCTTTCCGGTCAGTTTTTGATATTCATTGTCCATCTCCGGCGACAGCGACAAACATACAACCAGTTCTTTCCTTTCTTCTATCTCAAATTTTCCGAGACTGATCTCCTTCTTCATAGAATTTCCACTCACCGGTCCGCTGTATAAAACTGTTTCTCCCTGCCGGATCTCAATCTGTGCATATTGATCGATTAATCTGCGCACAAGCTGTAATTGTTTTTTTGATGTTCCACTCTGTCTTGCCACCTCTGCCCGCAGGAAAATTTCCACCGTTTTTCCGGATTGATTTTCTACCATAATCTTCTGCGTACGTGCACAGCCCGGCAATAAATTTTTAAACGATGCGAACAGATCTGTCTGCTCTGCCTTCACGGTAAATCCCTTTTCCTGTCCACGGTAAACAACACCTGTTGTTCTCCCCTCCGGCACTTCTGGAACACGAATACCAAGCTCTGACGCGGTCATACCCCAGAGTTCAGATGCATTTCCCTCTGCCTGAACCGATTCCATAGAAATAATAATCTGCGCTTCTTTTCCCTCATATTCGTTTCCGGCCTGTGACGATAATGTATAGCTTTCCATCAATGGTTCTGCTGTCAGATCTCCCGCTTTTAATATTTCTGTATAATAGAACCAACCATCCATGCTCTGTTTCCAGTACTGATTATTAAACGTAATCTGTATCATATCCGGATCCAGAGAAGGATCTTCCTCAAAGCTTCCGTCTTCCTGGCGCCTGCCGAACATTTTTTTCACAGAAACACGTACCAAAATATCCACACCTCCCTCATTTTTCACATTTACCTTTTTCGTGACAGTCTCCGCTGGATTCACATGCTTTGGCACCTTGTACTCCTCAACAATTCTGGCACAGTACGATGACATTGTCAGAAAATTCTCTGTACTCTGACTGACTGACCAAACTGCTGCCGCAAACGATGCACACAGACACAAAACCGCAAGGAATGTCAGCAATGTCACCTTCTTTTTCCTCATCATACATCACTTTCCTATTTCTAAATCTGCTCTTGTGTGTCAAGCGCCATAAACGCCTCCTCCTGCCCTGCAAAGCCGGAAGCCTGAATTGCCTGCGCTTCAATATCAAGCTGAAAGTCCCCAAGCAGATTCATTTCCGTTTTATTCCATTCCGTCGGAACAGCAAGTGTTGTAAATAAAGTCGCTTCCTCACCGATTTTAAAAATACCGTTTTTGTCTGCTCCCATATAGTTAAATACCAGAATATTTTCACGAGAACGTTTTTCATCCTGTGTAAAAAGCGGATTTACCATCGGAAGTGCACGAATTTCTTTTTGTGAATATCCTGGTATCCGCCCCTCCACAATTGTCTGTGCCGTCCCTTTATTTTCATAATCACCATTGTACGTACTGTCGTAACGAATCAATTCTTTAATCAGGTTCAGACGTGCAGAATCAGTGATCAGTTCCCCCTCCTTATCCCGTATAGAAAGAAGGATACGCGCATAGCTGTTCTGCTCTCCATTTTTATCAGATGTAATATTTTTAATTGTCGGATTTTTGTAGACAGAACTGCCCGGCACCATACTGGCGCCGTCACCGTCCTGCGGGTTCCATTCCGGCTCCCGCAGTCCCAGTTCCAGGTCTCCTACCGTAAAAACATTCACCACCTTCTCCTTCTGCGTCAGATAAGCTATACTGCTCCCTGCTGCTGTCAGCGCGACCATTGCCGCAACAATTCCCAAACCCCAGTTTTTTATTCTTTTTCTATTCATCTCATTTCTCCTTTCATGCTTTCATTGTTTCCCATGCATCCTGTGCGGAAAGACTTCCACACTGCACCGCTTCCGCATACACTAAAATATCAAAAGGCTGTATCTTTTCTGCATCCGCCCGAATCTGCACCATTTCAAAGAGCGGTGCAGTCATCTGCCCCGGTGCAACCTTTTCCTGCCAGTAATAATAGCCGTCATCTCCCGCCTGCCAGCCTTCACAGACAGATAACGGTTCGCAGAAATTCTCGGCCTGTCCATCTGAAAAATAAACGGCCATCCGCACATAACAGTCCGTATCGGAGCTGCTGACAACCTGCGGCGCTTTCTTAATTTTCACCCCGGGACGAAATGTCTTTGGCGGCTGAAAATTCTCCCGGACAGAAATTTCTACTCCGGAAACCTGCAGCCGGTTTACAGCGCTGTCATCTGCCGTCAGATACGCATGGGTTACTCCTGCCCCAACACCCAGAACCAGCGCAGTGATCAGCATCAGTGCAATAAGCTGCTTCATATTTAGTTTTTCCTTTCTGTATACTTTTGAAATATGGCGATATGCCTGAATTCGGGGAGACGATCGTTCCCCTGAACCTCACATGTGAATTTCTATCTTTACCTTATCATATTCCGTAATGCTATGCAAGCATTATTTGTCATAAATATTATTATTTTATCTTATTGTATTAGTTGCTTTTTCTTTTTCCCTGGAAATACACGGAAATTTACAAAGGTTCTTTTGAAAATCTTTCAAATATTTTTCGGTTTGTCCTTTCATATTCCCTATAACTATTCATAAAATACAGCAAATGTCTTTTTCGGAGCGTCTATGAAAAAACTGAAATTTGCTCTGATTCCTGCCGCCTGCTTCCTGACTGCCGCCATCTTTCATTACCGCGGCGCTCTAAATGCCGTGAACGCGGCCGACAGTTTCCGTACATTTACCACGTCTCTTTTTCAAAATGAAATCACTGCCAGTACCCTGAATCTGCACTATACTCTTGAGCATCCGGAAAATTTCGGCATCACCGATTACCCGATTTCCTACGGAGCTGTTTCCGAAGCCTCGCTTGTACTTTCGGAGCAGGAGCTGTCCGCAGCCGATTATCAAGAAATGTTATATGCCATTTCCTATGAAGATCTGTCCGCAGACAACCAGCTTACCTTTGATGTCCTTGCACTTGCTCTGCAAAACGCACGTGAAAAAGAAATCTTCGCCATCTACGATGAACCGCTCAGTCCTACCGTCGGCATACAGGCACAGCTCCCAGTGCTTCTCTGTGAATATCGTTTTCAAGATGCACAGGATGTTGAAAATTATCTCACACTGATCACACAGACAGATACCTATTTTGCTTCTATCCTGGAACATGAAAAATCGCGTTCAAAAGCCGGACTGTTTATGATCGATGAAACTTTAAAGACTGTCGTCAGTCAATGCCGCTCGTTCGCTGAAACAACCAGCATCAAACATCACATGCTGGTTACGGTTTTCAATGAAAAACTAGATGCGATCTCCGGCATTGACGCAAAGAAAAAGGCCGAATATAAGCTGCAGAATTTAAAAGCCGTGCAGACGCATGTACTCCCGGCATACACAAAATTAGCTGACGGACTGAGTGCCTTAGCCGGAACTGGAAAAAACCCTTACGGACTCTGCTATCTTCCGTCCGGCAAAGCCTACTATGAATCTCTTCTGCGTTCCTCAGTTGGCACCTATCTTTCTGTTGACGCTGTTGAACGTCGTATTCGTCAGCAGCTAAATGATGACATCCATTCTGCCCGTACATTGTTCGCAAAATATCCGGATGCTGCGCAAAATTCTATCCGTGACGGGTCTTTCGGGAATCCGACAGAAATATTAAATAATCTGCAGACACAGATGCAAAATGATTTTCCAAAACCACCAAACGCTTCTTTTTCTGTAAAATATGTTCACGAGTCTTTGGAAAACTTTTTAAGTCCGGCCTTTTACCTGACTGCTCCGATTGATAATCTAAAACAGAACGTTATTTATATCAACAACGCTTCTGTCTGTTCCCCTCTGGATCTTTATACCACACTTGCGCATGAGGGTTATCCAGGACATCTTTACCAGAATCTTTATTCCGGCAGCAAACTTTCCCCGGTACGCAGTCTCTTTTCCTTCGGCGGTTATACCGAGGGTTGGGCAACATACGTGGAAATGGAAAGCTTTCGTTATGCAGCGGACTGTCTGCAGCAGTCCACTGCTGAAAACGGCAGTGTTCCGGAAAATGCAGCGGCTGTCACAGAATTTGCCCGTTTGAACCGCAGTGTTTCTCTGGGGATTTCTTCCCTTTTGGATATCTGCATCCATTATCGCGGCTATACACGCGAACAGACCGCCGCATTTCTTTCCGGACTCGGATTCTCACCCTCCGGTGCGGATTCTATTTATAATGCCGTTTTAGAAAATCCGGCAAATTATCTGAAATATTATCTTGGATATCTCAGTTTTTCTGATTTACGCAGATACTGTTCAGAAAACTGGCCCGAAAAATTTGAATTAAAAAATTTCCATGAGCAAATCCTCCGTATCGGACCGGCTCCGTTTCCGGTAGTTGAAAAATACCTGAAGCAATATTACCGTTCCCTGTAGAAATTAGATTCCCTTTCCAGCATCTATATGGTATAATATGCACAGCGTGCATATTATACTTGTGCAGCAGCTTTAACACTGCATTGTTATCTGGGAGGAAATGCTATGGCACAGCAAAAAGCCAAATACGGCGGCAAACTGAAATCCTATCTGCAGCTGCCGCTGTTTATGACCGTGCTGCTCATTATTATGACAGCCCTCATTTATTTTATTGATGCAAAAGCAGGATCCGTAGCCTGCATTTTTACAGTTATTTATCTCATTTACGCGGTCGGTCTGACCCTGTTCTACCGTCCGCGCGTAATGGCCGACCTGGTCGATTTTGCCTCGCAGTATGGACAGGTGCAGAAGCAGATGCTGGATGAGTTTCTGATCCCATACGGTTTACTTGACGTAGACGGTAAAATTCTCTGGATGAACCAGCATATGCGCATGCTGCTGGAAAAGAGTAACCGCTATCATAAAAGTATTACCGGTGTAATTCCGGAAATCACACTGGACAAGCTTCCGACCTCGCACGAACCGGTGAGCATTGATCTGGATCTACACGGCCGCAGTCTGCGTGTGGAACTCAAGCGCATCCGCATTGACGAATGGCATGCTTCCAGCGATCTGCTCTCTCTTCCGGAAGATCAGTGTTATCTGCACACCATTTATATTTTTGATAACACAGAACTCAAAAAATCACAGGAAGCGTTAGAACAACAGCGTCTTGTGATTGGTCTGATCTACATCGACAACTATGATGAAGTTCTGGACAGTATCGACGATGTACGCCGCTCACTTTTGCTTGCGCTTATTGACCGTAAAATTGATAAGTTTATCAGTGCACATCACGGCATCATGAAAAAGCTGGACAATGATAAATATTATGTTATCATGAAACAAAAATATCTGAATATGTTGAAAGAAAACCGTTTTTCTCTTCTGGAGGACGTGAAAACCGTTAATATCGGCAATGATACAAAAATTACTCTGAGTATCGGTATCGGTGTGAACGGTACCAGCTATATTCAGACCTATGAATTTGCCCATGCCGCAATTGAACTGGCACTTGGCCGCGGCGGCGATCAGGCTGTGGTAAAAAATAATAATGCGATTTCCTATTTCGGCGGCAAGACGCAGCAGATGGAACGTAACACACGCGTAAAAGCCCGTGTAAAAGCACAGGCACTGCGTGAATGTCTCAGCACCCGTGACGATATGATCATCATGGGACACAAAGTAACGGATATTGATACCTTCGGCGCGGCAGTTGGGCTCTACCGAGCCGCAAAAGTGCTCGGAAAACGCGCCTACATCTTAATTGATGAAAACAGCGCATCTATCCGCCCCTATCTGAATATGTTCCGGGACAACAAAGATTATGAGGAAGATATGTTCATCACTCATCGTGATGCAGACGAACTTCTGGACTCATCCACCGTACTTGTTGTAGTCGATACCAATCGTCCAAGCAATACTGAATATCCGGAACTTCTAGAAAAGGCAAAAACGATTGCCGTATTTGACCACCATCGTCAGAGCAGCGATGTTATTAAAAATGCCACGCTGTCTTATATTGAACCGTATGCTTCTTCTGCCTGCGAAATGGTTGCGGAAATTCTGCAGTATTTTGACGACGGTGTAAAACTGTCCGGCATCGAAGCCGACTGCGTATATGCCGGAATTATCGTCGATACCAACAATTTCGTGGCAAAGACTGGTGTGCGCACCTTTGAAGCAGCCGCTTATCTGCGCCGCTGCGGTGCGGATGTAACCCGTGTCCGCAAAATGATGAGAAATGATATGGCTTCCTACAAAGCAAGGGCCGGAGCGGTTCGTCACACCGAACTGTTTATGGACTGTTATGCGATGAGCGTACTTCCGGAAGCCAACCTTGAAAGTCCGACGATCGTCGGTGCACAGGCAGCGAACGAACTGCTGAATATTACCGGTGTGAAGGCTTCCTTTGTACTGACAACCTATAACAATCAAATTTATATCAGCGCCCGTTCCATTGACGAAGTCAACGTACAGATTATTATGGAACGTCTCGGCGGCGGCGGTCATCTGAATATTGCCGGTGCCCAGCTCAAGGGTATGACAATGGAACAGGCTAAAGAAAAATTACAGCAAACCATCCGGACTATGGTCCAGGAAGGTGCAATATAACAGCAGGAGGATTGAAAATGAAAGTAATTTTATTAGAAGATGTAAAATCTCTGGGAAAAAAAGGTGATACCGTAAATGTAAGCGATGGTTACGCAAGAAACATGCTTTTCCCGAAAAAACTCGGTATAGAGGCAAACGCGAAAAACATGAATGATTTAAAACTGCAGAAGGCCAATCAAGAAAAGATCGCCCAGGAACAATTTGACACAGCAAAAGCATTTGCGGAAGAAATTGCCAAGAAAGAAGTAGTGATTGCAATTAAAGTCGGGGAAGGCGGAAAAACCTTCGGCTCTATTTCTTCCAAAGAAATTGCCGAAGCAGCCAAAACACAGCACGGACTTGACATTGACAAAAAGAAGATTCAACTTTCTTCACCAATCAGATCCATCGGTTCTACCGGTGTTGCCATAAAACTTCATCCGAAGGTAACTGCGGAATTAAAAGTCACTGTCAAAGAAGCTTAACAGGAAAATACTATGGAAGAATCATTGATTAAACGCGTTATGCCACACAGCCCGGAGGCAGAGCAATCTGTAATTGGTTCTATGCTGATGGACACCGATGCGATCCTCACTGCTTCTGAATCGCTTACCAGCGATGATTTTTATCAGAAACAGTACGGTGTACTGTTTGACGCGATGGTCGAATTATATAACGAAGGAAAACCGGTTGATCTGATCACCCTGCAGGACCGTCTGAAACAAAAGGACGTTCCACCCGAAATTGCCAGCCTAGAATTTGCAGCAGACATCCTCAATTCTACGTATACATCAGCAAATGTACGCCAGTACGCCAAGATTGTTCAGGAAAAATCCATGCTGCGCCGTCTGATCCGTGTGACGGAGGATATTGCCAACGAATGTTACATCGGCAAAGAAGACACAGATTCCATCCTCGCCGACACAGAAAAAAAGATTTTCGATATCCTGCAGCAAAACACTTCCGGCGAATATGTGCCAATCAAACAGGTGGTATTGAACGCGCTCGATAAAATAGAGCTGGCTTCTAAAAACAAGGGCAATGTTACCGGCATTCCGACTGGATTTATTGATCTTGATTACAAAACTGCCGGATTTCAGCCATCGGATCTGATTCTGGTGGCCGCCCGTCCTTCCATGGGAAAAACAGCATTCGTACTGAATGTAGCACAACACATGGCATTTCGTGAAAATGTTACCGTTGCCGTATTCAGTCTGGAAATGTCAAAAGAACAGCTCGTTAACCGTCTGCTCTCTCTGGAATCTCGTGTTGATTCCCAGTCTATTCGTACCGGTAATCTCTCCGATGATGACTGGGGCAAATTGATCGAAGGTGCCGGTATTATCGGCCAGTCCAATCTGATCATCGACGACACACCTGGTATTTCTGTCATGGAGCTGCGCAGTAAATGTCGTAAATTTAAAATGGAACACAATCTGGGAATTATCATTATTGACTACCTGCAGCTAATGACCGGCAGCAAGCGCTCCGAATCCAGACAGCAGGAAATCTCCGATATTTCTCGTTCCTTAAAAGCAATCGCGCGTGAATTAAATGTTCCTGTTGTGGCTCTCTCTCAGCTTTCACGAGCCGTAGAACAGCGTCCGGATCACCGTCCGATGCTTTCTGACCTGCGTGAATCCGGAGCCATCGAACAGGATGCCGACGTAGTAATGTTCATCTATCGTGACGACTACTACAATAAAGACACTGCCAAGCCAAATGTGGCGGAAATTATTATTGCCAAGCAAAGAAATGGTGCCATCGGTACTATCGAACTGGCATGGCTGCCGCAGTACACTAAATTTGCAAATATGAAAAAATAAATCACAAAAAGAACGAATATCTGTATATGCTTTCACTCAAAAACAGAAATTCGTTCTTTTTTCTTTTAAAAAACGAGCAATCTATCAATTGCCTGCTCCGCAATTATTTTTTATTTTCATATATTTTCTTGATTCCTTTATTTGTTCTCATAAAATGGGAACTGTGAAATACGAAGTTTCGTACAGCCAAAAGGTATTAGGGAAATCTTTTCATCTTCTCCGGAAACCTCAACTGGACTTACCGGAATCTCTGTTGTATTCCCGGATTGTGCTTTCCAAGATTCCACCTTTCTTCCCCAAAGCTGCAGTCTAGTAGGCGCCGCACTTTTAGAAAACGGAACCGCAGAAATTTCCCGTTCTTCTACTTCTACATTCTCTTTTACGGATAATGCATAATTCCAATCACTCTCCGGATAAATATAATAATCTTTTACTCCTGCCACCTCTTTTTTTACTTCCCATCTTTCCTTCATATCCAGCCCGTATACCAGCGGTCCCCGTTCTACTGCAACAGAATTATGATACCATTTTGTATATCGGATCTCCATCGGCAATCTTACCAGAATCTGATCTTCTGTATCAAACTGCTTTTTTACCAAAATTTCATATGTATGTTTATCTATTTCAATTTCAGCACCTTCACATATAATCTGCGGTTCCTTACACCATCGCGGAATACGAATTTTCACAATAATTTCTTTTTTAGGACTCTTTTTTATTATATACTTCAACTGATCTCTGAATGGGTATTCTGTTTGAAGTTGAATAGCTACATCCTCTCCGCCTAATGTAGTGGTAACCGTATTCGGTGCAAATACCATACTCATCAGAGTATTTTCATTTTCACGATACCAAAGAGAATTTACGAATTTCGGCCATCCCTGATGCATATTTGCCGTACAGCATCCAAAATTAGGTTCCAGACCGAAAACTGTAGATTCCTTTGAATTATTAAACCATGGTCTTTCTGAATCATCCACTATAATCTGATTTGCCTGCTGCAAATACTGATGTCCCATAAAATCTTCTGTAATCGTTGCCGGCAACGCATTATATGCCAGACGTTCCATTTGATCGCCAAACTCTGTATTTCCAAACGCTTCAATCAATGCCTGTAAACTAAACATATATTCAACTACAGAACATAATTCCGATCCCTGTATTGGATTATTTCCAGCCAAATGTTCATCCCCATTTATGCATCCCGAAACAACACCATGTTTACGGATCATCTCTTGTATCCCCTCAATGGCAACCTTTTCATAGTCTTTTTCAAAATTAAAAATTGATCGAACGGCAGGATGTTTAAATCCCATTGTAACATTTACAATATGAGTTTTATGGTATGGCACCATTTCTTCCAAAGAATATTTGCTTGTCTGTTCTTCGAAACGCTTCCAGTTAATATAATAAGAAGCAGGCCGTGGAAATGGAAGATCTTCCAAATAATCACACCAGTCAATACTATGCTTATCAATCTGTTCCATCAGCTTCAAAACTTGCGGATCTTTCGTCTTATTATAAACCCATTTTCCAACGTAAAGTAAATCCGGGATTCTTGCTTCTGACCACTCTCTGATCTTCACTGTTTTAGAAAGTTCTGCAATATATTTTAAATAATTCATCGCAAACGGAATTACTCTCTTATCTCCGGTAATTTCTGCATACTGTATCAGAACCTTTAACATAGCATACCGTGACCACTGTTCCTGATTTTTTGTAGAAAGCGGTCCAAAATTTCCTGTCTCATCCTGACTCTGCAGCGTCCATTCAATAAATCTGCTGCAAATTTCCCAGTGTTTTTTATCGCCAAGATAATAAGAAAGCGGCAGTAATCCATCTAAATAATACGGCGCTCTTTCCCAGCTTTCTCCTGTACCGCCAAGCCATCCGGAATAACTCCCTACGCTGTCCCACATATCATATAAAATTCCCGTCAAACCATTCATTTGAACCTTCAGTTGATCCAACAGCCATCCTTCCGGCTTAATTTCTGTTAAATTTAACTTTTCCATTCTTTTCATATCTACGTACTCCTTAAAATTATTTTACTGCGCCGCTCATCATTCCTTTTACAAAATATTTTTGTAAAAACAGGAACAAAATCAGAATTGGCAGCATTCCAACAATAGAACCCGATGTTAGTGTCCCCCACTTGATGGTCATATCATTACTGAGCATATCTACTAAACCAACATTAAATGTTTTCATAGTGCTTCCACCAAATGTTAATCCAATTACATAATCATTCCAAGTATTATATGCTGAATATACGATAACAGTAATCGCTCCCGGAAGCGCCAGAGGGACATAAATTTTTCGAAATACATCAAAGCTACTCGCCCCGTCAATAATCGCAGCCTCCTGTAACGCCATTGGAACGGCGTCAAAAGAACTCTTCATCATATATACACAAAACGGGGTCTGAAACGTTGCATATATCAAAACCATACCTGTAAGTGTTCCTAATAGTCCAAGTGAAGAAAGCGTATTATACAGCGGAACCATCAAGGCCTGAACAGGTACCATAATCGTAAATAAAATCATTGTCATCCATAATTTAGAACCTATCAATTTTAATTTTGAAAATGCAAATCCTGCCAAAATAGAAATAACTGCCACGATCACTACCGTTACCAACGCAATCAAAATTGAATTTCTCAAATACTCAAAAAATACTCCATCTTTGTACTGAAACAAAGTCGTATAATTAATACTTGTAAACGCTTTAGGAAACAGGGTAATTCCGCCATATATTTCATCATCTGTTTTTACAGAAGTTACAAACGCCCAGTAAATCGGCAAAAGCCACAAGATTCCCAGAACACAATTGATAAGTATGATCCATGCTAAATTTATTTTCATTTTAACGAATTTGTATGTATATTAAAACAATATCATTAGCGAAAAAATATAATTATATTAGCATACAAATTATAACAATATCAACCATTATAACTTCTATAGATTTGACATTTTCCCTTATTTATGCCATTATTTAATACAACAATATCATCATTACAGGAGAATTATTGCTATGCCTTTTATTAATATACAATCCCCCTCTTATCCATTTTACTTTTTTTCCGGAAATGCGACCTATCGCCCCGGAGATGCACATTCTTCCAGAAAAGGAATCGTCTGTTTTAATCTGATTGTTGTGGAAACTGGTACTTTATATATGCAAATCGAAAGTCAAAAGTTTGCTTTACATAAAAATGATGCCCTTATTATTCCTCCCAATTATTCTCACAAGGGATATCGTATTTGCAGTGAAAAAACTGTTTTTCACTGGCTTCATTTCAATACCACGAAAACATACAACGTATCTGAAACTCCGAATAATATTATCTCCAGCCCTGCTAACTCATTCACGCCTTGTCATCATACGTTATCTTTACCTATGTTTCAGACCATACAGCAAAATGATATCGAAAATGTTATTTCGCTCATGTCACAGCTGGAAACACAGACCATTAATTTTTACAACCGTTCCAACACGATCGTAAAAAATATGAATAACCCTTTTTACCAACAAGAATTATTTATGTGCCTTTTACAGATTATTTCCATTTCTCCGCCAAGATCATCTGTAAATGAAATTGCATATATTGCAATGCAATATATCAATACACACTATGCAGAAAAAATTACCTTAGAGCAATTGGCTAAAATTACAAATTGTCATCCAACGCACCTGATTCGCTGTGTAAAAAAACAATATGATATGTCTCCAAACCAATTGTTAATAAACACACGCCTTCACAGAGCCTGCATATTACTAACTTCAACACAACTTCCCATTACTACCATCTCTTATCAGGTGGGATTTTCTTCTCCCTCTTATTTTGGTAAACAATTTAAACTTTCTTATCAATGTTCTCCGAAAGAATATCGGCAAAAATTTTCCGAATTGGAATAGTTATTCTCCGTTTATCATAACAAAAAGGAATTGTCATTCGCTAATTTAATGCCAAAATGACAACTCCTTTTTCTTTGTCTCATTTTCTACCTACTTTACCTTTTTCATCCTCACCGCCATATACTCTTTTCCTGGCAGTTCTACCGTAAATTTTCCTTTCTGTATACCTCTATTCTCTATTGTCATTTCCCAAGTGTCAATCACTTCCACTTCATATTCTGTTGTATCATCAAAATAAAATTCTCGGAAAGACGGACGCATAAAGCTAAAATAGAAAATATAGTAATCACTCCCCTGCTGCCACGGAAACGGGGCTGCTGCGCGCGCAGCTACGGCATCCCAATACCCCTCAACAGGTTCCATGCCCGGCCCCGGTGTCTCACACATAATCTTATATAAAAATTTAATGCGCTCCGGAGATGTACCATGCAGTCTGCCGCCATGTGACCACCATAATTTTCCTTCCGGATGCAGATATGTTTCGCCATGACCTGGAAATCCGCCGCGGCAGAAAGCTTCCCAAAATCGTCTTGTCATCTCTTCCCCGCTGATATTTCCCCATCCATGCTGAATATTCCCTTCGTAAGCAATTTCATCCAGCACAACCGGCTTTTTATAGCGTTCCCGCCATTCATTCACAAGCTCCGCACTCTTATACAGATCCTGTCTCTGAATGCTGCAATGTGTCACCCACGGACGGCTGTAATCATAAAATGGTCCGCAGTTATGGATCGAGCGCAAATGATTATACGGATCTTTTTCACAGATAATCCTCGCGTAACGTTCCCAGTCCTTCAGCGATTTCTGCGGCATCAGATCATATTCATTTGCAAGCGACCACCAGACATTTCGATACGCTGCAAATCTGGCAATCACATATTTCCAGTAACGATCGTCGCTCTCCGCATCCATCAGAGAAAATCCCCAGCGGTCATATGGATGCATCACTATCAGATCTGCCTGAATGCCAATATCTTTTAAATCACCAATCCGTTTTTCAATCAGTTGAAAATGCTTCGGATTAAATCTTGTAAAATCCCAGTTATTCCCCGGAGCGTTTCCAGTATATTCATTGAAATTATCCTTTGTTAAAACAGAACTGTCGCACGGTGTTCCCTCAAACGGATAAGAGATTGGTTCGTGAAGGTTATAATCATAGTGTTTCGGGAACACGCAAAAGCGTATTTTATTAAACGCACTATTCTTTAACGTTTCCAGTGTCTGTTCCTGCTGCTCCTTTGATTGAAGATTCCATACATAGCAGGTTGTCCCGATGGAATGATACGGCGTACCATCCTCATACGCAAAATAATATGTGCGCGCAACACGTACCGGTCCGTGATTTCCCCCAGACGGAGCCGTTGCTTCAAAAGCTCCCTCTGCCCTTTCCTCTGAAAAGCTTCCTTCCACTGTAAATGTATAGGTTCCTTCGAAAGACGGCATAAACCGCACTTTATAAATACCATCTCCGTCATAAAATCCGTCTACAGTCTTTACTTCATTTTTATGCAGAAATGTTCCACGGATCTCATAATCCGTAAACGGATTTCCTTCTTTTTTTCCTGAAACCGTCACTTCAAAAACTTCCCATTTTTCTACTGCCGGCTGATAATTCAAGTCCATATACTGCCTCCATTTTTATTTGTTTTTAACTCTTGTATTATTTCATTATACTATAATTTTCACACAAAGACAGATATTTGTTCCTTCTATTTGCACATAAAATATACATCACAACCCATACCGTTTATACAAACTATTCCGATATCTTTTATTTTTCAGAAGTTTCTGCACATCCTGCAGGCGGTCTTCCTGCAGAAGCCGCTCTACCAATTCCAACATTCTGTCTTCACCATATTTTCTGCCTTCCACTCTGCCGATATGTTCACCTTCCTTCCGACTAACCCTCATCATCTAACGATAAAAATATCAATTCTGAAACGAATAACATAAACAATTATAAATTAAAAAAGGTATAAAGCCCTAATAAGACTTTACACCTGATTAACAGTTACGATTTCATAATATTTAGTTTTGATCTTTTGCTGTTGCGATTTTGTCTAACAGCTCTACGATTTCATCTGTAGTGTATTGTTTTTTGTCACCAGTTGAAAAGATTAAACGCAATTCATAAAGAGTAGACATCTTTACCGATTTCATTTCTTTTTCAGTCATGTTTTCCATCCTTTCCACCGCCTTTCTTGTATTATACCCTTATTATACGGCGGTTTCAGTGAGGTGTAAAGCTTTATTAAGCTATCAAGGAACGTTCTGATAAATATACGAAATTATGGCGAAACGCCTGATTTTCTGAGTTGGTACTGATATGTTACTTGATTTTTATATTTTTGTCAATGTGGTTTAGTGATATTGTATCGCTTTTTATGACTTTTTTGCAAAAATATAGGGATCAAAAAAACTGCAAATCATATTTTATATATGTATAATCAGTTTTTCGTCTTTGTTCCCCACATTTTAAATTTTTTCATAACGCACTTCATACCCAGGCAATGATTTTCCCCTGACATATCCCATTCCGCATGTCAGGGGAAAATCATTATCATTTTTTATAGCTTTCTTCCGTTTCTTTCCTAGCTCTCCGTATCCCGCAGTCTCTGTACAATACTCTCTTTCTGCATCCGTCTATAGGCAACAGTCGGCACCACAGCCGCCAGTACCGCCAGCAGCGGCAGCATAATCAAAAATGCCAAAAAATTCGGGCGATATACAAAGAACAAAATCACATTGTTTAAAGCGGTCATTACCAAATAAGAAAGTCCGGTTCCAAGAATCAGGCTGATCAATCCAGAAATCAACACATAATACAGCCCTTCCTCCAGCAGCATTTTTTTCAGCTGACTCTGTGTCATACCGATGCTGCACAAGATCGCCAGCTCGCGCTTTCGCGCAAGGATACCAGTGACCACCGAATTGATAAAATTCAGAATACCGATCAAGGCAATCACTGCTCCGAGCGCAATCCCAATAATACGGATGGCATTGACCATCGTAGAAAATTCCTCCATCAAGGACGCTTTCGTCATATAACCCATATCGGTATTTACATTTTCCGAATAATCCGCAATTACTTTTGTAAATGCCGGCAGCGCTTCTTCCTCCACTTCATAAGAAACAGAAAGTCTCCAGCTGTATGGAGAGGCTTTTACATCCTCCAGCGGCAGTATCGCCTGCACAGCGTTAACCGGATATCCTCCGTCCAACATACTTGGCGGAATCTCCACGATCGCCATAACCTCATATTCCGTCTCCTTCATGTTTTCCCAATAACCGCTGAGCGTATTTCCATCCTCATCCTTAATTTCAACAAATTCGGAATTTTCATCCGGTGTAAGCACTGTTATCTTTTCTCCCGGCTCGTAAATACGTTTCCCCTCTGTATGATCGCCGATGATATCTGTCAGAAGCACATAGCCTCCCTTTGCGAATTTCTCCGGATCCAGTGTACCGCCCAAAACCTTCAGTCCAGACAAAATTTCTGTGTCATAAGCATAAACGTCGGCTTCTATCTGTTTCTTTTCCAGGATTTCCTCAATTACCATCTTTCCCCATCCATCCTGACTCAGAATTTCTTCATCCACAAAAGACTGATAGCGCTCCATCGCCGTGTCATCCATTTTAATATCCGTAATGCCATAAATCTGCCAGATCTCATTTTTCGATATCACGCCCGGCTGTGCGTCCGCCAGCTCCACATACTGCGGATCTACCTGATCCGTTGTCACAATACCGCCTGCACCGCCGCCCATCACATAATTGCATCCCAGCATCACATCACCCAGCAACCGGCTGGAAAGATAGCTGTCAAGTCGAAAGCTTCCTACACCAGTCAATACTACGCACAACAGTACCATACTCAGCGACAGGGAAAACAACACTAACGCGGTCTTTTTCTTATTGCGTCCAAGGTTCGAAAGCGCCATCCGGTGAATTCGAGCGCCTGTTTCTGATCTTCTGACCTTTTTGCGTCCGTTTCCGCCCTCTGTATAACGCACTGCCTCCACCGGAGAAACGCTTCCAGCTATCTTGCCCGGCTTGCGGCAGCTGATAAATACCGTGATCAACGCAAACACAATCCCGAATACCGCAACCTGCGGATGAAACTTCAGTTTAATGTCAAATCCATACGTTGCCATCTGCATTGCAATCGGAAAGATAAACGATGATGCCAGATAACCTGCCGCCAGACCGATCGGTATACCGGCCACAGACAAAAGTAACGCCTGTCTCCGAATCATTCTCTTAATCTGCCGTTTCGTTGTACCGATTGTTTTTAAAAGTCCGTAAAAACGAATATCCTGGAAAACCGAAATATAAAAAATATTGTAAATAATTAAATAACCGGTGATCAGGATTACAATCAATGCCACACCCATGATCACCATACTCAAAGGATCGATCGCTTCCGCCCGATTCTGCATATACGCCCAGTTTACACCATAATTTAAAGTAACATCCGGCTCGTATCCCGCCTCCGTAATGATTGCCCGCACCTTTTCCTCGATCTGTTTCGGACTGTCAAAATAAAGTCCAACGGCATAAAGCCCTGACCCGGCGTCATTCGGATGCTGTTCTCCCCAGCTGACGAATTCTTCATCTGTCAGATTGCCTTTTAACTTTTTCCAGTAATCCTCCGATACATACAACTCAGAAGCGTGTCCGATCGCGCTTCCCTCATACCAACCGCATACCCGGAACGTCTCTTTGACGGTTTCTCCATGAAAAGAAAATTCCAACGGAATCTGTGTTCCCAGTTCATGTGGCAGTTTCAGCTCGTCAAACACATAAGTATCAACAATCAGTTCATTTTCCGCCTGCGGCATCCGTCCTTCCGCCAGCTCAATAAAAGAATTTTCCAATTCCTTCTCTCCCTGCGCCAGACGAATTTCACACTGCCGTTTCTTCAGATTATCTGCCACACCGATAAAAATATTCCACGAATAGTCTTTAACCCGCGTATCTGCCGTTACCTTTTCTACCTGTTCCCAGGTCGCCGCTTTCAATCCGGCATGAAAACGTCCGCCCACCTCACGCATGGTAGATTCCTGCGCGACATCCATCATCCCGGTACCCATTGCCGCCAGTGTAGTAAACAGCATACAAGTCAGAGCAATTGCCGCCACAGCAAAAAAATTCCGCATCTTATTATTTTTAAGGCTCCGCATCGAGAGACGACGCATCACCTCCTGATTATTATTTCTCATAGTGCGGTCCTCCTGCGTTTACTTTCCAATTTTTTTCGTAATTGCTGTGTCCACCGACAATCCTGCCATCCTCGATACGGATCACACGGTCTGCCAGCTGCGCCATTGCGTCATTGTGCGTGATCATCACAATCGTCTGCTGAAACTGCTCTCCGGTCAATTTTAAAAGCCCCAATACCTCCTGCGAAGTTTTAGAATCCAGATTTCCCGTCGGCTCATCCGCCAGAATAATTGCCGGTTTACTTGCCAGCGCGCGGGCAATCGCCACTCTCTGCTGCTGACCGCCGGAAAGCTGATTTGGCATACTGTTCTTTTTATCAAGAATTCCCAGCACCTGCATGATTTCCTTGATAAATGCCCGATCCGGCTTCTCCCCATCCAATTGGATCGGCAGTACAATATTTTCGTAAACATTTAAGATCGGCACCAGATTATAATTCTGGAAAATAAACCCAATATTTCTTCTGCGAAAGATTGTCAGATCAGATTCGTTTAATCTAAAAATTTCTTTTCCGGCTACGATGACTTCCCCGGATGTGGCATAATCCAATCCGCCCAGCATATGCAGCAGCGTACTTTTTCCCGAACCGCTCGTTCCTACAACTGCCAGAAATTCCCCCTCCTCTACCGAAAGGTTGACACCATCCAGTGCCTTAACCAGACTTGCTCCCTGTCCATAATATTTTTTCAAATCAATCGTTTTTAAAATTTCCATGTGGATCCCCTTTCTTATCACTATTCTTTATACTCCAATCTTAGCATCTGCTCCTGACACTTTTCTGACACAAAAGAAAAAAGTTCTTACAAAACTGTCAGAACTTCATTCAATAGGAAAATCCGAAAGCTGCTTCCCTCGCCTTTACGGGATGCCACCGTGATATATCCTTTTTCTTTATTTAAGATTAGCTGTGCCAGATACAGTCCAAGACCATTTCCTTCCATCTGCCTGGTCTGTCTGCCGCGGTAAAAACGTTTGAAAATTTCGTTAAATTCATCCTCCTCCATGCCGATTCCCTGATCAGCAATCTCAATCTGCGTATAAATCTCCAACGGCTGCACACGCACTGTAATAATTCCGCCGTGCGGAGAATATTTCACGGCATTGTCAAGAATATTGCCCAGTGCCTCTGCCGTCCATTTCGAATTGTGGTACAGTCTCTTTTCTTCAAACGGCTCTGTCACGATCGTGATATCTTTCTCACTCGCCTGCGCGTACACACCGCTTACAGCCTTCCCAATCGTTTCACGGATGCCGGTATATTCCGCGACAAACGTGATCATCCCCTGCTCCAGCTGCGATGCACGCAGCATATTTTCCAGCAGCCACTGCATCTTTTCCGCCTGCTGCTTCGCCTGACGTGCAAAATGCTTTCGTTCTTCCGCTTCCAGCGTATCATCCTCCAGCAGTTCTGTGTACATCCGCACATTTGCCATCGGTGTCTTCAACTGGTGTGACAAGTCGGACAAGAGCGCCGCCACGCTGTCGCGTTCCTCTTTTACCTTTTCTTCTTTTTGGGAAATCTCTCTGAGCACGCGCTGCAAGCAACTCTCCAACTTGGACTCGCGCGTTTCTTTCATTGTATGAAATTCGACACTCTCATTTTGCCGATACTGGCGCAGAATATTCTGCATACGCTCCATCGTACGCAGCAGGTAAAGCCCGAATGCCAAAACCACAATAACAGCCACAGCAAGAATAACGATCAGAACAAATGTAATGCCTGTCAGATTTATGATCATAATCCAATCTGTTCCTTTCTCTTTGATGAACTGGCTATTAACGAAAACCAGCCGGATTGTGCCAATCTTAATTCAAAGTGCGGACCGCATCGGATACGATCCGTCCTGTTACGATTCCGCCTCTTTTTCTTCCCACAAATACCCCATTCCATGCACTGTCCTGATATATTTCGGATGAGAGGCATCCTCCTCGATCTTCATACGCAGACGTCGCACATTTACCATTAGAGTATTTTCTTCAACAAAATTACCGCCGTCATCCCAAACGCGCGCCAAAATCTGTTCTTTTAGAAGCACCTGATTTTTATTTTCCAGAAAGTATTTCAAAAGACGAAATTCTGTCAGACTTAAATCAAGTTCTTTTTCACCGCGATATGCCTTCATCTCTTTTTCCTGAATACGGATCTGACCGGAAACCAGATACTGAGATGTATCTCCGCATCTGTGCCTGCGAAGAAGCGCCGCAATCCGCGCTTTTAAAACTGCCAGAGAAAACGGCTTTGCAATATAATCATCCGCACCGCTTTCCAGACACATCACCTGATCAATCTCCATATCGCGCGCCGTAATCATCAGCACCGGCACACTACTGCTTTTGCGGATCTCACCACAGAGCTTCAGACCGTCTCCATCTGGCAGATTCCAGTCCAGCAATATCAAATCCGGCTGTGTTTTTGTCAACGCATCCCGGCTTTCACGGCATGTAGCAAACCGCCTCGTCTCGTATTTCTCTCTATTTAGAGCAAATATAATGCCTTCCGCCAGAACATCATCATCCTCGATTAAAAATATCTGCATGTTGTCATTATCTCTCCTGCAATTTCCCATCCGATTCCCGCAATGTTACGTCTTTATCATAATGAAATTTTTAAAAAATATCAAGCACAACCAGGTAATATCCTGTAAAAGCTCCTATTTTATGATTCTTTTCCGAAAAATTAATTGACACAAACCTTTTTCCATGCTATCATTTTTATAGGATTTGTAACTGGCGTAACACAGATAACTGTGGGGAAGCAAATCTATAATTGCCGAACGCCTGGGCAGAGTGATTAATTGCTCTGCCCTTTTTGTATACTTAAACAAAATGATCACAATTTTATGGAGGGAAAAATTATGAGTTTTTTAACTGGAAAAACCGCAATCATCACAGGTGGAGGCAGATCCGTCTTAGAAGATGGTCAGTGCGGCTCCATTGGATACGGTATTGCTACCGCTTATGCAAAAGAAGGTGCCAATCTGGTTCTGACCGGACGTAACCTGCAGAAGCTAACTGAAGCGAAAGAAGAATTAGAGACCAAATATCAAATCAAAGTTCTGGCTATCCAGGCCGATGTCAATGAAAGTGCCGATAACGAATCTGTCATTGCATCTGTAATCCAACAGGCTGTAGATGCCTTCGGCCGCATCGATGTACTGATCAACAATGCCCAAGCCAGTGCTTCTGGCATTCCTCTGGCTCAGCACACCACCGAACAATTTAATCTTGCCATGTACTCCGGTCTTTACTCTACTTTCTACTATATGAAAGCTTGCTATCCTTATCTGAAAGAAACCAAAGGTTCTGTTATTAACTTTGCCTCCGGTGCTGGTCTTTTCGGAAATTTTGGTCAGGCATCCTATGCGGCTGCCAAAGAAGGCATCCGTGGTATGAGCCGTGTAGCAGCCACTGAGTGGGCTGCTGACGGTATTAATGTCAATGTTGTCTGCCCTCTGGCATGGACTGCACAGCTCGACAATTTCTGGAAAAAGGATCCGGATGCCTTCGTGAAAAATGTCAAGATGCCTCCTGCCGGACATTACGCAAATTCCGAAACTGAAATTGGCCGTGCCTGTGTTTTACTGGCTCATCCTGACTTTAAATATATGACCGGTGAAACCCTGACCCTAGAAGGAGGCATGGGTCTGCGTCCTTAAGTTACGGTATTAGAAAAACAATTTCGCGCCAAAAAGGCTATCGGCATTAACCGATAGCCTTTTTGCATATTATATACTTTATAAATGTTCTCTGTAAAAATCTCAGGAATTCAGGTCTATATAGTCTTTCAAAAATTCTTCAGAAACCGGGTCATAACCGCTATCCTTTCCATCAGAATTACCTTGTACATTTAGGTACATGTTATCCAGGCGATCCTCATCCACCAGATAGATCAGGGTATATTCCAGAACTTCCTGCGGCTGCAGTTCACGGAACAGGAAGTGCTTTCGTAACTCTTCTGTAAAACCAGACTGATCAAAGTAGATTGGCATGCCGTCATATTCACCGTGATATTCTTGGAAATTGAGCGGTTCTATATAGAGATCAGAATATGCATAGCTGCCATCCTCTTTCGGTTCCAACCAAGTAATAATCGGCATTCCTGCCCAAAACTCCTGCATTTCCGTCGTAGGATTTTCCGCCTGCATGGACAGCTTCACAAATTTTTGTGTCACTTCTTCTCTGGCTGTCTCCTGATAGCTGCCGTCCTCCTGCCGTTCCATCACCAGACGCTTGTACGGTTTTAAAGTACCATCCTCATTGAGACCCCTCTGCAAGTTCTCATAATCCGTAAAGTTTTCTGTCGGCAGTCCGGCAATACTGTCGCAGATCTCCACCGATTTCACAGTTATTTTCAGCAATGAATCTTCCATAGACGTTAATCCATAAACCTGTGAACTCTGTCCAATCTGCAATACATGCTCCTTTGGAACACCGTAATTCCAACTCTCCATTGCCTCATTCATCCATTTCTCGTTTAACTCTTCCTGTGTTTCCTTACCTTCCTGTTCCTCCTTTATCGTTTCAAGATCAATCTCACCATCTGTCTTTGTAAATGTCAGCCCTTCCGCTACTTTTTTCAGTTCTTCCAGCGTAATATCGTTACCTCCCCAGATACTTGCCACATATCCTTCTTCCGGATTAAATAACAAGATCTGTTTATCAAAATAGCTTGTCCAACGCTCCATATCAGGCTCCTGCGCAAGGAGAATATGCGCCTCCATACCATTAATTACTGTTTTTTCTACATTTTTGATGTTTTCTATGGTCATGTTTTCCCGCCCGCCCAGATCTCCGGTAGTGATAAGACCGATGGAAATACCATTCTGCCATTCTCCGTCTGTACAATATTTTAAAGCATCGCCTGTCATTTTTTCATAACCTTCCGGAATATAGCCCGGTGTAATAGTAATCTCATTCATTGTCAGTTCATAGTCGATCTTAAATTTATAATCTACCGTTCCGTTTTCTTCTGTCATCGTCTTAGTGAAGAATCCGTTCACCGCCATAACGGTCAAGGAAGATATCATCAAAATCCCGACTGCCGCCGCTGCCATCATCCATTTGCGAATCCGCAAATGTCCACTGTTTTTCGCATAATTGTCTCTGAGTCCAGTGTTCTTATATCTGCGTATTTTTTCACCCGTATCTTGCTCCTCCTGCGGATAAAATACAACTTTATTGAAACTGCTCTCTGCCTCCTGAGACAGCGCTGCCTCTCTGCGGATATACGCATATGCTTCCTGAATTTTCTGCTCTGTCAGCACGGATGTTCCGATATCCTGTTTTAAAATCTTTCGCATATCATTTCTTGTATATTTTTCAGCCATAAAGCGTACTGACCTCCTTTCTATATACTATCTCGAACTTTTTTCTCGCGCGTATCAGTCTGCTTTTCACCGTATGTTCATTTAGATCCAACAGTCCGGCAATCTCTCTTGTGTTGAATTCTTCCACATAATACAGTATTAAAATCGTGCGGTATTTTTCATCAATCGTCCCCAGCAATTCCATAAATTCCAGATCCTCCGCTGTCGTATCCGGTGCTGCAGTTTCGATTACTTCACTCGTCACGTAAGAACGGTTGCTGCGCAGCAGATCCTTACATTTGTTGATCACAATACGAATCAACCAGGTCTTAAAAAACTGTGGCTGCCGCAGTGTGTCCAGCTTTTCATAGCAGGTAACAATCACATCCTGCATCACATCCGCCACATCTTCTTCATTTGACAGGTAGGACTTTGCCACCTTCAGCATACTCTGCCGGTTTTCCTCCATCAGTAGGATAAACGCCTCTGCATCCTTCTCCTGCTGTGCTCTTCTTACAAGCTCATTCACACAATCACCTCCGTTCTCTTCATATTTTTCTTTACACCTATTAGACGGAAGAATTCTTCATTCCGATGCAAATAACTAAATTTTTATTAATAAATCTATATATAAATAGAAGCCGCACACAAATGTGTCACGGCTCCCGAATTTTTCCACTCCTTTAAATTTTATTTCCTACATTGTCTTTAAAACAATCGCCGATGTCGGAGGCATCGTCACCTGAACATAACCGCGTTCCTGCTGATACAGCACCGGATCTGCAGAAAAACCACTGCAGTCTGTAGAGATCACCTGCACCAACGCTTCCTCGTCCAGAATCCCGATGTCGTAAACACGGACACTTTTCTGCACGGTATCCGCACTGTTGTTAAAGATTATAACCATTTTTTCATCATCGAAAAATCTACCATAGGCCAGAAACTGATATTCCGCACGAATCATCTTCACCGAACCGCGCATCAGCGCCCGGCTTTTCTTATGGATACGGATCATTTTTTTATGAAATTCAATCATTTGCTGATCTTCTCTGCCCCACGGGTATGTCCTGCGATTATCCGGATCAGTAAAACCGCACACGCCCGCCTCATCTCCATAATAGATTGTCGGAGCACCCGGCCAGGTCATCTGCATTACAACAGCCTCGCGCATCACTGCTTTGTTTACATCCTGCGAGGCAGCGTCATAACCCAGCTGTGCCACACGTCCAACCTTGTGATTGGTACGCGTTAAAAAACGTGAGTGATCATGGTTAGAAAGCTCATTCATAGAAACCTGCAGGGACGGCGTTAAAAAACTATTCATAAAATGCCCCATTGCCCACTCAAAATGCAAACCATTTCCATATAAGTCTCCCCGATATTCATCGCTATGCTTTTCCATACCGGTAAAAAACCAGGTCAACGGCTCCATGAACGCATCATAATTCATAACCGTGTCCCACTGATCCCCCTGCAGCCATGCCCTCGGATCACCGTAGTGCTCCGCCAGGATCAACGCATCCGGATTTGCCCCTTTTACTGCCTCGCGGAAATCACGCCAGAACTGATGATTATATTCCTGTGAAAAACCAAGATCAGCCGCCACATCAAGTCGCCAGCCATCTGCATTATAGGGCGGTGATACCCACTTTCTCGCGATCCGCATAATATATTCATGCAGCTTCGATGACGTCTCATACGAAAGCTTCGGAAGCGTGTCATGTCCCCACCATCCATCGTAGCTATGGTTGTAGGGCCATGCCTGCTCATCATTAAAATTAAAAAATGTACGATACGGACTGTTCGCGGATACAAATGCGCCCTTTTCATAGCCAACCTGATTTTCATAGATCCTCTCACGATCCAACCATTTATTGAAAGAACCGCAGTGATTAAATACGCCGTCAAGAATAATCTTCATGTTCCTACGGTGAATTTCCTCCACAAGTTCTGCGAAAAGCTGATTACTCGCCTCCAGATTCTCTTTATCGGTCACACGCGTAATATAACGCCCTGCACTGCTGTTTTCACTTTCTCCCGGCTCCAGCAGACGTCCCTCGTCCTTTACAATTCTGCCATAATGTGGATCCACATAGTCATAGTCCTGAATATCATATTTATGATTAGACGGCGAAACAAAAATTGGATTCAGGTAAATCACATCCACGCCAAGTTCCTGCAAATAATCCAACTTCTCCATAACACCCTGTAAATCTCCGCCGTAAAATTCCCGGATTCCCATAAATGCCGGACATTTATCCCAGCTCTTTACCTGATTGGAAACATCTCCAATATAAAAATATTCCCTGTCCAGTACATCATTTGTCGGATCTCCGTTATAAAATCGATCCACAAAAATCTGATAAATAACAGCACCTTTTGCCCAATCCGGCGTATGAAACCCCGGCACCACCACAAAACTATATTCCTCACGGACATTTTTGCTGACACCCATGCGATCAAAATAGCACGTCAAACGCCCTACATGCACCTCAAACCAATAGCGCAAAGGACGAATCCCAAGTTTCACTTCCGTTTTATAATAATCAAAGTTCCCTTCTTCGCGATCAAACTCCATCAACGTTTTCTGTTCCCCGCTGCAAAGATAAACACCATCAACATTATCTTTTTTGGCCCGAAAACTAATCTTTACCAAATCTCCCGGCTCCGGTTCCATCGGCGTCACAAAATTTTCTGTTGTATCGCTGAAAAGAGCGCTCGCGTCAAAAACCGGACGCATCTTCAGAATATAATATTGAATCTCCGATAATTGTTCGATTTTTTTTAGGTTCAATCGTTTTTCCTCGCTTCATATAATATGATAATATAGATATCCAAACATGATCAATGTCTCATTCCATGTCTAACATCTTTCCTTCATTCCCGTCAATGCCAAATAAGTGTCGCTGGCACTCAATACCCCACTTCTTCTTATCACAATTTTACCAGACTTCCCCTTTGGTTACAAGGCAAAGAAACTATATGCCTGATTTTGAGCAGTAAAAAAGACAGCTCATCGCTGCCTTTTTTGGAGAAGGTATTTCTTCTTATGGGGTGTTGCAAAAACTATATAATGTATTGGGGGGTTTTACAATAAGAAGTATAACATATCCTTCAAAATAAGTGTGCACAAACTTCACAAATTTTGTCTTTTGTTTTTGTGAAACCTACACAAAAAGTGTTTCAAACTCTTCTCTGCCGATCTTTTCTTTTTCAATCAGCAGCTTTGCGCACTTATGAAGCACTTCTATATGCTCCTGCAGCATAGTGCGAGCTTTCTGGTGCGCTTCATCTACCAGACGTTTTACTTCATCATCAATTCTTGCGGCAACCGTTTCGCTGAAGCCTCTGGACTGTGCGAGATCGCGTCCGATAAACACTTCATTTTCATCACTGCCGTAATCAATCAGTCCAACTGCCTCAGACATACCGTACTGTGTAACCATAGCCTTTGCCAGGTGCGTTGCCTGCTTGATGTCCTGAGAAGCGCCTGTCGTAATATCACCGAGTACCAATTCCTCCGCTACGCGGCCGCCAAGATCCACAACCAGTGTATCCAGCATCTTACTCTTTGTCATAAACATCTCATCTTTTTCCGGCAGCGGCATCGTATAGCCTGCCGCTCCTGTTCCGGTCGGAATGATCGACACTGTATGCACCGGTCCCACATTCGGAAGCAGATGGAACAGCAGCGCATGACCAGCCTCATGATAAGCCGTAATACGTTTTTCCGCTTCAGAAATCACCCGGCTCTTTTTCTCCGCGCCAATTCCGACTTTAATAAATGCCTGCTGAATATCTGCCTGTACCACATAACTGCGATTTTGCTTTGCTGCCTGAATCGCTGCCTCATTCATCAGATTTTCCAGATCCGCTCCGGTGAAACCGGCTGTCGTTCTGGCCACATTTTCCAGATCTACATCATCACCGAGTGGCTTGCCCTTTGCGTGTACTTTCAAAATTTCTTCTCTTCCCTTAACATCCGGTCTGCCTACACCAATCTTACGGTCAAATCGTCCCGGACGCAGAATCGCCGGATCAAGGATATCCACACGATTCGTCGCCGCCATCACGATAATCCCTTCATTCACACCAAAGCCGTCCATCTCAACCAGCAGCTGATTCAGGGTCTGCTCTCTCTCGTCATGGCCGCCTCCCATACCGGTGCCTCTGCGGCGCGCAACCGCATCAATCTCATCAATAAACACAATACACGGTGCATTCTTTTTCGCATCCTCAAACAGATCACGCACACGGGATGCCCCCACACCGACAAACATCTCCACAAAATCTGAACCGGAAATACTGAAAAACGGCACACCTGCTTCTCCCGCTACTGCTTTCGCCAGCAATGTCTTTCCAGTGCCAGGAGGACCGACAAGGATCACACCCTTCGGAATACGCGCTCCCATCTTCGTGTATTTTTGCGGCTCTTTCAAAAAGTCTACCAGTTCCTGCAGGTCTTCTTTTTCCTCCTGCAAACCAGCTACTTCTTTAAAAGTAATCCGCTTTGCATCCGGCATCACCATTGTTGCACGGCTTTTGCCGAAATTCATCATCTTATTACCGCCGCCTGACTGACGATTCATCATCATCACAAGCAGGAACATAAACGCTCCCATCATCAGAATCGGAAAAATGTTGGTCAGAAAAGTGTTTTCCGACGGAATATCGTAAGTCTCATATTTAATATCATTCTCACGCAGAAGCTGCTCTGCCTCTTTTACATCCGTAGCATTTAACGTCTTCGTGGAACCATCACTCAGCATTACCCGAATCTGTCCGGTCGGTACCTGCTTATTCTGATGAATCTCCGCCGCCGCAACTTCATCCTTTGCCACAGCCTCTTCAAATGCACTGTAGCTCCAGTTCTGCTGCTGTGTCAATCCCCCGCGCAGGGCGTACATAAGCATTACAGCAATGGCTACAATCAGCAGATAAAATCCGAAACCTCTTGTACTTTTGTTCAATTCAAGTCTCCTTTCCAGTTTGCTGTCTTTTTATAATTCAATTACTCCCACATATGGAAGATTGCGATAGCGCTGTGCGTAATCGAGCCCATAACCTACCACAAATTCATCCGGAATCTCAAATCCGGTATAATCTACTTTTACTTCTGTGACGCGGCGGTCCGGTTTGTCAAGCAACGTACACAGCTTTAAACTGGCCGGTTTTCTCGCCCCGAGAATCTCCAGCAGATAACTTAACGTTCTGCCGGAATCCACAATATCTTCAATAACGATCACATGCTTTCCCTCCAACGGCTCGTCAAGGTCTTTTACCAACTTTACTACTCCGCTGGACTTGGTATCTGCTCCATAACTGCTGCAGGACATAAAGTCCAGAGTTACCGGCACAGTAATCCTCTTTGCCAGTTCACAAGTGAAGAAAATACTTCCTTTTAAGACACAGATCAGATGTACGGATTTGCCCGCATAGTCCTCGCTGATCTGTCTTCCCAGTTCCTCAATTCGTCTGTCCACTTCCTCTTCCGGAATCAATACACTGATTTTCTCTGCCATAACAATCTCCTATCCTTTGTATTTCTAGTATCCATTTGGTCTGCGGCGTCACTTTGTACGCCTCATTAATACGGTAGCCCACTACCCACAGGATCTCGTTTCCTGCCGCCAGAAGAAGGATATTCTCCCGCTCTCCGGCCGGTATCTTCTCTTCCATAAAATATCGTTTCAGCTTCTTAGTGCCGCCCTGTGCATTCACAGTCAGAAAATCTCCCGCACGGCGCGTCCGAAGCAGAATATCAGTGTTTATTTTATCATAATCCAACCATTTCGTATATCTTTTTTGCAAAATAATTTGATTTTCATAAGGAAAAACGCGGAATACGAACCGCCCTTGCGAAGTCTTCCTCTCTCCCGGAACCACGATCGGCACATCTGTCTTTGTTTTTTCAGGCAGTCTCTGCTTTTCTTTATCCACAGCAAAAAGCAGTTCTCCGAATTCACGCCGCACCTCAGTGCCCCCCGGAAGCACAGTCATGCGTCCGGACTGTCCCTGCGCCAATGCTCTGACCGCTTCAATATGCACGCGGCTGACATCTCTCATCGGGTGTCCGGTACGCCGCAGTATTTCCCGCAGCAGATATGACTGCATAATTGGTTCCACCTGCTCAAAAGCGCGGATATCCAGGCTCCATCGCCCCGTGCCGCTCTGACTCACACACTGATCTGCCTGTTTTTTCGCCTGCTTTTCCATATAAGCCTGTACCTGCTGCATTTCCTCCGCCAGTGCTGCCAGATGCATAACCGTTCTTTCATTTACCTCACGCTCCAGCACCGGCAGCACATGATGACGCAGACAATTGCGCGTATATTCCGTATCCGCATTTGACGCATCCTCACGCCAGCAGATATTCCGATCTTGTAAATAAGCCTCAATCTCTTTACGGCTGCAGGTAAGCAGCGGCCGGATAATACAGCCATTCACCGGACGGATTCCACCGGCCCCGGCAATTCCTGTTCCGCGCGCGAAACGAAACAGCATCGTTTCTGCCTGATCATTCTGATTATGTGCTACAGCAATCTTATCTGCCTGCTGCTCCTTTTTCACTTTTTCAAATGCCTGATAACGCGCCAGACGTGCAGCTTCTTCCACAGAGATCTTCTGTTCCCCTGCCAGACGCGGTACATCACAGGAAATACAAGTAAACCAGATTTCGTTTTCCCGGCAGATCCGTTCGACATAAGATGCGTCCGCCAAACTTTCCTCCCCACGGATCCCATGCTCTACATGCACAACCAACAGTGTAAACGGTACTTTTTTACGATATTCCAGCAATACAAAAAGCAGGCATAGGGAATCTGCGCCTCCCGATACGCCCACAATTACTTTCTCATTCGTATTTATCATGTTATGTTTCTCAATATAATAATATACTTTTTCCATAAAACTCTCACTTTTTCCAGAAGCTCCCTGCCAAGATCGTCATATCGTCCGCCGGCATCTCATTTGAAAAGGATAACACCTGCTTCAGAAGCAGATCGGCAAATTCCGCCGGATTGTCCGAATGTATCTGTGAGATCAGGTATTTCATCAAGTCCATTCTGTTTTCTACCGGAAGCGCATCAAGAACACCGTCCGAAACCATCACAATCATATCGCCATGCTCCAGACGTCTTCCGGTACGCTCAAAGTCAACCTCACGAAAGATTCCCACCGGAAGGCTGGTAGAAGTAATCGTCTCCACGCCGGTTGACCGTCTGATAAATGTTGTCGCTGCTCCGATTTTGAGAAATTCACACTGTCCGGTGTACAAATTCACACCACAAATATCCAGCGTGGAAAATTGCTGCATTCCCCGCTGAAGGACCATTGCAGAATTAATCATCCTGACCGCCGTTTCCGCTGCAAACCCGGCATCCAGAAATTGTTCCAGTAACTCGATCACCGTCTGGCTTTCACGACTGGCTCTGATCCCTGTTCCCATCCCATCAGAAATTCCCAGAATCACTTGGCCGTGACTTCCATTCAACACCGAAAAATTATCACCGGATGCAGCCTGTCCATATCCAGGCTGTCCGGCCGCTCCTGTCAGCATATAAAAATTTGTTTCCTCCACAAAATGGAGCGTACAAAGCTCATGGCTCAATGTCAAACGGCTGTCGCGCTCCGGCACCATTTGCACACCGCAAGCCTGTGTCAGTACCTCCGCCAGTGTTTTCACTGCCACACAATGCCCCTTAACAGTCTGCGCTGTCAAAAGAATCACCGTATGCCCGAGACTATCCCGAAACATCCGCAGATCCTTCACCCATACGCGCTGAAGCAGTAATCTATAACGCACCTTTTTTTCCAGAGCACTGTCCATTTCACCGGCATCAAACACCGTACAGGCAATCTCCTCAATGATTCCGGCCGTCTCCTGCAGCTGCTGCGCTATCGCTGCCCGGTTTTCCAGCATCCGGTTGCTCCACATCATATTCAGTTTTGCCCGATAAAAACAATTTTTTATTTCCTCGCGAAACGAAAGTCCTTTAATACAGTAACGAAAAAACCGTTCCTGCACCCGGCTGACCTCCATTGATTCTTCCTCTGTCTGCGCTTCATCTCCATTTTCAGAAATCTCTGCCAGCAGTTCATAAATCAGCCGCGCCGTTTTCTGCACATTTCTGCCCCAGCACTCCCGATATCTCCCACATTCACTACAAATATGATCACGCGAAGCTTCATAAATCTCCTGCAGATCCTCCTCGCTCAATGCTTCTTTTTTTGACGGCAGATACCGGAAAACGTCTGCCAGACGCTGAAACGATTCCGCATAGCGCTGCAGACGCCCTTTTTCCGAGGCCTTTTCCCACTCTCCCATCGTTCATTCCCTCCATATGCACTTTCCTGTTCCTTCTGTCCGCACTGCATTTCCACACAAAATACCAACTGTATACTCTGCCCACAGACTGCCGTTTCCTCTCAGTATACAGGAATCAGAACGCATATTTTGTCAAACGGAGGAGCGTTTTTAAATTCTTTCTATATTTATTTTGCTTTCAGCACATAGATTCTCGAATCAAAATCGGTGCATGGCTTTCCTCCTGCCGGAACCTCACCTGCCGTGCTGTCTGTTGTGATCAGACCGAGATTCATCAGCTCATCGCCATAATTTTCTGTGCCGTTTAATATATTTTCATAAACGAAATCCGGATCCAGCCCCTGTAAGCGCACTCTGGTATAAGGGCCATTCACATTGTTCAATACGCGATAGTACCCAACCAGCGCTGTCTTTTTGTCCTCACTAACTACCATCCAGACAGTCTCATTTCCCTCAAACGGGCTGCGCAAACGATAAAAGGTTCCAAACTGCAGCAGCTCACGGTATTCTTTCATAAATTTGATCTGTTCCCTGACCTCCTCGATCTCCTCCCGCGAAAGCTTGTTCAAGTCGAGCTCATAACCAAAAGTACCAAAATAAGCTACATTTGCTCTGGTATGCAGCGGCGTGTTTCGGTACACCTGATGATTTGGAATAACAGAAACATGACTGCCAATACTGCTGACCGGATAACAAAACGTGCTGCCATACTGAATTTTCAGACGTTCCACCGCATCAGAATCATCGCTTGCCCATGCCTGCGGCGCATAATACAGCATGCCCGCGTCAAATCTTGCACCACCGCTGGAACAAGATTCAAACAAAATATGCGGAAAACTGCTTATCAAACGCTCATACAGATCATAAACACCGAGAATATATCTGTGAAATACTTCTCCCTGTCGATCCGCCGGAAGAGCATCGGAAAAACACTCTGTAATGCTGCGGTTCATATCCCATTTCACATAGGAGACTTTCGCCTCAGAGAAAATCTTCGCCAACATTTCATAAATATAGTCAACAACCTCTTTTCTGGAAAAGTCCAGTACAAACTGATAACGTCCATGACATCTGTGACGGTCTGGTGTATCCAGTACCCATTCCGGATGCGCGCGATACAGGTCCGAATCTTCATTCACCATCTCCGGTTCAATCCAAATACCGAATTTCATGCCAAGATCCTCTATTTTCTGTGCAATTCCCGGCACTCCGTTCGGTAAACGGTCCGGATTAGCAATCCAGTCACCCAGACCGGCATGGTCACTTGTTCTCTTCCCAAACCAGCCATCATCCAACACAAATAACTCCACACCACATTCCTTTGCTTTTGCAGCAATCTCGAGCAAACGTTCCTCTGTAAAATCAAAATATGTTGCTTCCCAGTTATTAATCAGGATCGGACGCGGCCGATCTCTCCAGTAACCGCGTGCCAAACGTTTCTGAAACAGACGATGATATGTCTGACTCATACCATTTAGACCATCCTGCGCATAAACCATCACCGCTTCCGGTGTCTGAAATACTTCACCCGGCTCCAGCTTCCAGTCAAAATCTGCCGGATGAATGCCTGCCGTAATGCGCACGGTATCATAAGTATCTACCTCTGCCTGTATACGGAAATTTCCACTGTACACCAGACAGAACCCTAAAACTTCCCCCTGTGCCTCTGTCGTACCCGGTCGTTTCAGAGCAATAAACGGATTATGATTCGGTGAGGAATGTCCTCTGCGGCTCTCCACCGCATGCATACCCTGCACCAATTCCCGCGTTTTCACATGACGCTCTCTCGCCCATGCGCCGGAAAGTTGAATCCATTCATAATCGGAATCTGGAAGATCCAGGCTCATACTCATGGCCACAGTCAAATGCAAATTCTGCGTACCTTCATTCGTATAACGAACGCTCCGCGCTAACACAGCCTCATTTGCAAATATTGTATAAAGAAGCTCTGCTTTTACTTTTGTAACCGGATCTTTTACGGTTATAGTCAAAGTCATCGCCTCGTCATCACTTTCCGTATAAGTGGCAGGCAGCCCTGCAAGCTTTGGTTTCCCCGGTGTGACCACATAAGACTCATACTGAAAATCACACAGACGACTGCCGTTTTCCTGCAAAATCTCCACAGCCGGATTACGGTAATCCGAACTGCCGTACACTGGCAGTTCCTGTTTGATATGCTCTAAGGAATAGCTCCTGTCATTTTCAAAATAGGAAGATGCCATCGGACGTCCAATCAATTCCAACAAATAGGAAAAATCTTCCTTATCGTGAATTTTCTTTCCATAATAAAGCTGTCCTAAATGTCCGCTCGGAAGCACCATCATAATATAACTGATTGAATCGTTATACAAATGAAATGTTTTTGCTTTCTCATGAAATACAATGTTCATAAAAGATACCCTCCTTGAAAATATAGATTCCCTTTTTTCAGTATAACGTATCTATTACATTTTTCAAACTTATTCGGGAGAATTTCGTTACTTTTTTATTTTCTTTTTCTCTTAAAGTGTCTGTTTCAGACAAAAAGAGGAGCCATTGCTCCACAGATGATTACTCATCTATATTTACAATGGCTTTCTCTTCTTTTCTTAAAACCTATTTGGTTTTTCTCTTATGGGATTTTCTTACAATTCCTCCTGTAAGAATTCCACCAGATACCGCCAGGAGCAGAATCCAGCCAAACCAGTTCGTTGTATCTCCTGTTTTAGGAGTTTCCTTGGTCTGCTCTGTTTCTTTCACCTTGGCTTCTGTCTCTGTCTCAGATTCTGTCTCTTTCGGTTCCTCCTCTGTTACAGGAACCTCAACCGTGTCTCCTCCATCAACATCTTTGCCTTCCGGATCCGTACCACTGACAGTTACCTCATTGATCACACTGCCCTTAATAAAATCTTCATCTGTTACCGTGTACTCTACTTCGAATACCTTTGTCTCACCCGGCGCAAGAGATGCGATTTTCCATTCGTCGCCGGTAAGCTCATCTGTTACCACAATCTCTGTCAAGGTCAGATTTCCATCGTTACTTACAGTGATCGCATAAAGAATCTTCTCACCCGGCACATAGGCTGTGCCGTTTGCCGGCTGGCTCGTTGTTGTCTTGGATACCAGCAGATGACCGTTCTTTTCCTCGGTAACATCTTCTTTTTCACCCGGCGTTACCGGTACCTCCGGTTCATCCGGATCCGGGCTTTCACCCGCAGCTGTCGCCACATTCTTCACAGAACCGTTCAGGATATCCGCTTCTGTTACCACATACTCGAAAGCGAAGTCCTTACTCTCACCCGGTGCAAGGCTTTCGATCGTTCCGATCACCTGGCCTTCGGCATCACTCAGGCTGTCGGTCACTTCAATATTCGTAATCGTCAGGTTTCCGTCATTCGTTACCTTTATCTGATACGAAATCGTCTCGCCCAGTGCATAACCTGTTCCATTTGCCGGCTGGCTCGTTGTTGTCTTGGATACCAGCAGATGACCGTTCTTTTCCTCGGTAACATCTTCTTTTTCACCCGGCGTTACCGGTACCTCCGGTTCATCCGGATCCGGGCTTTCACCCGCAG
>JBMNRF010000011.1:0-80640 GCA_050944495.1 Marvinbryantia sp.
GGATGAACATTTGCGGAGCAAGAGGCACTGAGATGGAGCGAAAGCGGAATCGAAGTGACCGCGAGTAAGCGAGGCAAGAGAGAACTTAGGCGATCAGGTCCGGGTAAAGGATGGAAAGCTATTTCCTGTGCGGTTTTGAAGGTACATACCTTCTATATTCCTCGATAGCTCAATGGCAGAGCATTCGGCTGTTAACCGAAGGGTTGTTGGTTCGAGCCCAACTCGGGGAGTTTTACATTTGTAAAGAGCAGATGTAGAGAAAAAGGCTCCATGGTCAAGCGGTTAAGACACCGCCCTTTCACGGCGGTAACAGGGGTTCAAATCCCCTTGGAGTCATTGCAACGAAATGTGTTATGATGGTGCCGATGTGGCTCAATTGGCAGAGCAGCTGATTTGTAATCAGCAGGTTATCGGTTCGAGTCCGATCATCGGCTCTTTGGACCTTTAGCTCAGTTGGTTAGAGCAACCGGCTCATAACCGGTCGGTCCTGGGTTCGAGTCCCCGAAGGTCCACTTTGTTGTAAAATATGGCCCAGTGGCTCAGTTGGTTAGAGCGTCGCCCTGTCACGGCGAAGGTCGTCGGTTCGAGTCCGATCTGGGTCGTTAGTTATAATTAAATAACTAGTATTATGGGATCTTAGCTCAGCTGGGAGAGCATCTGCCTTACAAGCAGAGGGTCATAGGTTCGAGCCCTATAGGTCCCATTTTGTGACAACACTTGTCATAAAAATGCCGCAGTGGCGGAACAGGCAGACGCACAGGACTTAAAATCCTGCGGGACTAATCTCCCGTACCGGTTCGATTCCGGTCTGCGGCATTGAGTAAAAGTAGGAGAAACGTTGAATTTACAGCGTTTCTCCTATTTTTTGTAGGAGAGGTAAATTATGCCTATATTAATAGATTATCAGTTGAGAGAGCAAATAACTCACGGCGCATCAGTTTTTCCTATCACATATTTTCATGATGAACTTGCCGCACTGCCAAACTGGGAGGGACCTTTACATTGGCATCCTGAATTTGAGATTGCTACAGCAGTGAATGGTATCTTGGACTTTCAAGTGGGACAAAAACACGTTACATTGGAAGCCGGAGACAGCATATTTATTAACCGTAATATATTGCATGGAATTCGACAGATATCCGGCGAGGTACCAGATCCGATGCCCAATATTGTTTTTTCTGATACTATATTTGCACCGGGAACCAGTGTAATCTACCAGAAATATATTCGCCCTATCACTGGTTCCGGGGTATTACCTTTTATCGTGTTTAGGCACGGAAATCGTTGGCATGACGAGGTAAACTATCTGGTGAAGGATATTTACTGTCAATTGCAAGAGCGTAATGTTTGTTATGAAATGGTTGTCCAACGAGATCTTAACAGTATTTTTGAATACTTGTTTCGATATTTTGATGATTTGCCTAAATCCGAGATCACGCGCATACAAATCAATACTCAGATACGCATCCAACAGATGCTGACCTATATTTATACACACTATGCTGAATCTGTTACTCTTGCTGATATTGCGCGTGCCGCTGATATCAGTCGTAGTGAAGCGGGACGTTGTTTCAAGGCATATCTGGGATGTTCACCAGTAGACGCATTAATAAAATATCGGCTTCAAACCGCATATCGATTGATTAGCGACACAACGCTGACTCTTCAGGAAATCAGTCATGCCTGCGGATTCAATTCTGTAAATTATTTTAGTCGTCAATTTCGACAGACTTATGGATATGCACCTAGTCAGAATCGTACTTTGGGAAAATAGTGCTGTTTTTAGATATTATTGTATCTTTTTGTACTCTGTTTTAGATGATACAATACATTCTAATAATGAAAAACTTGAGTTTTTACAGTGAGGAGATTTTAAGATGGAATTTAAATGGCTGAATGAAGGAGTAATTGTAAAAAGGGATAATAGAATTGAAATTACAGCACCTGCACAGACAGATTTTTTCTGTGGAAGTATTGATGAATGTGAAGAAGGGATTCTTCCGGAATCACTTTGTAATGCTCCCTTTTATTATACAGAAGTAGAGGGGGATTTTATTCTTAAGGTTAAAGTATCGCATGACTTTAAGGATACCTATGATTCTGCGTCCGTCATGGTTATGAAAGATATGACTTGCTGGGCAAAATGTTGTTTTGAATTAACAGACTTTGGAACACATGCTGCTGTAAGTGTGGTAACAAAAGGGGATTCAGATGATGCCAATGGGTGTAATCTTGAGGGAAACACAGCCTGGCTGCAAGTTTGTAGAGTAGGTAATAATTTTGCGTTCCATTATTCTGTGGATGGGGAAAATTTTTATATGATGAGATATTTCCATCTTCCTGTTGATTCTGTTGTGAAAGTTGGGCTTTTAGCCCAAGCTCCGGTTGGAAATGGCGGAAGCAGGGTATATGAAGATTTAAGTATTCAAAAAGCAACCGTCAAAAATATTAGAGCCGGAAAATAATTTTAAACATGCATTAAGCAGAAAGAAATATGATAAGTATTGATTACATTTTTTAAGTATATCCAAAGAATCTTGCATAAGTCCGTATGTAGATTTTTCTATACGTTGTTGGCGGATGTAATGAAATGTTGTTTTTGTATTGGAATGTCTTAGAACAATTATCTGCATAGATATGCTTACCATTGTGTATAAATATGATGTATTATTGAAATAGATTCAGCAAAACTGTTTTTACATCAAAAGATGAGTGAGTATGGTATTTGATATGGCAAAGAGAGAAGGAAAAGTTGCGAACGGAAAGGAGTTAACGGCTTAAAAAGCTGGAAGTATTTGGGGTTTACAGAGGGATAACTGATAGATATAATATAGGCGAATGACAAATTAGGGAGTTGGGAGGGGGTATTCCTTTCCGCGTTATAGAGGACATCGTTATGTTGGAAGGTTGTTAAGTTATGCTGAAACATTGGCAAAAACAGATGGGATTAATAGTATTTATATTTCAACAAATCATACGGGATTATATGAGAAATATGGATATGAGTTTTTTTGAAATGATGAAAGATATTCATGGAGAAGATTCAAGTGTATATGTAAGATATCTATAATTTTAGTTTGGATGCCTGGTATTATTCTGATATAAAAAACTTCAAAAGCAGGATAGAGTGAGAAAGCAATATAAAAATAGGAGTATTATCGTTGGAAAAAATTACGTTGTGTGGAGATAATTGTTTGGAATGTCCTCGTTACCTTGCAAGAACTGATAGCGAATTAGAAAAAGTAGCAGAGTTATGGTTTAGAGTTGGTTGGAGAAATGAAATTGTTCCAATTGATGAAATTAGGTGCCTTGGATGCACATCACATAAGAATTGTACATATCATCTTGCTGAATGTACAAAAGAAAATAACGTTGAAAAATGTAATCAATGTTCAAGATTTCCATGTTATAAAATAAAGGATATGCTTAGGCGTTCTAATGAATATGATAAAAAATGCAGAGAAGTCTGTACAGATGAAGAATACCAGATGTTAAAGATGTCTTTTTTTAATAAGGAGGAAAATTTACAAAAATAAGTAACTTGAAATTTAGAACTTGATAACAAAATCATGATAACAGATTGATAACACTAGCAGAAACAGACCATAGAGATATGACAGTTGGAAACAAATAAAATCAAATAGAACCAAATCTCCTATACAAAACTGTATAGAACTAAATTTGATTTTGTGTATCAGTATTTGAATAGTGTCGAATTATTTGATTCCTATCTGCGACAGATGAAAAACTCTCGATGATTCGAGGGTTTTTCTTTTTTTCTTGACAATTCTCATAAAAAGAGTGATAATTTCCAGTAAGATTTACGTGTGAGTACGGTAACGCGGAAAAGTATATCGAAAGAAAGTCACACTGAGGAGGATGAAAAAATGTTAGAGATCAAGATTACCAAAACTACGAATCCAAAGCCGATTCCAACAGAGGACAACCCACTGGTATTCGGTACGATTTTTACCGATCATATGTATGTGATGGAGTATACCAAGGGAAAAGGTTGGCACGATCCTCAGATTATGCCATATCAGTCGCTTACTTTAGAACCGTCTGCAATGGTGTTTCATTATGGACAGGAAATGTTTGAGGGACTGAAAGCATATAAGACAGAGGATGGCAGAATCCTTTTGTTCCGCCCTGATAAAAATATTGAACGTGCAAACAATTCCAACAGACGTCTGGAGATTCCGGAAATTCCAGAGGAAGATTTTTTAAATGCGCTGAAAACTTTGGTAAAGGTAGATGAGGCATGGATTCCGAGCAGACCAGGTACTTCGCTGTATATCCGTCCGTTTGTGATCGCAACCGATCCGTTTTTGGGTGTGCGTCCGTCTGATACTTATAAATTCATCATTATTCTGTCTCCGGTAGGCGCATACTATCCGGAAGGACTTGATCCGGTTAAAATTTGGATTGAGGATGAATATGTACGTGCAGTCAGGGGAGGAATTGGTGAGGCAAAGACAGGCGGCAATTATGTAGCGTCCCTTTCCGCTCAGATGAAGGCGCATAATGAAGGATACTCTCAGGTATTGTGGCTGGATGGTGTAGAACGGAAGTATATTGAAGAAGTAGGAGCAATGAATATCTTCTTTAAGATCAACGGCACTGTTGTTACGCCGCAATTAAATGGAAGTATCCTGCCGGGTGTAACCAGAAATACCTGTATTGCGCTTTGCAAAGAATGGGGACTTCCGGTAGAGGAGCGTAAGATTTCCGTAGATGAACTGGTTGCAGCTGCAAAGGATGGTACGCTTGAGGAAGTCTGGGGAAGTGGTACTGCGGCAGTAATTTCTCCGGTCGGACATCTGCGTTATGAGAACGATGTATTCCAGATCAAGGACGGAGGCATCGGTGAGATCAGTCAGAAACTTTATGATACCGTGACAGGTATTCAGCTTGGGAAAATAGCGGATACGCACGGGTGGACCGTAGAAGTAAAATAAACGGCAGAGAATCTGTCTTAAAAGCAGACTGTGTGCGAGGCAATGCATGCAGTCTGTTTTGTTGAACAAAGAGAGTTTAGAGAGATATTTTGCCAAATATACGATAGTTCTGATACTTGTTTCAACAGGGATATCAGTGTATACTGAGAGTCAGAAGTTTGATTGTATCAAGTATAAGCGAGGTGCGGATATGTACAGAGAACATACAAAAGTGATAAAAGTCGGTAATCGTGTGATCGGTGGTGGAAATCCGATCCTGATTCAGTCAATGACGAATACAAGAACAGAAGATATACAAGCGACAGTTGCCCAGATCAAACGTCTGGAGGCTGCAGGATGTGAGATCATCCGTTGCACGGTACCGACGGAAGAAGCGGCAAAAGCAGTAAAAGAGATTAAGAAGCAGATTACGATCCCGCTGGTGGCAGATATTCATTTTGATTATAAGATGGCAATTGCGGCGATTGAAAATGGCGCGGACAAGATCCGTATCAATCCGGGTAACATCGGCGGTGCGGATCGTGTAAAAGCGGTAGTAGACGCGGCGAGAGAACGCCAGATACCGATTCGCGTTGGGGTCAACAGTGGTTCTCTGGAAAAAGAAATTTTGGCAAAATACGGCGGTGTGACGGCAGAAGGCATCGTAGAGAGCGCGTTGGATAAGGTGCGTATGATAGAGGAACAGAATTATGATAATTTGGTTATCAGTATTAAATCTTCTGATGTTTTGATGTGTGTAAAAGCGCATGAATTAATTGCTCAGAAAACGAAATATCCGCTGCATGTCGGTATTACAGAAGCGGGGACGTTGTTATCTGGAAATATCAAGTCAGCGATTGGTCTGGGACTGATTCTGTCTCAGGGAATCGGTGATACGATTCGCGTTTCTCTGACCGGTGATCCGGCTGAAGAGATCAAATCGGCAAAACTAATTTTGCGTACGCTGGGCCTGCGCAAAGGCGGCATTGAGGTAGTGTCCTGTCCGACTTGTGGACGCACCAGGATTGACCTGATTGGTCTGGCAAATCAGGTAGAAAATATGGTGGCAGATATTCCGCTTGATATCAAAGTAGCTGTAATGGGCTGTGTGGTAAATGGGCCAGGAGAAGCCAAAGAAGCGGATATTGGTATTGCGGGCGGAAAAGGAGAGGGCTTGCTGATTAAAAAGGGCGAGGTTGTCAAAAAACTGCCGGAAGCAGAGCTTTTGGGAGCGCTAAGAGAAGAATTGTTGCATTGGAACGAATAATGGATGCTGTCTTTTGGGACAGCGGTTCCAGAGACAGGAGTTTGTTTTATGGAAAGAAAATTTTCGGACGTATTTCCGAATTTACAGGTGAGTAAAGAGGCGGAAAATCTTTTGGCGAAGGTAGCGGTTGCAAAGGTAGCCGTTACTTCCGCACGGGATTTTTTGCGCATTTTTATTGTCTGCGAAACCTGGATACAGAAACAGATTATTTATGAGATTGAAGAAGCGATACATCGTCAGTGTTTTGACGGGGAAGAGATTACGATTAAAATTATTGAAAAGTTTCATCTTTCTGGTCAGTATACGGCGGAGAATTTTTTCCCGATGTATCGGGACAGTATTCTTTTGGAACTGAAAAATTACAGTATTTTTGAGTATAACCTTCTGCGTCGCGGTAAATGTGAATTTTTGCAGCCGGATCAGATGTTACTGACGATTGAGAAGTCGGTGATTGCCAGAGATAAAGCAGGAGAACTAATTCGTATTCTGGAAAAGGTATTCCGGGAGCGGTGCGGACTGGAATTAACTGTACAGTTGCAGGAGATTCCGGCAAAGATGAGCGCGGCGCGTAAAAACAGTGATTTGCTGATCGAACAGGAAGTAGAACAGATCAGTCGGCGTGTACGTGCAAATCTGGACCAGGAACATGGGGACGATTCTGAAAAGCAGCCGCAAAAGCAGGAGAAAAAAGCAGGAAAAGATGAATGGATGGTTGCGCAGGAGAAAAAAACGGCAGGAAGTGCGGCGCCAAAAGCGGTCGGAGTTGCAGCAGAAAAGGGCGGCAGAGGAGGACGCGGCAGCGATTACCGGAGACCAATGCGTCAGTCCGACAATCCGGATGTGTTATTTGGAAAAGATTTTGAGGATGAGACAATCGAGATCGTTACCATTCAGCAGGAGATGGGTGAGGTGGCGATTCGCGGACAGGTGCGTGCGATGGAAGTGCGTGAATTACGAAATGAAAAACGTTTGCTCACTATGGAAATTACGGATTTTACGGATACGATTTCTGCAAAAATTTTTCTGCGCGCAGATCAGGCGGAGCAAGCCGACGAGTTGGCAAAGGTGCTGAAAAAAGGTGCTTTTATAAAACTGAAAGGCGTGACAAATATTGATCGTTTTGACAGCCAGCTCAGCATCGGTTCTGTACGGGGGATTAAAAAATGTGCGGATTTTCGTGGAGGGCGTGCGGACACTTATCCTCAGAAGCGTGTGGAGCTGCATTGCCATACGAAAATGAGTGATATGGACGGGGTTTCCGAGGCAAAGGATCTGGTGAAGCAGGCACATAAATGGGGACATCCGGCGATTGCAATTACAGATCATGGTGCAGTACAGGCTTTTCCAGATGCGAACCACGTTATTGAGGATATTGACCGGGTATATCGCGATGCCTATAAAGCGGAGCATCCGGAGATTTCGAAAGAGGAATTGAATCAAATATCTGCGCCGTTTAAAGTCCTTTACGGGGTAGAAGGATATCTGGTGGATGATCTGCGTCAAATTGTTACAAATTCAAAAAATCAGGATTTAAAAGGTCCGTGCGTGGTATTTGATCTGGAGACGACAGGGTTTAGCCCGGTCAGCAATCGGATTATTGAAATTGGCGCAGTTAAGGTGGAAAAGGGGATCATTACAGATCGTTTTTCCACATTTGTCAATCCACAGGTACCGATCCCGTTCCGAATCGAAGAACTGACCGGCATTAGTGACAATATGGTACTGGGAGCGCCGACGATTGAGGAGGTACTGCCGCAGTTTCTGGAATTTATTGGGGACGCGATCCTGGCAGCACATAATGCTTCGTTTGATGTGAGCTTTATAGAAGAAAATATGCGCCGTCTGGGACTGGAAAAAGAATTTACGTATGTGGATACCGTCGGTCTGGCGCGCGTGCTGCTGCCGCAGCTGAATCGATTTAAATTGGATACGGTGGCAAAAGCGCTGCATGTGCCTCTGCAGAACCATCATCGAGCGGTGGACGATGCGGAATGTACATCAGGGATTTATTTAAAGCTGTTGGAAATGCTGGAGGAACGGGAAATTCCGGATATGGATGGAATTAATGCGTTGGCGAGTACCTCTTTGGATCAGATTAAGAAATTGCCGACATATCATGTGATTATTCTGGCTAAAAATGAGGTTGGGCGTATCAACCTGTACCGGTTGGTATCTTATGCACATATGCAGTATTACAGCAGGCGGCCGCGCATTCCCAAAAGTGCATTAAATAAATACCGCGAAGGTCTGATTGTCGGTTCGGCCTGCGAGGCGGGAGAACTGTTTAAAGCAGTTCTGGAAGGAAAATCAGAGCCGGAGCTGGCAAGGATTGTAGATTTCTATGATTATCTGGAAATTCAGCCGATCGGCAATAATGAGTTTCTTTTGCGTGAAGATGATAACGGTGTAGAAACGCACGAAGATCTGAGAAATTTAAATCGTCGTATTGTCAAGTTGGGGGAACAGTTTCATAAACCGGTAGTGGCGACCTGTGATGTACACTTTATGAATCCGGAAGATGAGGTTTACCGTCGCATTATTATGACCGGAAAAGGGTTTAAGGATGCAGACAGTCAGCCGCCTCTTTATCTGCGGACAACGGAGGAAATGCTGAAAGAATTTGCATATCTGGGAGCGGAAAAGGCGGAGGAAGTGGTAATTACCAACACAAACCGCATTGCGGATATGTGTGAGAAAATTGCTCCGGTACGACCGGATAAATGCCCGCCTGTAATTGAAGATTCTGACAAAACATTGCGTGAAATCTGTTATAACCGGGCGCATGAGATCTACGGTGAGGAATTACCGCCGATCGTAAAAGAACGTTTGGAGCGGGAGCTGAATTCCATCATTTCCAATGGTTTTGCCGTAATGTATATCATTGCCCAGAAATTAGTGTGGAAGTCCAATGAGGATGGATATCTGGTCGGTTCACGAGGCTCGGTTGGATCCTCGTTTGTGGCGACGATGGCCGGTATCACGGAGGTAAATCCATTGAGTCCGCATTATTATTGTGAGGATTGCCACTATTATGATTTTGATTCTGAGGAAGTGCGCGCCTATGCCGGAAGAGCAGGATGTGATATGCCGGATAAACTTTGTCCAGTCTGCGGAGCGCCCTTGAAAAAAGAAGGTTTTGATATTCCGTTTGAAACCTTTCTGGGTTTTAAGGGAAATAAAGAGCCGGATATTGATCTGAACTTTTCCGGTGATTATCAGGGAAATGCACACCGTTATACAGAAGTTATTTTTGGTGAAGGACATACTTTCCGTGCCGGAACGATTGGTACGCTGGCAGATAAGACGGCGTTTGGTTATGTAAAAAATTATTATGAGGAGCGCGGACAGCACAAGCGCTACTGCGAGATCAACCGTATTGTTGAAGGGTGTGTTGGCGTGCGCAGGACGACCGGACAGCATCCAGGCGGTATTGTTGTTTTGCCGCACGGGGAGGAGATTTATTCGTTTACGCCGGTACAGCATCCGGCGAACGATATGGAGACGGATATTATTACAACACATTTTGATTATCATTCCATTGACCATAACCTCTTAAAGTTGGATATTCTCGGACACGATGATCCGACCATGATCCGTATGCTGGAGGATCTGACAGGGCTGGATGCGAAGAAAATTCCATTGGATGATCAGGCGGTCATGTCGTTATTTGCGAGTACGGAAGCACTGGGGGTGGAGCCGGAGGACATTATGGGGACACCGCTTGGGTCACTTGGTATTCCGGAGTTTGGTACGGAATTCGTTATTCAGATGCTTCAGGACACAAAACCGCAAAGTTTTTCAGATTTGGTACGTATTTCCGGTTTGTCGCATGGAACAGACGTATGGCTTGGAAACGCGCAGACACTGATCCAGGAAGGAAAGGCAACAATTTCTACCGCGATCTGTACACGTGACGATATTATGACATATTTGATCCTCATGGGGTTGGACAGTGAGCAGTCGTTTACTATCATGGAGAGTGTGCGAAAGGGAAAAGGTCTGAAGCCGGAATGGATTGAGGAAATGAAAAAGCACGATGTTCCGGACTGGTACATCTGGTCCTGTCAGAAAATCAAGTATATGTTTCCGAAGGCACATGCGGCGGCATACGTTATGATGGCATACCGTATTGCCTACTGTAAGGTTTATTATCCGCTTGCCTATTACGCGGCATATTTTAGTATCCGAGCTTCGGCTTTTAACTATGAGTTGATGTGTCAGGGACATGAACGTCTGCGTATTTATATGAATGAATACAAGAAAAATTATGATTCTTTAACGAAAAAAGAGCAGGATACATACAAAGATATGAAGAGCGTGCAGGAAATGTACGCGCGTGGTTTTGAATTTATGCCGATTGATTTAAATATTGCAAGTGCTTCACGTTTTCAGATTATTGACGGAAAGCTGATGCCGAGTCTTTCCACAATTGACGGACTGGGTGAAAAAGCGGCAGAGGCTGTGGTAGAGGCAGTCAAGGACGGACCATTTCTGTCGCGTCAGGATTTCTGGCAGCGAACCAAGGTCAGCAAGACGGTTATCGATACGATGGCGGACATGGGAATTCTTGGTGATTTGCCCGAAACAAATCAGCTGTCATTGTTTGATTTTTAAGGATTGTGTGGTATACTTGAGAGAAAAAAGAGAGGGGTGGCAATTGTGAGAGAATTTGCAAAGTCAACAAAGCTGGATCATGTTTGCTATGATATCCGCGGCCCGGTATTAGATGAAGCAAACCGCATGGAGGAGAATGGAGAAACGATTCTGAAGTTAAATATTGGCAATCCGGCTCCGTTTGGTTTCCGGGCGCCGGATGAAGTTGTAAAAGATATGATGGCGAACCTGCCGCATACCCAGGGATATTCAGATTCCCGCGGTCTGTTTTCTGCCAGAAAAGCGATTATGCAGTACTGTCAATTAAAAAATATTCCAAATGTCGGTATGAATGATATCTATCTTGGAAATGGTGTCAGTGAGATGATTGTGATGGCGATGCAGGGCTTACTCGATAACGGTGACGAGATTCTTGTTCCGGCGCCGGATTATCCATTGTGGACAGGCGCTGTGACATTGGCAGGAGGTAAGGCTGTGCATTATATCTGTGATGAACAGTCAGACTGGAATCCGGATATTGCCGATATTCGCAAGAAGGTAACGGATAAGACGAAGGGAATTGTAGTGATCAATCCGAATAACCCGACCGGCGCTGTTTACAGCAAAGAAATTCTTGAAGAGATCGTTGAAGTGGCCAGAGAATTTGATCTGATTATCTTTGCGGATGAGATTTATGATCGTCTGGTGATGGACGGTGTGGAGCATATTTCAATTGCCTCCCTGTGTCCGGATCTGTTCTGTGTGACGATGAACGGACTTTCCAAGTCACACCGTATTGCGGGATACCGTGTGGGATGGATGTGTCTTTGCGGCAACAAAACGCATGTAAAAGGCTATTTGGAAGGTATTAATATGTTGAGCAATATGCGCCTGTGTTCCAATGTTCCGGCACAGTCAATCGTCCAGACGGCACTTGGCGGATATCAGAGCGTAAATGAGCTGCTTGTTCCGGGCGGACGTATCTATGAGCAGCGTGAATTTATTATGAAAGCGCTCAACAGTATTCCAGGAATTTCCGCGGTGAAACCGAAGGCTGCGTTTTATATTTTCCCGAAACTGGATATTGCTCGTTTTAATATTACGGATGATGAGCAGTTTGCGCTTGATTTTCTGCGTCAGAAAAAAGTGCTGATCAATCACGGAACAGCGTTTAACTGGCCGGAACCGGATCATTTCCGTGTTGTCTATCTGCCGCGCCGCGAGGTATTAGAGGAAACAATGAATAAGTTGGAGCTGTTCCTTGCTAAATATAGACAGAGATAGGCGGTTACTTTATGCTGGAAAAATTTTATCCGGATGTGTATCTGGATTCTACCTATAGTGTAGATTTTAAAAATTGGTATGAAAAGGGATATCGCGGGGTATTGTTTGACATTGACAACACGCTGGTACCGCATGGAGCGCCTGCGGATGAACGTGCGAAAGTGCTGTTTGCCTCGCTTCGTAAAATGGGGATGAAATACTGCCTGATCTCTAATAATCAGCTGCCGCGTGTGAAGCCGTTTGCGGATGAGGTACAGGCATTTTATATTGAAAATGCGCATAAGCCTTCGAAAAAAGGCTATCAGGCAGCTATGGAAAAGATGGGGACCACCCCCTCCAATACGATGTTCGTCGGTGACCAGCTTTTTACGGATGTGTACGGAGCCAGACGATGTGGGATGATGAGCATTCTGGTAAAACCAATTCATCCCAAAGAAGAAATCCAGATTGTTCTGAAGCGTTATCTGGAAAAAATTGTATTATATTTTTATAACAGAAAGAGAAACTGATATGAATCACATCATACTGATCGGCTTTATGGGGGCCGGCAAGACGACGATCGGGAAAGCGTTGGCAAGAGAAAATCATTTGGGGTTTCTCGATACGGATGAACAGATCGAGAAAGAGCAGCAGATGAAAATTACGGATATTTTCACGCAGTATGGAGAAACGTATTTTCGTAATCTGGAGACAAAGTTGCTGAAAGATCTGCAAAACGAAACGCGGCGAATGGTGATTTCTGTGGGCGGTGGTCTTCCGGTAAGAAAAGAGAATAGAGTGCTTTTAAAAACTTTGGGCTGCGTTGTTTACCTGCAGGCAGAAGTAGAAACACTGGCAGCACGTCTTACAGGAAGCAAAAATCGGCCGAAGCTTGCAGGAGGAGATTTGCGCGGGCGGATCATTTCTCTGATGGAAGCGCGCGAGGCGCTTTATCTTGAGGCGGCAGACGTGCAGATCCGCACAGATGATAAAAAAATTCAGGAAGTAGTAAAGGAGATTGGAAAACATGTTTTATGAAAAATTATTTCCGGTAATGAAAGAAAAAAAGGCAGATGCACTGCTGATTTCGGACGGTGCAAATATGAGATATTTTAGTGGTTTTCGCGGAGCAACCGGCTATCTGTATATTTCAGAAAAGCAGCGGATCCTGGCAACCGATGGACGCTATACGACGATGGCAAAAGCGGAGGCACCGGATTTTGAGGTGGTAGAGCTGGCAAATGGTCAGACCTATGGAGAACTCTTAAATATATATATGGAAAAAGACGGGACCAAAAACGTTGGTTTTGAGGATAAATATCTGCTTTATAGTAAGTTTCAGGAATTGCAGAAAGACTGCTGTGGGAGACTGACAGTGCCGCTGGGCGGAAGTATTGATATTCTGCGTAGTATTAAAACAGAAGAAGAAATCGCATATATGACCAGAGCGGAAGAAATCGGCGACATTGCGTTTCAGCATGTGCTTGGTATGTTAAAACCGGGACTGACAGAGTTGGAGGTTGCGGCAGAGCTGGAATATGTAATGAAATTAAACGGTGCGGAAAATATTAGTTTTGATCCGATTGTGGCCTCCGGAATCAATTCCTCTATGCCACATGCGATGCCGGGGCTGAAGAAGATTGAAAAAGGTGATTTTGTAACGATGGACTTTGGCTGTATGTACAACGGTTACTGCTCGGATATGACCAGAACGGTAGTGATCGGCAAGGCAGACGAAAGACAGAAAGAGATTTATAATATTGTTCTGGAAGCACAGTTGGCAGGACTTGAGGCCTGCAGAAGCGGTGTACGTGGCTGTGATGTGGATAAGGTTGCCCGCGATATTATTACGAAAGCAGGTTATGGCGACTGCTTCGGTCACGGACTTGGTCACAGCGTTGGTCTGTATATTCATGAGGATCCGCGTTTGTCCAGATTGTGTGAGAATGTTTTGGAGCCAGGTATGATCCAGACCGTAGAACCTGGAATTTATATCCCGGGATGGGGTGGCATTCGTATTGAAGATATGGTAGTAGTGAATGATGGTCCGTGCACGAATCTGGCACATTCACCGAAAGAATTGATCGAAATCTAGGAAATTTTTGAAATAAAAAACTTGAAATGATGCGGGTTTTATTATAAAATAGTGTATAATTATGGGAACTTTTGATCCCATACCTGTTAAATCTAAGGAGGAAATTTGAATGATATCAGCAGGAGATTTTAGAAATGGTATTACCCTTGAAATTGACGGAAATGTTTGTCAGATCATGGAATTCCAGCATGTAAAACCGGGTAAAGGCGCTGCATTTGTCAGAACAAAATTAAAAAACATCATCAGTGGCGGCGTGGTTGAAAAAACCTTCCGTCCGACAGAGAAATTCCCGCAGGCTCGTATTGACCGCGTGGATATGCAGTATCTGTACGAAGACGGCGACCTTTTCAACTTTATGGATGTCAACACCTACGATCAGATTGCACTGAGCCAGGCAGACATCGGTGATGCACTGAAATTTGTAAAAGAGAATGAAATGGTAAAGGTATGTTCCTACAACGGCAAAGTATTCGCTGTAGAGCCGCCTCTGTTTGTAGAGCTTGAGATTACAGACACTGAGCCGGGCTTTAAGGGGGATACCGCTCAGGGTGCTACCAAACCGGCAGTAGTTGAGACCGGTGCTACTGTTTACGTACCATTGTTCGTAAATCAGGGCGACAAGATCAAAATCGACACACGTACTGGAGAATACCTTTCCAGAGTGTAACCTGACCATCAGAGGGGCCGCTGTGGAGATAACAGCTGGTCCCTTCTGTCGTTTAATATAGCAGGAAAATTCTTTTTACCTAAACAGGTTAATTCAATAAGAAATTTCTAAGCGGTCATAAGAAAACGACATCAGTTGTGCAAGAAAGAAAATGAGGAGACAAAAATGGGAAAATATTTCGGAACAGATGGATTTCGCGGTGAAGCAAATGTAAAATTGACAGTAGAACATGCTTTTAAAGTGGGACGTTTCCTGGGCTGGTATTTTGGAAGAGACCACAAGGCAAACATCGTAATCGGAAAGGACACCAGAAGAAGCAGCTACATGTTTGAATATTCTCTGGTTGCTGGGCTGACCGCCTCCGGCGCGGACGCGTATCTTCTGCATGTAACGACAACCCCGAGTGTATCTTACGTAGTGCGTACGGAAGAGTTTGACTGCGGTATTATGATCTCCGCCAGTCATAACCCTTACTATGACAATGGAATCAAGCTGATCAACCGCAGCGGTCATAAAATGGATGCCGGTGTGGAAGAGATGATTGAAAAGTATATTGACGGCGAACTGGAAGAACTGCCGTTGGCAACGAAAGAAAACATTGGTCGTACCGTTGATTATGTGGCAGGCAGAAACCGCTACATCGGCTATCTGATTTCCCTGGCAACGCGTTCCTTTAAGAAGTATCGTATCGGTTTGGACTGTGCGAACGGAAGCTCTTCTGCAATTGCGAAAAGCGTGTTTGACGCACTTGGCGCTAAAACTTATGTGATCAACAATGAGCCGGACGGCACAAATATTAATACCAACTGCGGTTCCACTCATATTGAGATACTGCAGCAGTTGGTAAGAGAGAAAAAGCTTGATGTTGGTTTTGCTTTTGACGGAGATGCGGACCGCTGTATCGCAGTTGATGAAAACGGTGACATTGTGGACGGCGATAAGATCCTTTATGTCTGCGGAAGATATTTAAAGGAAAACGGCAGATTGAAAAACGATACGGTTGTTACAACTGTTATGTCGAATCTTGGTCTTTATAAAGCATTTGACCGTGCGGGTATCGAGTATGAGAAAACGCAAGTCGGCGACAAATATGTGTATGAAAACATGGTAAAAAATGGACATTGCCTCGGCGGCGAGCAGTCCGGTCATATTATTTTCAGCAAGCATGCGACAACCGGAGACGGTATTCTGACGTCTTTGATGATTATGGAAGTGCTGACGGAAAAGAAAATGAGTCTTGGTACATTGGCAGATGAAGTAAAGATTTATCCGCAGCTTCTGAAAAATGTCCGTGTTGCAGATAAACAGGAAGCAAGAGAAAATGAAGCGGTAGTAGAAACCATTAAAAAAGTGGAGGAAGTGCTTGGCGACGAGGGACGCATTCTGGTGCGTGAAAGCGGTACTGAGCCGGTTATCCGCGTGATGGTAGAAGCCGCAGAGCAGAATCTTTGTGAAAAATATGTAAATCAGGTGATTGACGTGATGACGAGACAGGGCCTGATAGTGGAGTAATTTTATAATGGATCATAAACTGAAAAAACTGATAAGGTACTATAAACCATACCAGAAATTATTCTGGTCAGATATGTTTTTCGCAATTCTGGGGGCTGGCATTACACTTGCCATCCCCCTGATTGTGCGTTATATTACCGGCACGGTTGTGCTTTTTCCAAAAGAGCAGGTGCTGCCGGCTATTTTAAAACTGGCGCTTGTCATGGTGGCTATGGTGCTGGTGGAATGCTTTTGTAACTTCTATATTGCCTATTTCGGTCATATTATGGGCGCGAAGATTGAGCATGATATGCGAAATGAAATTTTCCGTCATTATCAGAAGCTTTCATTTACCTTCTTTGATAATCAGAAGGTTGGTCAACTTCTGTCGCGTGTGACGAGTGATTTGTTTGATATTAGCGAGCTCTTGCACCACGGACCGGAGGATATCTGTATTTCTTTGATTAAATTTGTGGGCGCATTGGTGATCCTGATGACGATCAACGTCCCGCTGACTGTTGTGCTGTTTGCGTTTGTGCCGCTTATTGTGATTTATGCGTTTTTCCTGAACCGTAAAATGAAACGAGCATTTAAGGAAAATCGTGCGCGTATCGCGGATATTAACAGTCAGATCGAGGACAGCTTATCTGGTATTCGGGTGGTAAAATCGTTTGCAAATGAATCTGTGGAGTTGGAAAAGTTCCGCAGAGGCAATCAGCGTTTTGTGGACAGCAAGCGCATTAGCTACCGTTATATGGGTATGTACCATTCAGGGCTTGGCGCTTTGACAACGCTGGTGACAGTCGGAGTGGTTGTGGCAGGTGCAGTGCTGATTTCGAAAGGATCAATGGAGGCAGTCGATTTGATCACTTTCCTTTTGTATGTCAATAACTGTACGGAGCCGATTAAAAAGCTGATCAACTTTACCGAGCAGTTCCAGAATGGCTATACCGGATATGAGCGTTTCCTGGAGATTCTGGCAGTGGAGCCGGATATCGCGGACGCACCGGATGCTGTGGAATTAGAGGATGTCAAAGGCAATATTGATTTTGATGATGTTTCCTTTAGCTATGAGGAAAATCTGGAGCGTGTACTCAACCATATCAATCTAAAGGTTGGAGCAGGTGAATATATTGCAATCGCCGGCAGCTCGGGCGGCGGAAAAACGACACTATGCAGTTTGATTCCGCGTTTTTATGATGTAGACAGCGGACGGATTCTTCTGGATGGGATCGATATCCGTAAGATTAAGCTGAAAAGTTTAAGAGATCATATCGGCATTGTACAGCAGGATGTGTATCTGTTTGCTGAGAATGTAATGGAGAATATTCGTTACGGAAAACCAGGAGCGACGGATGAAGAAGTTATCCGGGCGGCGAAAATGGCAAATGCACATGAATTTATTATGGAGCTGCCTGACGGTTATCAGACGGATATCGGACAGCGTGGTGTGAAGCTTTCCGGTGGACAGAAACAGCGTCTGTCAATCGCTCGTGTGTTTTTGAAAAATCCTCCGATTCTGATTTTTGACGAGGCAACCAGTGCGTTAGATAATGAAAGTGAGAAGATTATTCAGGAATCTCTGGAAGCACTTGCAAAGGGAAGAACGACGTTTGTTATCGCACATCGCCTTTCTACCATCCGCAATGCAGGAAAAATTCTTGTGATGACCGAAAAGGGCATTGAGGAGCAGGGTACACATGAGGAACTGCTGAAAAAGGGAGGTATCTACAGTAAGCTGTATCAGATGTCTTCACAGACGGCGTAGAGTGAGTGAATGAAAAACACATAGAAGGATAAAAACAAAAGGGGAGAAAATGATGATTTCAGAGAAGATGCTTGAGATGACAAAAAACAGCTCTGCGATTCGAGCGATGTTTGAGGAAGGTAAGCGCATGGCAGAGCAGTTCGGTGCAGAGAATGTCTATGATTTCAGTTTGGGAAATCCAAATGTTCCGGCACCGAAGGAGGTAAGAAAAGCGATTGAGACGATTCTTTGTGAGGAGGATCCTCTGAAAGTACACGGTTATATGAGCAATGCCGGGTATGAAGAGGTACGTCAGGCAGTTGCTGCTTCTTTGAATCAGCGGTTCGGCACAAAATTTGCTGAAAAGAATATCCTTATGACCGTTGGCGCAGCAGGCGGACTGAATGTGATTTTTAAAACTTTGTTAAATCCGGGAGATGAGGTGCTTACCTTTGCACCGTATTTCGGAGAATACAATTCCTATGTGGCAAATTATGGCGGTATTCTGCGTGCGGTTCCGGCGAATACCGTAGATTTCCAGCCGAACCTCGCAGAATTTGCGCAGATGTTGACTGCAAAGACAAAAGCGGTGATCGTCAATTCCCCGAACAATCCGACCGGCGTGGTCTATTCCGAGAAGACGATCCTGCGTCTGGCAGAGATCCTGCGGGAAAAGCAGACAGAATTCGGTACCAGCATCTACCTGGTGTCGGACGAGCCTTATCGGGAACTCGTCTATGGAGAGGTGGAAGTACCGTATCTGACAAAGTATTATGAAAATACGATTGTCGGTTATTCTTTCAGTAAATCACTTTCCCTTCCGGGGGAGCGCATCGGCTATCTGGTGATCCCCGATGAAGCGGATGAAAGTGAAGGAATCATAAATGCCGCAAATGTGGCGAACCGTATTCTCGGCTATGTCAATGCACCGTCCCTTTTTCAGCGGGTGATCGCCAGATGTCTGGATGCAAAGACGGACATTGCGTATTATGACCGTAATCGGGAAACCCTGTATGAAGGATTGAAACAAGCAGGGTTTTCCTGTATTAAGCCGGAAGGCGCGTTTTATTTATTTGTAAAGTCACCGATTGCGGATGAAAAGGCTTTCTGCGAGGCAGCAAAGAAGTATCATCTGCTACTGGTACCGGGCAGCTCGTTTGCCTGTCCTGGTTACGTGCGTCTGGCGTACTGTGTGGCATATGAGACAATCGTGAATGCATTGCCGAAGTTTGCGCTTCTGGCACAGGAATTCGGTATTGCACAACCGTGAAGCGGCAGCACTTTTTTTGATGAAAGAGAAGGAGTACAAGATGGGAAACTGGGAAGTAAATGTACGAAAAGTAATCCCCTACACACCGGGGGAACAGCCGGATTTTCCGGATATGATCAAATTAAATACGAATGAGAATCCTTATCCTCCTGCACCATCCGTCCAGAAGGTGATGCGCGCGCAGAATGCGGATGCACTGCGTTTATATCCGGCTCCGGGAGCAGATGCGCTGGTGGATGCACTGGCAGAGTATTACCGAATGGACAGAGAGCAGGTGTTTGTGGGGGTTGGTTCAGATGATGTGCTGGCGATGGCATTTTTGACATTTTTTAATTCCGGCAGACCGATCTTGTTTCCGGATATTACGTATTCTTTTTATGATGTGTGGGTGGATCTGTTTCGCATTCCATATGAATGTCAGCCGCTTGATGAAAATTTCCGTATCCGCAAAGAAGATTACTTCAAGCCAAACGGCGGCGTGGTTTTTGCAAATCCCAACGCACCGACAGGGGTAGAACTGCCTCTTGCCGAGGTGGAGGAGATTATAAAGAACAATCCAGAGGTAGTAGTGATCGTTGACGAAGCGTATGTGGATTTCGGAGCGGTATCAGCCAGAAGTCTGGTGGACAAATATGAAAACCTGCTGGTGGTACAGACTTTTTCCAAGTCACGTTCTCTGGCGGGACTTCGCGTCGGCTATGCGTTCGGCAGCAAAAAACTGATCAAATATCTGAATGATGCAAAATATTCATTTAATTCTTATACGATGAATCGGCCGAGCCTGGAAATCGGCACGGCGGCTCTTCGGGAGGAAGCTTATTTTCAGGAGACCTGCAGAAAAATTATTGCGACAAGAGAGCGTACCAAAACGGAACTGAAAAAATTAGGTTTTGTATTTGAAGATTCCAGAACAAATTTTGTGTTTGCTTCCCATCCACGCTATTCGGCGAAGGAATTATTTGAAGCGCTGCGTGAAAATCATATTTTTGTGCGTTACTGGAACAAACCGCGCATCAGCAATTATTTGCGCATCACAATTGGAACGGATGCGGAGATGGATGCGTTGATTGCGTTTTTAAAGAAGTATATGCAGACACACGAAAATAGTACTGGCGTGGTTTGAGAATGGGTGAATATATGTAAAACTATCGAAATAGGATAGAACGAGATAGAACAAAAAGGAGTAACAACATGTTAAAAAAGATATTACAGGGTATGGTGGTGGGAATTGCTAATATTATTCCGGGTGTCAGCGGTGGAACGATGATGGTTGCCATGGGTCTTTACGACAAACTGATTCATTCCATTACACATTTGAAGAGTGAATTTAAGGAAAGTATAAAACTTCTCCTCCCGATTTTCGCGGGAGCGGGTTTGGCAATTATTCTGCTTTCACGTCTTTTTGAATTTTTGCTTTCCGAATATCCGCTTCCGACTAACTTCGCGTTTTGTGGTTTGATTGCGGGAAGTCTTCCATTTATTTTCAAGAAGGTAAAAGGACATTCTGTCACAATTGGAAAGATGATTCCATTTTTTATCTTTTTTGGAATTGTCATTCTCATGGCGGTATTGGGCGAGAATGATGGAAATGCTGCAGATGTAAGTTTTGGCTTTGTAAATGTATTAAAATTGTTTGGGGTAGGCATCATTGCGGCGGCTACCATGGTTGTGCCGGGGGTCAGTGGTTCTATGATGCTGATGCTGCTTGGATACTATGATACGATCATTGAGACGATCAATGACTGTATTGATGCGTTGATCGGTTTCCAAATACCGGAGCTGCTGCACACGTTTGGAATATTGATTCCGTTTGGAATCGGTGTAGTGATCGGAATTTTTGCTATTGCAAAGCTGATCGAGTATATTTTCAGTAAAGCAGAGATCCATGCGTATTACGGAATTATCGGTCTGATTCTTGCCTCACCGATCGCAATCCTGATGAAGACAGACTGGAGCGGAGCTTCTGTGCTGCTGATTGCAGTCAGTATTGTTACTTTTGCAGCAGGATGGTTTACTGCAAGTAAATTGGGTGGAGAATGATGATAGATATAGAGGAGAGCTACAGCAGTTTTGCGCAGGTATATGATTTATTTATGAGTGAGATTCCTTATAAAAAGTGGGAGCAGTATGTAAAAGAGCTTCTGTGGGAAAGGGAAATTACAGACGGACTGGTTCTGGAGCTTGGCTGTGGAACCGGAACGTTCACGGAGCTGTTGGCAAAAGATGGATATGATATGATCGGTGTGGATAATTCTGCCGAGATGTTGGAAACGGCAGCATTAAAAAGAGAAAAATCCGGTCTGGATATCCTGTATTTGATGCAGGATATGCGGGAGTTTGAATTATACGGGACCGTTCGAGCGGTAGTGAGTGTTTGTGATTCGATGAATTATATTTTGCAGGAGGACGAACTGCAGAAGGTATTTGCGTTGGTCAATAACTATCTTGATCCGGGCGGGGTCTTTATTTTTGATATGAAAACACCCTGGTATTACCGTGAGGTGATGGGAGACTGCGTATTGGCTGAAAATCAGGAACAGGGCAGTTATATCTGGGAAAACGCGTATTATGAAGAAGAAATGATGAATGAATACGATCTGACGTTGTTTATTAAAGAGGCAGACGGCCGCTTTTCCAGGCATCAGGAGACGCATCTGCAGCGCGCGTATGAGATAGAGACAGTCACAGCGCTTTTGCAGGCGGCAGGTCTTCAGGTGGAGGCGGTGTATGACGCATTTACAAAAGAGGCTCCGACGGAAGAAAGTGAACGTGTCTATTTTGTGGCGCGGGAAATCCGCAAATGACAGATTAGCGATTAGCAGGAGGAACAGAAATGAACGATTATATGGTGCGTGCAACGGCAGCAGACGGTCAGATCCGCGCGTTTGCCGCAACGACAAGAGATATGGTGGAAGCAGCGCGAGAAGCGCATGAGACAAGCCCGGTGGCAACGTCTGCTCTTGGCAGACTTCTGACTGCGGGAGCGATGATGGGCAGTATGATGAAGGGGGAAAAGGATGTCCTGACCCTGCAGATTAAGGCGGGAGGGCCATTAAAAGGAATTACGGTAACGGCTGATTCCCAGGGAAATGTAAAGGGATATGTGGGAAATCCAAACGTAGTGATTCCGGCAAACAGCAAGGGCAAACTTGACGTGGCCGGTGCAGTAGGTCCCGGTTTTTTAAATGTGATCAAAGATCTCGGTTTAAAGGAGCCGTACAGTGGTCAAACAATGCTGCAAACCTGTGAAATTGCAGATGATTTAACATATTATTTTGCAACTTCTGAGCAGGTACCGTCCGCAGTGGGACTGGGCGTTTTGATGAATAAGGAAAATACCGTACGTCAGGCAGGCGGTTTTATTATCCAGTTGATGCCGTTCGCGTCAGAAGAGATTATTTCCGATCTGGAGAAAAAATTGGCGGAAGTAACTTCGGTGACTGCGATGCTGGAGGAGGGAAAAACTCCGGAACAGATTCTGGGACAGCTTTTGGGAGAGAGTGGTCTCGAGATCAAGGATACAATGCCGTGTCGTTTCCATTGCAACTGCTCAAAAGAGCGTGTGGCAAAAGCAGTTATCAGCATTGGCAAAAAGGATTTAAAGGAAATGATCGCTGAGGGTAAGCCGATTGAAGTAAACTGTCATTTCTGTAATCAAAATTATCAGTTTACGGTGGATGAACTAAAAAAAATGCTCAAGGCAGCATTATAAGGAGGAGCAATGGAGCACGGATTTGTGAAGGTGGCGGCAGTTACGCCTGATGTACGAGTGGCGGACTGCATTTATAATACCGAAGAAACCTGTAAAAAAATGAAAGAAGCGGCACAGGCCGGGGCGAAAATCATTGTTTTCCCGGAATTGAACATTACAGCCTATACCTGCGGTGATTTGTTTTTTCAGGATGCGCTTTTGCGTGCGGCCCGGCAGGGACTTGCACGTATTGTGCGGGAGTCGGAGGAGCTTGATGCTCTGATTTTTGTCGGACTGCCCTGGGAAAAAGACGGAAAGCTGTACAATGTGGCGGCAGCGGCAGCACATGGAAGGCTGTTGGGCGTGGTTCCGAAGCAGCATCTTCCAAACTATGCGGAATTTTATGAGGCAAGACAGTTTGCGGCAGGAAACAAAGTAGTTTCAACCGTAGATTTTGAGGGAGAAAAAGTGCCATTTGGTGCGAATCTTCTGTTTGAGTGTGTCGATGTGAAAGGCCTTTTGGTTGCGGCAGAGATTTGTGAGGATTTTTGGGTTCCGAATCCGCCGAGCATTTCACATGCACTGGCCGGAGCAACCGTGATTGTGAATTTATCAGCCAGTGACGAGAAGGTTGGGAAAAATGATCTGCGAAGACTTTTGGTGTCCAATCAGTCTGCGCGTCTGGTATGCGGTTACATTTATGCAAGTGCCGGATCCGGCGAATCAACGACGGATTTGGTTTTTGGCGGTCATAAGCTTATCGCGGAAAAGGGCAGTGTGTTGGCTGATTCTACACCGTTTATGGAAGAAATCTGTTACACGGAGATCGATGTGCAGAAGCTTTGTGCGGAGCGCCGAAAAATGAGTACGTTTTGTCAGCAAGGCATGGAGGACTATGTAAAGGTGCCGTTCCGCTTGAAGAAGCAGATGACAAAACTGACGAGAGTGATTTTAAAACATCCATTTGTCCCAGAGGAGGCAAACGAGTGCAGCAAACGCTGCGAGGAAATTTTCCGGATTCAGGCTATGGGTTTAAAAAAACGCCTGCAGCATACCGGATGCCGATCAATGGTAATTGGAATTTCCGGTGGCCTGGATTCGACACTGGCACTTCTTGCAGCGGCGAAGGCGGCAGATTTGCTGGAATTGCCGAGAACCTCTATTTTAGCTGTGACGATGCCGTGCTTCGGGACAACCGACCGTACGTATCGAAATGCTTGTGAATTGGCCAAAAAGCTAGGCACAATATTAAAAGAAGTGAATATTAGAGAGGCTGTAAGTCTGCATTTTAAAGATATTGGACAGGATTCAGATAATCATGATGTGACATACGAAAACGCTCAGGCACGAGAGCGCACGCAGGTGCTGATGGATCTTGCAAATCAGACAGGCGGTATGGTAATTGGTACTGGAGATCTTTCCGAGTTAGTACTTGGCTGGGCAACCTATAATGGAGATCATATGTCGATGTATGCTGTGAATGGCTCTGTTCCGAAGACACTGGTGCGTCATCTGGTGCAGTATTATGCGGATACCTGCGGCGATGAAGCATTGGCACAGGTATTGCAGGATGTGCTTGCTACACCGGTCAGTCCGGAGCTGCTTCCGCCGCAGGATGGTGAGATCGCACAGAAAACAGAGGATCTTGTCGGCCCATATGAGCTGCATGATTTCTTTCTCTATCGTGTGCTGCGTTTTGGGGAAACACCGTCTAAGGTATATCGTCTGGCCTGCCATGCGTTTGAAGGAATTTATGAAAAAGAAACGATTTTACATTGGCTGAAGAAATTTTATACAAGATTCTTCTCTCAGCAGTTTAAACGATCCTGTCTGCCGGACGGACCGAAGGTTGGCAGTGTTGCTGTTTCGCCACGCGGGGATCTGCGTATGCCGAGCGATGCGTGTGTGGCGGTGTGGATGCAGGATCTGGAGGAAAATTGTCAGGATTGACGAGCCAGATCAAGTGCATCTTCAATCGCCTGCAGCAGCATTTGTGAGGTATATTGACTGGCTTCTTCATAATAAATTTCTTTGGTGGACTGGGTAGCGCAGATCTGTGTGGCCAATTTTTCCAGAGCCGGTTCCATCAAAGGAAATGCGGCGGCCGCTGTCTCACTTAAGTTGACCAGAGAGATGCTGTTAATATGATCCTGATCGACGCGAACTTGCAGATCCATCACGTTGTTGTTGAGTGTGATGGAGGTGGTGTAAATACCCGGTTGATACAGTTTTTTGTGGGAAGAAGGTCTGGCAGTGGCACCATCCGGATGAAACATCATCACCATCAGGATGAGAAAGACGATGGCGAGAGCGGCGAAAATGGCCGTATAGATCAACTCCCGTTTTTTCATAATGATAATTTTGGTTTTTGCACTCATGGAATACTCCGCAGCTATATATTTGTACAGTCTATGCAGCTGTGCTGTGGAAGATGTTTCTATTTGAATGCAAAAAAATATATATTGGCAACAGAAATGACCGAACAGCAAGGAGGTTACACAGTATGAGCAGCTATGTAGTTACAACGGATACATCGGCAGATCTGCCAGAGCAGTATTATCAGGAACATCAGATGATTGTAATACCGCTTTCCTGTATCTTGGACGGAGAAACCTATGTGCGAGGTGCAAAGGAACTGAGTATGGCAGAATTTTACGCTAAGATGCGTGAAGGTAAAATGCCGACGACCTCACAGGCAAATCCGGAACAGGCGAAGAAAATATTTGAACCGTTAATAAAAGAAGGAAAGGATATTTTGCACATTGCATTTTCAAGCGGATTAAGCGGGACTTGCGGCAGTGCAAGAATTGCGGCCGAGGAGTTGATGGAGGAATATCCGGAACGAAAGATCATTGTGGTGGATTCTCTTTGTGCATCTCTTGGTCAGGGTCTTCTGGTACATAAAACGCTGGAAAAACAGAAAGAAGGATTGTCGCTTGAGGAACTGGCAGCGTGGTGTGAAGAGATGAAAATGCACATTATTCACAGCTTTACCGTGGACGACCTGTTTCATCTGTACCGCGGCGGGCGTCTTTCCAAGGCAGCGGCAGTGATCGGCACGATGATTCAATTAAAACCGGTGCTTCATGTAAATAATGAGGGAAAGCTGATCCCGCTTTCCAAGGTGCGCAGCAGAAAGAAATCTTTGCAGGCGCTTGTCGCAGCTATGGAGGCAAAACAGGGCAGTTTCGCCGGAAAAAATGATGTTATTTTTATCAGTCATGGTGACTGCGTGGAGGATGCCGAATATGTGAAAGCATTAATTGAAGAAAAATTTGGTATTCATAACTTCATCATTTCTCCGGTCGGAAACGTGATCGGCGCACATTCCGGACCGGGCACATTGGCGCTTTTCTTTTTGGGCGATAACAGAGAATAATCGGAATTCCTTTGGGGAACACTGGAAACAGGAACCCAAAGGAGTTTTTTTATGGAAAAAAATATTACATCTACACTCTATGAAAATATGGAATATTTTCATAACGAACTGAATCTTTCAAAAAATTTTGATGTGATCTGCCGGATGCTGACTGTTGGAGATCGACCTGCCTGTATCTATTTTCTGGATGGTTTTGTCAAAGATGACATCATGGAAAAGTTGTTGGAATTTTTTTATTCCATTACTCCGGAAGATTTGCCGGAGACGAGCCGAGGATTAAATCAGAATTACATTCCTTATGTAGAGGTGGATCTCTTAGAAGAGAAGCAGAGTATCCTTACAGCAATTTTATCCGGCGTGGTCTGCCTGTTTATTGATGGCTATGCAAAAAGTTTTGCCATTGACTGCCGCACGTATCCGATGCGGAGTGTGGATGAGCCAAGCAAAGACAAAACTCTGCGCGGCTCACGCGATGGATTTGTGGAAACGGTTGTTTTTAATACAGCGCTGATCCGTCGCCGTATCCGCAGTCCACATCTGGTTATGGAAATGTTTCAGGCCGGCGAGAGCTCCAGAAGCGATATTGTGCTGAGTTATATGAGTGACCGGGCAGATATGGGGCTGGTGGAAAATCTACGCGCCAAGCTGCAGGCGATCAGTCTGGATGCGCTGCCGATGAATCAGGAAAGTTTGGTGGAGGCGATCTACAAACGAAAATGGTTTAATCCGTTTCCCAAATTTAAATATACGGAACGTCCGGATACGGCGGCAGCCAGTATTCTGGAGGGGAAGATTGCGATTCTTGTGGATAATGCGCCATCAGCAATTCTGCTTCCGGCGACATTGTTTGACATTCTGGAAGAAGCGGATGATTATTATTTTCCGCCGGTGACTGCCACGTATCTTCGATTTTCCAGATTTATTATCGCAGTACTGGCACTGATACTGACGCCTGCCTGGCTGCTGCTTATTCAAAATCCGGCCTGGATTCCGGAATGGCTTTCGTTTATTCTGATTGCGGATCAGACCAATGTACCGGCGCTTCTGCAGCTTTTAATGCTGGAATTCGCGATTGACGGATTGAAGCTTGCATCTGTCAATACCCCACAGACCTTATCGACGCCACTCAGTGTGATTGCCGGTATTGTAGTTGGAGAATTTGCAGTAAGATCTGGTTGGTTTAATGCCGAAGCAATGCTATACATGGCATTTGTGGCAATTGCCAATTATACCCAGTCTAATTTTGAACTCGGTTATGCTCTGAAATTTATGCGTCTGATTCTGCTTGTGTTAGTTGGATTGTTCAACGGATGGGGATTTTTGGCAGGGTTGCTTATATCCATCTGTATGATCGCTTTTAACCGCACTATTGCGGGCGGCAGTTATCTGTATCCTTTATTTCCATTTCATGGAAAAGAACTGGCAAGAAGACTTTTCCGCACGCGTGCTGAATAATCTGCTTGTAAATATGAGATATTATTAACGGGAGTAAAAGTGAATATCCAGAAATACAGTAAAGGAGAATGTGACTATGAAGACGATGAGAAAAAAAGCAGCAGCGTTGTTTTTGACAGTCTGTGCATGTACTATGCTGGCAGGCTGTGGAAACAGAGATAACAATGCGGCAACAGACAAGACACCTGCAACAAATGAGACGACTGCAGCGGACAAAAATTCTGCAAACAGAAATAATACGGTAAACGGAACGTCGACCGGCAGAAAAACAAATACGGATGCCAGAAATGCAAAATTGAATACAGAGTCCGACAGAAATCAGACGAAGAATACCGATGATATGGTGAACAGCGTTACTGCAGGAAGAGAGACGAATGCAGATGGAACGTATCGAGAAAGCGGCATGGAGGAAATCGGTGAGGGCATAGGAGAAGTGGGAGAAGGTGTCGGTGATGTTGGAAAGGGTATTATCAACGGCGCAGAAGATATTGTTGATGATGTTACTGGAAATAGACCGATAGAACAAAATAATGAAACAGATAGAAAGAATCGTTAAGAAGTAAAAACCCCTGCGGCAGCTGTGGAGTGACAGCTGCCGCAGGGGTTTTTTACTTGAATTGTATTTATTGAGGAGACTTGTATCGGAAATATTATATCAAATAGGGATTATTCATGGGGTATTGACAGAGCTGGTAAAAAACTGTTATGGTGAGAGAAAATGCATTTCAGAAAAAGGTAAGGTGCGCGAAATGAGAACAGAAAAAGCCATTGGCATTGATATTGGAACAACCAGTATTTGTCTGGCAGGGTATCGGATGACAGATGGAAAAACGGAGAAAATTTTGCAGGAAGCAAATACATTTCTGCCGGGAACATTTTTACAGGATCCGCAGCGGATTTATAGATGTGTGAAGATGATGTTGGATGAGATATTGGACAGAATCGACGGTGCAGATGTGATCGGCGTATCAAGTCAGATGCACGGAATTGTTTATCTGGATGAAAACGGAAATGCGGTGACACCCTATTATACTTGGAAAACGGAGTGTGGAAATGAGTTGTTTTTGGACAGTACCTATGCGAAAGGGCTGTCCGGGAAGACCGGATATGAAATGCATACCGGCTACGGCAGTGTGACGCATTTTTATCTACAAAAAACAGGACAGATTCCGGAAAATGCGGCGGTATTTTCCAATATTGGGGACTATATTGTTATGCAGCTGTGCGGACTGGAACAACCGCGTATGCATCCGTCGATTGCGGCGAGCATGGGAGGATTCAATTTAAAAAACGGCAGTTTCGATAAAGAAAAGCTGCAAAAGGCGGGCATAAATACCGTTTATTATCCGGAAGTGACAAGCAAAGTGCAGGTGGCTGGAAAATACCGGGGAATACCGGTTGCCTGGGCGTTGGGAGATAACCAGGCTAGCTTCTATGCGGCAGTCGGAGAGTCGGAAGAAAATCTGAGTATCAATTTCGGAACCGGATCGCAGGTTTCCTTTTTTGACAGGTCTTTGACGGAAATACAGACAGGAGAAATACGTCCGTTTACCGAACGGGGATATTTGTATGTGCAGGCTTCGGTAAACGGCGGTAAGGTATATGAACGGCTGGCAGAGTTTTTTCAAGAATCAGTATATTTATTTACGGGAAGGAAAATGAAAAAAACGGAAATCTATCAGAAGATGGAGGAGATGACGATAGAAAAAACAGAAACTGATCTGCAGATCTTTCCATATTTATGTGGCAGCAGGATAGATCCAAATTGTCGCGGAGAGATGAAAGGACTGACAGAAAAAAATTTTTCTCCGTCAGATCTGATACGTGCGTTTGTATCCGGAATGGCAAGAGAATTGCATGATACTTATCTGCAGTTTCCCGAAGAATTGCGGCGCAGAAAAAAGGTGATCGTTGCCAGTGGAAATGGGATTCGCAGAAATGCTTTGCTGCAGCAGGAAATAGAAAAGATATTTGGTCTGCCGGTACTTCTGCGACAGGTTGAAGAAGAAGCTGCCGTAGGCGCGGCTATATGGACATGGGAAGAAATTGTAAGAGAAAAATAGTGAAAAGTGAAAATGTGGGAGAGGGTTATGAGACAAAAAAAAGAAAAAGCAGTGGCAGAAAAGTATGCTGTAAAGAAACTGCTGTTTCTTTACAGTGTAAGTTTTTGTATACTTGCATTTTTGATATATTTGGAATTTATTCTGAATAAAAAGAGTCTGGTCTGGCTGACAGACGCCAAAGGTCAGTATTTGATTTATTATGAATATATGGGAAAATATTTGCGTGAATTGCTGCGTGGATTTTTACATGGAAATTTTTCAGTGCCGCTGTATGATTTTACAATTGGTATGGGTGAGGATATCAATGCGGTCATCCGCACGAATTTAACGGATTTTCTCAGTGCGTTTGTGCCGTCGCATTTGGTGGAGCCGGTCTATAATTTTTGGATGCTGGTGCGTTTGTACGCAGCAGGGCTCGCATTTTTGGCGTATGGACTGTATCGAAAATTTCCACGTGTAAATCTCTGTCCTGCAGCACTGATCTATGTGTTTTGCGGTTATACCTTAAATCTTGGTTCCAGACATCCGGATTTTACTGCACCGATGATTTTCTTGCCGCTTCTTTTGCTTGCAATGGAACGTCTGATAAAGCAGGAGCGGTACTGGGGTGTTTTTTACAGCGGCATGGTGGCGCTGTCTTTGACATCTAGTTACTATTTTTTATATATGAATACGTTGGCTATGGGAATATATGCGTTAGTCAGATTTGGTACGATTTTTGCCGGACATAAAAAGAAGGGCAGAGAATTTTTGCGGATGATGGGACGGATTAGTTCTTCTTATCTGTTAGGGTGTCTGATGGCAATGGTATTTTTTTTACCGCAGATGTATCGGCTGTTTTCCTCTATGCGTATGAGCAGCGGAATACCAACGGCAAAGGAACTGTTATTTTATGACGGTAATCGTGCGCTTGCGTTATTTATGGAATTGATCGGCGGAGGTGAAAATGCGGGTGCTTCCACATTTTTGGGTTTTTCTTTACTTGTAATACCGGTTTTAATTGTGGTGTTTGCGCGCAGATGGAGAGAACAACTGCCATTGAAAATAACAATCCTGATTGTGACAGCAGTGTTAATGTTTCCGGTGGGTGGTTATTTGATGAGCGGTTTCAGTGCATTTAACAATCGTTGGACTTACATTGCGGCATTTGTTGTGGCAGTTGCTGCTGCGGTTGTAATACAGGATATTTTTCATATGACAGTTTTGCAAATGGTATTGAGCGCGGTGGTAACAGTCGGTTATTGGTATGCCACACAAAAAAAAGTGCCTGGAGAAATGCGTTATTTCATTACGGCATCTGCTCTGGTGATAAGTATGGCTGTTCTGATCGCAGTAAGTTTCTGGGATGACGTGGGAAAGCAAAAAAGTTGGAAACGGATGCCGCGGTGTGGAGCTGCTGCTCTGCTGACTTTGACGATCGCGACGACGGCGCTAAACGGCTATTTGACGTTTTCACCGAAGATGTCAACGAAACTTACGGAGTATGCAGATCAAAATTCAGTGATGGAGGAGATAAAAACATCTACTTATCAGCATTTTGCAAATGCAACCGGCGGGGAACTGGCGCGTTGCGATACGCATCTAACCGGAAATATGCAGGAAAATTATCCGATATCGCTCGATTATATGGGAACGTCAATTTATAACAGTGTGCTGAATGCGAATTTGGTACAGTATCATACAGAAATGGAAAATATTGGCATCAGCGCGATACATCGGATTTTTTCATTGGATGGAAGAACAGCATTAGAAGCGCTGTCATGCACCGAATATTATCTGACTCGGACTGGGCAGGAGATATATGTTCCATACGGTTTTGTGCGTGTGGACGAGTGGTCAGATGATGGTTACAGTATTTATAAAAACAAATATCTGCTTCCATTTGGCTATGTCTATGAAAACTGTGTAACGGAAGCGGATTGTGCAGGTCTGGATGGACTGGAAAAGCAGCAGTTAATGCTGCAAACGGCAATTGTGGAAAAGATTCCGGATGAATTTGCGCAGGTACAGAAAACGTATTCTTCTGCCAATCTGATAGAGGAGGTCAGCAAAGAAATTATGCGCGTTCCGGTAAAGATAATCGGACGAAATGGATCGTTTAAAATGAAAGGCAATCTGTATCATGCACAGGAAGAAAATAGTGGTTTCGTGCTTGCTTATCCGAAAAAGGCGGGATATGAGGCTTACTTGCATTTTAAGAATCTGAACAGAAATGTAAATTACGCGATGGTCGGTGTGCAGACCTCAGATCTGTACAAAGAGTTCACAGTGAGAGGGAAAGAGCGAGATTATTCTTTAGGAAGAGAAGACTATCTGGTAAATTTGGGTTATAGTGAAAAAAATGGTGAAGATCAGATTTCGGTTATTTTCCGAAAAAAAGGAAACTATCATCTTACGGAGATGGAATTGTGTTATGTTCCTATGAAGAAATACGGTATGCAAATGGAGAAACTCGGTGCAGAGGGATTAAAAAACATCAAACAGGAAACGAATGGGATCTGTGGAGAGATAAATCTGGAGAAACCGGAGTTGATGGTATTTTCAGTTCCGTATCGTCGGGGATGGAAACTTTTTGTGGATGGACAAGAACAGGAATGTTTTCGGACAAATGTGACGTATATCGGCGCGGTGCTGCCGGCGGGTGTGCATGAGATCAAACTGTGTTACTGTACGGCAGGGATTAGAACGGGGCTGCTATTATCTGTGATCGGGCTGACACTTTATATTGGCTTAATTTTAATCTGCCGCAGCAAGTACCGTCATCAGGATGCCGACATGGTAAGCAGCTATCGAGAAGAATAGTATCAGTAATGATCCGATACAAAAATTAAAACTTGAAATAAAGAGGAGAGAGAAGATGGAATTTCGTCCTTGTATTGACATTCATAATGGAAAAGTAAAACAGATTGTCGGTGGTTCCTTAAAGGATATCGGCGATCAGGCAGAGGAAAATTTTGTGGCACAGCAGGACGCGGCATTTTATGCGGAGTTTTACAAAAAAGACGGTATTCGGGGCGGGCATATCATACTGCTGAATCCGGAAAGTTCCGATTATTATGAGGAGACAAAACGGCAGGCGCTTTTGGCGCTGCAGACCTATCCGGGGGCTTTGCAGGTGGGCGGAGGAATCAATGCTGACAATGCGCGCTTTTGGCTGGAGCATGGCGCATCTCATGTGATTGTGACAAGTTATGTTTTTAAGGACGGCAGATTGAATTATGATCATTTGGAAAAGATATTTGCGGCTGCTGGCAAAGAACATCTGGTGCTGGATCTCAGTTGCCGCAGAAAGGGTGACCGCTATTATATCGTTACAGACCGTTGGCAGAAATTTACCGAATTGGAATTGTCGGGAAATGTATTGCGTCAGCTTTCCGTATATTGCGATGAATTTCTCGTTCATGCAGTAGATGTGGAAGGAATGGCTTCTGGTATTGAAACAGAATTGGTGGAATTGCTGGGAGAGTTTTCTGAAATTCCGGTCACTTATGCGGGCGGTGTCGGCAGCTTTGAGGATCTGGAAAAATTGCGTCACTGCGGCAAAGACAGGGTGAATGTCACGGTTGGCAGTGCGCTGGATCTGTTCGGCGGCAGCTTGAAATATGAAGATGTGGTAGAATTTTGCCGTACGGGAAATTAAGTTTGATCGCGCATCGCATGTCTGAAGACCGACACTCGATTTATATAGGACTAAACTGTCTAAAAACTTGTGAAATTTTTATAAATAGATTGATAAAACAACAGATTCGTGGTACACTTTTTCTATGAAGAAACAAGAACTTTTGTTTCTTTTAAGTACACAGCAAAGGAGTGGATTTCATGAGATTTACGATCAGTGGAAAAAATATTGAGATTACAGAGGGGCTTCGCAGCGCGATTACTGAAAAGCTTGGGAAGCTGGAAAAGTACTTTACTCCTGATACAGAAGTGATTGTTACAATGAGCGTCGAGAAAGAACGGCAGAAAATAGAGGTTACGATTCCGGTCAAGGGAAATATTATCCGGTCCGAGCAGGTGAGCAACGATATGTATGTATCGATTGATCTGGTAGAGGAAGTGATTGAGCGTCAGCTTCGCAAATATAAAACCAGATTGATTGCAAAACATCAGGATGGCGGCAATTTCCGGCGTGAATTTATTGAAAAAGAAGAAACGGTAGAGCCGGAAGAAGTAAAGATTATTCGTACGAAGCATTTTGGAATCAAACCGATGTATCCGGAAGATGCTTGTGTACAAATGGAACTTCTGGGACATAATTTTTTCGTATTCTGTAATGCGGAAACGGAAGAAGTTAATGTGGTTTACAAAAGAAAAGGAAATACATATGGTCTGATTGAACCGGAATTTTAAAATTCCGGTGAAATGAACGTATCGCCCTCTGTTCCATTTTGGAACAGAGGGCGGTTTTTATGGTTATCGCAGTGTTTTTTAGAAAAAATTTATTGAGTTTACTTCACAAAAATGATAAAATACAAAATAGTATGTGTAACTGTCGCTATTCGACAGATACGGATATAGAAATGCAGACCGGATGGGATCTGCAGATTATAGGAGTTTAACATGGGTATTTTATCGAAAGTATTTGGCACACATAGTGAGCGTGAACTGAAGCGCATCATGCCTCTTGTGGATAAAGTCGAGGCATTGCGTCCGACCATGCAGGCATTGAGCGATGAGGAACTGCGCGGTAAAACAGAGGAATATAAAAAACGTCTTGCAAATGGAGAAACACTGGATGACCTTCTGCCGGAAGCATATGCGACCGTACGTGAGGCGGCAAAGCGTACGATCGGTCTGGAGCATTTCCGTGTACAGATTATCGGTGGTATTATTCTGCATCAGGGACGTATTGCAGAAATGAAAACTGGCGAAGGTAAGACGCTTGTGGCTACCTTGCCGTCATACTTAAACGCGCTGACAGGAAAGGGCGTGCACATTGTTACTGTTAATGATTATCTGGCAAAACGTGACGCGGATGAAATGGGACAGGTTCATCGTTTTCTTGGTCTGACGGTCGGTGTGGTTTTGAATGATATGTCAAACGATGAACGCCGTGAGATGTACAACTGTGATATTACCTATATCACGAACAACGAGCTCGGCTTTGATTATTTGCGTGATAACATGGTGATCTATAAAGAACAGCTGGTACAAAGAGATCTCAATTACGTTATCATCGATGAAGTTGACTCGGTTCTGATTGATGAGGCACGTACACCGTTGATTATTTCCGGACAGAGCGGAAAATCTACAAAGTTGTATGAGGTGGCAGATATTTTTGCGCGCCAACTGCAGCGTGGCGAGGCAAGCGGTGAGGTTACGAAAATGACCGCGCTTATGGGCGAGGAAATTACGGAGACAGGTGACTTTATTGTCAATGAAAAGGACAAAGTAGTTACGCTGACGCAGGAAGGCATTGAAAAAGCGGAGAAATTCTTCCAGATCCAGAACTATTCCGATGCGGAAAACCTGGAGATCCAGCACAATGTTGATTTGGCGTTGCGTGCAAATTACCTGATGTTCCGCGATCAGGATTACGTGGTGAAGGATGATCAGGTTATGATCGTCGATGAATTTACCGGACGTATCATGCCGGGCAGACGTTATTCCGATGGTTTGCACCAGGCAATTGAGGCAAAAGAACATGTGAAGGTAAAACGCGAGAGTAAGACGCTTGCGACTATCACTTTCCAGAACTTCTTCAATAAGTATACAAAGAAAGCCGGTATGACCGGTACGGCGTTAACAGAGGAGCAGGAGTTCCGTGATATCTACGGCATGGACGTTGTTGAGATTCCGACGAATCGTCCAATCGCGCGTAAGGATCTGGATGATGCCGTTTACATGACAAAAAAAGAAAAATATCGTGCCGTTGTTGAGGAGATTGAGAGAGCACATGAAAAAGGACAGCCGGTTTTGGTTGGTACGATTACAATTGATATTTCTGAATTGCTGTCTGGTATGTTGAAGAAAAAGGGTATTCCGCATAAAGTTCTGAATGCAAAGTTCCATGAACTGGAGGCAGAAATTGTTGCCGATGCAGGTCAGCATGGTGCTGTTACTATTGCGACCAACATGGCCGGTCGTGGTACGGATATCAAACTGGATGATACATCCAGAGCCGTGGGCGGTCTGAAAATTATTGGTACAGAGCGTCATGAATCCAGACGTATTGATAACCAGCTGCGCGGACGTTCCGGACGTCAGGGAGATCCGGGTGAATCCAGATTCTATATTTCGTTGGAGGATGATCTGATGCGTCTGTTCGGATCGGAGCGTCTGATGGGGATTTTCCGTTCACTGGGCGTTGCAGAAAATGAACAGATCGAGCATAAAATGTTGTCTTCTTCCATTCAAAAAGCACAGGAGAAGATTGAGGGCAATAACTATGCGATTCGTAAAAATCTGTTGGAATACGACCAGGTAAATAACGAGCAGCGTGAGATTATTTATAAAGAACGTCGTCGTGTTCTGGATGGAGAGAATATGCGTAGCTCTATCGAGAAAATGATTCGTGATACCGTAGAACGTTATGTAGAGCAGTGTGGTCAGGATGAAGAAAGTGGAAATCTGGATTACAATGAATTAAATACACTGCTTTTGCCGATCATTCCGTTCACGCCGTTCACAGAAGAGGATGTTAAGAATAAGAGTAAAAAAGAACTGATTGCAGAGCTTCAGGAAAAGGCAGCTGCACTCTATGATAAAAAAGAAAAAGAATTTCCGTCTCCGGAAGAAATGCGCGAACTGGAGCGTGTGATTATTCTGAAAGTAATTGATCGCAAGTGGATGGACCACATCGATGATATGGATCAACTCCGTCAGGGAATCGGTTTGCAGGCATACGGTCAGAAGGATCCGCTGGTTGAGTTCAAGATGAATGGTTATGAGATGTTTGATGAAATGACCAGAAATATTCAGTCTGATACCGTGCGTCTGATGTTCCATGTACGTGTGGAAGAAAAGGTGGAGCGCGAGGAGGTTGCACGGGTAACTGGTACGAATAAAGACGAGAGTCAGGCGCGTGCTCCGAAAAAACATGCGGAAGATAAGATTTATCCGAATGATCCGTGTCCTTGCGGAAGCGGTAAGAAGTACAAACAATGCTGCGGACGCAAGAAATAAAGGAATATTAATCAGGCTAAAACAATTTTGAAAGAAGGTGACAGTGTGGTCGAATTAGATCAGTTCCGTTATACGCTCGGAACGTATGAAAAACCATTGCTGGAAGTGAGGGATTCACTTTGACCTCGCTAATAAGCAGCAGAGGATCGAAGAATTAGAGCGAAGGATGGAGGAACCGGACTTTTGGGATAATCCGGAAAGTTCGCAGGAATCCATGAAAATGCTCAGCACTTTAAAAGAAGATGTGGCAACTTACAAGACGCTGCGTGATCAATACGAAGAGATGGAAACTTTGCTTGAGATGGCAGAGGAGGAAAACGATGCTTCTTTGATCCCGGAAATTCAGGAGATTCTCGATACTTTTATTGAGACATACGAAAATATTCGTATTAAGACGCTGCTCTCCGGAGAGTATGATAATTCAGATGCCATTGTCTCGCTGCATGCAGGTGCGGGCGGTACTGAATCCTGTGACTGGGCAGGAATGCTTTACCGCATGTTTACTCGTTGGGCAGACAAAAAGGGGTTTGAGGTGGAAGTGCTCGATTATCTGGATGGCGATGAGGCGGGGATCAAGTCTGTGACGTTTGAGGTACGCGGAGAAAATGCCTATGGCTATCTGAAATCTGAAAAGGGTGTGCATCGTTTGGTTCGTATTTCGCCGTTTAACGCGGCGGGAAAACGTCAGACTTCTTTCGTGCAGTGTGATGTGATGCCGGATATTGAAGAAGATGTGGACGTAGAAATTCGTGATGAAGATTTGCGGATTGATACCTATCGCTCCAGTGGTGCAGGTGGACAGCATATCAATAAAACGTCCTCGGCTATCCGTATCACACATTTGCCGACAGGAATTGTGGTGCAGTGCCAGAATGAACGCTCGCAGTTTCAGAATAAGGATAAAGCAATGCAGATGCTGAAAGCAAAACTGTATCTGCTCAAACAGCAGGAAAATGCAGAAAAAGTGTCCGGTATTCGCGGGGAGAAAAAAGAAATGGGCTGGGGAAATCAGATTCGTTCTTATGTAATGCAGCCTTACACAATGGTAAAAGACCATCGTACTAATGCGGAAACCGGAAATGTGGACAGTGTTCTGGATGGAAATCTGGATCTGTTTATTAACGCATATCTGAAATGGATTGCACTGGGTCCGTCAGAGGAGGAATAATTTATTTTTGATATCCCGACTTGCATTCAAGGTCGGGATATGTTATTATCTTCCCTGTGAAAACAAATGTTTTTGTGAAACGCACAGAAAACTGGTGTGTCCGGCAGAGGGAGGAGAATATGACAGCAAAAAGTCAGTATTATGTAGTAAAAGAAAAAGCAGTGCCGGAGGTACTACTAAAAGTGGTGGAGGCGAAACGACTTCTGGAGTCAGACCGTGCAGAAACCGTACAGGATGCTGCTGATGCAGTAGGGATCAGCCGGAGTTCTTTTTATAAATATAAGGATGATATTTTTCCGTTTCATGAGAATGCTAAAGGTAAAAATATTGCATTCGTGATGCAGATGGATGATGAACCGGGATTATTGTCGGATGTTCTGCAGGTTATTGCGGATTATCATGCGAATATTCTTACGATTCATCAAACGATCCCGATTAACGGAATTGCTTCATTAACTTTAAGTATCGATATTCTGCCGTCAACAGGTGATACGATGACGATGCTCTCTGATTTGGAGAATTTAAACGGCATTCATTATTTGAAGATTTTGGGTAGAGAATAGTGCTTCTGCAGAGGGAAGCTGAGGAGGAAATTATGATTCAGATTGCAGTTCTGGGATACGGAACCGTTGGTTCCGGTGTGGTTGAGGTAATTAATACCAATCACAACAGTATTAATAAAAAGGCCGGAGAAGAGATTAACATTAAATATGTGCTTGATCTGCGGGATTTCCCGAATGATCCGGTGCAGGAAAAAATTGTGCATGACTTTAACGTGATCTTGAACGATCCGGAAGTCAAGATTATTGTGGAAGTGATGGGCGGTGTGGAACCGGCTTACACATTTACAAAACAGGCATTGCTGGCAGGTAAAAGTGTTTGTACATCGAATAAGGAACTGGTGGCAAAGCATGGCCCGGAGCTTTTGCAGCTGGCGCGTGAACGAGAAATCAACTATCTGTTCGAAGCAAGCTGCGGTGGCGGAATTCCAATTATCCGTCCTTTAAATTCTTCACTGACAGCGGATGAAATTGATGAGATTACCGGTATTCTGAATGGAACAACCAATTATATGCTGACAAAAATGGAAAAAGAAGGACGCGAGTATGAGGATGTCTTACAAGAGGCACAGGCGTTGGGATACGCGGAGCGCAGCCCGGAGGCAGATGTGGAAGGACATGATGCATGTCGTAAGATTGCGATTCTTTCTTCCCTGGCATTTGGCAGACATGTGGATTTTGAAGATATTTATACAGAGGGAATTACCAAAATCACAGCAACCGATTTTAAGTATGCGCGTGTGATGCAGAAATCTATTAAGCTGCTTGGATACAGCAAAAAAGACGGAGATAAATTTTATGCAATGGTAACTCCGGCGTTGGTAGGACCGAGCGATCCTCTGTACAGTGTTAATGACGTGTTTAATGCGATCTTTGTGCATGGAAACGTGCTTGGAGACGCGATGTTTTATGGCCGCGGAGCCGGAAAACTGCCGACAGCGAGTGCAGTCGTGGCGGATGTGGTGGACGAGGCAAAGCATCTTCACCGCAATATCATGTCGTTCTGGAGTACACATAAGCTGGAACTGACGGATATCAGCAATTCGAGAAAACGGTTCTTTGTCAGGGCATCGGGAATACCTGATCACAGAAAGATTCGTGATCTGTTTGGATCGGTGGAATTTATCAATGTGCCGGGCGTAGAGGGCGAGTATGGTTTTGTGACAGAGGTCATGACAGAGGCACAGTATCAGAAATGCGCCGAAAAACTGGGTACGGTTATCAGCATGATCCGTATAAGATAGAAAAGGCAGGAAATATATGGACATTAACAGACAATTGACAGAAGAGCTGCAGGTTGAACTGTGGCAGATAGAAGCAGCAGTAAAATTGATTGATGAGGGAAATACGATACCGTTTATTTCCCGCTATCGTAAGGAAATGACCGGTTCTTTAAATGATGAACAGCTTCGTAAGCTGCATGAGAGACTGATGTATCTGCGTAATCTCGAAGAGAAAAAACAGCAGGTGCTTTCCAGTATTGAGGAACAGGGAAAGCTTTCGGAGGAATTAAAGGCGCAGATTCTGGCAGCGCAGACACAGGTGTTGGTGGATGATTTATATCGTCCGTATCGACCGAAGCGCCGCACCAGAGCGACAGTGGCAAAGGAAAAAGGTCTGGAAGGTCTGGCAAATATCATTCTTTTGCAGATGACAAATCAACCGCTTGAAAAAGAAGCGCAGGCATATGTAAATTCGGAAAAAGACGTACACTCACCGGAAGAAGCGATTCAGGGAGCAATGGATATTATCGCGGAAGGTATTTCGGATGATGCCGTGTATCGTACCTACATTCGGGAACTTACGGAAAAAGAAGGCATGTTGACAGCGGAAGCAAAGGAAAAAGAACAACAGTCTGTTTATGAGATGTATTATGAATTTTCCGAGGCAATCCCGAAGGTGGCTGGACACCGTATTCTGGCGATTAACCGTGGAGAAAAAGAAAAGGTCCTTACAGTAAAAATCGAGGCACCGCAGGAAAAAATTCTTTCCTATTTGGAACGTAAGGTAATCAGTCGGGAGAATCCGAATACTTCTTCTGTATTGAAGGAAGCAGCTGCAGACAGTTACCAGCGTCTGATTGCTCCGGCGATTGAGCGTGAGATTCGCAGCACACTGACAGAGAAGGCACAGGAAGGTGCAATCTATGTATTCGGTAAAAATCTGGAACAGTTGCTGATGCAGCCTCCGATAGTCGGGCAGGTGGTACTTGGATGGGATCCTGCATTTCGTACCGGCTGTAAATTGGCCGTTGTGGACGCAACCGGAAAGGTGCTTGATACAGCAGTCATCTATCCGACTGCACCGACGAATGAACAGAAGATCCGGGCAGCAAAAGATACTTTAAAACGCTTTATTGACAAATATAACATTACACTGATTTCACTCGGAAACGGAACCGCTTCCAGAGAATCGGAGCAGATTATTGTGGATTTATTAAAAGAACTGTCTGTTCCGGTACATTACGTGATCACGAATGAGGCAGGCGCGTCTGTTTATTCAGCGAGCAAGCTGGCAACAGAAGAATTTCCGGAATTTGATGTTGGTCAGAGAAGTGCGGCATCAATTGCTCGCAGAGTACAGGATCCGTTGGCAGAATTGGTGAAGATCGATCCGAAATCCATTGGTGTCGGTCAGTATCAACATGATATGAATCAGAAAAAGCTTGGAGAGACGCTCGAGGGAGTAGTGGAAGACTGCGTAAATAAGGTTGGCGTAGATTTGAATACTGCATCGGCTTCCCTGTTGGAATATGTTTCCGGCATCAGCAAGACAATTGCAAAAAATATTGTCGCTTACCGGGAAGAAAATGGCAGATTCAGCAATCGACGTGAACTTTTGAAAGTAGCGAAACTTGGTCCGAAAGCATTTGAGCAGTGTGCAGGCTTTATGCGCATCAGCGGCGGCAAAAATCCGCTGGATGCTACAAGTGTTCACCCGGAGAGTTATCCGGCAGCACAGCAGCTGCTTGCAAAACTTGGATATACACCGGATCAGATTGCAGCGGGGGGCCTTGGCGGACTTTCTAAAAAAGTAAAAGACTATAAAAAGTTAGCGGAGGAACTGGAAATCGGTGAGATTACTCTGCGTGATATTGTTAAGGAACTGGAAAAACCGGGACGAGATCCGCGAGAGGAAATGCCGGGACCGATTCTGCGTACCGATGTACTGGAAATGAAGGATTTAAAGCCGGGCATGCAGCTCAAAGGTACTGTACGCAATGTTATCGATTTTGGTGTATTTGTTGATATCGGTGTGCATCAGGACGGATTGGTACATATTTCACAGATCACAGATAAAAAATTCATCAAACATCCGCTTGAAGCAGTCAGCGTTGGAGACATTGTGGATGTTAAGGTTATGAGTGTGGATCTTGAGAGAAAGAGGATCCAGCTGACGATGAAGGGATTGGAAAAATAGAAAGTAAACAAGAAAAAACAGGGTCGGATCATCCGGCCCTGTCGTTTTATAGAGAGAAAATATCTTTATGTTATTTTGTCAGCAGCATCATGATATCGTTGCTTCTGGCGATGAATTTTGTCATAGCTTCCGGAGAGAGCGGAGCATGTGCCAGCATAGCCATATCGTAAAGCTGTTCACACATCATCGGAATCTGTTCGGAATCTTTGTTGTTTAAAATAAACTGTACAAGCGGATGGTTTGCATTTAACACCAATGTTTCAGCACCACCGAACATGGATGGATCCATACCGTACATATTGTACATTTTCATCATTTCCTGCATACGACGGCTTTCTTCGGAGAGAGTAATCATAGAAGAAACCTTGGCGTTTTTCAGTTTTTCTACTTTGACATCCAGTTTGTCATTGCCGAGCGCTTTGCGGAATACTTCTGTTAAGGTATCAGTCATGGACTTTTGCTCTTCCTCAGAGGTCTCCTCTTTGAAGGTGTCGGTCACATCTGCGTCGATACGCTGGAAACGAACATGTTCTTTTTTCTGTTCCACATGTGTGATAAACGGAGCGTCAATGTTATGTTTTAAAATAACAGCATCCAGACCTTCTTCTTTGAACATGTTGATGTACTGACTCTGCTGTACTTCATCTGTTACATAGAAGAGCATAGTAGTTTCCGGTTCCTTTTCTGGGTTTTCCACAGTTTCGGTATCTTCTGTGGTGTCTGTGTTTTCCTCTGCCGGAGCTTCTTTTTTATTTTCCTGAATAAAATCATCCAGCGTCAGATATTTGCCATCGAGATTTTTTACCAGAATGTAGTCCATCATACGACCGCTGAATTTTTCATCTTTCAGGCAACCGAATTTGATGAACGGACTGATATCATCCCAATATTTTTCGTAGGTTTCACGGTCGGTTTTGCACATGCCGGAGAGCTTGTCTGCTACTTTTTTACTGATGTAATCAGAAATCTTCTTTACAAAACCGTCATTCTGCAGCGCGCTTCTGGAAACGTTAAGCGGAAGATCCGGGCAGTCAATCACGCCTTTGAGCAGCATTAAGAATTCTGGAATGACTTCCTTGATATTATCTGCGATAAATACCTGATTGTTGTACAGCTTGATGGTTCCTTCAATGGAATCATATTCGGTATTGATCTTCGGGAAGTACAGGATACCCTTTAAATTGAACGGATAGTCCATGTTCAGGTGAATCCAGAACAGTGGTTCCTTGTAATCCAGAAATACTTTGCGATAGAATTCACGGTATTCATCGTCTGTACATTCATTCGGATGTTTGGTCCACAGAGGATGGGTATCGCTGATGGAAACCGGACGTTTGGCGATTTTTACTTTTTCCTGTGCAGGAGAAATCTCGACAATTTCTTTTTCTCCGTTTTCGTTTTCTTTTTCCTCGGTTTTGGCATCCTCATGGATATATTCGATTACGGTATCGTCTTCACGCAGTTCTTCCTTTAAAATGGTTTCATACTGCGGCTCTGCCTCTGCATTTGTCAGATAGATCTCTGTTGGCATAAAGGAACAATATTTTTCCAATACCTCACGTGCGCGGTATTCGTTAGCGAATTCCAGACTTTCTTCATTTAAGAAGAGAGTGATTTCAGTACCGATTGTAGTTTTCGTACCTTCGCCGATTGTGTATTGTGTACCGCCGTCGCATTCCCAGTGAACTGCAGTTGCACCATCTTTGTAGGAGAGGGTATCAATATGCACTTCGTCCGCTACCATAAATGCGGAATAGAAGCCCAGACCAAAATGGCCGATGATTTCATCGCCGTTGGCGTTGTCCTTGTATTTTTCAAGAAAATCGGTCGCGCCGGAGAACGCAATCTGAGTGATGTATTCCTCAACCTCATCTGCGGTCATACCAAGACCGGTATCAATAAACTTCATGGTTTTTTCTTTGGCATTGACGATCACTTCCACTTTGTTTTTGTAATTTTCCGGGAATGTGAATTCACCGATCAGAGAAAGTTTTTTTAGTTTTGTGATGGCATCGCATCCGTTTGAAACCAGCTCACGCATGAAAATGTCGTGGTCGGAATAGAGCCATTTTTTGATGATCGGAAAAATGTTTTCGCTGTTGATCGAAAGATTGCCTGTTTTACTCATATTCAATCACCTCTAACATAGATTTATCATAGCGGAGAAAAATTATTTCCGCCCGAAACTATCCTTAGTATAATACTGAAAAAATGGAATGTCAAGAAAAAATTAGCACTCAATAAAGATGAGTGCTAACAACGAGGAAAAACTTATTTTTTTTCAAAAGAGATGTTTTTTTGCAGAAAGAACCTGGTTATCATTTCATCCCAGATGCGGTCGAGCGATTTGTCCAGTGTAAAGGTACGAAGCGCCGTACCGGTCGTACAGGTCAGACAGCCGGCCTGAAAATGCAGGTTCAGGAATAAACCACTAACGTCACCGGGGGTAAAGGCAAGTCCTGATTGCTGCAGAAGGCGCTGTACATTAGCACAGGAGAGACGGAAAACGATTTTAAATTCTAACGGCGTGTGTTTTCCTTTGATTATTGTAAGTGCAAAGGGACGCGCCTGCCGCCAGGATAGATGGGGATCATCGATAAACTGCATTTCTTCCAGCTCTTCGCTGCTGTAGTATTCTTTCTGAAAGAGCCCGTCAATGTGAAAGGTGCCAAAGGTCACAAAGGTTGCCTCAGAGAGGCGGAAGGCATCGAAATCTTCACAGAGAAAAAGACGGTTCATAAATTGCTTGATATTGGTAATGTGAAGCGCGATCATACTGCGTTCTCCTGTCTTTTGGATTGCTGTTTCTATAAAAAACTTAACTCTTAGTATACGACAGATTTTTAAAAATGAAAAGCAGAAAACACTTTTCAAAGCTGTTTATGTGTGCTATGATTATGTAGTATTAAAAACCAGATTTAAAAATAATGAAAACAAAACCGAGCGTCATGCATATTTCGCAATCATGGGGAGAAAACAAGATATGTAAGGCGTTTTTATTAGGAGGATGTATGCCATGAGTTATAAAGTGGTGATTGACAGTTGCGGAGAATTGACGAAAGAGATGAAGAACAGCGGATATTTTGTTACAGCTCCGTTGACTATTTATGTAGATGAATATACAATTGTGGATGATGAGACTTTTGATCAGGCAGATTTTCTGGCAAAGGTGGCGGCCAGCCCGAATTGTCCCAAGTCTGCATGTCCGTCACCGGAGGCGTACAAAAATGAATTTGACTGTGATGCGGATCATATTTATGCGGTAACGCTTTCTGCGGAGTTGAGTGGGTCTTACAACAGCGCTCAGCTTGGCAGAAATTTGTTGCTGGAAGAGCATCCGGAACGGAAAATTCATGTGTTTAATTCCTGTTCAGCTTCTGTTGGTGAGACGGTGATCGGGTTGAAGATCATGGAATGTGAAGCGGCCGGTATGTCGTTTGAAGAGACAGTGAAGACCGTGGAGGCATTTATCCACGAAAAAGGCACGTGGTTTGTGCTGGAGAGCCTAGAGACACTTCGTAAAAACGGACGTCTTAGCACAATGAAGGCAATGCTGGCAACGGCACTGAAGATTAAGCCGGTGATGATCGGCACGAAAGAGGGAACGATTGAACCGGTGGCGCAGGTGCGTGGTATCAATAAAGCATTGGTAAAGATGGTGGATATTATTTCTTCTGAGGTGAAAAATGCGGAGAATCGGATTCTGGCGATCGCACATTGTAATTGTCCGGCAAGAGCACAGATGGTAAAAGAGGCGCTGCTGGAAAAATTGCATGTGAAGGATGTGGTGATCCTTGATACCAGAGGAATCAGCAGTTTGTATGCAAATGACGGCGGTATCATTGTTGTGATTTAATGGATTGTATTTTATAAAAAAATATGCTACACTGAGAAAAGGCATACGGCAGAAGTGCGGTATAACGCGCAGTGTCGTAAAGAACGGCAGGATAGAGGTGAATGGCATATGAGTCAGGCAAAAGTAGATCGTTATAAAGAGCAGAAAGCGCACAGAAAAGAGATCATGAAGAAAGAAAAGCGTCAGAAGATGCTGTGGAAGATCGGCGGAGGCGTGGCAGGTCTTGTGCTTGCTGGCTGGATCTGTTACTCAGCAATCGACCGCTTTTATGTGCCGCCGGTACCAAGCTATGAGGTAAACACGGCTGCACTTGATACTTATATTAGTGATCTGAGCGCCAAAGAAGCAGAATAGAGGAAGGAAAGGTATGGTGCAGTCTTTGGGCTGCACCTTTTTTCATGGAGATGGAATATAAATATCGGATAGAAAAGGGCGGCGCAGTACTGGAGCACTGTTACGGAGAGGAGGAACGGGTCGAGATCCCGGAACAGCTGAATGGATATCCGGTCATTCGGCTGGATGAGTATGCATTTTCAGAGGCGAGGCTGATCAAAGACGAGAGACGTCCGATCTGCGGTATGCAGCTAAAGGAGTTGGTTTTGCCGAAAACGTTGCAGAGTATCGGGAAATATGCGTTTTATGGTTGCCGTAATCTGGAAAAGTTAACGATGACACACCGATCGCTGGACATTGGTGGTGGAGCATTTACAGGATGTGTGCGCGTGAAGAAACTGCATTTTTTTATGGAGAACGCATCTGGCTACGTCTTTAAGGATGTGACGGCGGAGCTGCGCCAGGAGTTATACATTACACTGGAATATGGTGGAGGAAAGCAGGCAAAGCTGTTGTTTCCGGAATATTATGAGGAAGCAGTGGAAAATACACCGGCGCGGATTTTAGAAACAAAATTTCATGGCTCCGGTTATCATTATCGCCAGTGCTTTCAAGACGGTGTATTTCAATATACGGAGTTTGATCGATTTTTCTTTGAAGCACAGTATCTGGAAAGTGAGGATTTCTGTATGGAGCTGGCGTTGTTTCGGCTGCAGTATCCTTATCAGCTTTCGGAGGAAGCAGAAGGCTGTTATCAATCATTTTTGATTGAGCACCGTATGTCAGCAGCGGCCTGGTGTATTGAATTTGAGCAGAATGAGCGTTTGGAATATATTAGTACCTTTATTGACTGGAGCGCAGAAGAATTGACAGAGTTGGTCCGAAAGGCAAACATGCAGGGACGCGTGGAAATACAGAGTTTTTTGCTTGACTATAAGTTTCGGCACAAAAAGCAGATAAAGAAAACGTTTGACTGGTAAAATGGAAGAGGTTCAAGGTGGAAAAATTTGAATTAGAACATCTGCAGGGAAACGAAAAGAAAAAGATGGCAGACATCGAACATACGGACGGCAGCGAATTTGTCGCGCGGCTGGAAGCAGTGGGACGGCATATTTTATTTAATGCCAGGAATGAATTGTATCTTCATATGCGTTTTCTGGATGTGGCGTTGTCGGCGCTCGGATTTGCGATGGACAGCCGCATAGAGAGTGTTGCTACAGATGGAAATACTATTTTTTACAATGCGCAAGTTTTGGGAGGTTATTTTAAGAATAATCGCAAGATCATCAATCGTTTGTATCTGCATCAAGTGCTGCATTGCTTGTTTGGTCATGTGTTCCGTGAGGCTCCAAAGGATTCGCCGTATTGGGATCTGGCATGTGATATTGCAATGGAATCAATTATTGATGAGATGCAGATTCGCTGTGTCAGGCTGCCGGTTTCCTGGTTGCGCGAGAGTACCTATAAAGAACTCGGTGAGGCGATGAAGGTACTGACAGCAGAAGGAATTTGTCATTATTTTGATCGGAATCCACCCAAGGAAAGAAAAAAGGAAAAGCTGCTGCGGGAGTTTTGCGTGGATGATCACAGTTATTGGTGTCAAAAACCGCAGAATCCGCAGGAAGAACGGACACGGGACAAGTGGAAGGACATCAGTGAGAAGATGGAAATGGATCTGGATGCTTTTTCTAAAGAAGCTTCCGAGGCAGATGGTGGATTGAAGGAACAGCTGCGCATCTCACATCGCGAGACCATGGATTACCGTACATTTCTGCAGAAATTTGCTGTGGTGAAAGAAGAGATGCAGGTGGATCCTGACCAGTTCGATTATGTTTTTTACAGCTTTGGACTTTCAATGTACGGTAATATGCCGCTGATCGAGCCGCAGGAGACGAAAGAAGTAAAAAAAGTGGAAGAGTTTGCGGTTGTGATCGATACATCCATGTCTTGTTCCGGAGACTTGGTACGCGCATTTTTAGAGGAAACTTATTCGATTTTAAAAGAAGAAGAAAACTTTTTTCGTAAAATGAATCTGCATATTATTCAGTGCGATGAAAAGGTGCAGTCGGATGTGAAAGTGGAGAGCATGGAAGAATTGGCTGATTATATGGAGTGTTTTGAGGTGATCGGCAGCGGTGGGACAGATTTCAGACCGGCATTTGAGTATGTGGAAACACTCTGCCGTAAAAAAGAATTTACGAATTTGAAAGGACTTTTGTATTTTACGGACGGCTTTGGTATATATCCTCAGCGGATGCCGCCGTTCCAGACGGCATTTCTGTTTATAGAGGAGGAAGAGCGAGAGGCAGAGGTACCTCCGTGGGCGATGAAGCTGATGATACCGAGAAGAGATTTAGAGAAGATGGGAGCGAAAAAAGAAGCATGAATATCAAACGTGCAAAGGAAGAAATCAAAAATTCCATTGATGCATATTTAAGTAAAAATGAATATGGCGAATACCGGATTCCGACAAATCAGCAGAGACCGCTTCTGCTGATCGGACCGCCGGGAATCGGAAAGACACAGATTATGGAGCAGATTGCCAGAGAAAAAAAGATTGGTCTGGTATCTTACACGATTACGCATCACACGCGCCAGAGTGCAATTGGTTTGCCGTTTATCCGTGAAAAACGGTTCGGTGGACAAACCTATTCGGTAACGGAATATACGATGAGTGAGATTATTGCCTCCGTGTATGAGAAGATTGAAGAGACCGGGATTAAAGAGGGGATACTATTTATTGATGAGATCAACTGTGTTTCTGAGACGCTTGCTCCGGCAATGCTGCAGTTTCTGCAGTGCAAGATGTTTGGAAATCGGAAAATTCCGGAAGGCTGGATCATTGCCGCAGCAGGCAATCCGCCGGAGTATAATAAATCGGTACGTGAATTTGATGTTGCTACGCTGGATCGTATCAAGAAGATCGAGGTGGAAGCAGATTTCGCTGTCTGGAAGGAATATGCTTATGGTGTAGGGGTTCACAGCGCGATCCTTTCTTATTTGGAATTGAAAAAAGAGAATTTCTATAAAGTGGAGACAACCGTAGATGGCAGACTTTTTGCCACAGCCCGCGGCTGGGAGGACTTGTCAAGGCTTTTAGAGACATATGAGATGCTTGGTAAAACGATGGATCGTGAGGTGGTTGTACAATATATCCAGCACTGGAAAGTAGCGAAGGATTTTGCAAATTATCTGGAACTGTATAATAAATATAAAAAGGATTATCAGGTACAGGAAATCCTGCTGGGGAACATCGGAGAACCGGCGCTTGACCGGGTGCGTCGTGCGTCCTTTGATGAAAAACTCAGCGTGACGTCGCTTCTCCTTTCTGCAATGCACGAACGTTTCCGAAAGATGTGGTGTACGGATGCGATTGTGACAGGGCTATTTGAGGAAGTAAAAAAGTACGGAATGCTGGAATTGCCGGAAATTATCTGGCAGTACGCAGAACTTTTGGAAAAGCTGCGCAGGGCGGAGCAGCTCACGAAAGACGAAGAACATATCCGTATGGAGATTCTGCATAAGCTTGAGCAATATGAGTTAAAAGCAAAAGAAATGCAGGTGGACGGTGAGAAAATGCTTTCCTGGCTGAAAGGACGGTTCGCAGAAGAAGTGTCTGCAATGGAAGAAGGAATGCGGCAGACGGATACAGCCTTGAATTATGTATTTGATTTTATGGAACAGGCGTTTGGCGACAGTCAGGAGATGGTGATTTTTATTACGGAATTAAATACTGATTATTATGCGGTATGGTTTATTGATACGAATGGATGTGATCGCTTTTATCAGTATAATAAGAGTCTGCTGTTCTCGGAACGGCAGAAGGGGATCATGCAGGAACTGCAGCAGATCGAAGAGATGCTGTAAAAAATAACTTCGCGTTAAAAAACGCGAAGTTATTTTTTACTTAAGAATTACTTTTTTCATTGCTTCAAAGCTTTCTTGACTAATATCATGTTCCATTTTACAGGCATCCACTGCCGCAACCTGTGGGTCTACTCCGAGACGAACCAACCAGTCGGTCAGTAGTGTGTGACGTTCGTAAGTACCTTGTCCAAGTTTTTTTCCTTCGTTTGTCAGAGTAATATAGCCTTCATCGGAAACGGTAATATAATTTTTGTTACGAAGATTTTTCATAGCTACGCTGACGCTCGGCTTGGAAAAATGCATCTCATTTACAATATCGATCGAGCGGACGACTGGAAGACGTTTGCTTAACAGATAGATGGTCTCCAGATAATCTTCAACAGATTCCTCAGAACGGTGACTGATGTATCCCATAGGTAGAATTCCTCCTCATGCTTTCTGTAAAATATGTTATCATCTCAGAAGAAAAAAAGCAAGGCGGACAATTAAGCCGCCTTTTTATATTTCTTCATAATCAACCAATACATGATAAGAAGAAGCGCTGCTGCCAGTATCCAGGCTACCGGGCTTGCCATACAGATACCGGTGTAGCTATTATAATGAGATGCGGCCATAGCAGCAGCTCCGCGGCCAACCAGTTCTGCCACGCCGGCCATCATCGGCATAATACCGAATCCCATCCCCTGCAGACCGTTGCGATAGAGATTGACAATTGCCAGCGGGATGAAAAACAGTGATGTACATCGCATATAAATATTTACCAGCGGAGAAATCTCGGCAAGGTTTTCGCTGACAAACAGACCAGTGATCAGATAACCGAAGAAAAATACGATTACACCGGAAATGACAGAGTAGACAATACCTATGATTGTTGAGGAGCGGAATCCTTGGCGTACACGGTCAATACGGCCGGCACCGACGTTCTGGGCAGCGTAGGTAGCCATTGCCGTACCCATCGCAACATAAAACTGTCCGACGATCTGTTCACTTTTGCTGGCAGCAGTGAAAGCTGCTACATGAAGTGAGCCGAATGTATTCAGAGAGGACTGCACCATCAGAGTACCAATCGCAGTGATGGAATACTGCAGTGCCATCGGAAGTCCAACGGAAAGTTGATTCTTGATCAACAGTCCCTGTGGACGGAAGTCTTCTTTGGAAAGCGCCAAAAGAGGAACTTTCTTAATAATATAGAGCAGACACAGCACTGCGGAAACACCTTGTGAAATAACAGTTGCCCAAGCTGCTCCGGCTACGCCCATGTGGAAGATCAGGATCAGCGCCAGATCGAGTATGATATTGAGCATCGCGGAAAAGAGCAGGAAATACAGCGGTACCTTGCTGTTTCCGAGCGCACGCAGGATACCCGCAAACAGATTGTACATAACGGAGGCAAAAATACCGCCACAGATAATCATGATATAGGTATAGGCATCCTGCATCATATCATCTGGGGTATTCATGAGATGAAGAAGAGGTTTCATGAATACCATGCTAAACAAAGTCATGACAGCAGAAGCAATGACAGAGATGAAAATGGCTGATCCGACGGTTTTTCGCATGCCCGGGATATCGCCGGCACCGAAACGCTGACTGGTTAGTACCGTAATACCGGCAGTCAATCCCATCAGAAAGCCGAGGATCAGAAAGTTGATTGTTCCTGTTGAGCCGACAGCAGCGAGCGCTGTTGTACCGACAAATCTTCCAACTACAACGGTATCGACCATGGTATAGACTTGTTGAAATAAATTGCCAAGACAGATGGGAACCATAAAATTAAAAATAATTTTTGCCGGAGAACCGACGGTCATGGTTGTTTCCATAAAGATTCCTGTGCGCAGATAAGTATGCGTCCTTTCCGTAAATAATAAGTGTTTTTATACACAAAAAACCATGAAACACTTAGATAAGCATTTCATGGTTTTGCAGCAGTTCGTAGGGGAATCGAACCCCTGTTTCCGCCGTGAGAGGGCGGCGTCTTAACCGCTTGACCAACGAACCGTACTTCCATATAATAACCTATGATTAAAAAAAAAGCAAGTACTTTTTTAAAAAAAATTGTAAAAAAATTTTTACATTGTGTATAGCGGTTATATGCTTGAATCTGAGAGTACTTTTTTGTATACTGGGAAAGGAAAAACAGGAGGCAGAATACGAAAATGGAAATGATTGATCTTCATACTCATTCTGATTGTTCCGATGGAACCCTTTCTCCGGAAGAACTAGTTGTATATGCAATAAAAAAAGGGCTGCGTGCGATTGCATTGACGGATCACGATACGACAGCCGGGCTTTTTCGAGCACGCACGGCGGCACAAGGGACGAATCTTGAGATTGTCTCCGGAATAGAATTTTCTACGGAATATCAGGGAAAAGATATTCATATTGTTGGTCTGGATATAAAGGATACGCTGCCGGAATTTACGGAACAGCTTTGTCGCTTCCGTGAATCGCGCAATCTTCGCAATGATAAGATGATTGCCAAAATGCAGGCATATGGTTTTGATATTTCCCATGAGAAAATGCAGATGGCTTTTGGAGATGCAGTCTGGACACGTGCCCATTTTGCGCGTTATCTTCTGGATGCGGGGATTGTTTCGGATATGAAGGAAGCATTTGAAAATTATATCGGAGAGGGGAAACCATGTTTCGTGCCGCGTGAGCATGTTACACCGATGCAGGCGGTTCGGCTCATTGCCGAGTGCGGCGGTATCGCGGTGCTGGCGCATCCGATGCTGTACCGTCTATCGGAGAAACAGATGCATGAACTGCTCGGTTCGTTGAAAAAAGCCGGGCTTGTCGGTATTGAGGCAATCTATTCTACGCATTCGCAGCAGGAGGAAAGTCTGGTTCGCCTGCTGGCAAAACGTTATGGGCTGCAAATTTCCGGAGGGTCTGATTTTCACGGGAATAATAAGCCGACCATCGATCTTGGATGCGGTCGCGGTAATCTAAAGATTCCTTACACTGTTTTGGCAAATTTACGTGCCGGGAGAAAATGATGAAGATAACAGAAACAAAAATTTTATTTACAGATCTAGACGGAACGTTATTAAATGATGAAAAAAAAATCAGTCCTGTAAATATGGAGGCTATCAGGACGATGTTAAAAATGGGGCATAAAGTTGTATTTTCTACCGGACGCGCAACTTCAAGCGCGGTCGCTTTGGCTCAAAAGCTTGGTTTGACGACAGATGGATGCTATGCGATCACTTTTAACGGAGCCTGTATTTATGACCTTCGCAGGCAAAAAGCGATCAGTCGCCGCACGGTTCCGCTTATGCTGGTGCGTCGCGTAATGGATGCGGCTTACGCATATGGTCTTTATGCGCACACTTATGAGGGAACGAAGGTCCTTGCGGAGCGTGACACCAGAGAACTGCATCAGTATCTTGGCTATACCAATATGGAGGCGGTTCTGACAGAAGATGTCTGTAAGACACTTTCTGGCGCGCCGGAAAAGGTGATTGTAATCAGCTATGATGATAAACGGAAAATACGGAACTTTCAGACGGAGATTCGCTCCTGGGCGGAAGGGAAATTGGATACCTTTTTTTCAAGTGATTATTATCTGGAAGTGGTATCGCCTGGTGTTTCAAAGGGAAGTGCGATTCGCATTTTGTGTGAGCGGTTGGGAGTTCCGATTGAAAATACCGTTTCAGCCGGAGATGCGCAGAATGATATTTCTATGCTGGAGATGACCAGAATCGGTGTGGCTATGAAAAATGCTGATGAGGGTGTGAAAGCACACGCGGATTATATCACGGAGTATGATAATAATCATGACGGCATCGCTGAAATTATCCGTAAATTTATATTGTAACGGCACGGACAAAAATTAGAAAACACATTTTGTAAAGGCAATACGAGACAGGCAACAGATGTCTGTTCGTTAGAATAAATAAGAAATGGAGAGAGAATATGTTTAGAAAAACAAAGATTATCTGTACATTGGGACCATCTACAGATCAGCCGGGAATTATGGAAGGACTGATCAACGCAGGTATGAATGTGGCGCGTTTTAATTTTTCTCACGGTGATCATGAGGAACAGCGCGGCAGGTTTGTTTCTTTAAAAAAAGCCAGAAATAATGCGAAAAAACCGGTGGCTGCGCTTTTGGATACCAGGGGACCGGAGATTCGTTTAAAGGATTTTGCGCAAGGACCGGTAAAATTGAAAAAGGGACAGACGTTTACGCTGACGACAAAAGAAATCGACGGCGACAGCACACAGGTATCGATTACCTATAAAAATCTGGTAAATGATGTCAAACCGGGAAATATGATTCTGATTGACGACGGACTGGTTGGCATGAAAGTCAAAGAGGTGACGGACACGGATATTATTTGTGAAGTGTTAAACTCAGGACAGATCTCGAACCATAAAGGCGTAAACGTTCCGGACGTTTCTCTGTCTATGCCGTTTGTGAGCGAAAAAGATCGTTCGGACATTTTGTTTGGAATTAAGAATGGTTTTGATTTTATTGCGGCGTCCTTTACCAGAACAGCAGATGATATTCTGGAGATCCGCAAGATCTTAGAAGAAGAAAACTGTCATACAATGCAGATTATCGCGAAGATTGAAAATATGGAGGGTGTCAATAATCTTGATGAAATCCTCAAAGTAGCCGATGGTATTATGATCGCGCGTGGTGATCTCGGGGTGGAGATTCCGTTGGAAAAGGTGCCGTCGATTCAGAAAATTATGATCAAGAGAGCGGTGTCAGCAGGTAAGATTGCAATTACGGCAACACAAATGTTGGATTCCATGATTTCTCATCCGCGTCCGACTAGAGCGGAGGCAACAGACGTTGCGAATGCGATTTATGACGGCACCAGCGCAATTATGCTTTCGGGGGAGACTGCGGCTGGAAAGTATCCGGTAGAAACCTTGCAGACGATGGTGCGTATTGCGGAATTTACGGAGCAGGATATTGATTATGTAAACCGTTTTAATCGTTACACAACGACAGGCGGAAAACAGGATATTACGGAAGCTATTTCCTATGCTACTTGTTCGACAGCGCATGATTTGAATGCAGCGGCTATTATTACAGTGACGAAATCCGGAAAAACGGCACATATGATTGCCAAATATCGTCCGGCTTCTCCAATCATCGGATGCGCGACACATCCGCATGTCTGCCGACAGCTCAATCTCTGTTGGGGTGTGATTCCGGTTCAGACAAAAGAAGAACAGGATACGTTCGAGCTGTTTGAACATTCCCTTGAGGAGGCACAGAATGCCGGTATTCTCAAAAAGGGCGATGTGACTGTCATTACTGCGGGAGTTCCGCTTGGCATGTCCGGCACGACAAATCTGATCAATGTGCATGTGGTAGGAGATCCGTATTAAGAAAGTAAGAGTTGTTCAAAAAAAGAGATATGAGAGGAAAACCGGTTGTCAGAACAGACGGCCGGTTTTTCTTGTGAGAAGGCTTTTGGCTTAAAAAAGGAAATACTTGCATTTCATATCAAAATTTTGTTATAATGATACATTGTGAAAATTAGGCAATTCAAACCGGATCAGTAATTGAAAGGAAAGCAGTATGGCAAAGAAAACAACTTATGATGCAGGCAGCATTTCTGTCCTGGAGGGATTGGAGGCAGTGCGGAAGCGTCCTGGTATGTATATCGGAAGCGTATCACGCAAGGGTCTGAATCATTTGGTATATGAAATTGTAGATAATGCAGTGGATGAGCATCTGGCGGGATTTTGTACGCAAATAGAAGTGTTTCTGGAAAAGGACGGTTCGGCAACCGTCATTGATGACGGACGCGGCGTGCCGGTCGACATGCATGAAAAAGGGGTTCCGGCAGAACGTCTGGTCTTTACGACATTGCATGCGGGCGGAAAATTTGACAATGAAAGCTATAAAACAAGCGGTGGTTTGCATGGTGTGGGATCTTCTGTTGTAAATGCGCTTTCTACTTATCTGGATGTTCAGGTGCATTTGAGAGGACTGATCCATCATGATCGTTTTGAGCGTGGTGTACCGGTAGTAAAACTGGAAAAAGGGTTGCTTCCGACCATCGGGAAGACAAAGAAGACTGGTACCTGCATCAATTTTCTGCCAGATCCGGAAATTTTTGAGAAAACGCGCTTTGCGGCGGATGAAATTAAAAGCCGGCTGCATGAGACTGCTTATCTGAATCCGGAGTTGAAGATTATTTTTGAGGATCGGCGGGGAGAAGAGGCAGAACATCAGGAATTTCATGAGCCGGAAGGAATTTTGGGCTTTGTAAAGGATTTAAATGCAAATAAAGAAGCCGTGCAGGATCCGCCTGTTTATTTCAAAGGAGAATCGGAAGGGATTACAGTGGAATGCGCATTTCAGTATGTAAATGAATTTCATGAAAATGTGCTGGGCTTCTGTAATAATATCTATAATGCGGAGGGCGGAACTCATCTGACCGGTTTTAAGACGGCCTTTACTGCAATTATGAATACATATGCCAGAGAACTTGGCATTTTAAAGGAAAAAGATGCGAATTTTACCGGTGCCGATATTCGAAACGGTATGACGGCAGTCGTTTCCGTCAAGCATCCGGCACCGCGTTTTGAAGGACAGACGAAGACGAAACTGGATAATCAGGATGCATCCAGAGCAGTATCTAAAGTAGTCGGAGATGAAGCGGTATTGTTTTTTGACCGTAATCTGGAAACGCTGAAAAAGGTACTTTCCTGTGCGGAGCGTGCGGCGAAGATCCGTAGGACAGAAGAAAAAGCGAAAACAAACTTATTGACGAAACAGAAATATTCGTTTGACAGTAATGGTAAGCTGGCGAATTGTGAGAGTCGAAAACCGGAACTTTGCGAAATTTTTATTGTTGAGGGAGATTCTGCAGGCGGTTCCGCAAAGACGGCCCGTGACCGTAATTATCAGGCAATCCTGCCGATTCGCGGAAAAATTTTGAATGTGGAGAAAGCAAGTATTGATAAGGTGCTGGCAAATGCGGAGATTAAAACGATGATCAACGCGTTCGGCTGTGGATTTTCGGAAGGATACGGAAATGATTTTGATATTACTAAACTGCGCTATGACAAGATTATCATTATGGCGGATGCTGATGTGGATGGAGCGCATATCAGTACGTTGCTTCTAACCCTGTTTTACCGTTTTATGCCCGAACTGATTTATGAGGGACATGTTTATATTGCGATGCCGCCGCTTTATAAGGCAATGCCGGCACGTGGGGAGGAAGAATATCTGTATGATGACAAGGCGCTGGAAAAATACAGAAAGACACATAAAAATTTTACCCTGCAGCGATATAAAGGGCTTGGTGAAATGGATGCTGATCAACTCTGGGATACAACTTTAAATCCTGAAACCCGTATTTTAAAACGTGTGGAGATCGAAGATGCACGCATGGCGTCAAGTGTTACGGAAATGCTGATGGGAACGGATGTTCCACCGCGCAGGGCGTTTATTTATGAGCACGCACAGGAAGCGGAAGTGGATGCGTAAGGAAACTATCATAAAGACAGTTTACCTTGAGCGAGGAGAATGATATGGAAAGAAAAGAAGAACAGATCATCCGGACCGAGTATTCGGAGATCATGCAGAAATCTTATATTGATTATGCTATGAGTGTAATCATTTCTCGTGCCTTGCCGGATGTGCGCGATGGGCTGAAGCCGGTGCAGAGAAGAACACTCTATGATATGTATGAACTGGGAATTCGATTTGACCGCCCGTACCGTAAATGTGCGCGTATTGTCGGGGATACGATGGGTAAATATCATCCGCACGGCGACAGCTCGATTTATGAGGCACTGGTTGTGATGGCACAGAATTTTAAAAAAGGTCTGCCGCTGGTAGATGGTCACGGTAACTTTGGCTCGATTGAGGGTGACGGTGCGGCAGCAATGCGATATACAGAGGCACGCCTGCAGAAAATCACGCAAACAGCGTTTTTGAGCGATCTTGATAAAAATGTTGTTGATTTTTTACCGAATTTTGACGAGACGGAAAAGGAGCCGGAGGTACTTCCGGTACGTTTGCCGAATTTGTTGGTAAACGGTTCGGACGGCATTGCGGTCGGCATGGTGACGAGTATTCCGCCGCATAATCTCGCAGAAGTGGTGGATGCCGTTGTGGCAACGATTAAAAATAATGATATTACCACAGATGAACTGATGAAGTATGTGCAGGGTCCGGATTTTCCAACTGGCGGGATCGTGGTAAACAAGGATGAACTAAAGGAAATCTATGAGACTGGCACCGGCAAGATTAAGCTGCGCGGAAAAGTACAGGTGGAGCAGGCAAAGGGCGGTAGGACGAATCTGGTAATCACAGAGATCCCATATACGATGGTTGGTGCGAATATCGGCAAGTTTTTAAATGATGTGGCGACTCTGGTGGAGACGAAAAAGACGACGGATATCGTTGATATTTCCAATCAGTCCTCCAAGGATGGAATTCGTATCGTGCTGGAGCTGAGAAAAAATGCTGACACAGACAATCTCATCAATATGCTTTATAAAAAAACGCGTCTGGAGGATACCTTTGGCGTGAATATGCTGGCAGTGGCGGACGGCAGACCGGAAACGCTAAGCCTAAAGAAGATTATTGAGCATCACATTGATTTTCAGTTTGAGGTGAACACACGCAAATACCGTACGATGCTGAACAAGGAACTGGAGAAAAAAGAAATTCAAGAGGGTCTGATCAAAGCGTGTGATGTGATTGATTTGATTATCGAGATCCTGCGAGGCAGTAAGAATCAGAAGCAGGTGAAAGAATGTCTGGTAAACGGTGTGACGGAAGGCATTAAGTTCAAATCCAGAACTTCAAAAAAAATGGCATCAGAGCTTTGTTTTACCGAGGCGCAGGCGACTGCAATCCTGGACATGCGTCTTTATAAATTGATCGGTTTGGAAATTGAGGAGCTGATGAAAGAGCATAATACCACCTTAAAGAATATTGAGAAGTATGAGGATGTGCTGAACAATTATGACTCTATGGCGAAGTTGATCATTCGTGAGCTGGAAGCACTGAAAAAAGAGTATGCGCGTTCACGCAGAACCTCTGTGGAAAATGCGGCTGAGGCAGTTTATGAGGAAAGGAAGATCGAGGAGATGGAGGTAATCTTCCTGATGGATCGTTTCGGCTATGCGAGAACGGTTGACGTACCAACCTATGAGCGAAACAAAGAGGCGGCTGATGCGGAAAGCAGATATGTGATTTCCTGTATGAATACAGATAAAATCTGTGTCTTTACAGATACGGGCAGTCAGCATCTGATAAAGGTGCTTGACGCACCGTTCGGCAAATTCCGCGATAAGGGCAGGCCGATCGACAATTTCTGTAATTATGACAGTTCGAAAGAGGCAATTGTGGCAGTTGAGACACTGCAGAAGATCAGAATGTCTTTGTTGATTTTTGGTACCGAGAAGGGAATGGTAAAGCAGGTGGAAGGCGCGGAATTTGATGTTTCCAAACGGACAATCGCGGCAACCAAGCTGCAGGACGGAGACAGAGTGATTTCTGTGCATTGTATGAATGAGGCGGAAACATTGGTATTTAAGACAGAACAGGGGATTTGCCTGCGCATTGCGATCGGTGAGATTCCACTGCAGAAAAAAACAGCCAGGGGTGTGCGTGGTATCCGGCTCGGTAAAGATGACCGTGTGGAAATGATCTACTATCCGACATCAGAAACAGACAAAACGATTTTGTATAAAGAAAAAGAAATCCATCTCGACCGTTTAAAGATTGCCGGAAGAGATACCAAAGGAACGAAGATACGCATATGAATTTATTAACAATCGAGCATTTAACAAAAGCATATACCGATAGAAAATTGTTTGACGATGCACGATTTTCTGTCAATGAGGGTGACAAGATCGGTGTGATCGGGATCAACGGCACCGGAAAGTCAACGCTGCTGCGCATTCTTGCGGGAAAGGAGACCGCAGATAGAGGAAGTGTGACGAAGGGGAAACATGTAGTGATCCGGTTTTTAACTCAGCAGCAGGCGTTTGATGCAGACAGTACTGCATTGGAAACTGTGATGCAGGGCAACCGCACAGAGCTAAACCAGTGGAATCTGGAGAGTGATGCAAAAACGATGCTGAATCAGTTGAAGATACCGGATTTTTATCAGAAGATGGGAGAACTTTCGGGCGGGCAGAAAAAACGGGTGGCGCTGGCAAAGGTGCTGCTTTCGGATGCAGATCTTTTGATTCTTGATGAGCCGACCAACCATTTGGATAATGAAATGTCGGCATGGCTGGAGGAATATCTGATCCGGTTTCGTGGAGCGGTTGTGATGGTAACGCATGACAGGTATTTTCTGGATCGTGTGTCAAACCGCATTGTGGAGATCGATAAGGGAAAGATTTATACTTATCCGGGAAATTATTCCGAATTTGTACGTTTAAAAGAAGCTCGCCAGAACATGGAGATTGCCTCGGAGCGTAAGCGTCAGAGTATCCTGCGTACGGAGCTGGAGTGGCTGGCTCGCGGTGCACGGGCGCGTTCCACGAAACAGAAGGCACACATCCAGCGTATTGAACAGATGCAGAATCAGGCGGCGCCGGTGGTGGATGCGGTCGTGGAGATGAGTTCTGTCAGCACCCGTATGGGGAAAAAGACGATTGAATTGGAGCAGCTTTCCAAATCCTACGGTGCACGTTGTCTGTTTCGGGAGTATTCCTATATTTTTCTACGGGATGAGCGCGTAGGGATCATCGGAGAAAACGGTTGTGGGAAGAGTACGCTGTTAAAGATCATCAACGGAGAAATTATGCCGGATACCGGGAGCGTGACGATTGGTGATACCATTCAGATTGGTTACTTTTCACAGGATGCACAGAGCATGGAGGAATCCATGCGTGTGATCGATTATATAAAAGAAGTCGGTGAGTATGTCTCTACAAGAGACGGCAAAATTACGGCAGCGATGCTGCTGGAACGTTTTTTGTTTGACGGAAATTTGCAATACAGTTTGATCGGAAAGCTTTCGGGTGGCGAGCGCAGACGTCTGCAGCTGCTGCGTGTGTTGATGTCCGCGCCAAATGTATTGATCCTTGATGAGCCGACAAACGATCTGGATATCCAGACACTGACGATTCTGGAAGACTATCTGGACAGTTTTGACGGGATCGTGATCACAGTATCACATGATCGCTATTTTCTTGATCGCATTGTACAACGGATTTTTGCATTTGAAGAAGACGGGCATATCTGTCAGTATGAAGGAAATTATTCTGATTACTTGCTTGCTTATGAGCTGCGTCATCCACAGGAGAATGAGGCTGTAAAAATGACAACGAAGACGGCAGTGCCATCTGAGGGTTCGGTCGGACAAGGGCATGAGAAAAAGCTGAAGTTTACCTTTAAAGAGCAGCGTGAGTATGAGATAATTGAAGAAGAGATTGAAGCATTGGAACAACGCATTTCTGAAATGGAAGACGAGATGGCGGCAAACGCCAGCAATTATGGGAAATTGAGCGAACTGACAGCGGAAAAAGAGAAAACAGAGGAGCAGTTGGAGTACAAAATAGAACGCTGGGAATACCTTACCGAGCTGGCAGAGCAGATTGAAAATCAGAAAAAATAGAACATCCGTTTATAACCAATAACAATTTCCGGGAGAGTACCGGGAAAGGAAAAATTATGAAGGAATTAGTCACAGGCAGAAAAGGATACTCTATGAAATGGAGGTTGGTAGGAATTTTGCTGCTTTGCTGGCTGATTCCTTTTTCTGTAATGTTTGGTATGCTGGTTGTTTATGTGGCGTCAAACCACGGGGCGGCAACAGCGGAAAATTTTCACAACCAGTTGGAATTTAATAATATGATCTGTATGGAGCGTTTGAATGCCGCGGTGGAGGCATCGCGGCAGGCCTCCTATGACGGGCAGCTGCTGAATACGCACAGTAAAGCAGAAGAGGGAAAGCTGACAAAACTGGAAGCCAGAAAAGCATGCATGAAATATCTGGAAGCGCATTATTTGAAAAATACAGCAGCTTCCTGTACGTTTTTATGGTTCTACAGTGATCCGGGAGAACTTTACAGTGTTTATAATGTGGGTGCAGAGGGAAGTTATCAGAAAACAAAAACCTTTCAGGACAGTGATTTTGAAGAAATCAGAGAGTATGCAAAAAAACTTGGAACGAGGGTTGGCTTTTTGCTGCGTGATAGAAGGCTTTATCTGATCCGTAATCTGGTAGACAGTAGCTTTGAGGAGAAAGGAGTGTTGGTTATGCGTGTGAACAAGGAATATTGTTTCCGCAGTCTGGCGCAGTATCCGACCGGCGATGGCGTTTTCTTAAAACTCAATGAATTGGAACTGGATTTGTATGACCGGGATGGTCAGGTGAAAATGTGGGCAGAAGCACAAGGTAAAAATAGAAAAGATTATGTGTGGAGTAAAAGGCGGCTTTATGTTACTGATAAATGCATTGGGAACAGTTTTGAGCTGGAGACGGTAATGCGGCTTCAAAAAGAAATTACAAAGTATCCCTTCTATGGCTATCAATATGTAATGGGTGGTCTGCTGTTCAGTTTGATTCCGCTGCTTGCAGTAATGATTTCTGCTGTGCGCAGGCAGGTAACGCTGCCGGTACAGCTGCTAAGCGAAGGTGCAAGGCACATTGAGAACGGAGAACTTGGCTATCAGGTACGTGAGATTTCGTCAAACCGTGAGTTTTCTTATCTGAGAGAAAATTTTAATAAGATGTCCGGCAATCTGAAACAGCAGTTTGACCGCATTTATGAAGAAGAGGTGGCGCTGCGTGAGGCAAAGATCATGGCTTTGCAGTCGCATATCAATCCGCATTTTTTGAATAATACTCTGGAGATTATTAACTGGGAGGCGCGTTTAAACGGAGATTTCAGTGTTTCCGGGATGATTGAGGCACTTTCAAATGTATTGGATGCAGCCCTTGACCGACGTAAGTGTCCGGAGGTGCTTTTGGCGGAAGAGATGCGGTATGTAAATTCTTATTTGTATATTACAAAAGAGCGTCTGGGTGATCGTCTGACCGTTAAGATTGATATGCCGGAGGAAATTTTGGATTGTAAAGTACCACGGCTGATATTGCAGCCGGTGATAGAAAATGCAATTGAACATGGTGTAGTGCCGAATAAAACCGGTATGATATGGATTCGCGGCTACCATGATGAGGTATATCTGTATTTGGAAACACAAAATGACGGCGGTCTGACGCAGGAGGATAAGGAAAAAATTGCCTGTCTGCTCGCATCGGATTATAGCAGCCAAAGTGAGAAAAGCGGCAATCTCGGAATTGCAAATGTCAATCAGCGTCTCAGGATTCTTTTTGGAGAACCGTGCGGACTTTCCATTACAGAAATGCCGGCAGGCTATGTGTGTGCAAAGTTAACAATACCATTTCGAAAAAAAGGTACAGAATCGGTGTAAATTTAGAAATAAATGCACTTTCTTGTGCGAAAATAGTCTTTGTTTGGTTAAAGTGCCAAGAAATAACAAGAAATCACAGCTTTGGTTATTCAAAAAACAGGAAGGATAAGGCATAATAAAATCACAAAGTTGCAGAAATCAAACAAGTAAAGACTGGAGGGTATGAAAAGATGAAAAAAAGATTTGGATGCATGATGGCAGGGGTAATGGCAATATCTATGTTGGCAGGAGTGTCGATGGTACAGGCAGAAGGAGTGGAATTGAATGTAACGACGACGTTTGCGGGCGAGGACGGAAACGCACGGAATTTTAAAGATGCCGTTGCTGCATGGGAAGAAACAACCGGAAACAAAGTAAACGATGCTTCCGCGACATCTGATGAAACATTTAAGGCACGTGTGGAAATGGATTTCCAGACCGGAGCAGATCCCGACGTTCTGTTTTTCTTTAACGGAGCAGACGCAAATTCTTTTATTGAGGCAGGCAAGGTTGTTTCTATTGATACGATCCGTGAGGAATATCCGGAATATGCGGCGAATATGAATGACGATTTGATTCCGGCATCCGTTGTGGATGGTATCAGATACGCAGTTCCGGTAAACGGTTACTGGGAAGCGATGTTTGTGAATACAGAAGTGCTGGAAGCGTCGGGCGTAGATATTCCGGGAGCGGACTACACCTGGGATGTATTCCTGGAGGATTGTCAGAAAATTAAAGATGCAGGATATGCGCCGATCGCGGCCGCACTTGGGAATATTCCTCATTACTGGTGGGAATTCTGTATTTTTAACAATGGCGATGTTGCAAACCATATGACAATCCCGGCTTCTATTGAGGAAGCAGTTGCATGGGTGAGCGGTATGGAAGATATTAAGACATTGTATGAGGCGGGATATTTTCCGGAAAATACACTTTCTGCAACGGACGATGAAACATTTGCATCCTTTGTAGACGGCAAGGCTGCATTTTTGATCGATGGTTCCTGGAAAGTCGGCGGAATTGCAGGTGCGTGCCAGTCTGATCCAGAAGACGCGTCAACTCTGGATGCTGAAAAGCTGGATCGGTTTACCGTTACTTATGTACCAGGGAAGGGAGAACGAAAAGCAACGGATCTGATTGGCGGTCTTTCTATGGGATATTATATCAGCACAGCTGCATGGGAAGATGAAGCAGCAGTCAGCTTTGTAGAGTATATGACAAGTGATGAGATGGTAGCAGAATTTGCGCAGCATACAGCTTCTGCTTTAAAAACTGCTCCGGAGGTTGACGAAGCATCCTTTAACTCGCTTCAGCTGAAAGCAATGAATATGATGTCAGGCGTAACATCTCTGACCGGCGCTGTGCAGGATCTGTTTAGCGGAGAATGCAGAGTATCTACCTTTGATGGGATGCCGCAGATCGTGACAGGTGAAGTGACGGCAGAAGATGCGGTGGCAGAAGGTCTCGCAATCTATAACGAACAGTGATAGAACAGAACCTGTGGGGGTGCTGCATATAGGAAAATGTGGCATCCCTTTTTGTCTCTGGAAAAGTGTGACTGATACAAGTGGGAGGTACGAATGGGAGCAAATATTTACAGAAACAAAAAGCCACTGTTGTTTTTTCTGGTTCCGGCATTTGCATTTATGGTTGTGTTCCTGCACTATCCATTCATCATGAATATTCTGAACAGTTTCCAGAATATCGGCGGATTGGCAGCGCAGAGTAAAGGTTTTCTTAATCCGTGTTACTCTAATTATGTGGAAATGCTGCAGGATAAAAATCTGTTGATCGCATTAAAAAATACACTGATATTGATGGTATCGACAGTAGTATTTCAGGTTGGGATCGCACTGGTATTGGCGATTATGGTTGATCAGATCACGAAAGGAAAGAAATTTTTCCGGGTTGTATATTTTTTCCCTATCGTGATCTCGGCAACGGCACTGGGACTTTTGTTTAATCTGGTATTTCTGAGGGATAAGGGAATGGTAAATCAGTTTTTGGAACTGTTTGGCAGAACAAAACTGATCGATTGGAAGGACCAAAGCCATGCACTTGTGACAATGCTGCTGCCGGTGATGTGGCAGTATGTTGGATTTTATTTTGTGATCATCGTGACAGGATTGAATAACATCCCGGATGATCTGTATGAGTCGGCATCTATTGACGGAGCGACGAGGTGGCAGCGGATTCGCTATATTACACTGCCGCTGCTGCACAATGTGCTTTGCACTTGTGTAGTGCTTGCTGTTACCGGTGCGTTAAAGGCATTTGACCTTCCGTGGATTATGTTCCCGAAAGGAATGCCGTTGAATTCCACCTGGCTGACCAGTACCTATATGTATTACCATGCAGTGGAATCACGCAATACAGATTATGGATGTGCGATTGCAGTACTGATTGTTGTGCTCGGAATTATATCGGCGAAACTTGTAAACCAGATTTTTAAGGAAAAAGATTACTAAGGGGGGAGAAGGGTGCGTAAAAATTGCAAAAAGAGAAAAGGGTTCTGGCAAATTCCGGTGTATACGGTATTGATTTTTTGGGCGCTTACAACGATTTATCCCTTGCTGTGGGTAGCCGCAAACTCTTTTAAAGTAAAAAATGAGATCCTTGCAAATTCTTTTTCTCTTCCGGTAGGAGATCTGTTTACACTGGCAAATTATAAGCGTGCTTTTGAACGTGTGCCGATTATGGGGGCTTATATGAACAGCCTGATTGTATCCGGTACAGTAACTGTTGTGGTAATGGCTCTTGCAGGACTTGCGGCGTTTGCGTTGGTGCGCTATCATTTCAGAGGAAGAGAATTACTGATGTCTGTTGTGGTAGCCAGTATGATGTTTCCGGCATTTTCCACGATCGTTCCGGTGTTCCGTATGGAAGCTTCCTGGGGGCTTGTGAATACAAGCAATCGCTGGATTTCACTGTTTTCCTGTGCGCTGCCGCAGATAGCGGGAAATTTATCTTTTGCGATTATTGTATTGTCAGGCTATATCCGTTCTCTGCCGATTGAGCTGGAGGAGGCTGCTTATATGGAAGGATGTACGACCTATAAGATTTTCACTAAGATTGTGGTGCCGATGGCGAAACCGTCATTTGCTACCGTGGCTATTTTTTCATTTCTCTGGAGTTATAATGATTTGTTTACACAGACCTTTTTCCTGCGTATTCAGCCGCAGTGGGCAATTACCAGACTGCTTAAGGAACTGACAGCGATGGAGGGAACTAATTATGGTCTGATGGCTGCCGCAGTGACGCTTGTGGTTGTACCGGTAATTGTTGTTTACGCGTTTTTACAGAAATATATTATAAAAGGGATGACAGCGGGGGCGATCAAGGGTTAAACTGTAAGGAGAGATGAAACGGGGGATCTGAAATGTATAAAGTAGTAGTGGTGGATGACGAACCGATTATTGTAAAAGGGCTTACAAAGCTTGTTCCGTGGGAAAAATATGGCTGTAAAGTTGTGAGTACGGCAGGGGATGGCATGGAGGGAATACAAGTGATCCGTGAGTACAGGCCGGACATTATTTTTTCGGATATCTATATGCCAAAAATGAATGGGCTTTTGATGGCTGCGGCGCTTAAATCTGAATTTGAGGATACGGAGCTTACGATCCTGACTGGCTATCGGGATTTTGATCTGGCACAGGAAGCAATTAGACTTGGAGTAACGCGCTTTATTTTAAAACCTTCTAATATGGAGGAATTAGAAGAAGCGCTTCTGGTGATGGTGCAGAATCTGCAGAGAAGAGGAATTACCGGAGAGGAAGATACGGTAACCGGTGAGACAAAAGCTGCGGCGGGAAGCTTTCTGGTGAATAAGGCATTGGAATATATGCGTAAAAACTATCGGCAGAAGGTGACGCTTACAGATGTGGCGGAAAGCGTGTTTGTCAGCCAGTGGCATCTGAGCAAGCTTCTCAATCACCATACAGGACAGAGCTTTTCAGAACTGCTGAATCATATTCGCGTAGAGGAAGCAAAGAAACAGCTGGAAGATCCGGCGCTGCGTGTAAGCGATGTGGCGGAACAGGTAGGCTTTACAGATGTGGCACATTTTTCGCGTGTATTTAAAAAAATTACCGGAATTTCTGCCAATGAATATAGAAATCATTTAAAATAGCCCTTGTTTTTTTGGAAAAGGGTGCTATAATGAAAACGATGATAATATGTTACTAGAGTATGAGTGGGCTGCTGAAGTCCACTCATTATTGTTATGTCCCGGTGATTGAAAAATGAAAAAAAGGGATACCATCTGAAATATGTAGGAGTAAAGGGTATGACAAAAAGAGAAGAGTATGAGCAGAAAACAGAAGCAATTCTGCAGCCGATCGTAGATGCGAACGGATTTGAACTGGTGGATGTGGAATATGTAAAAGAAGGTGGCAGCTGGTATTTGCGCGCTTATATTGACAAGCCGGGAGGGATCACGGTGGATGACTGCGAACTGGTGAGCCGTGCGGCAAACGATATTCTGGATGCGGAGGATTTTGTGGAGGATTCCTACATTTTTGAGGTGAGTTCTCCGGGGCTTGGCCGTCCGCTGAAAAAAGAAAAGGATTTTATCAGAAGCATTGGAGAAGAAGTAGAGATCCGCACGTTTCGTGCAATTGACCGTCAGAAGGAATTTATCGGGGTGTTAAAGGCGTTTGATAAAAATTCTGTAACGATTGTTTTAGAGAATGAAGAGGAAATGACCATTGCAAGAGCGGATATTGCACTGATCAGACTGGCGTTTGACTTTTAAGAAGATAAAAAGAGAAAGTCCGTACTATATTATTTAAAGGAGGAAAAGGGAAAATGAATAACGAATTAATGGAAGCGCTTGATATACTGGAAAAGGAGAAAAATATCAGTAAGGCAACACTGCTTGAAGCAATTGAACAGTCTCTGCTGCAGGCCTGCAAAAACCATTTCGGTAAAGCGGATAATGTAAAAGTAGAAATCAATCCGGATACTTGTGATTTCGCGGTTCATGCAGAAAAGACCGTTGTAGAAGAAGTGGAAGATCCTGTGACGGAGATCAGCCTGACAGATGCCAAGATGAAAGACTCCAGATATGAAGTAGGCGATATTGTAAATGTGGAAATTCACTCTAAAGAATTCGGACGTATTGCCACTCAGAACGCAAAAAATGTAATTCTTCAGAAGATCCGCGAGGAAGAACGAAAGGTTCTTTATAATGAATATTACAGCAAAGAGAGAGAGGTTGTAACCGGCATTGTGCAGCGTTATCTTGGCAGAAATGTCAGCATTAACCTCGGAAAAGTGGATGCGATTCTGAATGAAAATGAGATGGTAAAAGGAGAAACCTTCCATCCGACTGAGCGTGTGAAGGTGTATGTACTGGAAGTAAAAGATACCCCGAAAGGACCGAAGATTTTGGTTTCCAGAACGCATCCGGAACTGGTAAAACGTCTCTTTGAAAACGAAGTGACGGAAGTAAAAGACGGTACCGTAGAGATTAAATGTATTGCCAGAGAGGCTGGAAACCGTACAAAGATGGCGGTTTGGTCCAACGATCCGGATGTAGATGCAGTTGGTGCATGCGTCGGTGTCAATGGCGCGCGTGTCAATAGTATTGTCGAAGAGCTGCGCGGCGAAAAGATCGATATTATTAATTGGGATGAAAACCCGGCTCTGTTGATTGAAAACGCGCTTAGTCCGGCAAAAGTCATCTACGTCGAGGCAGATAATGATGAAAAGACCGCACAGGTTGTGGTTCCGGATTATCAGCTTTCTCTTGCAATTGGTAAGGAAGGACAGAACGCAAGACTGGCAGCAAGACTGACTGGGTACAAGATTGATATCAAGAGTGAGACACAGGCAATCGAAGCCGGTGATTTCGATGATTATGAGGAAGAAGAGTATTACGAAGAAACAGAGAATGAATACAGTGACGAAGGTGCATTTGAAGCAGAAAGCTATGAAGAAGAACCGGTAGTCGAAGAATAACATCGGGAGAATACTATGGGACAGACAAAAAAAATTCCCATGCGTAAATGTATTGGGTGCCAGGAGATGAAAAATAAAAAAGAAATGATGCGTATACTCCATACGCCGGAGGACACCATCGAACTCGATACAACTGGAAGAAAAAATGGAAGAGGCGCTTATCTGTGCTTTTCAAAAGAATGTTTTGAAAAGGCGGTAAAGAGCAAAGGACTGGAGCGTTCACTGAAAATGAGCATTCCGGCGGAAGTGTATGAAAGTCTGAAAAAGGAGATAGAACAGATTGAAGCAAGATAAGATACTTTCTCTCATTGGACTGGCGACGCGGGCAGGGAAAACAGCGAGCGGCGAGTTTTCTACGGAAAAGGCAGTAAAAAGCGGTAAGGCATATGTTGTGCTGGTGTCCGCAGAGGCCTCTGACAATACCAAAAAGAAATTTCACAATATGTGTACGTATTATGAAGTGCCGGTTTATGATTATGGAACAAAGGAGCAGTTGGGAAAAGCCATGGGCAAGGAATTTCGTGCCTCTCTGGCGGTGACTGACCCGAATCTTTCCGATGCCATTATGAAGGAACTAGTAAACAGAGACGAACGGAGGTAGTGAGTATGTCAAAAATGAGAGTGCATGAAATAGCAAGAGAACTGGGAAGAACAAATAAGGAAGTAATTAACTTTCTGACAGATAGAGGAATTGAAATAAAGAGCCATATGAGTATGCTGGAGGATGAACAGGTAGATCTAGTCAGGAAAAATGTCAGCAGCAGACCAGTACGTCCGACCATGGAAAAAGCAGTACAGACAGAGAAAACGGTGGAAGCTGCGGAAGACGCACATCAGACAGGAGAGGCTCCGAAAAAGAAAAATATCACCAGAATTTTTCGCTCTCAGAATAGCCGTACCGGTATTCAGAAACCGGCAGGGATGAAGAATTCTGAGAATAAATCGGCACAGCGTCCGGTTTCACAGGGAAAACCGACGCAGCAGGCGCGTCAGACTGTGGAAAAGACGGTTGCGGCAGAAAAGACAGTAACAGAAAAAGGAAAACAGGAAGAAAGACCGGCAGTATCTGTGGAGAAAAAAGCAGCACCGGTAAAATCAGAGAATGTACAGCCGGAAGTACGTGCGGCTCAGAATGGAAAACCGGCAGTGCAGACGGTAAAATCGGCAGAAAATCGCCCGCAGAATAATCAGAATAATCGCGGCGAAGCCGGAAAGAATAATAACGGCGGTCAGCGTACCCAGGGCGGAAACAGAACGTTTAACCGCGAGAACCGTGACGGGCGCGATAATCGCGGAACAAGAAATACAGGGGATAGAGACAACCGTGGTCAGAACAGAAATTTTGGCGATAAAGATGGCCAGAACCGTGATAACCGTGGTGGTCAGAGCAGAAGCTTCGGTGATAGAGACAATCGCGGCGGCCAGAACAGAAATTTCGGAGATAAGGACAGACGCGATAGAGACAGCCGTGGCGGTCAGAACAGAAATTTTGGTGACAGAGATAACCGCGGCAGTCAGAGCAGAAACCAAGGCGGCAGAGGACTTTCCGTACCGCAGCCGGATATGGGCAGCAAGCCGGTGACAAAAGAGTCCAGAATGCGCAATGATAAGGATAAAGAAAAATACAATAATAAAAGAGATAAATTTGAAAGACAGGAAAAGGGACAGGGGGGATCTAATTCCCGCGGAAATGCGTCAAAAAGCGGCAAGACAGCAGGAAAGTTCATTAAACCAGTAAAACCGGTAGAGACTCCGGCTCAGAAGAAGGAAGATGAGATCAGAAATGTGATTCTTCCGGATCGCATGACCATTCGCGAACTAGCTGATATTCTGAAAGTACAGGCGGCGGCAATTGTGAAAAAATTGTTTATGCAGGGAACCATGGTGACAGTAAATCATGAAATTGATTATGACATGGCAGAAGAGATCGCCCTGGAATACAACTGTATCGCAGAACATGAAGTGAAGGTAGATGTAATTGAGGAATTGTTAAAGGAAGAGGACGATGCGGAAGAAACACTGGTTTCCAGACCGCCGGTTGTATGTGTTATGGGCCACGTCGACCATGGTAAAACTTCTCTTCTGGATGCCATCCGTGATACGCATGTGACGGCAAAAGAGTCTGGAGGTATCACGCAGCACATCGGTGCATATATGGTATCTGTGAATGGACAGAAAATCACGTTTCTGGATACGCCGGGACATGAGGCATTTACTGCTATGCGTATGCGCGGCGCGAATGCGACCGATATTGCGATCCTGGTGGTAGCCGCAGATGATGGTGTAATGCCGCAGACTGTGGAAGCAATCAGCCATGCGAAAGCGGCAGGTACAGAAATTATCGTAGCAATCAATAAAATCGATAAACCGAGCGCAAATATCGACCGTGTAAAACAGGAGCTTTCCGAATATGAACTGATTCCAGAAGATTGGGGCGGCAGTACTATCTTTGTTCCGGTATCTGCACATACACATGAAGGTCTGGATAATTTGCTGGAAATGATTCTTTTAACGGCTGAGGTAGCAGAATTAAAAGCAAATCCGAACCGTAAGGCAAGAGGTCTTGTGATTGAGGCAGAGCTTGATAAAGGAAAAGGTCCGGTTGCGACTGTATTGGTACAGAAAGGTATTCTGCATGTTGGTGATGCGATTGCAGCTGGTGCCTGCCACGGCAAGGTACGTGCGATGATTGACGATAAGGGAAGAAGAGTAAAAGAAGCGGGTCCGTCTACACCGGTAGAGATCCTTGGACTTTCCGATGTCCCGAACGCAGGTGAAGTATTTGTAGCTTGCGATAATGATAAAGAAGCGCGCAATTTTGCGGAGACCTTTATCAGTCAGAATAAAGAAAAGCTGCTGGAGGAGACGAAGGCAAGAATGTCCTTGGATGATCTGTTTACTCAGATTCAGGCGGGTAATATCAAAGAACTGAATATCATTGTTAAAGCAGACGTGCAGGGGTCTGTGGAGGCGGTAAAACAGAGTCTCTTAAAACTTTCCAATGAGGAAGTGGCAGTTAAAGTGATCCATGGAGGAGTCGGTGCGATCAATGAATCTGATGTTACGTTGGCATCGGCATCGAGTGCGATCATCATCGGATTTAACGTCCGTCCGGATGTGACTGCGAAGGCGACAGCAGAACGTGAAAATGTGGATGTAAGACTGTACCGTGTAATTTACGATGCGATTGCGGATGTGGAAGCGGCAATGAAAGGAATGCTTGATCCGGTGTTTGAGGAAAAAGTGATCGGCCATGCGGAAGTGCGCCAGATCTTTAAAGCTTCCGGTGTCGGTACAATCGCCGGTTCTTATGTTCTGGACGGTACCTTCCAGAGAGGTTGTTCCGTGCGTATTACACGTGAGGGTGAACAGATTTTTGAAGGCGCTCTGGCATCGCTGAAACGATTTAAAGACGATGTAAAAGAAGTAAGAGCAGGCTACGAATGTGGTCTGGTATTTGAAAAATTCAATGATCTGAAGGAATTCGATCAGGTAGAAGCATATATCATGGTAGAGGTACCGAGATAGAGGTAGATTATGAGAAAAAACAGTATTAAAAACACACGTGTCAACAGTGAAGTGCAGCGTGAGTTGTCTAATATTATTCGAGGTGAGATCAAGGATCCGCGTATTCATCCGCTCACCTCGGTGGTGATGACAGAGGTTGCTCCGGATCTGAAAACGTGTAAGGCATATATCAGTGTGTTGGGTGATGAAGAAGCGCAGAAAGATACACTGGAGGGTTTAAAAAGTGCGGTTGGATTTATCCGCCGTCAGTTGGCGCGCAATCTGAATCTGCGTAATACTCCGGAAATCAGATTCATTTTAGACCAGTCAATTGAATATGGTGTCCATATGTCGAAGCTGATTCGTGAAAATCATGTGGATACAGTGGAAAATGAAGGGATTGATAGTATTGAGGAAGATTAATGAAGAGATTCGGGGAGTAAAAACGGTTGCTATTTCTGGTCATATCCGACCGGATGGCGACTGTGTTGGCTCCTGCGTAGGGCTTTCGCTTTATCTGAAAGAAAATTTTCCGGAATTGGAGCAGGTAGATGTTTATCTGGAGGAAATTCCGGAAAGCTATCATATCCTGCGTGGAACACAGGATATTTTGCATGATTGTACAGCAAAACGTCAGTATGATTTATTTATTGCGCTTGACTGTGGTGATAAGGAACGTCTCGGAGCAGCAGTAAATTATTTTGAGAGCGCAAGGAGAACGCTTTGCTACGATCACCATATCAGCAACTGCGGATTTGCGGATGTCAACTATGTTGATCCGCAGGTCAGTTCGACTTCTGAACTGGTATACCGTGCGATGGACACGGAAGAAATTTCCAAAGAGACAGCAGAAGCACTCTACATGGGAATTGTGCATGATACCGGAATGTTCCAGTATTCCTGTACTTCGCCTGAGACACACATGGCGGCAGCAGAATTGCTGAAAAAAGGCATTCGCGCCAGTGAGATCGTGGATGTTACATATATGGAAAAAACCTATGTGCAGAATCAGATCCTTGGACGTGCGCTTCTAGAAAGCATCATGGTGCTTGACCGCAAATGTATTATCAGCTCCATTCGTATGAAGGATATGGAGTTTTATGGAATTACCGCAAAAGATCTGGACGGCATTGTCAGTCAACTGAGGCTGACAAAAGGCGTGGAGGTGGCGATGTTTCTGTATGAAATTGGAAACCATGAATATAAGGTCAGTTTGCGCTCCAAGTCGGTTGTTGATGTCAGTGCGATTGCTAAGTTATTCGGCGGCGGCGGACATGTGCGTGCGGCAGGCTGTACGATGCAGGGATCTTTTTATGATGTGGTAAACAATCTGACGAAGTATATTGAAAAGCAGATGAAAGCGGCGGAAGAAAAATGATAAATGGAATTCTGAATGTATACAAAGAAAAGGGCTTTACCTCGCATGACGTGGTGGCAAAGCTGCGAGGGATTCTTCATCAGAAAAAAATTGGTCATACCGGTACGCTTGATCCAGATGCGGAAGGAGTACTGCCGGTGTGTCTTGGAAACGGAACGAAGCTGTGCGATACGCTGACCGATAGGGATAAAGCGTACCGCACGGTTCTGCTTTTAGGACGGGTGACGGATACACAGGATATCAGTGGCAAGATATTACAGACTTCTGAAGTAACGGTGACAGAAGCACAGGTATATGAAGCGGTGCAGCAGTTTGTCGGTGCATACGATCAGGTGCCGCCGATGTATTCAGCGCTGAAGGTGAATGGCAAAAAGCTTTATGAATTGGCGCGAGAAGGGAAAACTGTGGAGCGTGCGGCGAGAAAAGTAACGATCTATGAAATTAAGATTGAAAAGATGGAACTTCCGCGTGTGACGATGACGGTCTCTTGCTCAAAGGGTACCTATATCCGTACACTCTGTCACGATATCGGCGAGCGGTTGGGCTGCGGCGGCTGCATGGAACAGCTTCTGCGTATAAAGGCGGGACCATTTGTGTTGTCGGACAGTCTTACACTGGCTCAGATTGAACAGAAAAAACAGGAAGGATACCTGCAAGAGATTGTGATTCCGGTGGAACAGATGTTTATGGAAAATCCGATCTGCCGGACAAAACCGGAATTTGATAAAATGCTTTATAACGGCAATCCGGTATTTGGGAATCAGCTGACCGAACGCGTCTGTGTGGGACGGGTACGTATGCAGGATTCTACAGGGCGGTTCTGCGGGCTGTATGAATATCGGAAAGAGAAAAACGGTTTTTGGCCGGTAAAGATGTTTTTGGAGTAAAAAAATGAACTATATAGAGGGTTTGATGGAATACCGCATGGACAGAGATACAGCGGTCACTTTAGGGAAATTTGATGGTCTTCATCGCGGACATCAGAAACTGGTGCGCAGCATCTGTGAAAAGAAGGAACAGGGACTAGAAAGCGTGGTTGTGACGATCTGGCCGAATCCAAAAGCAAAAGCGCTTCTGACAAAGAGTGAAAAAAAGCGGATTTTGGAGGTACTTGGTGTAAATTGGTGGTTGGACTGTCCGTTTCTTCCGCAGATTTCTCATATGGAACCGGAAGAGTTTGTTCGTGAGGTACTGGTAAAACGTCTGCGGGCAAAATATATTGCGGTTGGCAGTGATTTTCGTTTCGGTTATCAGCGGAAAGGCGATTGTAAATTGTTGAAAAAATTGCAGCCAGAGCTTGGTTATGAGCTGGAGATTGTTCCTAAAGAACAATATGAGGGACGGGAAATCAGCAGTACTTATATTAAAGAAGCGTTAGAGCGCGGTGATATGGAACTGGTACAGAGACTTTTGGGTTATCCGTATACAGTGCAGGGTGAGGTCCTGCATGGACGGAAAATCGGCCGTACACTCGGAATGCCGACCACGAATTTGATTCCTTCAGCTGGAAAGCTTCTGCCTCCGAACGGTGTTTATGTGACTCGTACACAGATTTGCGGACAGGGAGTTCATCCTGGCATTACAAACATTGGCTATAAGCCGACGGTCGGCGAATATTTTCGCGGGGTGGAAACGTATCTGTTTGATTTTGACGGTGATCTTTACGGACAAATGATTGCAGTACAGCTCTATGCGTTTGAACGTCCGGAACAAAAATTTGACGGACTGGAAGCTTTGAAAGAGCAGATGCACCGAGACATCGAATATGGAAAAAACTATTTCGGGCAGCATGGAATTTCTGTAAACAAACAGTTGACGGAAATCTAACAGTATGCTATATTGAACGAGTATGAATTTAGCCGATACTCAGAAATTGGATCACTCCGACCATTTCTTAGTGTCCGGCGATAGTATAAAAAGGAGGATCAATCATGATCGCAAAAGAAAAGAAACAGGCTATTATTGCAGAATATGGCCGCAAAGAAGGCGACACCGGTTCACCGGAAGTACAGATCGCAGTTTTAACAGCAAGAATTCAGGAATTGACAGCACACCTGAAGGATCATCCGAAGGATCATCATTCCAGAAGAGGTCTTCTGAAAATGGTAGGTCAGAGACGTGGTCTGCTGGCATATTTAAAGAAAACTGATATCGAAGGATACCGTACTTTGATCGAAAAACTGGGAATCAGAAAATAATGAATGCAGGAGGGACGGTTTTACCGTCCCTTGTGTTTGTTTAGGAGAAAAAAGTTATTTATTAGCGGCATGGAAGCCGAGACCACTGAAAAGCAAATCCGTGTGATTTGTTTTTCAGTTGTTTCGGATGCATATGCCGTCAGAAGAAAAGGAGAAAATTATGTTTAAGACTTACTCAATGGAGCTGGCCGGCAGAACACTGCGCGTAGATGTCGGCAGAGTTGCCAAACAGGCAAACGGGGCGGCGCTGATGCACTATGGCGACACGGTAGTTCTTTCTACGGCTACCGCATCTGAAAAACCGCGTGAGGGAATCGATTTCTTTCCGCTTAGCGTAGAATACGAAGAAAAAATGTATTCAGTTGGAAAAATTCCGGGAGGTTTCAATAAAAGAGAAGGGAAAGCATCTGAAAATGCGATTCTGACCTCTCGTGTTATCGACCGCCCGATGCGTCCGCTGTTTCCGAAGGATTACAGAAACGACGTTACTTTGAATAACCTGGTACTGTCCGTTGATCCGGACTGCGCACCGGAGTTGACCGCAATGCTTGGCTCTGCGATTGCGACTGCGATCTCTGACATTCCGTTTGACGGACCGACAGCTACCACACAGGTAGGACTGGTTGACGGTGAATTTGTGTTCAACCCAAATGCGGCGCAGAAGGCAGTTTCTGACTTGCAGCTGACTGTGGCGTCTACTAGAGAAAAAGTGATCATGATCGAGGCTGGAGCAAATGAGATTCCGGAAGCGAAGATGATTGAAGCAATTTTTGCGGCGCATGAAGTAAATCAGAAGGTAATTGCGTTTATTGACACGATTGTTGCTGAATGTGGAAAACCGAAACACAGCTATACCAGCTGTGCGGTTCCGGAAGAATTGTTTGCGGCAATTCGTGAGGTTGTTACTCCGGAAGAGATGGAAGTGGCGGTATTTACCGATGAAAAACAGGTGCGCGAAGAAAATATCCGTGTGATCAAAGACAAGCTGGCAGAGAAGTTTGCTGATAATGAGGAATGGTTGGGGCTGATTGACGAGGCTGTTTATCAGTATCAGAAAAAGACGGTTCGCAAGATGATCTTAAAGGATCACAAACGTCCGGATGGACGTGCGATTAATCAGATCCGTCCGCTGGCAGCGGAAGTAGATTTGATTCCGCGTGTACACGGTTCTGCAATGTTTACCAGAGGACAGACACAGATCTGTACAATCACAACATTGGCGCCGCTTTCCGAGGCACAGAAGATCGACGGTCTGGATTTGGCAGAGACCAGTAAACGGTATATGCATCATTATAATTTCCCAAGCTACTCGGTAGGAGAGACAAAACCGTCCAGAGGTCCGGGACGCCGTGAAATTGGTCATGGTGCGCTGGCAGAGCGTGCACTTGTTCCGGTTTTGCCAAGTGAAGAAGAATTCCCGTATGCAATCCGTACGGTATCTGAGACTTTTGAGTCTAATGGTTCCACTTCTCAGGCAAGTATCTGCGCATCCACGATGTCTTTGATGGCTGCAGGTGTGCCGATTAAGGCAATGGTTGCCGGTATTTCTGCAGGTCTGGTGACAGGCGAGACAGACGATGATTACATTGTTCTGACTGATATTCAGGGGCTTGAGGATTTCTTTGGTGATATGGACTTTAAGGTGGCAGGTACTCATAAGGGTATCACAGCGATCCAGATGGATATCAAGATTCATGGTCTGACCCGTCCGATCATCGAGGAAGCGATTGCGAGAACAAAAGAAGCAAGAACGTATATTCTCGATGAAGTAATGGCAAAGACAATTAATGAGCCGAGAATGAGTGTTAATGAATATGCACCGAAGATCCTTCAGATTAATATTGATCCGCAGAAAATTGGTGATGTAGTCGGACAGAGAGGAAAGACAATCAATGCGATTATCGAGCAGACCGGTGTGAAAATTGATATTACAGATGACGGTGCTGTTTCAATTTGCGGTACAGATAAAGAGGAAATGGCAAAAGCGATGGATATGATCCGCATTATTACTACGGATTTTGAGGCAGGACAGGTATTTACCGGAAAAGTAGTAAGCATCAAAGAATTCGGCGCGTTCCTGGAGTTCGCACCGGGAAAAGAAGGTATGGTTCATATTTCCAAGATTTCCAAAGAACGTATTGATAAGGTAGAGGATGTTTTGAAGCTTGGCGATGTGGTGAAGGTGGTTTGTCTTGGAAAAGACAAGATGGGCAGAATCAGCTTCAGTATGAAAGATATTGAGCAGTAAATATCAGTGAGTTATTAAAAGGGTGTCGCAAAATCATCTGATTTAGATGATTGAGCGGCACTTTTATTCTGTATGGTGTGTCCAGCGAAGCTGGACCACACTTGCCGGTGCAAGTCCGGTCACGGTAATCGCCAGTGAGCCGTGTAGCTAAACTCGGTGCGTTGTAGTAATACAAGGTGCTAAGCGAGTGGATAAAGTAACCTTGATAAGAGGAGCGAGCAAGCATGCAGACCGTAACATAAAGTGAATTCTGCCGTATCGTTAAAAAAAAGGTCTCGAAAGAGAGTATAGAGAAGTTGAGCCTTGCGTATATAGGCGAAAACCATGGAACGTGTGAAGAAACTGGAAAAGCAGCACGGAGGAATCTCTCGGTATAGGGGAAGCGGTATGTATGGAAAGTGTGGTCCGGAACTGGAGAGACCCTACCCATCACCGAAAGGTAAAGAGAAAGCGTATAAGCTTGGCGAAAACGTATTTCTGATGGGAGGGAGTCGGAGAGGAACATAGTACCGATAATGATTGTGCAAGAAAACGCAGTTTATGGGAAGGTTCCTTACTTCATTCATGTTTGTAGAGAGGGTAAGAGTGAGAGAATGTCATGAAAACTAACAACTCCAAAGAAAAAGTTCGACAACTTCAAAACAAACTATATCTGACAGCCAAGAAATGTAACAGCCGAAGATTCCATGCACTATACGATAAAGTATATCGGGACGATATACTTATGGAAGCATGGAAACGAGTAAAAGCTAACAAAGGTTCCAGTGGTGTAGATGGTATTAAAATCAAAGATATTGAAGCGATGGGAATTGAGAAATACCTATCAGAAATCAAATCGGAACTAAGGGAGGGAAAATATAAACCATCCCCAGTAAAAAGAGTAATGATACCAAAGCCAGACGGAAGCGAAAGACCTCTTGGAATACCAACGGTCAAAGATAGAATTGTGCAGATGGCTACAAAGATAGCTATAGAGCCAGTATTCGAAGCTGACTTTAGAGATTGTTCCTACGGTTTTAGACCGAAAAGAAGTGCAAAACAAGCACTGGAGAAGGTCAGAAAAGCATGTAACAACAAAGGCTACTATGTAGTAGATGCAGACATTGAGAAATTCTTTGATAATGTAAACCAGGACAAACTGATGGTGTTAGTGGAACAGAGAATATCCGACCGAAGAATACTAAAACTGATAAGGCAATGGCTAAAATCGGGAGTATTATACGGAAATATACTGACGATCTCTGAACTGGGAACGAGCCAAGGTTCGGTCATTTCTCCGTTACTGGCAAATATCTACTTAAATACACTAGACAGACTGTGGGAAAAGTATGGACTTACTCACGGAATTCTTGTAAGGTATGCAGACGATACGGTAATCATCTGCAAGAATAAGAAGAGTGCAAAACATGCATTGAACTTATTGCGATACATCATGGAAAAACTGGATTTAAAGCTACATCCGGTAAAGACAAAGATTGTCAGTATGTGGGATGGAAAAGAGGGGTTTGATTTTCTGGGAATGCACCACAGAAGAATGACAACGGAAACGAGCAAAGGACAGTTGTATAAGGAGACTTATCAATACCCAAGCAGAAAATCCATGAATGTTATTCGGCAAATTAAACGCTGCCTCTTCCGTCAGATTAAAACAGGTCTTTCAGAGCGTTATACAATGGTATGAAGCACATAGTTTTGGACACTTTCGGCAAGCTATTTTATGTGGAAAAACCAT
>JBMNRF010000012.1:0-80312 GCA_050944495.1 Marvinbryantia sp.
GTGTCGGTCGTGATAACCTTTTTCTATACCATTTTGAATTATCTTCTCACCAACAACGATGCTTTTCTGACACAGCCTTTTGGTCTGAATGCCGGAACCTTGCTTCCGGGACCGTTGGCGTTTCGCTGGACATTCCAGTTTTATGATTATGGCAGCATCAGTGAAGAGATGGCAGGACTGCTGGAACGGATAAGCCCGTATTTTTTGAACAATATACAGGTGTTCGGTGTGGCATTTGCGGAAGCCGCTGTATTTTTTGTGCTGATAGCGATGGTTTACCGGCGCCGTGAGATTTAAGGGGGTGTGATTATGTGGAATTTATTAAAATCGGAATTACTGAAACTCCGCCGGTGTCAGATCCTTTGGGTGGGATTGGTGGCGCTTGCACTTTGTCCGTTGGTGCAATATGGAAGCCAGTTGATTGTGGAGGCGGAGTATCGAAATCCAAACTATGATTTTCCCATGCTTTTTGAGAATGTTGTATGGGGCAATACCCAGATGTTTTTTCCTATTTCGCTGGTGATGATCGGCAGCTGGCTGATTGATAGAGAATCCACCCATGATACGCTGAAAAACATCCTGACAATTCCTGTTTCTATGCCGAAAATGCTGGGAGCTAAGCTGCTTTTAGTCGGTATCCTTACGATTCTGTTGGGGATCTACAGTGTTGGAGTTACTCTAGTAACTGGACTGATGGTTGGATTATCAGGACTGACAGCAGAAGTGCTTTTTCATAGCGGTATGCAGATCGTGTTTGCGGGTCTAACAACCTATCTGGTCTGTATGCCTCTGATTCTGATCTTCGGACAGATCCGAGGGGCATATCTGGGAGGTTCTATTCTGGCATTCTTCCTGGGATACAGCATGATGTTCTTCAAAGGCGGTATCCTTGCCAGCATCTATCCGTTTTCTGCTGCGCTGATTTTAGTGGGATTTGACATGAGTGGATATGCCGGAACAATCACAGCTCCGAATCCTTTGCTGGCAGTCATTGGGGTTGGTATCATGGTTCTTTGGGCTGTATTTTTGTTACTGATATCCAGCGACAAAAAAGAAATGAAACCCCGTAAACAGATGAATTCGAAGGGAAAAAGAAAGCGTGCTGTACGCAGGAAAGGAAGGTGATACCTGTGAAGAAAGTTTTCTTTTGCTTTCATCGAGTAGGTAATTTGTGGTGTCGTTGATTTTTTCGGTATAATTTAATAGAAAATGATATCTCAGAGGAGTAAATTCCTTTTTCGGATTTTATGCCTCTGAGAAAATTTTAATTATTTTTATTGACAAAAAAATGAGTATCTGATATTCTATTTGCAGTTAGAAAAGACTAATTACCTCGTATGAGGTTTTTTCTTTTGCTAAAAGTTAGCTAAAACTAACTAAAATAAACGCAGAATGGACAGGTGAGAAAGATGATGATTAATAAGAGACTGATTGGGACAGTCAAAGAAAGTAAAAAATACATAGCCGGAAATGTGATCAGTCAATGGATTTCATTGGCAGCCAATATCAGCATAATGGGGGCAATTTCCAAAATGCTTCAAAATTTATATGAGGGAACAGCTGAAAAAGGACAGTTTGCTTTGACTGCAGCGGTTGTTGCTGTGGCAGTTGCCCTGCGATTTTTGTGTACGATTATTTCCAGCAGAATGAGTTATCTTTCTTCCAAAGAAGTGAAAAAAACGTTTCGTCAGATGATTTACAGAAAACTTTTGAGACTGGGTTCTTCTTACAATGAGCAAATAAAGACATCAGAAGTTGTTCAGGTTGCTGTAGAGGGTGTGGATCAATTGGAAACTTATTTTGGTGCCTATCTGCCGCAGTTTTTTTATGCAATGTTGGCGCCTCTTACGTTATTCGGTGTTTTAAGCGTTGTAAATTTTCCGAGTGCGCTTGTATTGCTGGTGTGTGTTCCTATGATTCCTGTGACTATTATTATGGTTCAGCGATGGGCTAAGAAGCTTCTGGCGAAATACTGGAATCAGTATACTGCTCTTGGAGATACGTTTCTTGAAAATCTACAAGGACTGACGACTATAAAAATATATCAGGCAGATGAGTTTAAGCATAAAGAAATGAATGAGCAAAGTGAGCATTTCCGAAAAATAACCATGAAAGTACTGACGATGCAGCTGAATTCCATCACAATCATGGATCTGATTGCTTATGGAGGCGCGGCATTGGGAGTGATTTTAGCGGTACTTCAGTTCAGGAATGGTAAAGTGGATTTATTTGGGTGTATTATGATCATTTTGCTGGCTGCAGATTTTTTCCTTCCGATGCGGCTTTTGGGTTCCTTCTTTCACATTGCAATGAATGGAATGGCAGCTTCTGACAAGATATTTTGTTTGTTGGATTTACCTGAACCAGAACAAAAAAATGCATCTGTTCCGACTGACTGTTCCATTGAATGCCATAATCTTCGATTCTCTTATGAGGCGGAGCGGGAAATTCTCCACGGTATCAATATGAATTTCCCAAAAGGGAGCTTCACTGCTATCGTGGGGGAATCTGGGTGTGGTAAATCAACTATTTCCTCAATTCTTATGGGACGTAACAGAGGATACGGCGGTGAAATTACGATTGGAGGCTGTTCCCTGTCTGAAATGAATGAAGCCAGTCTGATGAAAAATTTTACTTATATTTCTCATCAGAGTTATTTGTTTAAAGGTACTGTTCGGGAGAATTTGTTGATGGCTCAGCCTGATGCAGATGAGGATACTCTTTGGCATATACTGGAGCGGGTGAAACTTGCACAATTTTTAAAAGGTGAAAAAGGTCTGGATACTATATTGAATGAAAGCGCATCGAATCTTTCCGGTGGTCAGTGTCAACGTCTTGCTTTAGCGAGAGCCTTACTTCATGACAGCCCGGTGTATATTTTTGATGAAGCTACTTCCAACATTGATGTAGAGAGTGAAAATGATATTATGGAACAGATTTATGCGCTTGCAAAAACAAAGACGGTTATCCTGATTTCTCATCGTCTTGTCAATGTAGCCGGTGCAGATAATATCTATGTTCTTGACAAAGGGAATATCGTTGGAATGGGAGATCATAAAACATTGCTCTTGCAGAACGGCATATATGCAAAGCTTTGGAATGCCCAGCAAAAACTGGAAAGCTATGGAAAAGGAGGAAATTGTGATGCGGCGGAACGGATTTAATATTATGATACATCTGATCGGACTGGTAAAACCTTTGACCGGTTATATGATTCTGGCAGTTGTTATGGGAGTGCTTGGTCATTTATGCGCTTCTTTTATTACCGTATTCGGAGGTTATGCGATTTTAAATATTCTGCATCCGGAATGGTCTTTGGATGTTAGGACTCTCTTTGCGACGGTATTGATTTTCGCTCTGCTTCGTGGATTTTTGCGCTATGCAGAGCAGGCATGCAATCATTTCATTGCCTTTAAACTGCTTGCTCTGATCCGGGATAAGGTATTTGGCGCATTGCGGCGTTTATGCCCTGCTAAGTTAGAGGGGAAGGATAAGGGAGATCTGATTACAGTCATTACATCGGATATTGAATTGCTGGAGGTGTTTTATGCACATACCATCTCTCCGATTTGTATTGCATTTCTTTTTAGTATCATTATGACTATTTTTATTAGCAGATATCATGTAGCGCTTGGGATGTTGGCAATGCTTGCTTATGTGGCAGTTGGGATTATGATCCCATTGCTTACTTCCAGGTTCAGTGGTGAGGATGGCATTTGTTTCAGAGAGAAGTCCGGTATACTTTCAAGTTTTGTACTGGACAGCCTGCGTGGTTTGTCCGAAGTCATTCAGTATGGTCAGGGGAAAAAACGCTTGGAAGAGATGACGCATCAGATAGAACAGCTTTCTGCGGATGAGAAACGTATGAAGCAAACGACAGGGCAAAATACAGCAGTAACAAATACCGTTATTTTGTTTTTCGATCTTGTAATGCTGTTTTTATCTGCAAAGTTCGTTGACTTTGATGGATGTCTGATCGTAACTTTTGCACTGATGAGTTCTTTCGGTCCGGTAGTTTCTCTGGCTTCTCTGGGAGCAACTTTGCAGAATACCTTTGCAGCAGGTAATCGCGTTTTGAATATCTTAGATGAAAGTCCGGTTGTGGAAGAAATTACAGGAAATGAGAAGATGGTTTTCCATGGAGCTGCTGCAGAGAATATTAACTTTGCTTATGAGAAGGAAACTATTTTAGACAATTTTTCCTTGACAATCCCCGAAAATAAAATTGTCGGTATCAACGGCCGCTCCGGTTCCGGAAAATCTACACTTCTCAAATTGTTCATGCGATTCTGGCAGGTGCAGTATGGTACAGTAGAGATTTCCGGAAAAAATATTGATGAAATTGACACATCAAATTTGCGTGATATGGAAAGCTTCGTCACACAGGAAACCCACTTGTTTCATGATTCGATTAAAAATAATCTTCGTATTGCAAAATTAAATGCAACAGATGATGAGATTATTGCTGCCTGCAAAAAGGCTTCCATCCATGAATTCATTGTGAGTCTGGATAATGGTTATGATACGGAAGTTGGTGAACTCGGAGATACATTATCTGGCGGTGAACGTCAGCGTTTAGGGCTGGCAAGGGCATTTCTTCATGATGCACCATTCATGCTGCTGGATGAACCGACTTCCAATCTGGACAGTTTGAATGAGGCGGTTATTCTAAAATCACTCTGTGAGTCATGCTCTGATAAAACAGTTGTGCTTGTTTCTCATAGAAAATCCACGATGGGGATTGCCGATATCGCATATTCAGTAGAACATGGGAGAATCAGCTGACAGGTGTAAAAATAAAAAGAAAAAGTGAATGGGGGTTTCTGAATGAAAAAGATTTTGTATATTATTTTAGGATATGTGAGTGTCGGCATAGGAGCAATAGGTGCTGTGCTTCCTGTATTGCCGGTATTTCCATTTTTAATGCTTGCTGCTTTTTGTTTTGCCAGATCTTCAAAAAAACTGGATAGTTGGTTTAAAAGCACAAAATTGTATAAAAACAATTTTGCTGATTTTGTAGAGAGTAAAGGAATGACCAGGAAAACAAAGTGCCGGATTATGAGTATCATAACTTTACTGATGAGTATTGGGTTTTTTATGATGGGGATAAAAAGTATTATCACGGGCTGTATTGTACTGGGCTGTGTTTGGATATTTCATTTGGCATACTTTATTTTTGGGATTAAGACAATTCCTGTAATGGAGGAAAATGATAAATAAAGAAATAAAAAATCTCTATATTTATTGCCGAAATTATTTACAATTCTATTCGCAAAATGAACGGGGATGGTTTGGGGCAGCAGAAAGATATTTATTAATGCTAATAAAGTACCAATGCCACAAATAATCCAAATGAATTTTGCGTATATCTTGATAATTGATTCATTGATAAATTCTCAGTTGGGCAGTAGAAAAATAATGACGAGAGGCCATGTAAATGCTATAATGTTTGCGTATAGATATGACAATTTGTTCATATTGAAATCTTTATACAAACAGATGATTGGAGAGATTGTTATTATGAAAAATCCATGGCCAATTTTCGGCATTGCGGCTCTCTCTGGAGCTGCGTGCCTGATTTATGATCACTTTTTTTCTTACGAGACCATGTGGATCGCGGTGGTGGCGCTTCTTGTGCTGCTGGCTCTTTGCTTTTTCGCATATTGCAAATATGAACGCTGGCTGGCAAAGAAACTGAACCCCTATGTGGTAGCGTATCAAAGTGATCACGACCTTGAGAAATTGAAACAGGGATTGGATCGCTGGCGCCCCTGGGCATTCAGCAAACATTCCCGAAATATTATTACAGCGAACTGGTTCTCCGCTCTGCTGGAGCAAAAGCGCTGGGCGGAAGCAGAGGAAACTTTGGAACAGTTTTTGCGTCGAGCTAAAAATACGCAGGATAAAATAGGATATCATTTGCTTCGGGGAGATTACGCAAGGGCAATCGGAGACACCGAATTAGAGGAGCAGGAACGACTTCTAAGCGAGCAGCTGAAAAAACAGTTCGGAAACAAAAAGGGAGAATCAAGAGTACCCGCAAATGCCAAAGAGAGTAAATATGCCTTCTTTTGCTGGCTCTCTTTCAGCTTTGGTCTGGCATTGTTCGGAATCATCAGCAATATCGCCACTGGGAATGCATTGCTCGGATCATTTGGAGCCGGACTTTTTATTTTGGGCTTGTTCTCGTTACCAGTCTGCTTGATCTGGCTGATTCTCTGGCTGATCCGGCATAGAAAGGAGACTGTTAAATGACTTATTTCCTGCAGGTACTCTATGTAATTGTGTCTTATACATTCTTCCTTTTGGCAGGCTTTTTTGACAATGCGATTAAATTGAAGATTTTATCGATTCTTCTGCCCTTTATCATGGGAATCGTCAATTTCTAACCAGCTTTTGAATGAAGATGGTACTGTAAGCACTGCCATTGAGCTTGAGGAAGGCGATCAGGTCAAGGTATGGGGTTATGCTTCACAGTATCTGGAATTGCAGGAGGGTCTGAAAATCGTCGTGGTTCAGCCTGGTATCATTGAACGCAACGGCGAACAGGTGATCCTGGACAAAAATCTGAAAGTAGACTAATGCTTTTGAACGAAAACGAATCCTATCAGTGCAAGTTATGGGCGATAGTGTAACCACGCAATACTATATTGTAAAAGATTATGGGTTCTGCCTGATCCGGCTTACGAATTTCAGCGGATCAAAAACCACTGAACAGGCCGTCAGGGATATGGCAGACAGCTTTGTTGGGGTACGGAAGGATAAATTGACACAGGAACAGTGATTTTATAGGAAAACGACGAAGATGGAGAAACGAAAACTTTCAGGAAAAACAATTTTGAAACTGGTAGGGGCGCTTTTGGCTCTGGCTTATTTGGGATTTTGTCTCTATGCAGGCATTACCGGGAAATTTCCCGCCATGCACCAAGAAGAACATGTCATGCGTTTTGGAGATCTTAAAAACTGGGTGTCAGGAGGGATGTCAGCGGTCATGATCGCTGTCTTTTGCATCAATTCCGCCATAAATGATCTGAATCTACAAAAGGGAAAAAAGAAGTCGTCGACCCCATCTTTTTTCCTTATGTTACTGCTGTTAAGCTTCCCTCTGCTTCTGGAATCTTATCTTGATATTGGATGGATCGGAATTGCTCTTTATGTGGGTATTGCAGCGTTACTGTTTGGAATTGCATGGGCTCCTCGGATTCTGAACCAATGTATCACCCGTCTGCTTTTACGCGAGAAAACCATGAGTGGCAAACAGCAGGTACGGATCATTGAATGGATTCATTTTTATCCTCTGAAAAAGCTGCTGATTTTCGGATTGTGGGGCTTTGGTGTCGTGCTGGTTCTGCGTGGTATTTGGGTAACGGTAACCGGAAAAATCGAAATGGACGGAGAACTTTTCCTATTTTTATTTGGCACAGCAGCTCTGGTTGTGATGCTGTTTCAAAAAATGAGACGCTATGTATGTACGCCTTACCGGAACATACCGGTGCTGAATCAGATTCTCAGCAAAAAACAGTTGGAACAGCTGTTGGATGGAGAACACTTTGAACCAATAGAGTTTGAAGATGAGGTCATGAAAAAGTATCTGGAAATATACCAAAGCCAGAACTGGATGCTGATTGGCGAGAAACTGATCTCAAAAAAGCTGGCTTTATGGGTAACCATGGATCGATCCAGGAACGATACTTTACTGAAGATTCTTTATCTAAATGGAACAATCGCAAAAGCGAGAGTCGATCTGGAAATCAGAGAAAACAGGTACGAAGAGTTTACTTCTGTGCTGAGAGAACTGATTGGATACGAGGGATCTCTTAATCTGTATGGAAAAGAGAAACAGCTGGCAGAGAAATTTGCATCCTTTTTCCCGGAGCAAACTTCCGAACAGGAGCGTGTAGCCGTTTTTCTTACTCAGGATGTTACGGAAATCAGAAAGGATTATATCCGGACTTTTTCACCACTGGATACCCGTAAGAAAAAAAGAAGCAGACAGGAGCAAAAGTAGAAGATAGGATACTATAAAAAAATAATTGCTACTCTTAAAGTAGTATCAGTGAGCAGGAAAACCGTTTTAAGGATTTTCTGTTTTTTTATAATCATAAAATGCTGAAAATAAAATATTTAATGTTTTTCGTTAACAAATAATTGACAAAGATAAAAAGAATGTTATACTGTGTGTTAAGAAATGAAAGGAGCCTCATTTTATGAAACAAAAAAAATTGAAAAAATCCGCTCATTTTATCTCCATACTTCTTAACATTGGTTGCATTCTTTTCGGTATATTGAGTGTATTGTTATTTGCAGCAATCATGATCATCGTCTGTACCAAATTTTTTATGCCAGAAATGTTCCAGGAATCATGGGGGACTGCTATCAAAAATGGTCAATCCCTTAGCTTTGGACAATGCGTATTCTTTTTTACTTGTTGTCTTGGTATGTTTGTTTGCATCTTTTTAGCACTATATAACGCCAAAAGAATCTTCGGATGTATCGGTAAGGGGAATTCGCCCTTCACAGTAAAAACAGGAATTCAGATACGAAAAATAGCCGTGTATGTTTTATTATTTGCTGTATTTTCCGTATTATCTGTATTTAAGATTTCGTTTCCAGCATTCTTTATGTGTGCTTTATTTGCTCTTATCTTGTTTTGTATCTCGTTTATTTTTGACTATGGATGTGAGTTGCAGCAAGAAGTAGATGAAACATTATAAAGGAGAAATGATATGGCAATAATTTTAAGGCTTGATAGAATGATGGCTGATAGAAAAATAAGCTTAAACGAACTATCCGAAAAGGTTGGTATCGCAAATGTCAACTTATCCAAAATTAAAACAGGGAAAGTAAGTGCCATTCGTTTTTCTACGCTGAATGCTATTTGCAAAGCATTAGATTGCCAACCGGGTGATATATTGGAATATCAAGAAGACACAGAGGAATAAAATCCCAGTTGATATTTCACAAATTTTAGGAAGTTTAATAACGGTTATGTTTGATTGCCAAATTCTTCGCAAATCCTTGAAAATCAGTTGTTACATCTGATTCGAGATGTTCCAAAGGCAGTATTGCAGTAATCCTGTTGATTATCAGTTTGTTTCCTATCATAAACAGTATGAAATATACGATTCTTACAAGAAGAAGAGAATACAGTATCATACGTGCAATGGGAATCACAGACGGTGGGTTTTATAAGATGATTTTGCAGACAGGTATTCTATATGGATTGTTGGCAGATGTGTTTACCTTCCTGCTTTATAATCTGGCTCTTAGAAGGGGAATGGATTACTATATGTTTCATCTGTCACTGTCTTTTTTCAGCCACAGACAGACTCTTCCTCCAATGGCAGTATTTTCAAGGAAAAGACTTCCGCCATGTTTTTGAGCTGTCTGGGATGCAAAATAGAGTCCCATGCCCATATGTCCATCCTGGGGACGACTGTTATCTTCTGTATAAAAGGTTTTTCCGGCTTTTACCAGTGCTTCTTTGGAAAAGCCAGGACCGCTGTCCTGAACCCAAAAGCCTATTTGCTTCTCCCGCAATTCTACACCTAATTCTATTGTTTTACCGGAAGGTGTAAATCGTACGGCATTGCTGAGCAGATTTTCCATCGCACGCAATACGTCACTTTTTTCAACTTCCAAGATTTCATCCGAGAGAAAAGAGGACGGAGTCGCAATAAATTTGTGTCTTTTTACTGCAGACAGATCACGTCCTTTCTGGATAAAGGCATTTACGAGTTCACAGACAGAAATTTTCTCTTTATTTGATGCCAATACATTTTCTGCTGTGACCTCGCGCAACCGTTTTACATAGGTTTTTGCATATTCTGCATTGCGCAAAATAGCCTGAGCCAATACTTTTTGCGGCTGTGTCAGATCATCCTCTGTAAGCAGTTCCGCATTTCCGCCCATTACAGTAAGAGGCGTTTTGAGATCATGAGCAAGAGCAGCAAGTGTCTCATTTTTTCGCTGTTCTGCAGTCCACTGTTCCTTTAACGAGAGGGATAATTCCTGCCGAAGAGTATCAATGGCTGTCAGAGCTGCCTGAAGCTCTTTTACACGGATCTGATCCTGGAAAGGTACGTCTAATTTCTGATCTCGCACCAATTCACAGGCATTTGTAATTGCAGTGGTATCTTTGCGCAGGATTTTTGTATAGTGCCTAGTACGCAAGGCTGTCAATAATAAAAGCAGAATGAACAAAAGTCCGATATAAGCTGTTTGAAAATCAGGCAGGATGTTTTGTAAATCTGGATTGGCGTAACAGACAGAGTAATCATATTCCAGCAGAACAGTCTGTCTGTTTTTCAGGGGAACCGGATGAAAATATTGAGAATAAAACCATCCATGAGGGTGAGAGTCCCCGGATAGTTCTGCATAAGCATATGTAAGCTGTTTTTCATTCATATTACTTTCTATGATTTTCCCATTTTCTGTCAATGCCCATTCATAGTAATGAGGAATTTCGTCTGGATCAAAGGTTGTCTGTTCCTGCAGCGCCTGTTCTGTCTGAGGCAAATTTCTGACTGCAGTATAGGCTGAAAGGACAAATCCCATATTGACAAAGATATTGAACAGGATGATCCATATCAGGCTAAGAGCTGCTATAAGAACGCCTGTAGTAAGAAAATACCGCCAGAAAAGTGTGTTTAACCGAATTCCTTTTCGCTTTCTTTTTAAGACTGTTCCCGTTTCCATTTATATCCTACCCCCCATACAGTTTCAATGGGCTCGCTGCCAACAGCACGCAATTTTGCACGAATATTTTTGATATGCTCGGTAATCGCAGAGTCATCAGATGTGCCGTCAAAGCCAAATACTGTTTCGTAAATCTGTTCCTTGGAAAAAGTTTGACCGGCATGGGTCGCTAAATGTTCACAAATCGCATATTCACTGCGTGTCATTTTAACCGGCGTATCAGCGTAATAAATGAGCTTTTCGCTCAGATCAAAATCTAATTTGCCACGCCGGATTTTACTGTGAGGCGTGCGACCTTCCCGCCTGAGATGAGCGTTTACACGAGCTCGAAGCTCTGTGATACGAAAAGGTTTCATCAGATAATCGTCACCGCCTAGCCCAAGACCGCGGATAATATCAGCTTCTTCATTTTTGGCAGTAAGGAATAAAATCGGACAGTCGGCAATGGAGCGGATACGCCTGCAGGTAGAAAAACCGTCCTCACCGGGCATCATAACATCCAGTAAAATACAGTCTGCCCACTTACAATGCTCATCTGTTACATAACTGCCGGATGCGGCAGTATGAACAGTATGACCGTCACGTTCCAAAGCGGTAGTTAAAAGATGACGCACATCGGCATCATCATCAACTGCTAAAATATTTGCCATAAAAGAACCTCCCTGTTATCCGGAAACTGCCATTAGGAACCAGGATAACGCATATAAGATGTAGATATGGGTCGGATAAAAGATATAGAAGAATTTTCCGTATCCGGCGCCGCGTTTTCCATTATAACACAGGAGAAACGGTACTGCAAAGATGGCCCCAAGCCATTCGTAATACATAGTAAACATCTGAGAAAATGTAAAGTCCGGAAAAGTTCTTACCTGAAGGTATACAAATACAAAATGCCATACGAAATTAAGGATGACCATAGCTGTTATCTGGACTTTGCGATTCTTATGTGTGAAATACAGAAGAATTCCGGTTAACAAAACAGGAAGCGTTACATCTCCGGAAATATTGATCATCGGAAGAATAGTATACCCAAGGATGCCGATCACCGTAGCACATGTGGTATTTATACTGCTTAATGTTACTGCCACAAATGGCCATACCAAAAGAGCAAGTAAGATGCCACAGCCAGCCCCAATCTTTTTCGGTTTTCCGCTTGCAATCCATTCAAAAGATTGGAAACACAGGATTAAAAGAACAAACGAGGATACCATGGCATTTTGAGGATAAAATCCATCCGGTCGCACAAAAAAACCTCCAAACCGCATGAAAAACAAAAGTAATCCCATGGGAACGGATATACAAAGCATTTTGCCAAGATATTTTTTCCGGCTTTTGGTATGTACAAAACCTTCCACTAAACAAAAAAGAAACAGCGGAGCTGCCAGACGTCCTGCCAGTCCAAACCACCAGGGAATGATATTTGTGTATCCGAAGAAATAATAGATATGATCCATCAACATGGAGAGCAGGGCAATAAATTTAATCCCAGTTCCTGTGATTCCACGCTTTGCAGCTCTCCAGGGTGTTTTTGCTACAGAAATATTGTTGCTGTTCATAAAAAACCTCCTTCATATACGGCATTTTAATAGGCCGCTCTTGTTTATAGGTTTATGATAAAACATGATTCTAAGGATTTTATAAGGACAAATAAAAAACTTAGGTGTCCCGTGTTTTTTAAGAAAAAAATGTGAAAATGCAGTTTCTGAAGGAGACTTATATAACAAAGAAATTTTATGCCCCGTTATCAAAAAATATATACAAAGATCATGTGATAATATATAATACTGTTATGAATTATCCACAAAGAAAGGGATGGTAATATTATTATTGATATGCAGGAAAAATATATTCAAGCGGAAGGTAATGTTACAACATGGGATTTCAGCGATGAATAGAATAAATGAACCGATCACATATTCCCGTCTGGAGTTATAGTTTTTGTCTCAAATGAAAAAGAAATCTAAATAGCTGAAAGATGCTTTAATAGGATTGGTACAATTTAATTTTTATGGAGTTAAATAATATGAAAAAGAAATGGGCTCTCTTTATAATAGTTATTGTCATGGTAGTTTTTATTACCGCGATCATTTTCATTCTGTCCGGACACAAGGGCAATACGGTTAATGTCAATCGTGTAGTTGGTACTTCCGCGTTGTATGATGAAGAACTGATCAACAAGGCATTTGATGCGGTGGAAGATAAATTTGCATCTGATTTTAAAGGCTGTACATTAACGGAACTGCGCTATGACAAAGAAGTAGAAAATAAATTTGTTGATGAAATGCAGCAATACAAGACATTACATAATCGGGAACTTATGATTGTATTGTCTGATTTTGTAACGGACAGAAGCGCTGGAGATTTAGGCATGATACCGAATGAAATTTACAAGGATTGGAGCTGGAGTCTGGTACGAGTTGATAATCGTCAGGGCTGGAAAGTTGTTGAAGGGGGCTGGGGATATTGATGATCGTGGTAAGCCGGCAAAGGGAATGGCAAAAATGAGCAATAAATTGATTAAATCAAAAGATCTGGAAGCGAAAATACTTAGAAAAAAAAGGATCTGGAAGCTTTGTGCGGTTTTGCTGGGAGCAGTCATAGTCTTATTTTTGTTCATTTGGACAAGGGTGGCAATCACCTCTGCTAAATTTGAAAAACAAATGGAGCAGATGGTTTTGGGAAAAGACTATTTTATAGAAGATGTTGTAATTAAGAAAAAAGACACCTATAGCTCTCCCAGTGGAAAATATAGTGTATCTACAAATTATTTCTTTTATTATGATACTGACAAGAAAATGCAGATACCTGGGAAAATATATGGGGAGTATGAAGTGGGGGACAGTATTCCGGCTTATACTACAGACCATGTTTATTATGATTACGAAAAAGACGGGATATTACCAAGGGAAGAATTTCGCGATAACGAACTACTGAAGGCTGCCGGAGTAGTCTGCGGCTGTGTAATCTGTTTACTGGCGTTATATTTATTCTTGGACAGACTGTGAAAAGAACAAACGGAGAAAGTCTTTGGAAAGTGTGCTCCACGCAAAGATAGAGGTATCAAAAGTGGAATCATGAGAGGGATATTTGGTTGCACTTGCTGTCATCTACATACTTGCAGTCGCAGTATATCTTCTTTTTGCGAGAATTCTGATAAAAAAGGATATCTATAATCCCTCATTCTCAAAGAAAATGACAGGAGGATGGTGTATGATCAGTTTTGCTATGCTTGGAATAGGTGCTGCAAAAGTGCTCAGTACGAAAGCAGGGTATACCACTATGGTAAGAATTGCAAGTTTCGGTTTTTATCTGGTTTCATTACTTTGTATTTTGGGAGTGTTTCATCTGGTGAAATATTTTGTTGTTAAAAAAATGGAAGTTGAAAAAAGTGATATGATATAAGGATTTCAGAGCAATGAAAAAGACAGATTGTGAATTAAAAACCTCGGAACAACTGACAGAAGAGAAGATAGATATAAACAATTATGACATCAAAGAAAAAGGATGGTTGAGGATCTTATTTTTGACAGGAACGATATTTCTTTCAGGATTGTTATTGTATGGCTTTATAGATGGACAGGCAACGGCTTCTGTTGTAGTGGCATACGAGATCTTGAATGCTTTTTTGGGAATATGTACCCTGCGTTTGTTCCTATGGAGGGTGAAGTTCAATGATGAAGCAATTGGATATCGCTCACTTCTGGGAAAAAGGTGTTATAATTTTGGGGATATAACGGGGAGGGTTATATAAAGAAAACGGTACATTAGAAATCTATTCGGGAGATAAAAAATATTCAAATTTGACTAAAATATTAATGCGGCATTATTTGAATATAGCCTGTCTCAACATAAGATTCCACGGGAAACTAAAAGTGATTTTGTAATTGGAAATTCAGCGGTATTTACTGGTGAGTCTACGCTTGATAAAATAGTAGATATACCAAGTGAGTTGATTCAGTCATTGGAATCATCAGAAATGTTTGTTGACGGCAGACACATTTCTACGTGCCTATGAAGCGGCGGCTTTGAGGAAAATTCAGAGCCGTCGTTTCTTTTTACTTTCTGCCGCAGGGTAATATTTTGGTTGATTCTGGTGTCTAAGAGATGAAAGGAGGAAAAAAGGATGATGGCGGAACAAGAACTGGAACGATTGATAACTGAATATGGCGATGCAGTCCTACGGATGTGCTACCTTTATTTGAAAGACTATCATTTAGTAGAAGATGCGGCACAGGATACTTTCATAAAAGCAATGAAATATTATGATAGCTTTAACCAAAAATCAAGTGAAAAGACATGGCTAACAAGAATTGCCATTAACTGTTGCAAAAATATCATGCGGATGGGTTGGTTCCGTTTTGGACGAGGGTGCCTGATAGAAGAGGTGCAGGTAGTTGCTGCTGATTCAATAGAGAACGTAGTGGAAAAGGACAGTATTACCAGAGCCATCCAAAGTCTGAAAATCCATGACAGAGAACTCATTATTTTATATTATTATCAGGAACTGTCTATGAAAGAAATTGCACAGCTGATCGGAAAATCGGAAAATGCGACAATACAGCGTGTGAATCGTGCCAGAAAAAGGCTTGGGGAAATTTTAAAGGAGGCAGGGTATGAAACGTAAAGAAATCAAACAAAAAATAGACACTGAACTTAGCGAGATGGTTTTTACAGATAGTATGAAGAAAATAATTTCTGAGGGGACGAAGGAACATTTCTCTTACTCGATGCTGAGATACGCTGTTATGATTGTAGCGATCTTTTTGCTTGGCGGAACGACCGTATTTGCAGGCTATCATCTTTTGAATAAAGTAAATGTCAATGAAACGACTCTTCCTACGCTGGATGCAATGCAGGTGGTAGAAATAGCGCAGCTCGAAGCAGAGCCAGATGAATATGGGCGTGTTCGCACAGATTTCTTCGATTACGCTGCGCTACAATCCACTCTCGGAATTGATTTGCTGGAGAGTAAATACGCAATAGAACAGTCGTATTTGCAGGGAAGCATTGAAACAGACCAGAAAGATTATGTAATCATAAAGATGGAAAATTATATCATAGGGGATACCGATAACTATACATATTTGGAAGAGGAAAACCGATATCAGTACGAGCATGGAAATATGTACTATTCACCGGTATCATTGTCGATGGATCTGATTCTGAGTCAGGAACAGTTGGGGCAGGGCTGGGAAACGGATTATCTGGGACTTTATGAATATGTAGAAAGCTATACGTCTAAGCAGGGCTACAAGGTAAATCTTATTCAGGATAAAACAGGCGATGATATGGAGAAGGATTACACTTCAGAAAAATGTGCGGTATTTGTGGCGGATGGTATACGCTATACGATATGTGGCAGGACGTCCAAAGGGATGATAAAAGAAATTGTAGATAGTATGAAATAAGATTATAAATAAAAGAGGGATTTTTGAAAATCCTCTATTATAATTTAGGTAGGTAGTATGGATATAGAGATCATATGAAAGCCGAGCCTTGTCCTTCCTCTGGGAAGCTATAACTACCTATCAGCATTACCATTCTAACTAAAGCAGCAGAATCATAGTTATTTTTGTTGCGCCAGTTTCCTATTTCGTGAAGCTGGCGCTTTTTCAGATTTCCATAAAGTTGTAAAGATTAAATTATGGTTAGCCTGTTAGTTATACAAACTGAGATTTATATAATTATCTCTCTAACTTTCCCCATTTTATAGGCTTTCCCGCCTGTTCATTAGTGAAATGATATGTAGTTTCCCTTATTTTTGTCCCTATGAGATAATCACAAGGGAAATAAGGGAATTTTCTTAATCATTGCTTACCACTTTTACCAAGAAGCCTAACTGATTTTCGTTTAGCATCTCTTGTGGAGTGAACATAGACATTCATTGTGGTACTTACATCTAAGTGTCCAACAATTATAGTTTTCATGATACCGACTATTTAATTTCGTGTTATGTTTAATAATTGTTGATTGTTTTCTGCAGTAACATTAAAATTAAAGTGTCCACCTAACAAAAATCTAACATCAAATTTGTTATTATCTATTCCAAATACAAAAAAGGAGGTCCTTTATTTGCGAATATTACTTGTAGAAGATGAAAAACTGCTTTCCGGTTATCTTGTCAAGGGTCTGAAGAACAGCGGTTATGCAGTGGATGCTGCCTATGACGGAGAAGATGCTTTATACGAATATTCCGTTAATGATTATGATTTAATCGTTCTTGATTTGAATTTACCCAAAAAGGATGGCTTAGAGGTACTTCGGGAAATACGAGAAAAAGACACTGAAATCAAAATTATTATTCTCTCTGCCCGGAGTAAAGTCGATGACCGTATTCTTGGTCTGGATGAAGGTGCAAACGATTATCTTATTAAGCCTTTCGATTTTTGGGAATTAGAAGCCCGTATCCGAAATTTGTTACGCAGAGAGTTTTCGCAGGCTCCTGTTGTTTTATCCATGTATGGGTTGGAACTGGATACAAAAGCAAAGAAAGCAAGCTATCAAGGAAATGAAATTATGCTGACACGCAAAGAATACGGCATTTTGGAATATTTGATGCTCCACCAAAATCAAGTAATCAGTGCAGAAGAATTGACAGAGCATGTGTGGAATAATGAATTTGATCCTTTCTCTAATACTTTCCGCTATCATATTCATAGCTTAAAGAAAAAGCTGAATATTTCTACACAAAAAGAGTGGATTAAAACTGTTCGTGGGCAAGGATATATGATGGAGGATGTGATATGAAACGATTAACTTTACAGTGGCGGATTACTCTATTAACTGCTTTTATCTTGACAATTTCCAGCATTTCTTTAACTGTGATCGCTATGGCAAATGCAGAAGCGACTTTTGTTTCTCTGTTTGAGGAAAGTACATATGTATCTCCAGTCGATGCGTTGCCCACAGAAGGGATTTCCGGAGAAGCTTCTACTGCTGGCGAAGCTTCAACCCCGGCCCAGATTGCAAAACGCGGATTTGATTTCAGAAGTATTCTCTCCTGTGTGATTTCTACGGTTCTTGGCTCTATCGCCGCATACTATGTTGCGGGAAAAGCCCTCTCTCCATTACGGGAACTGAGTACAGCGGTTCGATCAATCGACGAAAATACATTGTCACAACGCCTTGCAGATGCACCGGCACACGATGAAGTCGGTACATTAACGGAAGGTTTCAATCAAATGCTTGTTCGGTTGGATGATGCCTTTTTGCGTCAAAAACGATTTACAGCAAATGCTGCTCATGAATTAAAAACGCCACTGGCAACCATGAAAACAGGTATTCAAGTGCTTTCTGCGGATCAAGCAGTTACAATGGATGATTACAAAGATTATACACAGAAAACTTTAAGTAGTATTGATCGGCTATCCATGATTGTAGATGACTTGCTTTTATTGGCATCTGCTGGAGAAAAAACAGAAAATGAAAAAGAGGAAGTATGGCTGGAGCCATTGTTTGATGCAATTTTGAGTGAACTTTCTCCCCAACTGGAACAAAGGGAAGTAACCTGCACAGTAGATTGCGGAGATATATTGATCCGGGGAAATGCCCCTTTTCTGTATCGCTCCTTTTTCAATTTGATAGAAAATGCCTGTAAATATGGGCGTAAGGGCGGGCATATCTGGGTTACAGCAAGACAGGAAGAACAAGCAATTTGGGTTTCTGTAAAGGATGATGGGCCGGGGATAAAATCAGAGCATTTGACATATATTTTTGACGCATTTTATAGAGTAGATAAGTCGCGTTCCCGTGAAATGGGAGGTTCCGGCTTGGGATTATCCTTAGTGAAAACTATGATTGAGACGGAAGGCGGACATATCAGCGTAGACAGTGATGGTATCAATGGAACTTGTTTTACAGTAGATTTTTCTATATAATTCATTCTCCTAAAAAGGGACGAGATTTTTTTCGTCTCTTTTTTGCTCTAACATAAATCTAACATTCTATTTGGTATTCTATATTTGCCAAAGGGCAAAAATAAAAACAAGTTATTACAGGAGGTATAACAATGAAACGAAAAATAATTTCCGGGCTTTTGTGCCTGACCATGGTTTTTGGACTGACAGTTTGTGCTTCGGCGGATAGCACTGGAACACCTGCCGACAGTAACACAGCCGGCGCCGAAGTTGCCGCAGGAGACGAGATAATGGAAGGCGCAATCGCTTCCCCCTTTAATATGAGTCCTGACGCAGAAAATGTTTATCCCTATATGGGAACCACGTTGCGTATCCCGGAGAAGCTGCTCTCCGCGGTGTTAGACAACATCGTTTTTATGAGTGTAGAAGAGGATGTAGAATACACGGACTTGGCGGGAACAGATCGTGTCTCTATTGATTGGCGTCCCGATCCCGAAAAAACCATCCTTCACAGCGGATATATTGAATTCCTGTTTCTGCCGGAAGGAATGAGAGAGAAAGCCCCTACTGCAAATATGAAAACTCCGATGACCTACGAAGAATATACGGTATGGATCAAAGAGTCGCTGCCTATGGCCCGTCTTGGTATGTATCGAACGGAAGAATTTACAGAAGATATGCTGAATGCCACAGGCTATGAGCAGCATCACAAACTTGGGCAGATGAAGGACTATGTTTACTACCTGAGTTTCAACGAGGTTCCGAATGGTCAGACACAGGAGGCCAACGAACTTTTTGCTACACTTGCCGATCTGGAAAAAGGTATTTCCGTATATGAGCCGAAGCCGGTCGACGAATATTACTTTGGTATCGTTACCCCGGTGGTAAAAGAGATTTCTGAGGTCGGAGCATTCAACGCACAGACTTTGGACGAAACTCCCGTCGATCAGTCTCTTTTTGCTGATAAAAAACTGACTATGATCAATGTGTGGACGACATGGTGCGGTGCTTGTATTGATGAAATGCCCGATCTGGAAGAACTCTCCCATGAGTTGACTGATACAGATGCCCAGCTCATCAGCATTGTCTGCGATACCTCTGACTCTCGTGGGGAGGTCGATGAAGAATTGCTGGAACTGGCACAGCAAATTGTAAAACGCACTGGCGTTACATTCCCCACACTGATCCCGGATAAAGCTCTGCATGATGGTTTGCTCAAAGGAATGCTGGGCTATCCAACCACATTCTTTGTAGATGAACAGGGTAATCTGGTTGGAGAGCCGGTTCTTGGCTCAAATTCCAAAGATGATTGGATGGAACTGATCCAGGAGCGTCTGGCGGAGGTGAATGAATGAGTAAATATAAAGAAGTGATACTGCCTTTTCTGATTATCACTTTGGGAAGTATCTGCATGTTTGTCGGCGCTTATCGGGGGGAGCTAAAAATTTTGTTTGCAAAGGCAATCAATATCTGTCTGGAGTGTATTGGCATTGGCTAAGAAAAAAGGATTTCGCCACTTGCGTATCTGTGTGCAGACAGCATGGACATTTCTCACAAATTGCTATGCTGTCGGATTCACAGAAGGCAAAATTTATACTGGCCCGCTGAAAAATATTTGCTTTCCGGGACTAAATTGTTATTCCTGTCCCGGCGCAGTCGGCTCCTGTCCGATAGGCTCCCTCCAAGCAGTTATGGGCAGTTGGAAATTCAGCGTCAGTCTTTATGTTGGTGGCTTTTTGATGATTGTCGGCGCTCTGCTGGGCCGATTTGTCTGCGGTTGGTTGTGTCCGTTCGGTTTGGTGCAGGATTTACTCTATAAAATTCCATTCATCCGAAAGATCAATCGTTTCCCCGGAGATAAGGCTTTGCGATATCTAAAGTATGTAATTCTGCTGGTGTTTGTCATTCTCATGCCTCTTTTTGTGGTAGACATCGTTGGACAAGGCGGCCCGGCGTTTTGCAAATATATTTGTCCATCTGGAACGCTGATCGGCGGTATTCCGCTGGTATTCAAAAATCCAAGTTTACAGGCGATGGTGGGATTTCTGTTTCGGTGGAAGGTAGCGATCCTCATTGTAACAGTTTTAATATCTATCATTATTTATCGGCCATTCTGCAAATATATTTGTCCTTTGGGCGCTACATATGCTCTTTTCAATCGGGCATCTCTTTATCGCCTGCGTGTGGACAAGGATACGTGTGTAAATTGCGGTTTGTGTGCCAAAACCTGCAAAATGGGTATTGATCCGGTCAAAACGCCAAATAGTGCAGAATGTATCCGATGCGGTGATTGCGCTCGAGCTTGTCCGAAAGATGCAATCCAACTTGGCTTTCGAAAAAAGAAAAATAAGTTATCCAAGTAATTTAGGTCCATTGCTTTGGTGGCAGCATCAAAAGAGAAGACATCTAACCTAACCAAACGGCGGTTTGAAAACGATATTCAAGCCGCCGTTTTCCTTTTGAAAAATTGGATTTGCGAAGGATGTGGTAATTGCTTTTTTTTAAGGATACGGCGGTGTTCAGGAGGTATCGTCGTGTCCATTTTTGTCTTTTTTCACAGTACTCCTGACTTGCACCAACAAAAAAGCGTAGCTCCCCTTCCGGGACAGTCTGGTTACGAATTTTTCAAGAGCCAGGGCGCAGTGATTGTCAATGACGCTTCTGACTTTGCCGGAACAAACAGCTGCTATCTCTATCAGGGGCGGGATGTGAAGGAGGACAAGGACAGGTGCTTAAAAGACCAGATACTTGTTATCGCTCCCCATGAAGTACTCATTTCCTCTGACACATGGCTGAAATGCCGGAAAAAACTTATGGCAAATACCATCTTCCAGCAGGGACGGAAAACAAAGGCTGTCTGGGATGCGGGAAAATTCGCAAAGAAGAATTTGAGCAATTCATTTTCTCGACCATGCAGGAGAAGTTCAAAGACTTTCAGATACTCCATGGCAGGGAGGAAAAAGTCAATTCGAAACTGACCGCCTATCAAGTGGAGCTGCCACAGATGGAGAAAGAAATTGAAAAACTGTTGGACACACTGAACAGAGCCAATGTGACCTTTCTTGCTCATGTCAACAAAAAATTGAAGAATTGGACATCCGACGCTAGACCATTTCAAAGGCAATCGCTGAATTGAGTGTGGAAACCATGTCGCCCCAGCATATAAAGAAGATATCCTATTATCTTGACAACTGGGAGAGCATAGATTTTGATGACAAAAGAAAAGTCGCCGATGGTTTGATCTCTACAATCAAGGCCATCAGCGATCGTGTTCAGATAGAGTGGAAAATCTGATATTTCCGCTCTATTGTCCCTCATTTTTATCTTGTTTGTCCCACTTGTACACCGATGTTTGTCTTGCATGGTTCCACGTTTTTCCGAAGAGCCAGCCACATGGTAATGAAAATGATTACATAGACTACCATACCAATACCGGCAGATTCCCGGGCAAATTTTGTAGAAAGATTCAACTTTGCCTGCTCTGCGCCAACCTCCGCTACCGCACCGGAATATTTTTCTAATGCCCAGTCCAGTTTCAACAGATAATAAAAAATCATTCCAACGTAAAAGACAAGGGCACCACCCATAATTCCTGCATAGCGGTTTAATGAATCTTTCCAGGAAGAAATACTTTGTTTTGCTACAAAATAGTATAAAAATATCATGACTGCACATCCGAAAAGCAGCAGAACCAGTTCCATAATAAACACGGTAATCATCATATTGCCGCTTTTGCGGACGAATACTTCCGTAAGAGCATCCACACCTGTTTTTAACAAGGTGGCAGCTGCGCCAAAGAGTATTGTCTGACAAAAAACTTTTATATAGCTGTCAATATTGAACATATATTCCCGAATTGCCACATAAAGAGCCCCAGTGTACAGGAACCACCACAGCAGGGACAGCAGGAAATACTGGTCGAAATATCCCCAGGCCATGTAGGGCATATTCACTGTTACCTTGGAAAAAAACCAAAGAAAATAGTTGCTACAATGACAATATAAACATCTTTTCTGTCATCCATAGGGAAATCCTCCGTTTCGCTTTTTCTATCAGTGCCTCGGATTGGGAAACATTTTTAATATTTCCTTAGAATAATGGCGATATCTGTAAAAATTATATCATGGCAAAGAAAGGAATTTCAATCTGAGATTTTCTATAGATTGCCGCTTTTTGCTTATAAGAATGCAAACAGTGTTTATAAGAATGGAAACAAATTCTATACAAAATTTTGAATTTTTGGTATAATTAAAACAATTATTTAGGTATGAGGTTACAGTATGAAAAAAATTTTAGTAGTGGAGGATGACCTGGCGCTGAGCACAGGTCTTTGTTTTGAACTGGATACGGAAGGTTACTTGTCCATGTCGGCATATAACTGTCAGAAGGCTCGGTATTTATTGAAAAATGAAGATTTGGATTTGGTGCTTCTGGATGTGAATCTGCCAGATGGAAACGGCTTTGATTTGTGTAAAGAGATTAAAAACCTTTATCCGGAGCTTCCGGTGATTTTTCTGACTGCCAATGACCTGGAACAGAACGTCCTTGACGGATTTGACCTTGGAGCAGAAGATTATGTGACAAAACCATTTAACATGAAGATCCTTCTTCGACGGGTGGAAGTAGCGCTGCGCCGTACACAAGGGCAGAAGTTTTCCGAAAAAAGTATGCTTTGGAGTGACGGATTTCTAGTGCTGGATTTTACAGCCCTGACTGCACAGCGAGATGGAGAAACACTGTCTATCACGCCCAATGAATATAAACTTTTGCGGACATTAACAGAAAACTCCAGGCAGATTCTGACCAGACAGGTTCTGCTGGAACGCCTCTGGGACAGCGATGGAAACTTTATTGACAACCATACACTGACAGTAACCATGAACCGCCTGCGGGCAAAGATCGAAGATTCCACCCACACCTATATCCAGACCATACGGGGGATGGGCTACATCTGGAAAGGAAATCCGCAATGAAAAAGAAACAGACCAAATGGCTGTATGCATTTCTGGTTTTGACAGGACTCTTTCTTGTTGGGGTATTGTTCTGGATTTTATGGGAGTATGTTCCAAGGGCATCGGTACGCTACGGACTTTTGGCGGTCTGTGGCGGTATCATAATTTTGAATCTTTTATGGTCGATCTTAAAAAGGCAGCAGATCAATGGATTTTCCGATGATGTCTGTGAGACGCTGGATGCGGCTATTGCAGGGCATCAGCCGGAGCACTTTCAGCCGTATGAGGATTCTCTGACAGCTAAAGTACAGGGTAAGCTTTTGCAATATTATGACATTATGCAGGAGGGAAGAAATCAGAGTCAGCATGATAAGGAGACCTTGCAGGGGCTAGTCAGCGATATTTCCCATCAGGTAAAAACGCCTTTGGCAAATATGAAATTGTATGCTGGAATTCTGCAGAAACCAAATCTCACGGAGGAAAAACGACAGATGTTTCTGAAAACACTGGAAGAACAGATCAATAAGTTGGATTTCCTTATGCAGTCTCTGATCCATATGTCCAGGCTGGAAACCGGGACGTTTGTCTTGCATCCGGCAGAAGGACGGCTTCATGAAACCATTGCGCAGGCAATAAGTACCGTATGGGCCAAGGCTGAACAGAAAAATATTGAAATTTCTGTGGAATGCGATCCGGAGATCATGGTACAGCACGATTCGAAATGGACGGCAGAGGCCATTGGAAATATTCTGGATAACGCTGTGAAGTATACGCCGGCGGAAGGCCATGTGTCCATCACGGTGCGTCCATGGCAGTTTTATACCCGCGTAGATATCGCGGATACAGGGATTGGTATAGATGAATCCCACTATCAAGATATTTTTCAACGGTTTTACCGGGCAGAGGAGGCATCGGCGCAGGAAGGCGTCGGACTAGGATTGTATCTGGCAAATGGCATTATTACTCGTCAAAAGGGGTATATCAGTGTAAAATCAAAGCCGGGAGAGGGAACGACCTTTTCCGTATATTTATTGAGCTGACCGTACTACTCTTTGTATACGCATGCTAAGAACTTTCCAAAAAAACGAAGGGCCCATAGAAACCGAGAACGTCATATTAGAAAGAAACTACAGAGGGAGAGAGAAAAAAGAAGTGGATATTTTAACCGTAAAAAACCTGCATAAAGCTTATGGAAAAGGAGAGGGACAAGTAAAGGCACTAAACGGCATTGATCTTACTATTGAAAAGGGCAAATTCACTGCAATCATCGGAGCCTCCGGCTCCGGAAAAACAACTCTTTTGAACATGATGGGCGGATTGGATATCCCTGACGAGGGGGAAGTCATCGTAGACGGTGTGAATCTGTCCGGACTGAAAGAGAAAGAACTTGCAGTATTTCGAAGAAATAAGGTAGGATTTGTATATCAGAATTTCAATCTGATTCCTACGCTTACGGTACAGGAAAATATTCTGTTTCCTTTAAGTCTTGCAGGTTCCGGGCCAGATCCTGTGTTTTTTCAGGAGATCACGGAATTGCTGCAGATCAAAGACAGGCTCACGACGTATCCCCATGAACTGTCCGGCGGAGGCCGGCAGCGAGTGGCGATCGCAAGAGCGCTGATGGCAAAACCTTCGATTCTTCTGGCGGATGAGCCTACGGGAAATCTGGATTCCAAAAGCGGACAGAACGTACTGGGACTTTTGAAAATGTCCGTGGAAACCTATCACCAGACTTTGGTGATGATCACCCATAATCTGGAAATCGCACAGATGGCAGACCGGGTGGTACGAATGGAAGATGGCCGGGTTCTGGCGTAGGGGAGGAGACAGATATGCTTGCAAATAATAATCTGAAGATCTGTCGTACTCTGGTCAGAAGAGATGTGAAGTTTCATCCTGTAAAATATGTCCTTTTGTCCTGCGCGGCAATGCTGGTGGCAGCGCTTTATTCCTTTGTCTTCTTGCTGGGAACTTCCGTGGAAGACGCTTATTTATTGAATTACCAGTATTCTTATGGCTCCACCAGCCATATTCTTTATACAGGACTTACGGAAAAACAGGCGGATACCCTTGCCGGGAACAGCAATATCAAAAGCACCGTGCGTTTAAGTACCATCGGAAGGTTATCCAACCCGGTAATCGGGCAAAGAAGCATTAAGTTGGCGGTGACAGACCGCGCCTATGCCAAGACAGTGTTATCTGTTCCGACAGTGGGAATGCTGCCTCAGAAAAATGGAGAAATCGCTCTGGATGAGTTTACCATGGATTCCCTTGGTGTACCCCATGAGATAGGAAGTCCGGTATCCATTGATTGGACAGATCCGAAGGGAGAAGAACATGCCACATCGTTTACTCTCTGCGGATGGTGGGCAAGTCCTACAAATTTTTCGGAAGCCTGCGCCTGGATCACGAAGGAGGAGGCGAAGAAGCTTCTGCCGGATTACGATGAAGAATCCGCTACAAATGTAACTCTTGGGGTAAAACTGCATCAGCCAAAAAATTTAGAGGAACAGGCAGAACTGCTCCTTTCCCAGCAGGGGGTGACAGGCTGTACCTATACCACGAATCTGGCTTACCAGGATGCCCGTACAGAAATGGCAGGACGGCAGGCGCGTCCTTATTATATGCCGGCTCTTCTGGTAGTGCTGTGCGGATATCTGATGGTTTACAGCATTGTTCACGTAGCTGCGGACAGTGAGCATTTGTTTTATGCAGAGCTGAAATCTCTGGGAATGACGCCGCGACAGATCCGACAAATGCTGATGGAACAGGGAATGCTTGTTTCCCTGCTGGGGTCGGTTCCCGGATGGCTGATTGGATTTATACTTCACTATTTTATCACCGGGCGCGTGATTATCGGAATGGAGCAAAATCCGGCTCTGTATTTCCTGTCCTGGCAGCCCTTTGCGGCAGCGTTTTTATGTACAGCGGCAACGGTTTTACTGGCATATCTTCTGCCGTCCTTCCGTCTTTCCAGAAAGACTCCGGCAGAAATGACAGGCAATGCTTACGCGCGGCTTTCCAAACGAAAACAAAAGGCAGATGGCCGTATGACATTGGCACAGCTTGCGTTTCGGATGCTGGGAAAAAACCGCTGGCGTACCCTTTTGTCGGTGGTATCTTTGCTTTTAGCGGTACTTCTTTTAAATTCCGTGTGGATTCGTTATATCAGCGTCAAAGAAGATCGCTATCTTTCGTCCATGTTTCCCTGGGATTACAGTTTGTGCGACGGTTCCGCATATCTTTCTCAGCAGCAGTATAACGAAAGAAATGAGGGAATTACAGAAAAAACTGTAGAAGAACTGAAAAAGCGTCCGGAGATTGCCACTGTCAGTGTGCTGAAAAGCCACGAAGTTCCTATGACAGCTCCAAAGGAACTGGTTGAACGGATCACGGCATTTTATGACCAGCCCTATGATGAGACGCAGACCCTGCGGGAAACCCAGAAGGCATTTCCTGAATGGCTGGACGGACTGGCAAAACTGGAAGAGACAGGAACGTATACCGGTCTGGTCATTGGGATGGATGGGGTGTATCTGGATTATCTGCAGGAATATTCGCCGTTTACCAGCGGCAGCTTTGATGAAAAGGCATTTGCTTCCGGAGAATTTGTACTGGCTGGCGGAGCTTATCACGAGGGATTGTCCTCACCAATCGAGGGAGAAGAGGTAGAACTTATGGGGCAGAAGTTTACGGTCATGGGTTCTGTAATGCATGATGAAACCTATCTCCGGGGAGCAGAAAGTCTGGAAGTAGCTTTTAATATTGTATATATCCTCCCGATGGAAGCCTTTGATCAGTTGTTTCCAGGGCAGGCATACCGTCAGCTGGCAGTAAATATCGACAGAGGGCAGCAGAAAGAATTTGAAGTTTATCTGGATGAATACGAACAGGGATTGAACCGGGGAGTCGGTGTCGTACGGCGCAGCGAGTATCAGGAAAACTTCCACGTAGCGCGACTAAACCTGGTACTTCCGGATCTGGTGATCGGACTGGTGCTCACCGGAATCGCGCTGATGAATTTTATCAATATGCTGGTGAGTAAAACCGTAAGCCGGAAAGGAGAATTTGCGGTATATGAAAGCCTTGGTATGACACGGGCGCAGCTTCAAAAGCTTCTCCTTCTGGAAGGAATCTTACATGCTGGATTGATGCTTGTGATCCTGATTCCTGTGACCATACTTTTTGACCGTTTCCTTATGCCGAAGATAGTAGAAGCAGCGGGATCATGGAGCATGGTCTATACCTGTTCCTTTCTGCCGCTGTGGCTCTTTACTGCAGTATTGGGGATACTCGCAGTGGCTGTACCGTTGCTTTGTCTTCATTTTCTCACGAAAGGAAGCCTGACAGAGCGGATGAGACAGGGGGAATAAAACTATGAAAAAAACAGTAAGAGGAAAAGGCATAGACATTACGGAAACAGAAAAGAAAATTAAAACAGCCGGGTGGATTCTGGTAATTTCCAATCTTGTCGCTGTTTTGATCGGCGGGAAAATAAAGTTTTTTATTCTGACTGCGATACTCTTAGCCACATATGCCATGTATCTTAGCTTTTATCCATATATGTATTTTGATACGATCAGTAAAAAAGTACAGGGACTGGTATTTCAACTTCCATTTGTGGGAGCTGGCATCGCTTTGGTCTTATGTTTCTCCAGCCTGAATCTATATGAGTGCAGTTTTGTTGCTTATACGAAAATAGCGATTGGCATTACGATTGTGCTTGTGATTCCTTATTTTATAAAATCTTCTAAAACGAAAACGCCTCAAAGGCTGGGCCGCAAAATTTCCGTTGTTTTTTCAGTGTTTGTTCTTTCTTTTGGAATTACATTCCCGGTCAACTACCTATTGACGTTTGAGAAACCGATACATGAAACAATAAAGATAACGGACAAGGACTTGAGCACCTCCGGTAAAGCGATGGATTATTATCTGTATGGAAAATGGAAGGGGGAAGAGGAGCAATTTTCTGTTTCAAGAAATGTCTATAGTAGTACTTCTATCGGGGATATCCGAAAAATCTGTATCAAACATAGTATTTTGGGATTGGAATATTATACTATTCATGAATAAAGAATAGGGCAGTTGATTTCTATCTGGGAATTGACTGCCTTTTCATATATATCCAAAGTTACAAAAATGTACCTTTCCTGTACCTTTATTGAAACATTGGTCTGTTATAGTAAAACCAACCTAAAAAAGACAGGACACAGGGAGGAAAGATAGATGGAAGCAATCTTAACAGCCACAGGCTTAAAGAAATATTATGGAAAAGGTGAAACACAGGTGCGTGCGTTAGACGGTGTGGACTTAGAGATTGAGCGGGGAAAATTTACTGCGATCATCGGAACTTCAGGTTCCGGAAAATCCACACTTTTAAATATGCTGGGAGGACTTGATACGCCCACAGAGGGAAGTATCTGTATTGGAAATACAGATCTTGCCAGGCTTGGAAGTGAGCAGGCAACGATTTTCCGTAGAAAACAGATTGGATTTATTTTCCAGAATTATAATCTGGTTCCGGTATTAAGCGTATGGGAAAATATTATTTTTCCTATCTCACTGGACGGAAGAAAACCGGATAAGAGATTTATCATGGAAGTGGTGAAGCTTCTAGGGCTGGAAAAGAAACTGGATTCCCTTCCCAATAACCTTTCCGGTGGGCAGCAGCAGAGAGTGGCCATTGCCAGGGCACTGGCAAGTAAGCCTTCGATTATTCTGGCAGATGAACCTACCGGGAATCTGGACAGTAAAACCAGTGATGATGTGATCGGGCTTTTGAAAATGACCAGCCGGGAATTTCATCAAACCATTGTGATGATTACCCACAATCCGGAGATTGCGCAAATGGCAGATCGGATCATTCGTATTGAAGACGGAAAAATAGTAGAACAGTAAGCAGGAAGGGCAGCAGATATGAGTAAACAAAGTAGAAGCAGAAAAAAATTTGAGCCGGTTCGTGTATTAAATCAGCGGCTTTTTCAGAAAAACAAAGGCAGAAATCTGGTGGCGGTGCTGGCAATTTTGATGACCACCGTGATGTTTACAGCTTTATTTACTCTGGCACAGAGTATGAGTGAAAATCTGGTGGAGATGACCTTCCGTCAGACAGGATATGATGCACAGGTTTCTTTCAAATCTATTACGTCAGAACAGGCTGAAATGCTGACAAACCATCCAGATGTTAAAGAAGTTGGGGAAAGCACGGTTTTGGGGCTCGCGGAAAACAAAGTACTTTCCGGTAAACAGGTAGAAATCCGCTGGGCAGATGAAAGTTATGCTTCCCATTCTTTTTGTATGCCTACCACCGGACATCTGCCGGAGAAGGAAAATGAGGCAGCACTGGATACCTTAACCTTAAAACGCCTTGGTGTGGAACCGAAGCTTGGAGAGACGGTTACTCTGGAATGGAGAAAGGATCTGTCTGATCCGGATGCAGAAACGATTTTTTCCACGTTTACGTTGAGCGGTTTCTGGGAAGGGAATGAATCGGTATATGCCAGCATGGCATGGGTATCAAAACCTTATGTGGATACCATGTTGGAAAGCGGAGCAGAAAGTGTAACAGATGGAAATGTTTTCGGAATGCATATGGCCCAGGTTACGCTGCATAATGACCGAAAGATTGAAAACACTATGGAGCAGGTGCTTTCCGATACCGGGCTTACAGATTTGGAATATCATGTGAATTTGGCTTATTCACCGGAGATGGGCGCTACAGCGCTTCAGGAAACCCTGCCCATGTATCTCGGTATGGTTTTGGTGTTTATCGCAGGCTATCTCATTATTTACAATATTTTTCAGATCAGCGTAACGGCAGACGTCCAGTTCTACGGCAAGCTGAAAACACTGGGAATGACCACGAAACAGATTAAAAAACTGATCTTCGGACAATCCAACCTTTTGTGCTTTATCGGCATTCCGGCAGGTCTCATTCTTGGATGGCTTCTTGGCATGGTACTGGTTCCTGCTTTTACCGGAATTATAGAAGGAAAGAACCGCGTATCGGTAAGTCCGCTTATTTTTATCGGATCAGCAGTCTTTGCATGGCTTACGGTACTGATTTCCTGTTTGCGTCCGGCAAGACTGGCAGGAAAGGTCTCTCCGGTAGAAGCACTTCGCATGAATGATGCAGATGGTAAAAGTAAAAAAACAAGAAGAAAAAAGGAGCAAACTTCTCTTGCAAGCATGGCATGGGCAAATCTGGGGCGGAATAAAAAAAGGACGATTACCGTGATTTGTTCCCTGACACTGGGCATGGTGCTTCTGAGCTGTTTTTATGCAAAAAATGCAGCCTTTGATATGGAGAAGTATCTGGCAAATCTGACTATTGCGGATTTTGAACTTTCCGATGTAACCAGCGAAGATTATATCGGAGGATACGATCCAATGGGAGATACCTTAAATGAAATGTTAGTGAAAAACGTAGAAGCCTTTGAAGGTGTGGAATCTACAGGACATCAGTATTCCGCACAGTTTATCTGGAAGATGGATGAGCAGACTGTAAAAAATCTCCAAGGCTTCTATACAGAAGAAATGCTTGCAGATTGGAGTACCTACGACCCCTCGGGAGCGGAAGCGTTCCACAAGGCAATAGAGACTGGGGAAATGAGCGCTGTAATATTTGGTATGGATGGAATACCACTTGAGGCGGCCACGGAGGAAGCGTATATCATGGACGGCGCTTTTGATACGGAAGCCTTTGCCAGTGGGAAATACGTTCTGGCAGTGGGACCTGCCATAGAGCAGGGAGAGATTTATCCATCACTTCCGGCTCCGTCAGTGGGAAGTACCATAGAACTTGAGGGAAAATCTTATGAGGTGATGGCAGTGGTATATCCTCTGATGCCTATAGATGACGGAGCAGCGGAAATGGGAGCACCTTCCTCTATGGAAATGCATTTTATCCTTCCAACAGATGCTTTTCGGGCACAGTGGCCGGAGAATACGCTGCGAAGATTGTTTGTGAATGTAGAGGATTCACATATGAGTGGAATGCAGGAATGGCTGAATACTTATATTGAGGAAGAGGACAGCAGCCTTCCGGTGACATCCCGCAGATCCATGACAGAACAGTATAAGAGAGAAACACGTTCTTCTGCAGTCATGGGAAATGCCATAAGCATCATCATTGCTCTGGTAGGAGTTCTGAATTTTATCAATTCCATGGTGACGGCCATCGTGTCACGAAGACGGGAATTTGCTATGATCCAAAGTGTAGGTATGACAAAAAAGCAGCTTTGCCGGATGCTGGTCTATGAAGGACTGTACTATGCTGCCATTACTCTGACAGTTTCCTATGTGATTAGTGCAGCTGCAGTGGGTATAGGAATCCGTGCAATGGTAGAAGGAGGATTTACTACATTCCATTTCACTCTGTTGCCTCTTATCATCTGTACTCCGATTTTACTGATATTTGCAGTATTGATTCCATATCTGTGTTTTAAGAACCTGGAAAAGCAAAGCATTGTGGAAAGGCTTCGTATGGAGTGATCTTGCAACCGCCTGAACAAATGACATTCAGGCGGTTTGTAATAAGGGATTTAGGAAACAGTATGGGGAAATTTTCAGAAACGTTTATTGGGGAGAATGAAGAACGAACCCGCCGCTTTGTTAGTTCCGGAAACGCAAAAATTGTTTATCAGTTTTGTCAGGGGCAGAGAAAAATGGGAGAGTGTACGGCGTCTTCTCCCGGCAGAGCTAATGGAAGAAGCATCTGATGCGACATTTTATCCTTAAAATCAAAGTTGCTACTACTTCGAATACGTGAGGTGGATTTACCTTTTGCATTACTAAAAAAGAAACACAAAAAAGTTTGTTACTGGAAGAATTTCGTGTTGCACCGCGCGAAAGCACTAGCTATAATAGAGTTTGGATATTTTATAAGCAGGAGGATTTTATTATGCCACTCTCGTTTCGACTGTTTTCAGTCGGATTTTCTTTTGTATGTTTCGGAATTGGGTTATATGCCCTGGCATCCGGAATTTTAGGAAAAAAGATAAAGCTGGTTCCGTGCCTGATTTATACAGTTTACTATCTGTTGGCAAATGCAATGATATATGCAGTGATAGTTATATTGGATGTAACGATGGGGGTATATCGGCATGTAAATATTATCAATTTACTAAATGGCACGTTAGGGAATCTGTTGCATGCCGTGGTATTGGCACTTGTATTGCGCCGATGTTTTGGCACTGATTTCTGGCAGGGATTAGCCGCAGCATTTTTAGGAAACTTTATTGCGTATACAGCAAATTCCGTCCTGATGGAAGTGACGTCTTACTACAGCCCGACATTCGGCGGTATGTATCTGTATACGTTTATCACAATCTATATTCCGTACCTTGCAGTGTTACTGACAGCTGCGATTGTGGTACCGATTTTGAGAAAAAGTAGTTTTTATCGGTACTTTTCCCATTTGTTTTCCAAAAAAACGTGGGCAATTGGAACTTTATTGTTCAGCTTTGTACTGATGTGTATCTGGCAGGTATTGAATTGGATGTATCCTGATACGACGCCGGGGATAGGTTATAATATTTTCTTTTTTGCTCTCATTGTAGCAGCTTTATTCTGGGTACAGTTTCTGGCAATGTATGCAGCAGGACAGGATAAGATCCGGGCACAGGAAGAAACGATTGCACAGCATCAGGCGCATATGGCACTTTTGGAAGAATTGCAGCAGGAGATACGTGCATTCCGCCATGATTTTACAAATCTGTTTTCCGGTCTTACCTTACAGGCACAGGAAGGTGATCTTGCAGGGATTCAGGATTTTATGAGAAAGACCAGCAGCTATTTTGATGAAAAGCTGGGACAGGAAATCCAGCAGATGGATGGACTGAATAATATCGGGCTTTATCCGCTGCGCTCTTTGCTGACTACAAAGTTGGCAGATATGCGAAAAAAAGGAATACATTCCGTACTTGAGGTACTCTATCCGGTTGACACCAAAGTGGTAATGGAAACGGAAGATCTGCTACGGGGATTGGGGATTTTGATTGATAATGCGATTGAGGCAGTGCCGCAGACGGACGGAACCGTGCGGATTGTCCTTCTTCAGGAAGAAACGGAATTGTATATTGCAGTTTCTAATAATTACGAAAAAACACCGGAGTTATCTGCACTTTCCCGGAAAGGCTATACGACAAAAGGAAATGGTCATGGCACAGGGCTTACCAGTTATCGTCGCATCGTATCCCGATGCAGAGGCTGTGTCACAAGAACCTACTTAAAAGACGGATATTTTGTGCAGGAATTGCGACTTCCGGCAGCATAGGAGAGAAGAGGAATGATTCCAATTTACATATGTGATGATGAAAAACTCATCAGTGACAGACTGGAACATATTATTTCAAACCAGATCACTATACTAAATGGGGATATGGGTCCTGTCCGCGCGGCAGATACACCTGAAAAATTATTAGACCTTCAAAGGAAGGATACGATACCGGCGGTATATTTTCTTGATATTGATTTTCCGGGAAGGATGAGCGGACTGGAACTGGCACAGAAGTTAAGGCTTCACGATCCGAGAGGCTTTATCATATTTATCACGGCGCATGACGATTTGGCATTTGAAACCTTGCGGTTACGGCTGGAAGCATTGGACTATATTGTGAAAGGTGATTATGATGCGATGGCGGTTCGGGTCAGAGCGTGTCTGACAAGTATTCAGGAGCGTCTGACCTGCGAACGGCCGAAGAATGGAAGATACTGTACAATTCGGTTGTTTGACACTATCCGCCATATTCCGGTAGACACCATTCTTTATTTTGAAGCCCTGGGATTTAAGCACACACTTTGTCTGCATCTGGATAATGAACTGCTGGAATTTAACAGCAGTCTGGAACATTTCGCAGAAGAGATGGGTGAAGATTTTTGGCGTTGTCACAGAGGTTTTCTGGTAAACCGTAATCGCATTCGGACAGTAGATCTGAAACGCCAGGCTGTTATTTTGGACAATGGTGAGGAATGTCCTTTGTCCAGAAGAGCCAAAACTGAGTATAACACCCGGAAAAAACAAAATGTAAAAGAAAAATAATACCGTTCGTGAAACCAAACGGGCAATTTGCGTAAAAAATGAACAATAGGACCTTCCGTTTGTTATAGTTATCTCAAGAAAACAAAAACAACGACGGGAGGTCATTTTTATGAAAACAAAATCTATCTTATCAAATCACATGGTAATGCTACCAGCCATTTTTATCGCTTTTGCAGGCTATTTTCTTTCGATGTACAGGGGAAATGCCAACCTCGCATCTAATTATTCTTTGCTGATTATAGCTGCCAATTGCCTGTATTTGGAAAATCCCATTTTTGGCGGTAAAACACCAGAAAACAAAGCATTCAAACTGCTGGCACATGTTGACGGTCTTTTACTGATTGTCTGGTTTGTAGCTATTGTTGTGCAACTCTTTTTATAAGAAAAACGATATGCGAAAATGGATGTGGATGCAGGTAAAAAGATTACTCTTTGCGCTGCCATTGATGCTTTGGGTCTTTGGGTTATATCAAAGCTATTTGCTTCCGCATAGAATGGAACAGTGCATACAGGGAATTGAATTTGCGGTGATTCTTATAGCCATAATTATCGTATGCGGGATTCTGCATGAAATGTGTTATCCCCAATTAGGAATAACATCAGCGTTCTGGCGGGCGGCGGCAGTCAAAAAATATATGTGGTTTTGTTTAAGAACCTCCCCGGCGGGGCGGCAGGTCATGCCGTGACCTGCTCCACCTCCGGGATGGGTTTGAGATTGAAATGAATTTCGATAGAAATGTGTCTTGTTTTGTCACTGTCTATGGTTTTATGGACAACGATTTCTTTAATCAGGCGGTTTAAGGTGGCTGCGTCCAGCTCCGTGATGTCCCGGTATTCCTGAATGGATTCCACCTACTGGCAGGCGTCCACGGCAAGCCGGATTTCATCGGCAAGGCGTTTCCTGCCGTCCTCGACTTTCGCCCTTAGCTCCGCCTGTTCCTTCTGCGTTTTGGAAAGCAGGAGATTGAAGTTTACGTCCGTAATGCGCTCGGCAACCATATCCTCATAGAGCCGCAGCACCATTTTTTCCAGCACTTCAATCCGTTCCTCGTCCTTTGTTAAGGAGCGTTCCAGTGCTTCCCGCTGGTCTTTCTGCTCGTTCTGGCAGGTGTCAGTCAGTCGGTCAGCTACCGCTTCGTCGTCCATCAGGGCAGCGGCGGCACATTCCCGGATTTTGTTCAGCACAAGGGCGTAAACCATGTGGACGGTGGGGATTTTGTCAATGCCCTGCCGGGCATAGGAGCGCAGGTCAAGGGGTTCTTTGCAGCCGACGGCTTCCAGATAGCGGGTTGCCGTGTCCGCCCATCCCTGCCGCCAGATTTCACAATACTTCTGGTCGTTCCAGTCCACGGTGTTCTCCTTGTGGCTTTTCTATCTGCCGGACGGGATCCCGATTCTCTCGCCGTTCTCGTCAAGGTCATACACCTTGCGGGATTTCGGAAGAAATTTCCCGTTTTCATCCATCGCCCGCATGGTTAAGAGAATGTGGGCGTGTGGGTTGCCGTCCCCCTTGTCATGGATGGAAAAGTCAACAATCATGCCTTTGGAAACAAAAAACTCCCTGCAATAGTCCCGGATCAGGTCGGCGTACTGTTCCGGGGGGGAGTTCCCTCGGAATGGCAAGCACTATCCTCCGGGCAAGCTGGGAGTTCCATTGTTTTTCTACCGCTTCGGCGGCGTTCCATAGGGTGTTGCGGTCTGCGTACTCCGGCGGCGCATGGGGCGGCTCAACAAACTGGTATGTGTCATTTGATAAATTTCGATGATACACCCTTAAGAATATCATTATATACCGAACTTCCATCAAGAATCGTTCCAAATGTATCAACCCAAAACGGTATATAGTCACATCTACTTGCTATCATCTGCGAACCAATATTTGTTATAGAAGCAGAATAGAATGGGATAATATTTCGTGCCAGCAATTCCTTAGTTAAACCTCTCACCAAATACGTTCCCACCCGGGCATTTCTGTATTTTTCCACAACATCTACGCCTATTTCCCATATGCCATTTACAGGTGATTCTGCCGCACCTGCCACTCCAATAATTCTATTCTTGTCCTTTGCAATATAAACAGCTTTTGTCGATGTAGAACCGTTTTCATCAAATGCTAAAGAATTTTCAAAACCAGTCAAACCAGCAAGAGATAAAATATCTTTGTCAAAAAAATATTCACACGCAAAATTCAATGATGCTGATACATCCTTTGTATATCTATCATTAGGCACATAATGTATTGTCTGCCCATAAACCAAAGGAAGTTCAAAAATTTCATCTCTATTCTTGCTTTGTACAAGTTCCTGTATTTTATCATGCAAATCCTCTGAGGTGCAGACCACAACGCAATTTCTATAGGCTAGTATTTTTATATATGGTTGTTTTGCATTGAAATTAACAGAATATACTGTTGATTTTCCATTTAATTCGTCCGAACTACAATAAAATTCCTTTGACAATAATTCTTCAATTTTATTTTTAATAATTACTTCCATAGTTACTTTTCGCGCCTACCTCCTCCCTTTGTCGCTGGCTTTATTGTACTTCATTCACTCAAAGAAGTATAGCGGGATTTTGTAAAAACTTGCTGACTGGGAACAGCTTGCAACGCAAGGTGTTTCCGGGCGGCAAGTCCACTAAAGGGTAGCTGGCGGCAGCCAGCGCAGGGGAAGCTACACTTCCCCTGTGATGATTGGAACAGATTGAAAATCTGTGGAAATCATCTGCTCCCGGCAAGGGGCTTCTGGCAGGACGCAACGCACCACTTCAAAAGTGGTGTATAGTTGCGCCCTCTTTCAGAGGGTAAAGCCCCGGCTTGCCGCTCTGGAAGCAATCTCCAACCTTTCCGGCGGCCTGCCTTTACTCATTTTCCGGCTTCTCTGCAAGTACCTGTTCCATGATTTTTCGGTTTTCGCTCCGATGGAACAGCAGCTTCAAAATCGTGCTGACCTGTTCATCCGTCACAAGCTCCGGGTGGGGCAGATAGCTTTCCAGTGTCGCCCTTCTGGTACAGAGCCGGTGCGTTCGTTCATTCCGGGTTAATTGCTTCGCCCGGTTCTGCAAGATTTTTTCCTCATGCTTCAACCGGCACAGCTTCTTTTCCCCTTTTTCAATCTCCTGATTGAGTTTTTCCAGCTTATCGTTCATGGGCGGCGTCCTCCTTCGGAAGTAAAATATAAATGTGGTTGGCTTCCCCAACGCCCTGCCGGACACGCATAATCATTCCAGCCTGTTCCAGTTCATTCAGGGAACGCTTCGCGGTCATGGGGCTTCAGGAAAATGCCGCCGTAAGCTCCATAATGGGGAAGCGGATAAACAGAATCCCGTTGCTGTCCTCCACGCCGTCCGTGAGGATTTCATCTAACAGGCGGGTGTACATGACCTTTGCGGTATTGCTGATCGGCAGCCGCAGCGTTGCCCTTGGCAGGGGCATACAGGGCGGCAGGGGTGTGTCAATCATCATTAGCCATAAGCTGTTTCATGGCATAGGCTGGTTGCTTTTTGGAAAAGGACGTACATGCCGTACCTTCTTAGGGATATCTCATTATCTGGCTGGAAGGCTGCTGCCTCTTTGGACCATTGGAATCATAGGAATTATAGTATTATTTATTTACCCAGGAACATTCTCATTTGTAAGTGCGGAGTTTATCCTTATTCTGTCTGGTGTGGATATTGCAGAAGCGTTTTCCATATTCAAAAATGTCAATTATTCGGACAGAAAAATATAAGGCAGGTGATAAATGAAAGAAATAGATTTAGTGTTGGCAGTTTCGGATGCAAAAAGTAATATTGCAGATAATGTAATGAAGAAATGACAAAATTTTTTACAGGTGGAGCAGATTATCATGGATCTGCTTCATCTATTTTTTAAGATAAATTTCTTAAAATAATGGACGGATACCGTGAAATTGCGAGTGGGGGATAGTTAGAAAAATCAATCATAGAAGAACTCATAGATACCGCTATGCCTAAACAAACGAAAGAGATGCCTAATCCGGAAAATATACCGGAAGAGCTGATCCTGTTTTGGGAACGTCCCTATTTTAAAGGTTTGAATAAAAGAAACGACGATGCAGCTGGTAGAAAAGCTTTGAAAAGTGCCGTATTGGATGTGTGAACATCTGATGCGGCACTTTTATTTTTCTTTTATTGTAATGGAAATCCTGTTTTTAAGATAGATGCCCAGTTACTTTTGGCGTACAAAAAACGGACAACTGTTACCTGCTTCTCTGTTTCTGAAATGCGGTAAAAAGCGAGATAGTGATTCACGATGATAAAACGAATCCCCCAGGAAGAAAGGATGCGATCATCGACCAACGGGAATTTCTGCGGAAACTGGGACAGGGCATTGATCTTTTCCTCTGCAGTGTCCAGCAGATGATCAGCGGCTTCTGGATTTTTGAGTGTAAATTCAATATAATCTGCAGCACTTATCATGTCCCGTTCCGCTGTTTGTGTGACGTGAATGTGATAGTTCATCTTTTCCTACGGTTCCTTATGTCAGACATGGCTTCGGAAAACAGGCGGGTTTTTCCTTCTGCAATATCGGTAAGACCTTCCTGAATAAGTCCGTATAACTCGAATTTACCGACTAGGTTTTCATAGGCTTCGATGCTCATGACTGCAAGATCACCTTTCCCATTTTTGGTGATAAATACCGGTTCAGAATAATTATGACAAAAGGTGGAAATTTCATTGTAGCTGTTCCGTAGATCAGCACTGGAACGAATGGTTGGCATATCCTGCACCTCCTTTTTTATAACAAAATTATAACTGAATTTCTTTATATAGTCAACGGATACCGGAGAAAAAACGAAAAAGAAGGGAAAATCCGGAAGGGGAGAATTGTAGGAATTACAGATGTTAATGATTGATCTGGAAGCTACCTTTATGCGAATGAAAGAGGACCACATGCTGAACGGGCAGCTCAAACCGGCTTACAATGTACAGGTTGCAGTAGAGAACTACTTTATTATCCACAGTTATGTCAGCAATGACCGGACGGATTATAACACGCTGATTCCGGTACTAAAAAAGCACAAGGAGGTTTTCGGCTCATTTCCAGAAGAGACCACTGCAGACAGCGGTTACTGCAGTGAAAAAAATCTTCTGTATCTGAAGGAAAACAGGATCACCAGTTACATAAAACTGCAGGATCATGAAAAACGGAAAGCCCGTGCTTATAAAGAGGATATCGGGAAGTATTACAACATGAAAAATATGATATTTGAGGATGAACATTATTATGTCTGTCACGATGGCAGGGAATTGCGTCACATCCGCACACCGAAACCCGCCAGCAGGAGGGTTATGTCCAGACGTTTGAAGTTTACGGATGCGCAGACTGCAGCGGTTGTGAACATAAATCCAGATGCCTGTATAAATACAATGAGAAAAAGGATCAGGACAAAAATAAGGTCATGAAGATCAACGAACGCTGGGAAGAATTAAAAGAAGAGAGCCATGCCAATATCCAGAGTGATAAAGGGATCGTAAACCGTCAGATCCGCTCGATTCAGACAGAAGGCCATTTTGGGGATATCAAAGAGAATGAAGACTTCCGACGGTTCCATTACCGTTCCACCCCAAAAGTATATAAGGAGTTTCTGTTATATACGATCGGGCGAAATCTGAATAAATACCATCGTTTTTCTGTGGGAGAATTGAAAAAATACGAGACGGAAACCGATGAAAATGCAACATAATAAAAGTTCGGAGTCCAAAACAGGGAACAAGGGGGATTTGTGCGCTCAAAAAGGAACCCCCCATAAAAGAATACCCTTGATAGAAAAGCAAATGTCTGAAAAACATTGATCCTATCAAGGGTGTTCTTATTTTGGCGTGGGTGAGTCAGAAATCCTTATTTCCCGACTGCCCCTTTTTATTTTCTTTCTCTGTTTCATACTGATTCCATATAGAGATGCTATGCTATCAGTGTTGCAACATTTATCTTAATGGAACGGAGGGTTTTTAATGAATTTTATGAATCGAGCGTGGCTGTACATCATCCGTAAAAAGGGAAAGAGTCTTCTTCTTTTTATTATTTTGTTGGTGATGGCAACCTTTGTATTAACTGCGTTGGCTCTGGGAAACGCTTCAAAATCTGCTCAGGAAGATTTGCGGAAAAGTCTCGGTGGAAGTTTTCTGATTGGATTTGATTACACGGAAAACAATCCTTACTTAAAGGTTGAAAATGTAGAAGGTAGCACACTGATGTATTCTACACAACAGATCAGCCCGAAGTTGGTAGAACAAATTCGTGAGATTGTTGGAGTAACGGACTGCAGCGCTACGGTAGAGGGACTGGCAGCATTTCTATCACTGGAATTGTTTACAGGTAATATTCCGATAGAGGAAGAATTTCGGAAGTCCTCGAAAATTCTAAGCGTATGGAAAACCGAAGAACTTACAAGATTTACTTCCGGGCAGCTGACCTTAATAGAAGGACGTCATATTATGCATAGTGACAAAAACAAACGACTTATCAGCAAAGACTTGGCCGATAAAAATAACCTAAAAGTTGGTGATATAATCCATACAGATAGAGGTGTAGATATTGAAATCGTAGGGCTATTTATACCAAAAGAAATAGAGCAAATCAATGATCAAGTGACAACTTATGATAAAATACAAAATCTTGTTATTGCTGACCTTACTACAATGGTTGATTATGAAAATGGTCCAGCAATTCAAGGATTTAATGAACTAATGGTTTCGGTAGACGATCCACAGAATGTTGAACATATTATTTCTAAGATAAAAGAAATATCGGATGTGGATTGTAAGTATTGTAATACTTTCCCTTATTCTTACCATGTGGGCTAGATCTCGTATTCATGAAATCGGAGTACTGCTTTCCATAGGAATACGTAAACTTTCTATTTTGGGACAATATATTGCTGAAGTTTTAATAATAGCAATGCTTGCTTTTTCTCTTTCCTATTTTTCAGCTAGTACAATAGCTGGTCAGATGGGAAAAGCATTACAATCCGGACAGACTGTAACTGAAATTCAGCAGGAAGACGATCTGTCTGTTGGAATCCGTGTAGAGGCAGGCACAGATAGGTAAAATCAGGAAGTGGAAACTCCTGAGTTGCAGGTTACTGTACATTTACAAGAAATGGGACTATTATTCCTAATTGGGATTGGAATTGTAACGGTATCTGCTGGAATTTCTTCCATTTCTGTTATGTGTTTGAAACCACACGAAATCTTATCAAAAATGAGTTGATGGAGGTTGTGATATGAAAAGAGCATTTCCAATTTTAGAATTGAATAATTTGACATATTCTTATGATAAGAAGAAAAAGATACTTAGCGGTGTTAATGCTCAGATGGAAACTGGAAAGATGTATGCCATCCTGGGTCCATCCGGCTGCGGTAAGACAACACTTTTATCCTTGATTGGCGGATTGGATAGTCCTACCAGTGGAAGTATCAAATTTAACGGAAAAGATATTTCACAGATTGCATTAGAAAATCATCGAAAGAAAAATATTGCTTTTATTTTTCAAAGCTACAATTTAATTGACTATATGACTCCACAAGAGAATGTTTGGCTGATTGCAAAGAAACCTATTCTTTCGCTTCTGGAACGTTTAGGGCTTACCAAGGAGGAGGCGAAGAGAAATGTATTGAAACTTTCGGGAGGTCAGCAACAGCGAGTAGCCATTGCACGGGCACTGGCGAGTGAAGCACCTGTTGTATTGGCGGATGAGCCTACAGGCAACTTGGATGAAGATACGGCACAGGACATTACAGAGATTCTCAAGGAGAGTGCGCACCAAATGGGAAAATGTATGGTGGTGGTTACTCATTCAGGTGAATTAGCAAAACAAGCAGATGTGGTTTTTGTTCTCAAAAATGGTAAAATTCAACTTCCGGGAAATTACTCATAAGATCCATAATAGTTAATTCTGCTGGATAACGGAAAAGAATGCTCATGTGCGGTTGACTCTGATATAGAGGAATACATCACAACAAAGCTGATTGAAAGCCTGTTCAAGTTATTTTTGCTATATGAAAAAGACTTTTATTGATTAGAGTAATGAGGTATAATGTAACAGGACATTCTAAGTTTGATCGTACTAAGAAAAAAAATATCCGCATTGTGGTAAAGACGCATTTCATACATGAAGTGTCATTTTCAAAGAGTAAAATTTTTACTCATATACAAAGTTTTAATCTGTTCATTTAGCCATTTTGGCTTGATGATAAAAAGCAAAGATAAAAACGCAACGTATATCATAGATATACCAGAGCCGGTAGGTAGCCCGGCCGCACCATCTGGTGTAAGTAACCCTCCCTCCTTAGGGTCGTCCATTCTTTGTTCATTTCAATCATTTTAAGGAGGATTTGTTATGGACAAAGTATCAGGTAAGCTGACTGTATATTTTGAAAACCCGTTCTGGGTAGGTGTGTTTGAACGCATATCAGATGGGACTTTATCGGTCAGCAAGGTAACTTTTGGAGCGGAACCAAAAGATTATGAGATTTTTGAGTTTATTTTAAAAAATTATGGAGAACTCAAATATAGTCCGTCAGTACAAATTGAGGTGAAGGAACCTGTACGGAATCCCAAAAGGATCCTGCGAGAGGCCAGAAAACAGACGGAATATGCAGGAATCGGAACAAAATCACAGCAGGCTTTGAAATTGCAACAGGAATATCGGAAAAGGGAAAGAAAAACACTAGATCAAGAGCGGATGGAAGAAAAGAAGCGGCTGCAGTTTCGGTTGAAACAGCAAAAGAAAAAGGCGAAGCATAAGGGGAAATAAATTTTGAAAAAAGTGATTCTATATATTCACGGAAAAGGTGGAAATGCTCGGGAAGCTGAGCAATATAAGCCAAACTTTCTGGATTATGATATTTATGGGGTAGATTATCCGGATGATTTTCCATGGATTGTTCAGGAAAAAATTCTGGCTGCTTATAACAGATTACACGAAACATATGACGGTATTTCTGTGCTTGCAAACAGTATTGGAGCCTATTTTTCTATGCATACCCTGCAAAAAGCTGATATTAAAAGAGCATTTTTTATCTCACCGATACTTGATATGGAGCGTTTGATTCTGGATATGATGAGATGGGCTGGGGTGTCGGAAGAGGAACTATTGAAAAAAGGTGAGATTCCTACTAATTTTGGAGAAATCTTATCATGGAAATATCTCTGTTATGTCAGAGAACATCCGATATCCTGGAGAGTGCCTACAGAAATTCTCTATGGGGAAAAGGATGCTATGACAGCACTTCAGACCGTAAAAAAGTTTGTGGACATACATAATTCACACCTTACCATTATGAAAGGCGGAGAACATTGGTTTCATACGAAAGAGCAGCTTGCATTCCTTAATGACTGGCTGAAAAGTGTAGTCTGACAGCCCGGAACAGTATATAACAGGAGAAAAGAGATTTATGTTTGGATTTAAAAAGAAAGAACGGAAACCTTTATGGATTAAGGCAAAAGATGTAATGGAGCTTATTCGATCAGACTATGAGGCGAATATGTCATTTGTATTTCAGGATCAGATATTTCAGGATTTTGATGAGTTTCAGGCCAATGCCTGCATAAACGGCATCCGTATTTCTGAATTGGAAGAACCTATTGAGGTTGTACGGGCCGGGATCATTGGGAATGACACCATGCTGAAGACACCGTGGGGAGAAACCAGACTTGCAAAAATGGCGCTGAGATAACAGAGAGGATAAAATATAGGAAAAAAACATGACAAGCAGTGAAAAAAGAGAAAAAACACTTTATGACGCTTCTCTGGCTGCGGAATTTCAGAAATGGTTTCAGAAACAGGCTTATAAGGAACAGGACGAAAATGAATAAACAAAAGGAGGAGACGGGTATGGGTATTTTTGTAAAATAACAGCAAGGTGTATCTTTGCTGATGGATTACGCCTTGCTGATCGAATAAAGGAATAAATAAAAAGATCAGGGAGGAAATATAGGATGCCATCTTTTTATTTTGAGAATAAAAAGATATCTTATAAAGAAACCGGATGTGGGGAACCATTAGTTCTGCTTCACGAAGATACGGCTTCCGGCCGGATGTTCTTAGCCATAGGCCCAAAACCTCTCCACGTAGTCATGCGGAGAAGGAATTGAAGCAGATATGGTAGTAAAAAGTAAGCATTTAACCCTATTTGAGAATGCACTGTTAGAGTTGGGAATCATTTATCACCGGTGACATTATCTTAGGGGTGAAGTGTTACCAATCATTGACACCTATACAAAAATTTCAAAAATGGATAAAACGGTAGTCTTGAAAGCTTTTTTCTATTGTGCTAAAATATATATTTAGTGCCATGCATTATCCTCGAAAAGATTGATAATGTCGTGGAAAATAACTTAAAGGTTAAAGAATGCAATACGTTCAAAAATATGGAACAGAAACCTGATTTTGCAGATCGAGATAAAATTTTAGAGAGAGGTTTTCATACTTGAGTATAAACAAAAACACAAACGAGGAAAAAAACTATCGTAAAAATGTGGTCAAACCGGTATCGGGGACCTCTGAAAGCCGCATAAACACTGGGTTTTCGGGGGATATTAGTGCTTTAACGCCCATGATGAAACAGTATCTGGAAACAAAGCATCAGTATCAGGATTGTATTTTATTTTATCGTCTCGGCGATTTCTATGAGATGTTTTTTGAGGATGCCCTTGTGGCATCGCGGGAACTTGAGATTACGCTGACCGGAAAAAATTGCGGACAGGAGGAACGGGCACCGATGTGCGGCGTTCCTTTTCATGCTGTCGATAACTATCTGAACAAGCTAGTATCAAAAGGCTATAAGGTAGCTATTTGTGAACAGGTAGAAGATCCAAAGACTGCCAAAGGAATTGTAAAACGGGATGTAGTACGTATCGTTACTCCTGGAACGAATCTGAATACGCTGGCGTTGGATGAAACACGCAACAACTATCTGATGTGCATTGTCTGCATGTCAGACCGATACGGTATTTCTATTGCTGATATTTCTACCGGCGATTATCTGGTGACAGAGGTAGAAACTGTACGCAAGTTAAGCGATGAAATCAGCAAGTTTTCTCCAACGGAGATCATTTGCAACCAGTCGCTGCTGATGAGTGGACTGGATATATCTGATCTGAAATTGCGTCTCGGTATTACCGTCTATACGTTAGATGACTGGTATTTTGATGATGAACTGTGTCGCCGCGCGCTGACAGAGCATTTTCAGACTTCCGGACTTGACGGTCTGGGGCTTGGGGATTTTAACTGCGGTGTGATTGCCTCCGGAGCGCTGCTGCAATATTTGATTGAGACGCAAAAAACGGCTATTTCCAATCTAACGAAATTAACACCGTATATCTGCGGAAAATATATGGTACTTGACAGTTCTACCAGGCGTAATCTGGAACTCTGCGAGACCTTGCGTGAAAAGCAGAAGAGAGGTTCTCTTTTATGGGTACTGGATAAAACCAAAACGGCAATGGGTGCGCGGATGCTGCGCGGATTTCTGGAACAGCCACTGATTGATATTGAAGAGATTGAACGCCGCCAGGAAGCAGTCGCGGAGCTTTGTCAAAATGCGATCGCGCGGGAAGAAATCCGTGAGTATTTAAATCCAGTCTATGATCTGGAGCGTCTGATCAGTAAGATCAGTTATCAGTCTGCCAATCCGCGCGATTTAATCGCCTTTAAAAGTTCTCTTTCCATGCTGCCACATATTCGATTGATTATGGGTGATTTTAAAAGTGAATTATTAAATGGTTTACGTGAGGATATGGATGAACTGCAAGATCTCTGCAGCCTGATCGAACGGGCGATCATGGAAGAACCTCCAATCTCCGTGCGGGAAGGCAATATTATCCGTGAGGGCTTTCACGAAGAAATTGACCGTCTCAGAAATGCGAAAACAGAAGGAAAAACCTGGCTTGCCGAGCTGGAAGCAAAAGAACGTGATAAAACCGGTATTAAGGGTTTAAAAATAAAATATAATCGTGTCTTCGGCTATTATCTGGAAGTTACAAATTCCTACAAGGATCTGGTACCGGATTATTTTACACGCAAGCAGACGCTTGCGAATGCAGAGCGTTACATCACACCGGAATTAAAAGAATTGGAGGACATTATCCTCGGTGCCGAGGATCGTCTGGTTTCACTGGAATATGATCTTTTCTGTGAAGTACGCGACGCCATTGGTGCAGAAATTCTGCGTATTCAAAAAACAGCCAAGGCGATCGCCGGAATTGATGTATTTGCCTCACTTTCCCTGGTAGCGGAACAGAATAATTATGTCCGTCCGAAGATGAACACCAAGGGTGTTATTCAGATCCATGAAGGACGTCATCCGGTTGTAGAAAAAATGATTACCAATGATATGTTTATCGCTAACGATACAATGTTGGATAACGGCAAGAACCGTATTTCTATCATCACCGGACCGAATATGGCTGGAAAATCAACTTATATGAGACAAACAGCACTGATTGTGTTGATGGCGCAGATTGGTTCGTTTGTTCCTGCTGCCAATGCAAAAATTGGAATCGTTGATCGTATTTTTACGCGAGTCGGTGCATCGGACGATCTGGCCAGCGGTCAAAGTACATTTATGGTAGAAATGACGGAAGTGGCCAATATCCTGCGAAATGCGACTTCAGACAGTCTGCTGATTCTGGATGAGATAGGGCGTGGTACAAGTACATTTGATGGTCTTTCTATTGCCTGGGCGGTGGTAGAGCATATCAGCAACGCCCGACTTCTTGGAGCGAAAACTCTTTTTGCCACGCATTATCATGAATTGACAGAGCTGGAAGGTAAACTTTCCGGCGTAAATAATTATTGTATTGCTGTAAAAGAACGCGGCGATGATATCGTCTTTCTTCGTAAAATTGTGAAAGGCGGAGCAGACAAGAGTTATGGTATCCAGGTGGCTAAACTGGCCGGTGTACCGGACAGTGTGATTGAGCGCGCCAAAGAACTGGTACAGGAATTAAGCGACAATGATATCACGGAGACAGTGCGCGAGGGAAAGGAAATTCCTTCCAGCACCCGTCCGAAATGTAAAAAATATGATCAAATGGATCTTGATCAAATGAGTTTGTTTGACACTGTCAGCGATGAAGATGTTTTAAATGAATTAAAGGAACTGGAAATTTCCACGTTGACGCCGCTGGAAGCTCTAAATGTGTTGAATCGTCTGCAGAGCAGACTGAAAAACCGGTGGCAGAATTAAAGGAGCAATTTATGAATCAGATTGCAGTTCTAGACCAGAGTACAATAGATAAAATTGCGGCCGGAGAAGTAATCGAACGCCCGGCCTCGATCGTGAAAGAGCTTGTGGAAAATGCTATTGACGCCGGAGCCAATGCAATAACCATTGAAATCAAAGAAGGCGGAATTTCTTTTATCCGCATTACTGATAACGGTATGGGAATTGCGGCAAAGCAGATTCCAACTGCATTTCTTCGCCATGCAACCAGTAAGATCCGCGTAGTTGAGGATCTGTTAGACGTGACATCTCTAGGCTTTCGCGGCGAGGCACTTTCAAGCATTGCGGCTGTCTGCCAGGTAGAACTGATTTCAAAGACGCCGGAAAGTCTGACTGGCACACGGTATTTGATCGAGGGAGGTAAAGAAAAAAGCATCGAGGAAATCGGTGCTCCGTCCGGTACTACATTCTTGGTGCGCAATATCTTTTATAATACACCAGCGCGGAAAAAATTTTTAAAATCGGCACAAACTGAGGCTGGTTATATCAGTGATATTGTGGAGCGAATCGCATTGTCCCATCCAGAGATTTCTTTTAAATTTATCGCTAACGGGCAGACGAAACTGCACACTTCCGGCAACCATAATTTAAAAGATGTGATTTATCATGTGTTCGGACGTGATATTGCAGCTAATCTGGTGGAAATTGATGCAAAATGCGATTTTGTCCATATCCGTGGATTTATCGGTAAACCCGTGATCTCACGCGGCAACCGCAATTATGAAAATTATTTTGTAAACGGGCGGTATATTCGCAGCAATATTATCTCTAAGGGAATCGAAGATGCTTACCATACGTTTATGATGAAGCATAAATACCCGTTTACAGCACTGCAGCTTACGATTGATGGCGATCAGCTCGATATCAATGTCCATCCAACAAAGATGGAACTGCGCTTTGCACAAAATGAACAGATGTACCACTTTGTCTATGAGACAGTGCGCAATGCGCTCACGAACCGTGAAATGATCGTACAGGTCAGTGTAGGTAAAGACGAAAAAAATACAACTTTGCCAAAACTTGTGAAACAGCCGATTCCGGAACCTTTTGAAGTAAAACGACGTCAGATGGAGTCTGCCATATCCCAGCCGGTATCGCTTGCCAAAGAATCTGCGCCACGGATGGCAGTGCAGCCGCCGGTAATACAGACAACGCCGAAACTACCGGAAACGGAGCGTTCCAGCACAGCACACAAATTTTTAAATCATAATCCGTATGCAGACAACGCGCCGTTAAAGGCAGAAAACCTGCCGCAAAAAGAGAATGGCAGTCAGAAAACGTCCTTTCCAGCTGTAGATAGAGCAGATAACACCTACAAGATCACACCGAATACCTCAAAAGTCGCAGATTCGACTGTACATTCTTATGTAAATAAACAGCCGATCATGCAGGAACAGCTCAATCTTTTTGACAACAAGTTACTCTCGAAGGAGAATATCAAAGAGCACCGGATCATCGGCCAGCTTTTTGATACATACTGGCTAGTACAGTTTCAGGACAAGCTTTTTATTATTGATCAGCATGCCGCTCACGAAAAGGTACTGTATGAGCGAATGATGAAATCATTGAAGAAACGTGAATATACTTCACAAAACATCAATCCACCTGTGATTTTAACACTCAGTATGGCAGAAGTTGCCATTCTGCAAAAATATCAGAAACGCTTTGAAGAAATCGGGTTTGAAATTGAGGAATTCGGCGGAAAAGAATATGCTCTGCGCGCCGTGCCGGACAATCTGTTCGGATTGGCGCAGGAAGATCTGTTTCTGGAGATGCTGGACAGTCTGTCTGGACCAACAGATGCGGTATCACTTGAAAGTATGGATGAAAAAATTGCCTCCATGTCCTGCAAAGCAGCAGTGAAAGGAAACGCCAGAATTTCCATAGCTGAAATCCATGCCTTGATTGATGAACTTATGACACTGGAAAACCCCTATAACTGTCCGCACGGCAGACCAACGATCATTTCAATGTCAAAATATGATATAGAACGAAAGTTTAAGAGAATTGTCTGACAGAGGAGAACAGGAAATGAAAAAGAAACCGCTTATCATTTTGACCGGTCCTACAGCAGTGGGCAAAACAGCGCTGTCTATCTCGCTTGCCAAGGCTGTAGGCGGAGAAATCATTTCCGCTGATTCTATGCAAGTATACAAGGGTATGAACATTGGATCGGCAAAAATTATGCCAGAAGAAATGCAGAATGTGCCACATTATTTGATTGATGAACTGGAACCGAATGAAGAATTTCATGTGGTATTGTTTCAGCAACTGGCAAAAAAATATATGCAGCAGATTTGGGCGAAAGGGAAAATTCCGATTCTGGTAGGCGGAACCGGTTTTTATATCCAGGCGGTGCTCTATGATATTGATTTCACAGCCAACGAAAGCGACGAATCCTGGAGACAGGAAATGGAACGGCTGGCTCTTGAAAAAGGCGCTTCATACCTGCATCAAATGCTGCAAAAGGTTGACCCGAAGGCAGCTGATGAAATCCATGAAAATAATGTCAAGCGTGTAATCCGCGCTCTGGAATATTATAAAGAAAGCGGAGAGCCGATCTCCGCGCATAATGCCAGAGAGAGAAAAAAAGAATCCCCGTACAATGCCGTTTATTTTGTTTTAAATCAGGATCGGCAGATACTTTATGAGCGCATTAACCGGCGTGTTGATCAGATGCTAGAGAACGGACTTTTAGATGAGGTAAAATGTCTGCAGCAAAAAGGCTATACGCGTGACATGGTTTCTATGCAGGGACTTGGATATAAGGAAATCCTTGATTATCTGAACGGGACGTGTACCTTTGAGGAAGCTGTTTATCGATTGAAACGTGATACGCGCCATTTTGCCAAACGACAGCTAACCTGGTTCAAACGGGAACGTAGTATCATCTGGCTGAATCGTGAGGAGTATGAAAATGAAGAAGCGATATTAGAAGCAATGAAAAACGAAATAGAAAAGAGGAAGATTATGTCATGTCAATAAGCATATTGGAAGGAATGTACCGTGAACTGGGCATACAGCCGGAGGTTTATCAGTTTGCGCAAAACATAGAGGAGACATTAAAAAAACGTTTTACAGAAATTGATGAAACGGCAGAGTATAATCAGTTAAAAGTAGTCCGCGCCATGCAGAAATGCCGTGTCAGCGCGGAATGTTTCGGCTCAGGAACCGGATACGGTTATGATGATATCGGTCGTGACACATTAGAAGAAGTGTATGCAGCTGTCTTTCATACAGAGGCTGCTCTTGTGCGTGCGCAGATCACCTGCGGCACTCATGCATTGGCGACAGCACTGGCCGGAAATCTACGTCCGGGTGATGAAATGATTTCGATCTCAGGAAAGCCATATGACACTTTGGAAGAGGTGATCGGTATTCGTCCATCGAACGGCTCCCTGGCAGAATATGGCGTAACCTATAAACAGGTAAATCTGCTCGATGACGGAAATTTTGATTTTGAGGGAATCAAAAATGCGATTAGTACAAAGACAAAACTGATAGAGATTCAGCGTTCCAAAGGTTATCAGACACGTCCGACGCTTTCCGTATCACAGATTGCAGAGGCAGTCCGATTTGTGAAGGAGATTCGTAAAGATATTATCGTCATGGTAGACAACTGTTACGGTGAATTTGTAGAAAAAATCGAACCGAGCGATTTCGGTGCGGATATGATTGTCGGTTCTCTAATCAAAAATCCTGGTGGTGGACTGGCACCAATCGGAGGCTATATTGCCGGAACAAAGCAGTGCATTGAAAACGCTGCATACCGTCTGACTTCTCCTGGACTCGGGAAAGAGGTAGGGGCGTCACTCGGTGTAAACCGCAGCTTTTTTCAGGGACTTTTTCTGGCTCCGACGGTTACTGCCGGGGCTTTAAAAGGAGCAATTTTTGCAGCGAATATTTATGAAAAGCTTGGATTTAAGGTAGTACCAAATGCTCAAGAGAGCCGCCATGATATTATTCAGGCGGTGGAATTTGGCTCACCGGAAGGTCTGATTGCTTTTTGTGAGGGAATCCAGGCAGCAGCACCGGTAGACAGCTATGTAACTCCGGAACCATGGGCAATGCCGGGCTATGACAGCAATGTAATTATGGCCGCAGGTGCTTTCATTCAGGGTTCTTCGATTGAACTAAGTGCAGACGGTCCGCTAAAAGAGCCGTACGCAGCGTATTTTCAGGGAGGACTCACCTGGGAGCATGCAAAATTCGGTATTATCCGTTCGTTGCAGCAGCTGGTAAACAAAGGTCTTGTTACACTGGAGAAATAAATGAAGAAAATCATTGTGATCGGAGCCGGAGCTTCTGGTATGATGGCGGCAATTACAGCCGCCGGATGCGGAGCTTCGGTTACCCTTTTAGAAGGAATGGAAAAACCGGGAAAAAAATTGCTGATTACTGGCAGCGGTCGATGTAATCTGACAAATTTGAATCAGGCACGTGCGGATGCATACCGCAGTATGTATCCTGAGGCTGCGCGCAAAGTAATTGATCTGTTTTCCGCCGAAAAAACGATATCGTTCTTTGAACAACTTGGCTTACTAACAACAAATCGAGACGGCTATATATATCCATACTCCGGACAGTCCTCTTCGGTGCTTGATGTTCTCCTGAGGGAACTGAAAAAATGTTCAGTGAAACTAAAGTGTACAGAAAAAGTACAGGCAATTTATCGGGATCAAATCGGTTGGAAAGTACAGACACCGGGATGGATCTACGAAGCAGATGCAGTAATCCTGACCGGTGGTTCCAAGGCCGCATCCACGACCGGTTCTGACGGAAGTGCTTATACATTGGCTAAAAAACTTGGTCATACCATACGAATGCCCCTTCCTGCACTGGTACCGCTAAAAGTGAAGGAACAATGGGTACGGAAGTTCTCAGGTCTTCGAATGTCGGCAGAAATTACGTTGACTATTTCAAAAATGCCTTATGATGCATATTCGAAAAAAAGAAAGTTTAGGGAATCCGGTGAACTGCAATGGACGGATTACGGGATTTCCGGTATTGTTGTATTTCAGCTCAGCCGTTATGCCGCTGAGGCTTTAGAAGCAGGTAAAACAGCTTCCATCAGTATCAATTTGTTTCCAAATTGGAACAAAGACACCCTGATTGCACATTTACGACAGCGCAGCACAGACGGAAACTGCGAAGAATTTTTATATGGACTTCTGCCCAAAAAAGCGATTTTGCCGATTCTGGAACACCTGAAAATAAAGCCGAATGAAAAGGCAAAAAAGCAGTTTCCGCAAAAGGCGGAAATACTGGCGGAATTGTTAACAAATCTGCCGCTTACCGTTACGGGAACACAACCCTTTGAGCAGGCGCAGGCCTGTCAGGGCGGCGTGGATCTGGCAGAGATTGATATCCGTACAATGGAATCCAGATTACATTCCGGTCTTTATTTTGCCGGAGAAGTCCTCGACGTGGACGGTATCTGTGGCGGCTATAATTTACAGTGGGCGTGGAGCAGCGGACATCTTGCGGGAATAAGCTGCGGCAGGAAATAAAAATAATAGGAGTTCATATGCTTAGATTACAACAAATCCGGCTTCCGCTGGATTATACGGATACTACTTTAAAACAGGTAGCAGCCAAGGAACTGCGAATTACACCGGATCAGATTTCAGCAGTGGAACTTGTACGCCGTTCTCTTGACGCACGCAAAAAGCAGGACATTCATTATAGCGCGATTCTGGATGTACAGACTGCTCAAGAAAAAATCATTCTGAAAAAATGTAAAAAAGCGACAATCAGCGCAGTAAAAAATACTTTTTATCAGTATCCAAAGCCCGGAGAGCAGAAATTAAATCACCGTCCGGTGATTGCTGGCAGTGGTCCGGCCGGTCTATTCTGTGGTCTGATTCTGGCCAGATGTGGATATCAACCACTTATTTTAGAGCGCGGCGAAAATATGGAGAAGCGTAGCCATACTGTACAAAATTTCTGGGACACAGGGAAACTTGATCCAAAATCAAATGTTCAGTTTGGCGAGGGCGGTGCCGGAACTTTCTCAGATGGTAAACTGAATACGATGGTAAAGGACCGCGAGGGCCGCAGCCGCTTTGTACTGGAAACGTTTGTAAATGCCGGCGCGCATGCAGAAATTCTTTATGTAAATAAACCACATATCGGTACAGATATTCTGCAAAATGTAGTAAAAAATATTCGTCTGGAAATTGAACGTCTCGGAGGAGAGGTTCGTTTTGGCGCACAGGTAACAGAACTGGAAACTGAGAACGGACGAATGAAAGCTGTTATTGTCAATAAGACGGAGCGAATCGACTGCCAGATATTTGTTGCAGCGATCGGTCACAGTGCCAGAGATACCTTTGCCATGCTGACAAAGCATCCGCTTCGAATAGAGCCCAAACCATTTGCGGTGGGTGTACGCGTGGAGCATCCGCAGGAGATGATAAATCGCTCGCAGTACGGCATTGCCGAACATTCATGTCTGGCGGCAGCTGATTATAAACTGACCGCAAAACTTTCTGACGGACGAGGAATTTATTCGTTTTGTATGTGTCCGGGCGGATATGTGGTCAATGCGTCTTCAGAAAAAGGAATGTTGGCAGTAAATGGAATGAGCTATCATGCTCGTGACAGCCGCAATGCCAACAGCGCAATTGTTCTTACTGTTACACCGCAAGACTTCGGTTCTTCTGATGTTCTCGCCGGCGTTGAGTTCCAGCGGAAACTGGAAAAAATGGCTTATCAAGTCGGAAACGGACAGATTCCGGCACAGCTGTTCGGAGATTTCTGCCAAAAAAAAGAAAGTACTGCATTTGGGGAAGTGTTCCCATGTACAAAAGGAGCCTGTCGTCTAACTAATCTTCGTGAAGCACTTCCCGAATTTATTGGAAACGGATTGGAAGAAGGAATTCTGCAATTTGAAAAAAAGATTACCGGATTTGCCAGAAAGGATGCTCTGTTGCTAGGTGTGGAAAGCCGTACTTCCTCCCCGGTACGAATCGCAAGAAATGAGAGTCGTATGGCAGAATTATTTGGGTTTTATCCCTGTGGTGAAGGCGCAGGGTACGCAGGAGGCATTACTTCAGCGGCAATGGATGGCATAAAAACAGCTGAAGCAATTGTCGGACAGTTTTCTCCAATTCACTAAATTTTAAGGATTCAGAACTATACTTTTGAGAACAATTATGCTATGATACAGTTGATTATGGTATAAATTTATAGTGTGTTATTTTGTTTTCCTGCCGGGAAACATATCGGTATTACCATGAATCATTCTACCGTAAAGGAGCTTCCAAATGCGGAACGCCCCTATGAAAAATGTCTGAAGTTCGGCCCCGGACGCCTGTCAGATGCAGAACTGCTTGCAGTGATCTTACGGACAGGAACTAGGGGTTTGACATCTGTCGAACTGGCACAAGAAATACTGAAGAGATCGAAAAAACATGCCGGGCTGCTTGGTCTTCATCATCTTACTGTTCAAGATCTATGTAAAATCAAGGGTGTAGGTACGGTCAAGGCAGTTCAGATTCGCTGTATCACAGAATTATCAAGAAGAATAGCAAAAGCAGCTGCAGGGGATGGAATTTCTTTTCACAGCGCCTCCGCGATTGCAGAATATTATATGGAAGATTTCCGGCATCTGGAACAGGAACAGGTGCTGCTTCTGATGTTTGATACGCGCTGTCGTCTTCTTGGAGAAACAGTGATTTCCAGGGGAACGGTAAACCAGTCTCTGCTTTCACCGCGTGAAATTTTTCTGTGTGCTTTGAATTACCACGCTGTCGGTATCATTTTGCTGCACAATCATCCAAGCGGAGATGCCACACCAAGCAATGAAGATTTTAAAATCACGCGGCGAATGAAAGATTCCGGAGAATTGCTTGGGATTGAACTTCTCGATCATATTGTGATCGGTGACAGATGTTATTTCAGTTTTCGGGAGACGGGAAGTATGTAATTACGAGGGATAAAAAATGATACTACACAATGCACTGGGAATAGATTTCGGTACGGATACCATTAAAATCTGCGACCGGAAGAACCGGATTACTGTTTGTGAAAAGAATATGATTGCCATTCGCGGTGAAAATCATGTTATCGCTATCGGAGATGCCGCCTACGAAATGTATGAAAAAACGCCGACGGATGTCAAAGCTGGCTGTCCGATGCGAAACGGTGTTATCGCAGACGCGAAAAACGCGGAAACAGTGCTGTCCTACCTGTTAAAGAAAAACAAACATTTTCTTTCCGGACAGCCGTCAGTTTATATTGCGGTTCCGCGTGACATTTCCGCAGTGGAAAAACGCGCCTATTATAACGTCCTGAATGGCACGATTCATGCACGAAAGACGTTTCTGGTAGACAAAGGACTGGCAGATAATATCGGTGTTGGTGTTTCTATGACATCACCACGCGCCAGCATGTTGGTAAATATTGGTGCCGGAACTACAGAGATCTCGGTCGTTGCCGACGGCAAGGTGCTGATCAGTAAAACCCTGCAGCTTGGCGGTCAAAATCTGGACAACGACGTTGTTACGATGACAAGAAGAATGTTTCATCTCAACATCGGCACAAAAACAGCGGTGGCATTAAAAAAACGTCTGGCATATGTGTTAGATGGACCGGCAGATATTATGACAGTATTTGGCATCAGTACAATTTCCGGACTGCCGGTCAGTGCAGAGATTTCCTCTGCCGCCGTCAGTATGGCTATTCAGTCGACAATTGAAAAAATCGGTCAGGAAATTTTCGGGATTCTTGACCGACTTCCACCGCAGTTTTATAATGATATTATGGAGGCAGGACTGTGTCTGGTAGGCGGAACATCTTTGCTTACAAATCTCTCTGAATATTTTCGTCGTGTACTCGGTGTACGTATCTCACTTGTACGGGAACCGGGGCTGACCACTTTAAATGGAATTCAGACGATCATGAATACTCCGGAATTGGCAGATAATTATACATATTCGTTAAAAGACTTGACAGAAACTATATTATGAGGTCGTTATGAAAAAAAATAAAATACATGAACCGATTAAAAGCAAAACACTGTTGTTTATTCTGTCAGTGGTTTGCGGTATTATCATTATTCTAAGCTTTGTACTGGATTTTTCTTCCAATCCGGTGAACGGTCTTGCCGGTTACGTGCTCACACCATTGCAGAGCGGTATCAACGAGGTAGGCGGTTGGCTTTCTGGCAAGATGGATTATTTTGAAGATAACCTGGCACTTGTTAAGGAAAATGAAAAACTGAAAGCACAAGTAGATGAGTTGACCGTAGAAAATACCCAACTGCTGCAGGATCATGCAGAACTAAACAGTTTGCGCGATCTTTACGATCTGGATTATAAATATGAAAGTTATGAAAAAGTTGGAGCTCGGGTGATTTCTAAAGAAAATGCTGGAAACTGGTTCAGTGAATTTACGATTGATAAAGGAGCCAATGACGGATTGGCAGTTGATATGAATGTGCTTGCCGGGGCAGGACTTGCCGGGATTATTACCGAAGTAGGTCCAAACTGGTCAACTGTTCGTGCAATTATTGATGATTACAGCAATGTCAGTGCAGAAATTTCCGAAACAAAGGATACCTGCATCATTGCCGGAGATCTTTCCATGATCGATGAGGGAAGCGTACATCTGGTTAAATTAAACGACCCGGAATCAAAAGCGAAAGCTGGCGATATGGTAGTGACTTCTCATATTAGCGATAAGTTTTTGCCTGGAATCCTGGTTGGATATATCAGTGAGATCCATACAGATTCTAACAATCTGACACGTTCCGGCTATGTTTCTCCGGTCGTTGACTTTAAAGGGCTAAAGGAAGTGCTTGTGATCAAAAATCTAAAGCAGACAAAAGCAGAGGAGTAAAGAAATTATGAGAACAAAACTGGTGATATTCGGTGTGGTCTTTCTCAGTCTGCTTCTGCAGTGTTCTCTAATGCCGGCTATTTCCATTGCATCTGTAACACCAAATCTTATGATTGTACTGGTTGTTTCTTTCGGACTGATGCGAGGAAAACGTTCGGGAATGCTTTTGGGATTTCTGTGCGGACTTCTGACAGATCTGATGCTTGGACCGATTGTCGGTTTTCGGGCGTTCATTTATATGTTTATCGGGTATTTCTGCGGCTATTGTTACCGAATTTTTTATGATGATGATGTTAAAATGCCAATGCTTTTGACGGCAGCCGGAGATCTTGCCTACGGAATACTGGTGTATAGCACGCAGTTTTTGCTGCGCGGACGAGTGAATTTCTTTTTTTATCTGAAAAGGATCATCTTGCCGGAAATGATATATACTATTTTGCTGACACTGATTTTATATCGGCTTCTTCTGTTACTGAACAGGAAGCTTGATCAGATGGACAAAAGGAGTGTAGACAGCTTTGTTTAAACGTTTTAAAAAAGGGATTGCAAGGATGTTTGCATCCAGAACAATCATCCTTGGCATCATTTTTGTCGCTTTTGGATGCATACTGATAAGCAGACTCTTTCATCTGCAAATTATAAACGGTGAATCGTATCAGTCTGATTTTACCATGCAGATCCGTAAAGAGACTTCTATTCCAAGCACACGTGGATGTATTTTTGACAGTGCCGGCAATCTGCTGGCATACAATAAACTTTCCTATGATGTAACTTTTCAGGATGTAGGATCTTATGAGACAACCAGAGAACGCAATCTGACGATCAACGGTTATCTTTATAAAATCATGCAGATTCTTTATGCAAACGGAGATGACATATATTCTGATTTTGCTATTGCAATCAATGATGCGGGGGAATATGAATACACAAAGAACGGTGTTAATCTGCTCCGTTTCAAAGCGGATGTATTCGGCCAGCCGTATACGGAAGATCTGACAACAGAACAAGCGGCGATCACCGCAGAAGATATGATAAAAGAGCTGGGAGGCGATGGTGAATTTGGTTACGGTGTTCTGATTGAATATACGCCGGAAGAGCGGGAACAGTATGGGCTGCCAGATCAGTTATCTAAAGAAGATGCACTAAAGCTGATCTCATTGCGCAGTGCAATCAACCAAAACAGTTATCAAAAATATATCCCAACAACAATTGCAAAAGATATTTCTGATACTGCCGTTTCCAGTTTGATGGAAAGCAAAGGTTATTATAAGGGTGTGGATGTTGTCGAAAGTTCGATCCGTGTTTATAATGAAAGTACTTATTTTGCAAATATTATCGGATATACCGGTCAGATCTCCCGTGAAGAAATGAAATCTTTAAACGAAAAAGTGGGAAGAGACGCCTATGATACAACGGATATTGTCGGAAAAACCGGGCTTGAGCAATATTTTGAGACAGAACTGCAGGGAACAGACGGAAAACGTGTTGTTTATGTAAACAATCGTGGCAATGTTTTAAAGGAAGAATCGCGCGTAGAACCGCAGACCGGCAATAATTTGTATCTGACCATTAATACCGACTGGCAGAAGGCCGCTTACCATTTGTTGGAGCAATATATCGCTGGTATTGTATATTCGATTACCTATGATTTGAAAGAAGTGGATAATGAGAATGTTTCGGCTGATAATATCGTAGTTCCGGTTTATGATATTTATTATAACTTGTTTGAAAACCATGTACTGAGTGTTTCACATATGGAATCCTCAGCGGCAACGCAGTTGGAAAAAGAAGTCTATCAACTGCTTCAGCAGCGTGAGGTGGAAATTTTTGATCAGTTGGAAGCGGAGTTGATTTCTGAATCACCAAAACCATACAAGGAGCTTCCTACCTCTATGCAGGTATACATGACTTATCTGACGGAAACTACTCTGCCAGAACTAGGGCTGATGAAGGTAGATTCAATTGATACAACAGATGATACTTATCTGGCTTGGACCAAAGATGAGAGTATCAGTTTAAGAGAATATCTGACGTATGCAATCTCCAAAAACTGGCTGGATGTTTCCGGAATCATGGAAGAAAGTGAATTCTGGGACTCTGACGAAATCTTTACGAATCTCTGTAATTATCTGGAGGAATACGTAAAGACAGATCGTAATTTCAGTCGTAAGGTATATAAATATATGGTTGAGGATGATACCCTAAAACCCTCTACGCTTTGTATGCTTCTGTATGATCAGGGCATTCTGGAAATGGATGAAGAAATGTACAGCCGTTTGAAAGACGGTAGTCTTTCCGCTTTTGAATTTATTAAAGAAAAAATTTATACATTGGAGCTTTCACCAGCGCAGCTTGCTGTAGCACCGTATTCTGGATCACTTGTAGTAGTTGATCCGAATAATGGCAATACTTTGGCTTGTGTAACGTACCCTGGATATGACAACAATCGTCTGGCAAATGAGATGGATGATGAATATTTTGAACAGCTTAATCTCGGAAAAGCGAGTCCGTTCTATAATAAAGCAACACAAGAACTGACCGCACCGGGTTCTACTTATAAAATGGTATCTGCAGTAGCCGGACTCAATGAAGGCGTAATCAGTGTAGATGAAACCATTCAATGCACCGGCAGCTTTGATCTGGAAGCTTTGCCGATCAAATGCTGGATTCATCCTGGCAACCATGGATACGAAAATCTGGTCGGCGCGTTGGCAGATTCCTGTAATATGTATTTTAATACCGTTGGATTTCGTCTTGGTGATGTTGGTGCAGAGGATGGAAAAGCCGTCGATGAAGTCGGTATCGAGAAGCTTGCGAAATATGCTGCTATGTTCGGTTTCGATCAGGAAACCGGTATAGAAATGGATGAGAGTGCACCGATGATCTCTGATAACTCAATGGCACGTTCTGCAATGGGGCAAGGGCGAAATGCCTTTTCAACCGTACAGCTTGCACGTTATGTCGCTACAGTCGCCAATAGCGGAACCTGCTATGACCTGACACTTTTGGATAAAATCACAGATTTTGAAGGCCGTACTGTAATGGAAAAAGAACCTGTGATCCATGATTATGTGGAAGGTACCGAATATATGTGGTCCGCAATTCATATGGGAATGAACGAAATGGTAAACCGTACAGAATATCTGAAAGATACTGGTGTTTCAATGGCTGGAAAAACAGGTACGGCTGAGCAGACCGGCGTTCCCAATCATGCGCTTTATGTCGGTTATGCGCCTTATGAAGCGCCAGAAATTGCTATTGCTTGCCGTATCACAAACGGTTACAGTTCCAAAAATGCTGCTCTGCTGGCTAAAGATATGATTCGCTATATTTTTGGCCTGGGCGAAAAAGAAGAACTAATTACCGGTCATGCGACCATCCCGGATGGCGGTGTTTCCGGTGTAAGAACAGACTAAAGTTTTCGGGAGATCAATTATGAATAGTCCGGTAATTATCAAAAGTAATAAATACGGTCTCGTGGTTCGCTTAAGTGATACACTTCCTTTTGCAGATTTGTTGGATGCTGTCGCGGAAAAATTCCGTGAATCCGCACATTTTTTTAAGGATGCCCGGATGGCGGTCACTTTTCAGGGACGTACACTTACAAAAGATCAGGAAAACCGGCTGGTAGACGCGATCGTGATGAATTCACAGATTCATATTATCTGTATTGTAGACGAGCGTCCGCAAGAAGAAGAATATTATGCTGAAGCAATTCGCCTGGCAGAAGAACAAGATACAAAAGAAGGGCAGTTTTATCGCGGGAATCTGCGCTCCGGACAGTCACTGGAAACAGAAACAAGTATTGTGGTGTTGGGGGATGTAAATCCCGGTGCATCCATTACCTCAAAAGGAAACGTGGTTGTTCTTGGAAGCTGCCGTGGAAATGTATATGCCGGTGCGTCCGGCGATCGAAGTTGTTTTGTAGCAGCTCTGATCATGAAACCAATCCAGATACGCATCGCAGATAAAATGGCGCGCAGCGCGATCACCAAACGTTCAGATAATGTAGAATACGCGCTTGATCCGAAAATTGCCTATGTAAAAGACAATCACATTTATGTGAAAAATCTGACCAGAACTACTCTGGATGATATACTCGGCAAGCAGGAAGAAGAGACCTAAAATACGTATGACAACCGGGGGAATTTCCCAGATTATGCTGTGTGGAGGAAAAACATGAGTGAAGTAATCGTAGTAACATCTGGAAAAGGCGGTGTCGGCAAAACAACCGCGACAGCTAATATCGGGACCGGACTGGCAAAATTAGACAAAAAAACTGTTCTGGTAGACACTGACATTGGGCTGAGAAATCTTGATGTGGTGATGGGATTGGAAAATCGCATCGTCTATAATATGGTTGATGTTATCGAAGGAAACTGTCGATTGAAACAGGCACTGATTCGTGATAAACATTATCCGAATCTGTATCTGCTCCCGGCAGCGCAAACCCGAGACAAAACGGCAGTGACGCCAGAACAGATGCGTAAGCTGACAGAAGATTTGCGTGAACATTTTGAATATATTCTATTGGATTGTCCAGCTGGAATAGAACAAGGTTTTAAAAATGCTGTAGCCGGTGCAGACCGGGCGATTGTAGTGACGACGCCCGAAGTATCCGCAATCCGTGATGCCGACCGTATCATTGGTCTTTTGGAGGCGGACGGAATGAAACAGATTGATCTTCTGATTAATCGCCTGCGTCCGGAACTGATCAACCGTGGAGACATGATGTCTATTGAAGATGTCACGGAAATTCTTGCCATTTCACTGATCGGAGCTGTACCGGACGATACCGGAATTGTTGTGTCAACCAATCAGGGGGAACCGGTAGCCGGAACAGATACTCCTTCCGGTCAGGCATTCTTTCATATTGCAAGACGCGTTCTTGGCGAAGAAGTGGAAATACCTGATTTTACCTGTGAAACATCTTTTTTCCAAAAGATGAAATCATTTTTCAAAAAAGGGTAAGGAGGCTATTTCCATGCGTTTGCGAAAAACATCAGGAACGATTGCCCGGGAACGTTTAAAGCAGTTAATTATTGCAGATAAACTGCAGACAACACCGGACATGACACTGCAGATGAAACGCGAGATCCGTTCTGTGATCGCAAAATACGTGAATACAGAGCAGGTTCGTATGGAAATACAGATTCGTTTGATTAACGAAGCAAAACAAGGGGAAGAACATGTTAAAACAATACAAATTAAGGGATTATAAATTCAGACTGATCCTTTGGGTGACAGCGCTTTCTATCCTTGGCATTTTGATTATCGGAAGCGCTGACAGCGATGTGCAGAGTAAGCAGATCATCGGTCTGGTCGGTGGTTTGGTTTTAATGATCATTGTTTCTTTGATTGATTATGTATGGCTGTTAAAATTTTACTGGATTTTTTATATAATTGCTATCGGACTTCTGGTAGCAACGCGTTATCTTGGTACTAACGTAAACGGTGCAACAAGATGGCTTGATTTAGGATTTACGACCCTGCAGCCATCTGATATTATGAAAATCGTGCTGATCATGTTTTTCGCACAGTTTTTTTCCAAGCATGAGGATGATCTGAGCACCTTTAAAATTATTCTTCTTTCCGTTATTATCGCCGCTGTACCTTGCTTTCTGATCCTAAAACAACCAAATCTTTCTACCTGTATTCTGATGATGTTTTTATTTTGTGCACTTTATTTTGTTGCGGGGTTGAGTTATAAGGTTATTGCTGGTATATTAGTAATATGCGTTCCGACAATCGCTATTCTGTTCGGTATTATCTTAAAACCAGGACAGACTTTGATCCAGGATTACCAACTGACACGTATTCTTGCTTGGCTTTATCCGGAACAATATCCGGACGCTGCAGCGCAACAAGTAAACTCCATCATTGCAATCGGATCCGGGCAGCTTTACGGCAAAGGACTGGAAACAACTGCAATTGAATCAGTAAAAAATGCCAATTTTCTGTCGGAAGCACAAACAGACTTTATTTTTGCAATCGCAGGGGAAGAGCTGGGTTTTCTCGGATGCTGCGGTATTATTATCCTTGAGATTCTAATTGTTCTGGAATGTATCTGGATTGGCCGGAAGGCACGTGAATTTTCAGGTACGATCCTATGCTGTGGAATGGGGGCCCTGATAGGTATCCAGAGCATTATGAATATATGTGTTGCTACCGGTCTGATGCCGAATACTGGTCTGGCACTACCGTTTGTCAGTGCCGGTCTGACATCCTTATGGACGTTGTTTATTGGCATCGGCTTGGTATTAAATGTGGGGTTACAGTCTAAAAAATATTAAAAGAGGAGGTCTTCTGATGAACATCGGACTGATTGCGCATGATTCCAAAAAGGTACTGATGCAGAATTTATGCATTGCGTACCGGGGGATTTTTGCAAAGAATTCACTTTATGCAACAAACACGACCGGCCGCCTGGTAGAAGAGGTGACTGGACTGAATGTAACAAAATATCTTTCCGGACACTTAGGCGGAGTGCAGCAGCTTGCGGCACAGATAGAACAAAATCAAATGGATATGATGATTTTTTTAAGAGATCCGCTCCAGCCAAAGAAACAAGATCCGGATATCAAAAATATTGTCCGTCTTTGCGATACATACAATGTACCGCTTGCCACAAATCTGGCAACAGCGGAAATGTTAATTAAATCCCTTGACAGAGGAGAGTTAGAGTGGCGTGAAATGTACAGATAGACAGTCCGGTGCGCGAGCCAGACGACTACAGGAAAAAAAAAGACAGCAGTTTCTTGCTGCTGCGCTGATTGTTGGCATACTATGTGCCGCTGCACTGATTGTCTCGATCGGATACCTGCTTTTTTTCCGCTCACATGAGTTGGAACTTGTTAATCCCTATGATATTTCCAGTCAGAAATTTGGAGTATTAAAGGATACAGAAGATACCATGTGTCTGCGTGCGGAACCGTTTACCAAAGATCTTTGTGTGACAGCAGGAGATGTTTCTTTTGATTCTATACAGACAGAATCAGCCAGTGCTGCAGCAATCATGGATTTAAATGAACATAAAGTACTTTACGCAAAAAATGTTCATGAGCGCCTGTATCCGGCCAGCCTTACAAAGGTAATGACCGCTCTGGTCGCAATAAAATACGGCAATCTGGATGACACGATCTTTATTGATGAAATTGCACTTGATATTGACCCGGATTCTTCCGTCTGTTATCTGCAATACGGAGATGAATATACACTTCGTCAGCTGATCTACGGCTTATTAATTGCTTCCGGAAATGACGCCGGAAACGCGATTGCGGCGCATGTCGGCGGCAGTATTGAAAATTTTGTAGAGATGATGAATCAGGAGGCCGTCCTGATTGGTGCCACCAATACACATTTTACCAATGCACATGGCCTGCAGGACGAAAATCATTATACAACAGCTTATGATACCTATTTAATTTTTCAGGAAGCACTGAAATACGATGTTTTTAATGACGCAATCAATCAGAAGGTTTATACTGTTACGTATAAAGATATTGAAGGCGACCAGTATGAACGTACTTGGTTTGCAACAAACTATTATTTTACCGGAGATTCCCTGCCACCGGACGGTATTACCATTTTTGGCGGAAAAACAGGAACGACAGATGAGGCGGGTGCCTGCTTGGCTCTGCTTACGAAAGACGCCTATGGAAATTCCTATTTCAGTATTATTATGAATTCAGATACAAAGGAAAATTTGTATTTACAAATGAATGATTTATTGTCTATCATCAACAAAAAATAGTTGTAATTTAATAACATGTGTATTATAATTGTACATATACGAAACCGAAGGAGGAGATTACAATGATACAGATCATCGTGGGTAATAAAGGAAAAGGAAAGACAAAACATTTACTTGACAAAGTAAACTCAGAAATTAAATCTGTACACGGTAATATTGTTTATTTAGACAAAAGTTCTCAGCATATGTATGAGCTGAACAACAAAGTTCGTCTGATCGATATGTCCGAATTTGTTATGGGCAGCGCAGATGCATTTTATGGTTTTATCTGTGGGATTCTTTCACAGGATCACGATTTGGAGCAGGTTTATCTTGACAGCTTTCTGAAAATCGCCTGTCTGGAGGGTAAAGACATTTCTGAACTGCTTGACAGACTGGCAATTCTCGGTGATAAATATAACATTACTTTCGTGCTGAGCATTTCGATGGATGAACATGAGCTTCCGGAAAATATGCGCAGTAACGTAATTGTTTCTTTGTAAGCAGAACAGCTACATAGAAGATTGTGCCGGATAAGATATCCTTATCCGGCATCTTTTTAGTGTTATTGAAATTTAGTGGAGGCGAATACATGGTGCCAAGCGGCAGAAAACGCAGGAATAAAAATAAAGTAGTAAAAATAAATCAGCATTCGATTTTTAATGTCGGAACGATCATGTTTGGGATCATCTTTCTGTACATTATTATTTGTTTTTTCATGTATCTGACAGCAGATCATATTACCGGATATGAAGTAACAGCCGGCACTTTATCTGGCAATTACCGTTATACGGCAATCACATTAAAAAGTGAGAAAGTCGTTACCAGTAGCGAGGCCGGGCCCGTCAATTATTATGCCAGAGAGGGCAGCAAGGTCGGTGTCGGACAGGGAATCTATTCTATCGGAAATATAGAACTGGCATCTTCCTCTTCTGGAGAAGAACTGACGGAGCTGGAAAACAAAGATTATTCCTCTATGCGCAGTATTGCCGCCTCTTTTTCATCCAATTATAATTCCGTTTCTTATCAGGATGTTTACAATTTTAAGGCAGATACGCAAACAGCAATGCTAGAACTTCTTTCTAAAAAAGTACTGGACAGTACGGAGCAGGGAATCAGCGCTGGTTTAAATCTGGTGCCAACCGATCAGGATGGTATTGTGGTATACTCTGTTGACGGTATGGAAAACTATACTATCGATGATATTACGATAGATGATTTTAACCGTAAAAATTATCATCGCCAAAACCTCCGCATGAGTGACAGTGTTAAAGCCGGTGATCCAGTATATAAATTAATTACCAGTGAAGAGTGGTCACTTGTAATCCCACTTGATAAAAAAACAGCCATGGAACTGGCTGACCAGAACGTGGTCCGTTTCCGTTTTATGGAGGACGGTTCTTCTTTTAATGCCGATTTTACAATTGCTGAAAATAGTGGACAATATTTTGGTAAACTTGATATCAGCAATTCACTGGTCCGTTTTTTTGGAGATCGTTATGTAGAAATTGAACTGCTGCTGAACCGTCAATCGGGTCTAAAAATTCCGAAAACTGCAATCGCAGAAAAAATTTTTTATCGTATTCCAAAAGAATATGTAACGGAAAATGCTGAAAATTCCAACGAAATCACATTACGGAAGGAAACCTATGATACCGATGGTTCTGCCATCATGCGGACTGTAACGGCAACCGTTTACGACAAAACGGATCTTGACTATTATGTAGACACCGATCTTTTTGAAGAGGGGGATTATGTGCTGATGAAAGATTCCTCCAAACGTTACCAAATTTCAGAGACAAAATCATTGACTGGTGTATACAATATTAATAAGGGATATCCGATTTTCCGTGAAATCTCAATTATTGATGAAAATGAAGAGTACTGTATTGTACAAAGTAATGATCCTTATGGTCTTGCCCAGTATGATCAGATTGCGCTTGACGCAAAAACGGTGCCGAAAGATGTCTACGAGGAATAACAGTCAAAAGATAGGAGCATTCCTGTAATTGGGACACAGATTCGCCTATTATGAATGCTTATCATTGTTTGTAACTTTGTAAACCATTGTACGAATAGCTAAAATAGAGGCTTTTTGTGCAAAATAAATAAGAAAGTATAGAGAGAAGAATATGATCACTGAAAATTATCGTATGATTCGTCAAAAGGTGGATGAGGCCTGCAGACGCGCCGGACGTGATCCGCAAAGTGTTACTCTCATTGCAGTCAGTAAAACCAAACCGGTTTCTATGATTGAAGAATTGTTGCCGTATGGTGTTACAGATTTCGGTGAAAATAAACCGCAGGAACTGCGTGAAAAATATCAAATACTTCCGAAAGATATTCGTTGGCATATGATTGGTCATCTACAGCGAAATAAGGTGAAGTATGTAGTTGGAAGAGCCTGTATGATTCATTCTCTTGATTCTCTCCGACTGGCAGAAACGATTCAACAGGAAGCTGCCAAACAAGATCTGCGTATACCGGTATTAATAGAAGTCAATATGGCCGGAGAAGAAAGCAAAGATGGTGTCGCTCCGCAAGAGACAGAAGCACTTATCCGTCAGATTTCTTTATTTCCAAATCTTGAGGTACAAGGACTGATGACGATTGCTCCCTTTGTGGAAAATCCCGAGGAGAACCGCGTTCATTTTCGAAATTTGTTTAAATTATTTATTGACATTAAAGCACAAAACATTGATAATATAAATATGTGCTGTCTAAGCATGGGCATGACAAATGATTATGAAGTGGCGGTAGAAGAAGGGGCGACACATGTAAGAGTCGGTACGGGCATCTTTGGTGAACGTGATTATAGCCGCTTATGATAAGATATCAGTTAATGGGAGAGTAGTATCAAATGAATATTCTGGACAAGATTTTAAACGCAATGAAACTGAATGATGATTACGATGATGATGACGATTTTCTGGATGATGACGAATTAGATGAATATGAAGAGAGCAGAGCACCTAGAAAGAGCATGTTCCGCAGCAGATCCAAAGAAGAGGCTTTTGATGACTATGACAACCTGGATGATGATGAGCCTGTGATGCGTAAACTGAAAAAGCAGCCATCAGTCCAACCGCTTAAATCAACTGCTGCAACAAAAGCGAAACCAGCGGTTTCTTCTGTTTCTTCTTCCAAAGTTTCTCCAATCCGCACACGCAAAACAGCAAATGACATGGCGGTTTGTGTGGTACGTCCGAAAAGTATGGAAGATGCACGTGAGATTACCGAAACTCTGTTAGCAAATTGTACTGTTGTATTAAATATGGAAGGACTGGATCTGGATCTCGCACAGCGCATCATTGATTTTACTTCCGGCTCTTGTTATGCAATTAGTGGGAACCTGCAGAAGATCAGTAATTATATTTTCATTATTACCCCGGCAGCTGTCGATGTATCCGGAGATTTTCAGGATATTTTAAATGGCGCGTTTGACGTACCGCCGATGAATTTTAATTATTAAGATGAACCGAGAAGAAGAACTTTTTCAGAAACGTCTGAAGGACCTGGCAAATATGGCGAACTACCGCAATATTGTGACTTTCACAGACTTTCTGAATCTAAATGAATTAAATATTTATCACAGCACTGCCAGAGAACTTTCGTTTGTTAACTGCAAAACGTATGGCGGTTATGAGAATGCAGAGCGTCAGATAATAGCATTTATTCCTGATGCTCTTTCTTATGAGTATTCTTATCCGATCAGCTGTATCAAGATTGAGCCGGTACAGGCAAAATTCGCAGATAAACTGTCACATCGTGATTATCTGGGGGCAGTCCTGAATCTCGGAATTGAGCGCAGTGTGACAGGAGATATTGTCCTCTTCGATGGAGGAGCCTGGCTGTTCTGTTTGAATAAGATGGTCGATTTTATTTGCAGTGAACTGACACGTATTAAGCATACGCAGGTGAATGCCGTCTGTGTTTCAACGCAGGAGATTTGTGTAATACCGAGATTTGAAACAATTCATGGTTCCATTGCATCTGTGCGTCTGGACAGCATCCTGGCTCTGGCATTTGGATCTTCCAGAAGCAGTTTGGTTGGATTGATTGAGGGCGGCAAAGTATTTGTAAACGGCCGTATGGTCACCTCAAACGGTTATAAATTAAAAGAGCAGGATTTAATTTCTGCAAGAGGACTCGGCAGATGCCGATTCCTGGGAATTTCTTCCAGTACTCGTAAAGGTCGTCTAATCGCAGAACTGGAAAAATATATTTAAAGTAGGAACAGGGAGGTTTTTTATCGTGGCTGAAAAAACTGAAAACAAAGACAGCCTTTTTGTAAAAACAGGGCGTGCAGAGGGGTATACTATTTATTATGAAACATCTTTTTCTCATCTGATAGAAGTACTAGAACAAAACTGCTCGATTTCTTCACGCAAGGTCTGTATTGTTACAGACGAAACTGTAAGAAATCTGTATCTGGATGAAGTAATGGAAATGCTTCAGAAAAAATGTATTGATGTGTCCGCTTTCTCGTTTGAAGCCGGAGAAGCACAAAAAACACTGGATACCGTACGCACTCTTTATGAATATCTGATTGAACATCATTTTGAACGCAAAGACCTGCTGATTGCCCTCGGCGGCGGCGTAGTAGGTGATTTGACCGGTTATGCAGCGGCAACTTATCTGCGTGGAATTGATTTTGTGCAAATCCCGACAACACTGCTTGCACAGGTAGACAGCAGTATCGGGGGCAAAACAGGTGTTGACTTTGACCGGTATAAAAACATGGTCGGGGCATTCCATCAGCCGTCTCTTGTCTACACCAACCTTTCCACGCTTTCTACCTTAAATGAGGAGCAATTTGCCTGCGGTATGGGTGAGGTATTAAAACACGGGCTGATCCGTGATGCGGCTTATTATACCTGGCTGATTGAACATATGTCGGAAATCATGGAGCGTGATCCGGAAACTCTGGCAGAAATGGTCTTTGGAAGCAATGTAATTAAAAAAAATATTGTCGAAAAAGATCCGATGGAAAAAGGCGACCGTGCATTGCTGAATTTCGGTCATACGATCGGTCATGCAATTGAAAAAAAGAAAGCACCAGAAATGCTGCACGGTCAGTGTGTTGCGCTCGGCTCTGTGGCAGCTGCCTATATTTCTTATAAAAGAGGGCTTCTCTCCACGGAAGAATTCTATGAAATTCGCGATATGAATATCGGATTTGACCTGATGTTCAGTGTAGAGGATATTGACGCACAGGAAATTCTTGCAATCACAAAATCTGATAAGAAAATGGAAAATGGTCATGTGAAATTTGTCCTTCTGAAGAAGATTGGCAAGGCCTTTCTTGACATGACTGTGACGGACGAAGAAATTCTTGAAGCCATTCAATTTATTACGTATACGGAGACAATGGACTGATGAAAAAACTTTCCTTTTTTATCGTGGGAACTGGTCTGCTGACTGCATTTGATCAGCTGACAAAGGTTCTGGCGATCCGATATCTAAAGGATATGCCCGGCATTACACTTGTGCCGGGTATCTTTGAATTATGCTACGTGGAAAATTTGGGCTCTGCCTGGGGCATGTTCCGCAATCTGCAGTGGATTTCTCTGCTGTTTACGGTGTTGATGATTGCTGCGGTACTCTATGGCTTTATAAACGTTCCGCAGACAAAACATTATCGGGCTTTCCGCGTACTGGCAGCCATACTGTCAGCCGGAGCACTCGGCAATGCCATTGATCGTCTGATACGCGGATATGTGGTGGATTTCTTTTATTTCAGCCTGATTGATTTTCCGGTTTTTAATGTCGCTGATTGCTTTATCTGCGTTTCACTGGTATTATTACTATTTATTTATCGAAATGAGGATTTCGCATGGATGAAAAAATCATAATTACCGAAGATGGACTGATACCGGTTCGGATTGACAAATATCTGTCTGAAAAGCTTCCGGAAATGTCCCGTTCCTATCTGCAAAAACTATTGAAGGATGGGATGGTACTAGTAAATAACATTCCTTGCAAGGCAAATTATAAAACAGGCAGTGGAGAGACAATTTCCGTACTCCTGCCGGAACAGATAGAACCGGATATTATTGCGGAAAACATTCCACTTGATATTCTTTATGAAGACTCAGATCTTTTGGTGATTAATAAACCGAAAGGCATGGTTGTACATCCGGGTGCCGGTCATTACAGCGGTACACTTGTAAACGCATTGATGTATCACTGTAAAGATCATCTTTCCGGTATCAACGGTGTACTGCGTCCCGGCATTGTACATCGTATTGATCAGAATACAACCGGTTCTCTTGTGGTATGTAAAAACGACATGGCGCACAACTTTATTGCTGAGCAGCTAAAGGTACATTCCATAACCCGGAAGTATCGCGCAATTGTACATGGAAATCTAAGAGAAGATACCGGAACCATACATACAACGATCGGACGGCATCCAAATGACCGCAAAAAGATGGCGGTAAATGTCAAAAATGGAAAAGATGCTGTGACGCACTATCGTGTACTGGAACGCTTCGGTTCCTATACTTATATTGAATGCCAGCTGGAAACCGGACGCACGCATCAGATTCGCGTTCATATGAGCAGCCTTCATCACCCGATCCTCGGAGATGAGACCTACGGCCCGTCTAAATGTCCGTTTCCGACCCTGCAAGGTCAGACACTGCACGCGCAGGTACTTGGATTTATTCATCCGCGTACAAAAGAATATATAGAATTTTCGGCTCCGTTGCCGGAATATTTTGAGTCTTTATTATCAAAGCTGCGGAATTAATACTTAACAGAAAATTCACATTAATTTTTACCAAAATATATATACAATTCCAAAAGTTTGTTGTATACTATAAACAAATAAAAAGGATGGTGGAAAGGAGTGTGACTGATATGGCAGAATGTAAATCAATCATCACAATCGGAAGACAATACGGAAGCGGCGGAAGAGAGATCGGTAATAAACTTGCGGAAAAACTTGGAATTAAATTTTATGATAATGAACTTTTAGACCGCGCGGCAAAGGATAGCGGTATCTGTCAGGAGTTATTTGAAAATCATGATGAAAAGCCGTCCAACAGTTTTTTATATTCACTCGTTATGGATACGTATTCCATGGGTTACGCATCCGCAGCATTATCTGGTATGCCAATTAATCACAAGGTATTTCTCGCGCAGTTTAACGCGATCAAGGAAATTGCCAAAGAAGGACCATGCGTCATGGTCGGACGATGTGCGGATTATGCGCTGGATGAGTTTCCCAATCTGATCTCAACATTCATTTATGCAGATATGGATAAACGCATTCGCAGAATTTCCGAGAAATATAATCTGACTGATGCAAAAGCAAAGGATGCGATTATAAAGACTGACAAGCAGCGTGCCAGCTACTACAATTACTACACTAGTAAACGATGGGGCGATATCAGTAGCTATGATATCTGTATCAACAGCGGTGAACTCGGTGTAGACGAGACAGTAAATCTTCTGATCGATTATATTGCAAAACGGGAAGCGGCGAGGAAATAAGATTTTCCCAAAAGAAAACAGGATTCAATACGTATGAAAAAAAAGATCAATTTCATTAGTGTCATCATTTTTCTGACTGCAGTGTTTGTCTTTCTGACTGGCTGCAGTCAGAAATCTGATGAGTGGACAATTACTCAATATGGTCCCCGTGAGACAAATTCTATGTTCTATACGATTTATAATCCCAAGCGCGGTCTCATTGTCATTGACGGCGGCTGGGAAGAAGACGGCGATTATGTCCGTAATGTCCTCAGAAAACTAGGCAATCATGTAAACGCTTGGATTCTGACGCATCCGCATCAGGATCATGTTGGCGCTTTTATTCATATTTATCCAGATCTAAACGGCCTTCAAATAGATCGTATCTATACGGTTGATATGGCATCTCCGCAAATCTGCCAGGAACGTGCTCCATGGGACAGTATTGAGGCGTATCAGCGCTTTCTGTCTCTGAATATACCAGATCTGCAGTATCTGTATACGGGTGATGTTCTTGACCTGTGCGGACTGAAACTATCTGTTTTCAACTCATATGATAAACACGTGGAAGAGCTTTCCAAAGACTATCTGAATGACGGTTCACTAATGTTTAAAATTTCCGGCGAGACACAGTCCATGCTGTTTTGTGCAGATGTTGGAAAATCTATGAGTAAATATCTGTATCGTACCTGGGGTGATCAGCTTCAGGCAACTTATCTGCAGATGGGCCATCACGGATATGGCGGCCTGAAAGATTCTTTCTATAAAAAAGTACATCCGGAAATTGCTTTTTTTGATGCCCCAGATTCTATGATGTTTGATACAAGTGGAACCTACGATAATCCGGAGCATGTGAAACTGATGGAAGGACTTGGTAGCAAAATTGCCAGTTTTAGCAGTGCTCCGAATTCAGTAATTTTAAAATAATATAAAATTCTTTTTTGCAAAAAATAGGAGAGTAGTGATATGAAATTTGTAATTCAACGTGTTTTAGAAAGCAGTGTTACTGTAAACGGACAAGTAATCGGACAGATTGGCAAAGGGCTGTTGGTATTGATTGGTGCTGGGCAGAATGACACAAAAGAAAATGCAGATGCTCTTGTTAAAAAAATGATTGGATTGCGTATTTTTGAGGATCAGAATGGTAAAACCAATCTTTCCTTAAAGGATGTAGACGGAAGCCTCCTTCTGGTTTCTCAGTTTACCCTATATGCCAACTGTAAAAAAGGGAATCGCCCGAGCTTTACAGAAGCAGGAGATCCCAAAATGGCAAACGAATTATATGAATACATTATCTCTGAATGCCGTAAACAAGTGCCGATCGTAGAGACCGGATCTTTCGGAGCAGAGATGAAGGTCGCACTGGTGAATGACGGACCGTTTACAATTATACTGGAAAACTAACTAAGCACGCAGATATTCTGTAAGCATATCCAAGTTTTGGAGAGCGTCTGCCCGCCCTAAATCGTATATTGCCTGAATCTTTATTAGATTTCTTTCAATACGTTTAATCGGAACAAGTCTGGAAGGACGAAGTACAAAAGCTTTTCCTGACGCTTCCAAGTCCGTGATTATATCCAACTGTCGATTATATCTCTCATAGCGGCTGCTGATCGCAGCGGCAAGATTCGGATATTTTCTGTAGTAGATTTCCGGAAGCTTGGTATTTCTTTTTTTCTTCCGATACCCCTTTGGTCTGGTAAGAACAACAATCATTTTATCATAATTCATTTCCATAAGCTTCTCGATAGGAATACTATCTGCAATCCCACCATCGAGATAGAGATTCCCATTTACAGATACCGGTTTCGATAAAAATGGCATGGAACCAGAGGCGCGCAGATATTCTAACTGATCTTTTTTCTCCAGATCATCCAGCTTCACATATTCAGCCTTTCCAGTCTGCATATTCGTTATTACTGCATAAAAATCTTCCGGATTACTTCGATATGCTTCAAAATCAACAGGATCCAGTTCATTTACAATCCGGTTAAAACAAAAATCCTGATTCATAATATTTCCCGTTGTAAGTAGTGAATAAAATCCCATATATTCTTTGTTAGCAGCATATTTCTTATTGTACCGTAAAACACGTCCAATCTGTTTTGATTTATAATTCATTCCAAACAATGCTCCGGCAGAAACACCAATAATACTATTGACAAATACTTTATTTTCCATAAATACATCGAGAACACCGGCGGTATATAAGCCACGCATGGCGCCGCCTTCTAGTAATAATCCGGTTGTCATATAATGCAAACTCCTTATTTTTGTTTCTCTGTTTGTTTGCATAACTAAATTATGTAAATTTATTATTCTTCACGCAGTCGAACAGCAGAAGCAGCAGCACGACGTCTCTTGTCATCCATGGCTGCATAATGTTTCTTTGTAGTATTGACATCTTTATGACCGAGGACATCCGCAACAAGATAAATATCATTGGTTTCTTGATAAAGACTGGTCCCATAGGTGCTGCGCAGCTTATGCGGCGTAATTTTTTTTGAGGCAGTGACAGCTTTGGCATATTTTTTAACCAGATTTTCAACTGCCTGTACACCAATCCGTCTGCGTTGTGTAGAGAGAAACAAGGCATTTTCATGACCTACAAGAGGTGTGATGCCTCGACGTTCCTCCAGATAATTAAGCAATGCCTGTTCAACTTCTTCACCGAAATAAACAACCATTTCATTTCCGCCTTTTCGCATGACTTTAATCCCATTATTTTTAAAATCAATATCAGAAATATCCAACCCAACACATTCCGACACCCGGATTCCTGTACCTAAAAGAAGCGTTACAAGAGCCAAATCACGCTGTTTTGTTTTCTCCCAGTAGTTTTTCTTCTGACCAGATAAAAAATCGCCGCAATGCTCAATATAATCCAACAGAGAGGCTGTTTCATCTGCATCGAGACGGACAATTGCCTTATCATGGATTTTGGGCATATCAACCAGTACCGTCGGGTTTGTTTTAATCATTTCACGTTTGAAATAATAAGCATAAAATCCACGCAGTGCGACCATTTTTCGTTTTAGTCCGCGTTCCCCATTTGTTTTTAGCATATCATTCGTATCGTATACTTTTAGATATTCCATATATTCCTCAATATCCACCGGTTTCAGTCGATCCAGGACATCCACAGTGAAATCCTGCATGAGTTTGCCTTTGAATGCCGGATTTTCTTTAAGTAAAAATTGGAAAAAAACCCGGATATCGTAGGCATAAGAAATGCGTGTACGCGTAGATGTCGTCGGTTCAATTGCACGAAAATAATCCTTCGCAAACGGCGGCATAGACTTTAAGAGTTCACGCAGACGCAAAGTATTCTTGATAGTTACTTTTTCATGATAAGTCATCTGATTAGTATCCATAAAGGATAAAACACCTCCGTCCAGAACATATCTATTGGAAAAACTATGGTTTGTCGTATAGATATATACATATCTATAACATATCTCATATTGGAGATTTTGTCAATGCATATATGAATCCTCTGAATTTATTTCACAAAGTTCGAACGGCTCTACCCTACCATATAGGACGCTTTAAATAAAACGGCTTGTCATAACGACCGACATATTTTTTTCCAATAATAAAGAAAACCAACCAGATCAGCAAGTGCCCATCCAATCGGAATGGACCACCAGATTCCCACAACGCCAATTACCGGAATGGCTGATAAAACATAAGAAAGCAACACGCGCGTTCCCAAAGAAATCACAGTCAGCACAACGGACATAAACGGCTTCCCTATTGCACGGTATAGACCGTAAAATAAGAACAAAACACCGATTCCACAATAAAACGCTCCTTCGATGTGCAGGTAACGGACGCCTTCAGCAATAATGGTCATCTCAGACGCATCTACAAATATCTTCATCAGCCATCCGGCGGCAAACCACATCACTAGAGATACCAGTATACAATATAAAATTGTGATAGCGGATGCATAACGAATTCCTTTTTTTATCCGTTCTTTCTTTCCTGCTCCCATATTCTGGGCAATGAAGGTCGAAAAAGCATTGGCATACTCCTGCGCGGTCATGTAGGCAAAAGAATCAATTTTCACAGCAGCAGCGAACGCAGCCATGACGGCTGTGCCGAAACTGTTGACAATTCCTTGCACCATCAGGATACCAAAGTTCATCACAGATTGCTGGATGCAGGTAAGAAAAGAATAACCGGCAATCTCCTTCAAATTTGACTTATGGAATCTCCACCGCCGAAAAGCAGCTCTCGCGACAGGATGTTTGCTCATCACATAAACAGCGATCCCTGCGCCGGACAAGTACTGTGCAATCAAAGTTGCCTCTGCTGCTCCGACCGTTCCGCGTTGAAATATTGCTACAAACAAAAGATCCAGCAAAATATTTACAACAGTTGCTATTCCCAAAAAGACAAGCGGAATCACCGAATTGCCAATTGCTTTTAAATAAGATCCGAAAAAATTATAGAGAAAAACAGCTGGAATCCCCCAAAAAACAATAATCAAATAAGAACGCATCATACCTGTAAGCGTACCTGGAATGTTCATCCATACCATAATAAAATCAACATTCAAAAGCACTCCTGCTGTCAAACCAGTTGTAACCAAAGCCGTCAACAGAAAAGACATCATCAAACTGTTCTTTAACTCTTCTTCGTCCTTTCTCCCGAAATATATAGAAAATACCACTCCACTTCCCATGCAAATTCCCAAAAGAATCGATGTCAGAAAAGTCATAAGCGCAAATGCTGAACCGACTGCCGCCAAGGCATCTGATCCGATAAATCTGCCAACCACCCAGGTATCAACCACGTTGTAACCCTGTTGCAATAAATTTCCGAGAATTAAAGGCAACGCAAACAGGGACATGGTTTTTAATACAGGTCCCTGCGTCAAATTCTTCTGATTCATAAGATCTCCTTCATCTGCTGTCAAAACACATACTATTTATGGCTTTTTTGTCTGCTCCATCGTGCATAAAGATGCTGTGTCTTTCCGTTGCTGATTTTTACGGTAGTCTTACCTGTAATACAACGTCCGCCGGAAGTCTTTGTATACCACCCTTTAAAAGTATAACCTTTACGAACAGGTGTCGGAAGCTTTCCGTATGACTTTTCATATGTACGCGTAATTTTCTTAACCTTTTCAGAAGAATTTTTTCCAAATGAACCACCATTTGCATGTAGTTGAATCGTGCGTCTGAAAGAAGAACGAACCTGCAAAGTTAAATTCTTTTTAAAACGTTTATTTTTCCTGCTGACAAATTCTAACTTTCCCGTACCACTCTTTAATGCCTGTACTTTTCCGAAAGAAGTTATTGAAAGCATGCTTTTACTGCTATTTTTCACGGAAAAATCATCTAATAATACTCTGACCGGCGAAAAAGATTCATATCCGTACTGTGTTGAATAAAAATACAATTTAAGTTCGGTACATTCCCCAGGCTTTAAGTGTTTTCCCCTGGATGAAGCAGCGTAAAGATACTTCCGGGCAAGAGAAAAGTTCAGATCAATGGACGTCTTCACTGTTTGGCTGTTTCGCGGAGCCGAACATGTTCGGGCAGATCTGCTGCCGAACGTCTGTACCCAATACAGAGTCCCGTTGTAATTAAAGCAACCGATGCCAATACTTTTATATCGCGGATCTATGATGTTTCCATAATGACTGCGTGATTTCCTCCAAGCTTTGACTACTTCTTTCGCACTTTTCTGCCCAAGCGCAATATTTTCTCCGATCATCTTATCCGGCGCTGCGCTAAAGCACATGGTTTTATCAGGACGGTGATGTGAAAACACCACACTGATCTCCGCTGCCCGCTGCATTGCCGCTTCAAGAAGATCCGCATCCATTGTAAGAACAGACAGTCCTTTGGATCTGCGGATGGCATTCGTACGTTCCAGCACATCATAAGCCTTCTGGTAATCAAATTTTCCTTTTATTGTAATTGGAACAGTCTCTGTTCTGGATGCCTGCGCTGGAATAAAAAACAGCAGCCAGACCAGCAGACACAGACACAAATTCCAAAATACACGCCTTTTTATACCGTTGTTCATTGAGCAACCTCCAATTAACATAACTATCTTTATACTAAAGGAAACGACAACCATTGTCAATGAAACAACCGATACAAATACAGATTATTTTTGCACTTCTGAGTAGTACGGAACCGTGAGATACTGTCCATACTGGATCTGTTCTCCGATATTGTTGATCCGCTTTACTTCTCGAATGTAATCCGATGGAGTGCTATACTCTTCTGTCATATATTCCATGGCAATATCCCATAGTGTTTCGCCGCTTTTTACACGAATATCAGTATAATATTTGTAAGTTTCCGGCTTTTCCGCGTTTACACTGAGAGTATGTCCTAACATGGAAATATTCAGCGCTGTTAATACCAGAAATAAAACGGCAGCAATCCTTCGATTTCTTCTGATTTGTCTGATCCTTTTTTTTCTTGCTCTACTCATAATGCTCTCCTCCCTCTTGTTTAAAACTTTTTATAAAAAAGAACATTCGTTCGATAATGTAATTATACTTATCGAACGAATGTTTGTCAATAGAAAATCGAACATATTTTCGTTTTTTATATATTAAAGACCAAACACAAGTTCCGGAAGTTTTTTTATATCATCCAGAACATATGTAATTTCCATATCCGCCGGTTTTTCTTTTCCGTGCGGATTATACCAGCAGGTATCAATACCAGCATCTATTCCGCCCCGAATATCAGCGCTCAAAGAATCTCCAACCAAAAGTATCTTATCTCTGGAAGGATTGCCGAGGCGACGAAATACCTCGTCAAAATAGGCCTTCTGTGGTTTCTGAAACCCAATCTCTTCCGAAACAAAGATGTCTTTCACAAGCTTATCCAGACCTGATTTGGAAAGGCGGGAATACTGGATAGCAGACACACCATTTGTAATAATATAAAGACTGCATTGCAATGACAGTTTCCGGCACACCTCATAAGCACCGTTAATCAGGAAGGCACCTTTTCCGAGTTCTTCCTGATAGGTCTGTCTCACGCTTTCTGCATCAGCCGTTATCGGAAGTAGTGCAAACAGACGGCGAAAACGCTCAATCAAAAGCTGCTGTTTTGTAAGAACCCCCTGTTCAAATTCTTCCCAGCATTTCTTGTTGACCGTAGAATATAATTTTAAAATGTCCTCATTATATGGTAAGTGCTGGATAAAAAACGCGGATTCCAGCGCCTGAGCCTCTGCCTTATGAAAATCCAACAGAGTTTCATCTGCGTCAAGCAGTAAAATGTTATATTTCATAATAATCTCCATTCCGCCGCCTTTCAGTTGGCGGCACAAATAGTAATGAAAGATTTAAAACTTCTTGCCTTATACCCCATTTGATAGACACATAGAACGAGTGGTATAATCTATCCAGAAAGTCAGGAGGATGAATTATGGCACAGACGTACAGTATCGAATTCAAGGAAGAGGCATGTAAACGTGTACAG
>JBMNRF010000013.1:0-79231 GCA_050944495.1 Marvinbryantia sp.
TGCATTGGCAAATTATAGGAGAAAGAAATTATCTAAAACCAGAGATCGTAGTAAGAATGGAAATCCTATTGGTACCGGAGCAATCCGGGGACAACTGAAAAAACTGATTGAAGAGAATAATCTTCCTCCAGTTGTCTTCCACAGTTTAAGACATAGCAGTGTGACCTATAAATTAAAACTGAATGGCGGAGACATCAAAGCAGTTCAGGGAGATTCCGGTCATTCGCAGGTGGATATGGTAACAGATGTATATTCCCATATTATTAATGAGAATCAAAAACGAAATGCAAAGCTGCTTGAAAAAGTATTGACAAATCCGGAAATGAAAGCATTGCTGGCATCACTGGCGAAGGCAATGAATTAATGAAAAATAGTGAAAAAATAGTGAAATATTAGTGGAAAAATAATTCGTGAAACGATATAATAGTTACTGATGAAATGGAGGTGGACAATGTGATTAAAGTTACATTAACAAATGAAATTTTAAAAAGGATATCGGAAATTGATGAAAATCGTTTTTCTCTCAGCACGATAGAAATGCCACCTGTTACAAAAAATAGACTTAGAAAAAACTCCAAGAAAAAAAGTTCATATGCTTCTAATAAGATTGAGGGGAACCCATTAACTGAAAAACAGGCAAATGAAGCCATTGATAGTGATCCTCACAAACATTTTTTAAAACCAGAACAAGAAGTTCGTAATTACTTTCTGGCCTTAAATCTTTTGGAAGAAAAGTTGAAAAAGAAAGAAGTTTTTTCAAAAGAAATGATTCTTGAAGTGCAGGCAATGGTCGAAAAAGGTGCTTCAAAAGAAAAGATAGGATTAAGAGGTCCTATGCCGCCAGGGGTGTTATTTGCAGTATATGATTCCGAAACGGGAGTACCAGAATATATTCCACCAGAGTATATAGATATTCCAATACTACTGGACGAACTTGTTGAATATGTAAATACTACAGATGATCATCCGTTGATCGTTGCTGCTGTAGTCCATTATCAACTGGTTACCATTCATCCTTTTGAAGATGGAAATGGAAGAACTGCCAGACTGATGTCAGGATATATTCTTGATTATTATGGATATGGTTTTAATGGAATAGGTTCTTTGGAAGAATATTTTGCCTATGATCCAGATGAGTATTATGCATCTCTACAAATGGGATTACCTGCATTGTATTATTCAGGAAGAGAAAATCCTCCTCATCCGGAAATATGGATCAATTATTTTTTGAAAATGATGGAGTTGTATTCTAAAAAGGTATATGAGTTATCAAAAGTGTCCGAGAACGATGAGTTAGAAGGAAGCCTGTCCTATTTAAATGCAAAAGAAAAAGAGTTTTTAGCGTTCCTGTTAAAAAAGCGGTTATATGAGTTTACACCAATTGAAGTAAGTAAAATGATTGGTGTAACAAACAAAACGGTTATTAATAGATGTGCGAAACTTGCAAATAATGGTTTTTTGATTCCGATCATTGTCAAGACAAGAGTTCGATCCTATCGGTTAAGTGATTTTTCAAGAACGAATGAAAAAAAGATTTTGAAGAAAGTGTCGTAGCAGAAACATGAATAAAAGGTTCAATAGCAGAATGCTGACATGATCCACTATATATGAAAAAGGAAGAGAATCTTATGTTGAATGTATGGACATAGTAAATTTACATTATCAGTAGTCAAAACACCGTAGAAAACCAGTCTAAAATACGGTATTATATGTGTAGAAATCAGTTCAATTTCATATTGTTTATCATTCTCGAATGCTTGAAGAATGGTAGCCATGTTTTTCGTAATGGTGGTGACAACAAGGTGTTTCCCCAATGTTAGCTGATGCAAATAATCTGCTAACAAAAAGAGTTTATCTAAGACATATATGTGGGAAACAGAAATTGACTTGATTTGACTCGGAAGTAGAAAAAAGCCTTGACTTTAAAGGGCTTATAGTGATAGTTCTTGTCCGGAATTGACACTATATAGTCACTCTCCTAAGCGAGGGGTCGGAGGTTCAAATCCTCTTATGGACGGGCTACCAAAGCGTTCGATGGTTTGCAAAAATGCAAATTGTGGGGCGCTTTTTTGATATTTAAAGTGTTAAAAATGATTATTTCGAGAATGGATTCCAACTAACACAATTGAAAAAATGTTAGCTGACAGTTAATTAAAAACACTGGCGAAGGCAATGAAGTAAAGAGGACATTTATTTTTCTATCGCTATCATGTATAATGTTAGGAAAGATAACAGACTTTGGTACGCACGCGTGCCAAAGTTAAAAGAAATCGACAGAATGTTGATAGATAAAAGAATATAATTGAAAATATATGAAAAAAGGAAAATTTATGTTGAATATCTATTATGGAGATATGAAAGAAGCGATATATAATACGTCAGCTTATTTTAAATAGGATTATGAAGACAGTTGGATTGTAGATCCTTTTGTGAAAGAAATGATTCAGGAATCTGTGAATAATCCAACCGGAAGACCAGTGGAGCTGATATGTGATAAGAAAGGTTTTTAAGCAGTATGGAAAGTTATTCACAGAATGAGAGGCAAATGACATGGAATTAAAATTTTGTGCAAAAATTCTTCAAAACTATTGGTAAATGCTACTTTTGATGGTATTCCGTATCGTGGACAAGTGATAAAAATGGGAACTCCGTGTTACATCATCGGCGTTACAAAACAGATACGCAAACAGATTGGTAAGAGTTTTGGTGATATGGTTGAAGTGGTTCTGTATGAAAGAGACAGTGAAAAAAGTCCAATATGGAAATGCCCGAAATGTGGCAGAGAGTTCAAGAAAAAAGAGCAAAGTCATTATTGTGGTGAAAAGCCGAAGACGATTGATGAATATATCCTGAGCCAGGATGAAGATAAGCGGGAAGATCTCCGTTATATCTGTCAGATTCTTTGCAGTGCATTACCAGAAGCGGAAGAACGCATTTCATGGAGTATGCCAACCTATTGGAAAGGTCATAATATTGTTCAGTTTGCTGCTTCGAAGAAACACATTGGCTTGTATCCGGGTCCTGCAGCAGTCGAAGAATTTGCTGAAGCATTGAAAGAGTATAAGACGAATAAAGGAACAATCCGTATTCCGTACGGAAAGGTTGATGCAGAGTTGACAGGAGGTATTATCCTGATTATTATGGGCATAAAGATTCTGTTGAAGTATCTTGGTATTCTGGGCTAATAACGAGAAAGGGGAACATTATGGCTGATTCTAATATCACGAAACGCGCACTTGCAGCTGCTTTGCGGGAACTCATGGAGGAATTGCCCTTTGGTAAAATCCAGGTGGCGCATATTTGTGAACGATGTGATATGAACCGCAAGAGTTTCTATTATCATTTCAAGGACAAATATGATTTACTTAACTGGATTTTTGATACAGAAATAATTTCGTTTATTCGAAATCTTTCGGATACAAAAGGAATTGAGCAACGAGTAGAAGCTTTTCAAAAAATTTGTAATTACTTCTATGAAAACCGAAATTTCTATCGCAAAGCATTAAAAATTGAAGGACAGAACTCTTTTTCAGAACATCTCAGAGAATATTGCTTACCGCTTTTAAAACTCCGACTTATAGATTTACTTGGTGATGAAAAAGCTGACGATTTTGCTGTCAACTTTTTTACAGATGCCTGTGTGTGTGCCATAGAGCGGTGGTTGCTGGATAAGAACTGTATGCCGCCGGAACAGTTCGTTTCAAAGTTAATGCTGCTCATTCAAAGCGGTGCGAATGCTATTCAAACAGAAGTGAATCAGGTAAAATAAATCGAAAGTCTCCTTGCCATCTGGGAGACTTTTATTCTGCTTAAAATTCACTTTTAGGGAACGCAAGAATCTTGTATCCATCTTCATATCGTTTATCATAGAGCTTATGTTGTACTGTTCCAGCTTTTCCGCTAAAGGGACATTTTCGGATACGGGTAGTAAAATTTTGAAAAGGAAATTTCTGAATTACGCCCAATTTACCGAAGCTCATACGGATACCTCCACTTTTTTTGCACATTTGTTTATCAGAATTTCAGAAAGAGAGTTTTGAAACAGATTATGGTGCTCACTTTCAATTTTTTTCCCAAAAACACAAAAGTTACCCTGAGCATCAAAATAAGTCGAACAGGAATCATCTGAAATGATGGAATCAATCAGACTGTTATCACCGTGAAGATCCCAGAGTAATGTATGGTAACGTTGTTCATTGCGGGCTTGTAGTATCGCTTGATACACAACCGTCTTTGTTGTTTCGGAGCAGTTAGATTCTGGTAAAAAAAAGGTAAAGACAGGACTTAGTTGTTGAATACTGCTAAATAAATCACCATTTATAATGGATTTTGCATCCTTCTGTCCATATTGATACCATACGGAATAAAGCAGTCCCATTTTTCGGATCGTGTCACAGATCACAGCGGCATTTTCTTCATATTGGATGACAATCATAATATTATAAAGTTCCGAAGCCTCGTCTAAAAATTCGGCAGAAATATCCTCGGCTTTGCAAAAGATACAAAAAGCGCTATCGGAATAATTTTTCGCAAGAGAAAATACTTTTTCTGGATGATTCGCGATAAAAAGTATCCATGTATAAATACCCAGCATTTCTCCTTCTTGAAGTAGTACGTGATAGTTTTGTTGATTGCGTTCGAAATATTCGGAATTTATCTGCATTGTTATAGCCCATGGAATATGACAATGTAGTTTTTTTTCGTTTTCACGGATGCGCTGTGCGCCAATAGTGTAGCCGTTATACCCTAAGTTCATCCCAAAAGTATAAAGCCGGTCAATGTCAATGTAGGAAACGACATTTCGCACCAAATCATAATAGGAGCTGTTTTCGTTCTGAAGCATCGTTTGAGCAATAGAAAAAATTTTTTGCTGAAATCGTCCTTCCGAAAATTGCAAGGCCATATCGATAAGATTCCGAATACCTCGTTCTGGGTCGTCTTTAATATTTTTCAATGCGTGTTTTATAATATTCTCGACCAGTATCCTTGACATTTTGTTTTCCATTTGTATTTGCTCCTTTCAAAATGTTGGACACACTTTCAATTTTCTATCGAAAGGATACTAAGTTAATATCTTTTGTTCAAGAGACAAATCTTGCTCTGTGTCCCAAAAGGTAACAAAAGCTCCTACATGTCATAATTTAGGACTTGCGCTTTTACTTGTCTAATGACTTTGAAAAGTTGTTTTTTTATAATCAGATCAGGATAAATCAAAGGAAGTGAGGAACTTTCAAGGATTAAAAATTCGCAGAATGGGGACTGTTCTAAATTAGCTACATAAAGAAAAGGAGATACACAACATGAGTAATTCTATTAAAGACAGTATTCAGCACTTTGCCGTCAATCAGGCACTGAAGTACATTGAAGGTAATCCGGAGGAAAATATTCCTAAGCTGATGGCACTGGTAGACAAGTATTCGCCGGATGGCTGGTATGAGAGTCAAAGAAATGCGATTCGCAAGGTTATTGCGGAAAAAGGAAACTGGTATCAGTTGATTTTAAAGGTATATGAACTTGATCCCGGCGTGCGTAAAGCATTTTTCCAGAATTTTCTGTTTAATGCCAGCCTGAAAGGTAGTGCTATTCAGAACGAATGCGCCGAGAAAGAAGGATGCAATGTACCTTGGGCCATTCTGTTAGATCCTACCTCCGCCTGCAATATGCACTGTACTGGCTGCTGGGCGGCGGAATATGGACATTCCCTGAATCTTTCTCTGGAAATTATGGATTCCATTGTTCGACAGGGCAAGGAACTTGGTACCTATATGTACATCTACACCGGCGGTGAACCCTTAGTTCGCAAGAAAGATTTGATTAAAATTTGTGAGATGCACCCTGACTGTGAGTTCCTTTCCTTTACCAACGGAACCCTGATTGACGAGGATTTCTGTCAGGAGATGCTGCGGGTGAAAAACTTTGTCCCTGCTATTAGCCTGGAGGGATTTGAGGAGGCCAATGATTTCCGTCGCGGCAAGGGAGTATATCGAAAAGTCGCCAATGCTATGGCCCTGATGAAGAAATACAAGCTTCCCTTTGGTATTTCTGCCTGCTATACCAGCCATAATTATGCAGATTTGTCCAGTGAAGACTTTTTTGATTATATGATCGATTCAGGAGCGTTGTTTGTATGGTTCTTTCACTATATGCCTGTCGGTATGGAAGCCGCTACTGAACTTCTTCCGAATCCGGAGCAGCGTGAAATGATGTATCGCCGCATCCGGGAGTTTCGTAACACTAAACCGATATTTTCAATGGATTTCCAGAATGATGCTGAGTTTGTGGGTGGGTGCATTGCCGGTGGTCGGCATTATTTGCATATTAATGCCAAGGGGGATGTAGAGCCCTGCGTATTTATTCATTACTCCAATTGCAATATTCATGACACCAGCCTGGTGGATGCGTTGAAGAGCCCCTTGTTTATGGCCTACCATAATAATCAGCCCTTTAATAAAAATATGCTCCGGCCTTGTCCAATGCTGGAAAATCCGGAGACAATCCGCCAGATGGTCAAGGAAACCGGTGCCGTCAATACGGATTACATGAACCAAGAGAGCGTGGACCATCTGAGCGATAAGACAACCCCATATGCTCAGACATGGCAGCCCAAGGCCGATGAATTATGGGAAGAACGCTGTGCCGAATGTAGAAAGTGCAGAAAAGATGTATGAATTATTAATTCTTTACAGAGGTCACAGCAGATTACAATAGCATTGTAATGTCTGGAGCTTACTCAGTGGAGACTATCTCCATGTAAGTTGAAATCGGCAGTCGTGAGTTTTCTTCTCTCAGACTAAAAGAGGCAGGTTTAGATACACTGAGAAATTATTTTAGTGTGTCTAGGCCTGTTTTCTTGTTTCTACGGACTCTTTTGTTATCATAGAAACCTGAAACTTGTATATTATAAAAAGTTGCTTCATGATAAGATAAAAAATATATTTTGGTACCTTGACAAATGAATAATAGGATTCTATATTAATAGTAAGGTACCAAAACAAATAAAAATGGAAGGGGAACTTTTTTGAAAGATTTTGATGAAAAAAAATGTAAGCATTATCATGATTGTCATGGAAACTTTAATATTGAAGAGGCATCATTACTATCACTACTGATACGTTGCGGATATATTGCAGAGAAAAAAAGCGGACGACAGAGAGGGCAGAATCGGATACTAAATATTTTACTGGAGACTCCGAAAATAAGTCAAAAATCTTTGCAGAAGCAGCTTGAAATTGAACCGGGATCCGTAAGTGAGATTGTTTCCAAGATGGAACAGAAGGAATTGATTTGGCGGGAAAAAAATGAGAAGGACCGCAGAAAGATGATGGTATGCCTTACGGATAAGGGCAGAAAAATAGCTGAAGAAGCCAATCAAGACAGGGTAGAAGAAGATTATTTTTCAGCGCTGCAGCCGGAAGAACAGCTTCAGTTGAAAAAGATCATGCAGAAACTATTGATTCAGTGGAAAAAAGAAAGAAATACAAAATAGAAGTCGGAGGAGGAAGATGAAAATGAAAAAAGCGTGTATTACTTGTTTGGATATGAGAATTGCAGTATCTGTGCTGGTATGCTATCTGACTGCTTCACTTTTAAATCATTTTGGATTTCAATTTTCATTTGGAGAAATGAAAATTGAAATTATTCAAAAAATGGCTGCATGTATATCCTGTCTGCTTTGTTGTCAGGATACAACTCAGATCAGTAAAAAAGCTGGTATTAATCGGCTGATTATCACTGCAGTGGGAGGAAGTGTTGCAGTGCTTGTTGTAATTTTTGATACTGTCATTACAAATGAGTGGTTGATGACAGTCATGGTTGCGGCAGGTGTTTTACTTACATTGTATTTTTGTAAAGCAGCAAAGGTTCCGTACATAAATGCCCGAATTGGAGGAGTTACTTTTATTATTGTAGTATGTGCGCTGCAGGGACACGCACGTATCTGTTATGCCGTTTTTCGTTTTGTTTCCACTTTATATGGGGTCATTATTGTGCTGTTTGTGACATGGCTATTTGAAAGATTTATACCCAATAAAAATTTTTTATATGATCATCAAGCTTGAAAGGACTATGAAAATGATAACAATACGATATATGGAAATGACGGACAAAGCATTTTGGTATAAATTAGACAGACATTTACCGGAAGCAGAATTTGAAAATAAAGTGAAAACAAAACGAGGTTATGTTCTTTTGGAAAATGATACCCCAGTTGGTTTGCTGCGCTATAATCTTTTTTGGGATAATATTCCGTTTTGTACGATGCTTTTTGTGGAAAAAAAGTATCAGAAGAAAGGATATGGGAAAATGCTCATGGAATACTGGGAAGCGGAGATGAAAGAACTGGGCTACGGTATGCTGCTGATTTCTACACAGGTGGATGAAGATGCTCAGCATTTTTATCGAAAGTTGGGATACCGGGACTGCGGAGGTCTGGTTATTACGGTAACGGAGTATGCTCAACCGATGGAATTATTTATGGAGAAAAATATATCTAAAATAATTTAACAAAAATGAGGTAGAAAGGAATTAAAAATGTCAGATATTACCAAAAGAGCATTAGAAGCAGCCTTAAAAAAATTACTGTTAAAAAAACCGGTTACCAAAATAACTATTCATGATATTACGGAAGAATGCGGTGTGAATCGGGCAACTTTTTATTATCATTTTAAAGACATTTATGATTTGATTGAATGGTCCTGTGAGGAGGATTCACGCAGGGCTGCAGATGGAAATACGACTTATGACACATGGGAACAGGGATTTTTAAATATTTTTCATGCGGTGGAAGAAAATAAACCGTTTATAGTAAATGTTTATCGTCACGTAAGTCAGGAACAGATCATGCAGTATCTGTACCGGGTGGTGTATCAGTTGATTATTCATGTTGTTGAGGAATGTGCGCAGGGAATGAATGTCACAGAAGAGGATAAAAAGTTTATTGCAGATTTCTATAAATTTGCATTTGTAGGAATGATGCTGGATTGGATCAGGCAGGATATGAAGCCATCACCGGAAAAAATGATTTCAAGACTGAGCAGTCTAATAGAAGGAGATGTTGCCCGGATGCTTGAAAAATGCCGACAATAAAGCGTCGCTGTCGAAATTTCTGACAGCGGCGCTTTATTGTTGTTTGTGAATAGAATTTTTTTTGTGTATATTCAAAATATATTTTAAAAACATATAAAAACAGAAGTTCAGGAGGTATGATTATGTATTATGCAAGTGGAAACTATGAAGCTTTTGCTCATCCGAAAAAACCGGAAGGAGTAGATCAAAAATCAGCCTACATTATTGGTACCGGACTGGCAGCACTTACCGCAGCGTGTTATCTGGTTCGTGATGGGCAGATGCGTGGTGAGAAAATACATGTTTTTGAAAAAGATCCGATTCCGGGCGGCGCATGTGATGGATTTGAATATCCGGGAGTAGGTTATGTGATGCGCGGAGGGCGCGAGATGGATAATCATTTTGAGGTAATGTGGGATCTGTTTCGTTCAATTCCTTCGATAGAAACAGAAGGAATCAGCGTATTGGATGAATATTACTGGCTGAATAAAGAAGATCCCAATTATTCTCTCTGCCGTGCTACGGTTAATTGTGGACAGGATGCACATACCGATAAAAAATTTGCAGTTTCAGAAAAAGCCCAGATGGAAATTATGAAACTCTTTTTTACTCCTGATGAAGAATTGTTTGATAAACGAATTGATGAATATTTTGACGAGGAAGTGTTTGAATCAAACTTTTGGCTGTACTGGCGTACGATGTTTGCATTTGAAAATTGGCACAGCGCTTTGGAAATGAAACGTTATATTAAAAGATATATTCATCATATCGGCGGCCTTCCGGATTTTACAGCGTTACGGTTTACAAAGTATAACCAATATGAGAGTATGATTCTTCCAATGATAAAGTATTTGGAAAATGCCGATGTAATATTTCATTATAATACCAAAGTTGTAAATGTGGAATTTGATATCAGACCGGATCGAAAGAAGGCAACACGTATAGAGATGATCGCAGATGATAAAACAGAATTTATTGATCTTACAGAAAATGATCTGGTATTTATTACGAATGGAGGCTGTGTAGAAAATTCCGCAATGGGATCGCAGAATACGCCAGCGCTTTATGATCCGGAAATTAAACCCGGCGGTGGTTGGGATATGTGGAGACGTATTGCTGCACAAAGTCCGGATTTTGGAAATCCTGAGAAATTCTGCTATGACAGCGAGCTATGTAATTGGATGAGCGCAACGGTAGAAACATTGGATCAGCGGATGATTCCTTATATTACCAATATCTGCAAGCGCAATCCGTTTACCGGAAAGGTTGTTACCGGAGGAATTGTTACGGTAAAAGATTCCAGCTGGCTGTTAAGCTGGACGATCAATCGTCAGCCTCAGTTCCGTGCACAGCCGAATGGACATTGTCTGGTATGGGTTTATGCATTGTTTAATGACAGACCGGGCGATTATGTGAAGAAGCCAATGCGAGAATGTACCGGAAAAGAAATTTGTATGGAATGGCTGTACCATATCGGTGTACCGGAACATGAAATTGAGGAAATGGCGGAAAACAGTGCCAATACGGTTCCGGTCATGATGCCTTATATTGATGCTTTTTTCATGCCGAGAAATGATACAGACCGTCCGAAGATTGTTCCTGATGGAGCCAAAAATTTTGCCTTTATCGGACAATTTGCAGAAACGGCGCGGGATACTATTTTTACAACCGAGTATTCTATGCGTACTGGAATGGAAGCCGTTTATACGTTACTGAATGTTGACCGCGGAGTACCGGAGGTATGGGGCAGCACCTATGACGTAAGAGATTTGTTAAATGCGGCTGTTAAATTACGTGATGGATTACCACTTACCGAAAAGAAACTTGGACTGAAAGAAAAGCTGGTTCTGGCAAAGATTCTGGATGGTATCCAAAATACAGATATTGAAAAAATATTGAAAGAATATCACGTCATTTGAATATAAAATAAAATTTATCCTGTTCCCCTTGTATTGTTTTGACATTACAGGGGGAATTTTGCAGGACATTTAATGTTTTGTTAATAAATAAATACGCCGGATATGCTAAACTATAAAAAAATATTTACAGGAGAGGCAAATCATGAGCGAGCGTATTTTAGTGGCGGATGACGAGCAGGAAATTGCGAATCTGATTGCGCTTTATTTACAAAATGAAAATTATGAGGTTATTCAGGCACATGACGGACTGCAGGCGTTGGAATATGTAAAAACAGAAAAGCTGGATTTGGCTATCCTGGATGTTATGATGCCGGGGATGGATGGATTTTCGGTGTGTCGGGAAATACGAAAGGAACATAATTATCCGGTGATCATGCTGACCGCGAAAGGGGAAGAAACAGATAAGATTAACGGTCTGACATTGGGTGCGGATGATTACATTACGAAGCCGTTTTTGCCGCTTGAGATGGTTGCCAGAGTGAAGGCGCAGCTGCGCCGGTACAAGCGATACAATGCCGGGATGCAGGAGGAAAGAGATATATTGGTGCATCACGGACTGGTTCTAAATAAGAGGACGCATCAGTGCACCCTGAATGAGAGAGAATTGTCTCTTACGCCGACGGAGTTTTCTATTTTACAGTTGCTGCTGGAAAAAAAAGGAGCGATTGTCAGTTCTGAGGAAATGTTTCACTATCTGTGGGGAGATGAATATTATAGCAAAAATAATAATACTATTACGGTCCATATCCGGCATCTGCGAGAAAAAATGGATGACTCCTTTGAAAACCCGAAATATATAAAAACGGTATGGGGGTGCGGATATAAAATTGAAAATTAATAGGAAAAAACTGTTGCTGCTTGCCGTAATCGCAGGAGGAGGAATTTTGCTTGCGGCAGGAGTGATTTATGTGGGCGATCAGTTGTTTAACGGAACCTTTCGCGAGTGGGTGACAAATACGTTGATGATCACCTACGAACCGTCTTATAGTACATTGGAGAACAGATGTATTGTCAGGGAACCGGACTGGGGAACGATAAAATATTATGCAGTACTGTTTCTGGCAATAAATATTATTTTCTGGTTTATAGTGATTCTGCTTGCTATGCATTATCAAAAGAAGCAGACCATTGAAGAAACCGGTCGGCTTATCCGCAATTATATGCTGAAAATAAATACGGAAGAACAAACATTCCCAGAGGAATATGAAACGGTTGCTGTGCAGATAGCACAGATGCGAGCGGATATGCAGAGGAGCGAGCAGATTCTAAAAGAAGAAGCACAGCGAAAAAGTGATTTGATCGCGTATCTGGCGCATGATTTGAAAACACCGTTGACATCTGTAATAGGGTACTTAAGTCTTTTAGAGGAAGTGCCGGATATGCCGCAGGAGCAAAGGATAAAATATACCGGTATCACGCTGGAAAAAGCGAAGCGATTAGAGCAGCTGATCAATGAATTTTTTGAGATCACACGTTACAATCTGCAGCAGATCATACTGGAAAAAGAGACGGTTGATCTGTATTATTTGCTGCTGCAGCTGACGGATGAATTTTATCCGATTTTAAAGGAACATGGAAATACGATCCGTTTGGAGGCAAGCGAAAATCTGATAATTTATGCGGATCCGGAAAAGCTGGCGCGCGTATTTAATAATATTTTGAAAAATGCGGTTGCCTATAGCTACCGGGATACAGAGATTGTGATTTCTGCGCAGGAAACAGATGAAAAACTGCAGATTATTTTCTTGAATAAGGGAACAACGATTCCTCCGCAGAAGTTGGAAACGATTTTTGAAAAATTTTTCCGTTTAGATGATGCCCGAACGACAAATAGCGGAGGTTCCGGTCTTGGTCTGGCAATTGCGAAAGAAATTGTCACGCTGCATCGGGGAACGATTACGGCAAAAAGTGAAAAAGAGGAAACTTCGTTTATTGTTACACTTCCGGTGACGCATTAGGAAAATCTTAGGAATTGAACAATTGAATATTAAAATATGGGAATCCCCCGCTCTGTATAATTAAGACAGAACGGGGGATTTTTATGTTATAGAAAAGCTGCGAGCAGAAATCTTTTTTTAGTTAAACGGGATGAGAGGAGAAGTGACAGGGATGAAAAACAGAGCCTTAAGGATGGAAATGCGGAGAGGAACAAATGTACGGATCAGAAAAAGAAGGGATGCCAAAAGAAAGAAAAAGGCGGCGGTAATCCTGGCGCTTGGTGCGTCTCTTTGCATGGGCAGCTATGTATATATGAGACAGATCCGGGCGGCAGAGGAAACAAAGATATATAAAACAGAGGATGTGATGGTAGGAGTTTCGGAAATATACGGAGAAGGAGTGTTTTCAGAAAGCGAAGATTTGCATGATACTGGAAACAGGAAAGACATCTTGAAAGGAATCAATAGCCCGAACGCGATTCTTCTTGATGTACAGAGAGGCCAGGTTCTTGCGGAAAAGGACGCTGCGGAAAGGATTTACCCGGCATCTATGACGAAAATTATGACAGCTGTTCTGGCTTTGGAAAGGATAGAAAATTTGGACGAGTACGTGGTGCTTTCGAATGAAGATTTTCAGAATTTATATGAGCAGGAAGCATCGATGGCAGGATTCCAGCCGGGAGAAGAGGTTACCTATCGCGATCTTTTGTACGGCATTATTTTGCCGTCTGGGGCAGAATGTTGTCTTGCGGTAGCAAACAGGATTGCCGGTTCAGAGGAAGCGTTTGCAGAGCTGATGAATGAGAAGGCACAGACACTTGGAATGAAACATACACATTTTACAAATTGTACAGGGTTAGAAGGAGTGGAACATGTGTCAACAGTGGAAGATATTGCAGTACTTTTAAAATATGCAATTCAGAACCAACAGTTTTATGAGATTTTTACCAGTGGATTTTATTCTGTTGCGCCAACGAATTTGCATCCGGAAGGATTTACTTTTTACAGTACGGTAACGGAAAATCTGGACAGCATGCAGGTGAATGGAGGAATTTTATTGGGAGGAAAAACGGGGTATACAGAGGATGCAGGACTTTGTTTGGCGAGTATGGCGCAGATTTATGAAAAGGAGTATATTTTGGTAACGGCAGGGGCGGACGGAAAACCGGGATATCGGGCTGCGCATTTAATGGATGCCGTTTCGGTATATGATAGAATCGGATGACAATATAAAAGATGTTTTGAAAATAAATAAGGACGGCATTTCCAATCTAAAAGGAAATGCCGCCGCAAATTTACAATCCCGAAAGTGGGATTTTTAGTATTAATGACAATGACCGCCGCAGGAATGACCATCGCTGTGATCTCCGCAGCCGTGACTGCCGCAGGAGCCATCGTGGTGCTGTTCATCATGATGGCTGCAGGTAACATCCGGATCATACACTAAAGTACCGGCAAGTAATGCTTCTACAGCTTTATCTGCATCTCCGGAAACACCACCGTACAGCGTAATGCCTGCTTCGTCCAGAGCAGCGCGGGCTCCGCCACCGATACCACCGCAGATCAGCGTGTCTGCATGAAGATTATTTAAAACGCCTGCCAGTGCACCGTGTCCACTTCCATTTGTACTTACTACTTCGGAAGAGATAATCTTACCGTCTTCTACTTCATATACTTTGAAGGTTTCTGTATGACCGAAATGTTGGAAAATCTGTCCATTTTCATAAGTAACTGCAATTTTCATAATATAAATTCTCCTTTCAGATGTAGATTGTTTAAAAATTATCTATCTAATAAAGTATTATACGCTCTTTGTTCAGGATGTCAATGAATTGACAATTGCCGTAAACATTACTATACTGAAACCAGAAAAGGAGGAGTCAGTATGGAATTTTCGGAATTTTTTCCTCACATCTGGGAAAAACTGACGCCTGTGCAACAGGACAAGATGAGAGGAGCAAGTACACGGCGTATAGTAAAAAAAGGAACGATCCTTCATAATGGTTCGACAGACTGTATGGGGCTTTTGTTGATTCAGTCCGGACAGCTGCGCGCCTATATTTTGTCAGAGGAAGGTCGACAGATTACGATTTATCGTTTATTTGAGAGAGATCTCTGTTTACTGTCGGCTTCCTGTATTATGAGAAATATTCAGTTTGATATTACGATTGAAGCGGAAAAGGATTCTGAGATATGGGTTGTTCAACCGGCAGTTTATAAAGCTCTGATGGAAGAATCGGCCGCGATTGCAAATTATACAAACGACATTATGAGCAGCCGTTTTTCAGAAGTGATGTGGCTGATCGAGCAGGTGATGTGGAAAAGCTTTGATAAGCGTTTGGCTGCTTTCCTGCTTGAGGAAGCGGCTCTGGAAGATACCGCTTCCCTTACAATCACGCATGAAAAGATTGCCAATCATCTTGGAACAGCGCGTGAGGTAGTAACGCGAATGCTGCGTTACTTTCAGAGTGAAGGCATGGTACACCTGACGCGCGGAATTGTAGAAATTACCGATGAAAAACAGCTTCGGATGCTGCAGGAATAACAAAATTACACCAGTGACAGAATCTGTGCTTTTGGCTTTGCTCCCAAAGATTTATTCACGACTTTTCCATCTTTGATGACAACGAGAGTGGGAATGCTGGATACTTCAAAAGCTGCTGCAAGCTCCCGCTCTTCATCTACGTTTACTTTGCATACTTTGATATCGGTACGTTCATCGGCAATCTCATCGATGATCGGGCCAACCATACGGCATGGTCCGCACCAGCTTGCCCAGAAATCAACCAGAACCGGTTTATCACTTTTCATTACTTCTTCCTGAAAGGTTTTGTTTGTTATTTTAAGAGCTGACATAATTGCTTCCTCCTTGTGTTTTTATTATTTTTACTGTTTATGTTGTTATTATAACAAAAATTTTGAAAAGTTCTGTGATTTTGTCACGTTCTTGCCAGACCGTCTACACGCAGAACGATACCAGTAATGTAAGATGCATCGTCAGAGGCCAGGAAGGAAAAGGCTTTTGCAATATCTTCCGGCTGACCGAGGCGTCGGAGCGGAATCTGCGCAATTAGTGGATCAATTATCTCTTTCGGTACAGCTTTCATCATATCTGTTTGTGTAATACCCGGAGCAACAGCATTTACACGGATGCCTTTCGGACCAAGCTCACGCGCAAGAGATACTGTGAAATTATCGACAGCTGCCTTTGAGGTCGGATAGGAAAATCCGGAAGGTTGTCCATAAGCACTGACCATGGAAGAAGTATTTAAAATCACGCCGGATCCTTGTTTTTCCATATATTCAGAAGCTGCTTTTGAGGCGGTAAAGACACCTTTTATATTTAAGTCAATTACTTTATCGAAAAGCTCTTCTGTATAATCGGAAAAAGGAGTTCGATCTGAAACACCGGCATTATTGATGAGAATATCGATATGTCCGTATTTTTCAGCGTTTTTTTTAAATGACTCTTGTACTTCAGCAAGATTGCTGAGATTTGGGCTGATACCGGAAATCTCAGCGTCCGGATACTCTTTTTTTAATTTAGAAACGGCATCTGCCGCTGTTTTTTCAGAACTGGCGGTAAGAATAACAACCGCGCCTTCTTTTATAAATTCACAAACAGTTGCGTATCCGATGCCTCGGCTTCCGCCGGTAACGATAGCGACTTTATTTTTTAACTTCATAAAAAAACCTCCTAGTGTTTAGTATGTGTTATTTATGGCGATATCATAACAAGTATTTCTAAAGTTGTCTGTGATAAAATTACATTTCTGGATGAAATAAAATTGTTTTTCAGAAAGAATCATGATATGCTTGGAGAGATTTATAGAATTTATAAAAAAGTATAAACTATCAGAAAGCGTTTACGGATAGAAAACGGAGGAGAAAGAAATGCCGGGGGTATTAGAAGTACTGCAGGATGCGTTGGAAATATTAGTGGAATGTGGGATTTTAATTTTTGAATTTATCGGTGTAGGGGTGATTATCGGCACCAGTTTAAGCAGCCTGTACAAATTTCTGACACGAAATCCGGATACCAGAATCTATCTGGCGAAAGGGCTTGCGATGGGGTTGGAATTTAAACTGGGAAGTGAGATTCTTCGAACGGTTGTTGTGCGTGAATGGAAGGAGATTGCAATTGTGGCCGGAATTATCGCACTTCGTGCTACACTTACCTTTTTAATTCACTGGGAAATCCGACAGGAAGAAAATGAAAATCGGAAACAAGAGTAAAAAAACAGCCGTCCCGAAAGAGACGGCTGCATCTGGTTTATCCTTCTATGGAAATATGGGTGTCTGCTTCTATCGCAGGTGCCTTTTTTTCTAATTTCGGGACACAGATTTTTAAAACACCGTTTTCATAGGCTGCATGTACATCTTCCTGCTTTAACTCATCTCCTACATAGAAAGATCTGCTCATACTGCCTGCATATCTTTCACGGCGAATGAATTTGCCGGTGTTTTGATCCTGTTCGTTCTGATCCAGACCTTTGGCAGCTGTGATCATCAGGTATCCGTTTTTCAGTTCAAGAGAAAGATCTTCTTTTTTAAATCCCGGCAGATCAATATCTACTTCATAATGATCGTCATGATCCCGGACATCCGTTTTCATCATGCTTGCACCATGATGTCCGTACAGTTTTTTCTGTGCCTTTTGGATTTCTCTGTCATCAAAAGCAGGGAATGCAAAAAAGTCATCAAAGAAATCATCAAATAAACTTTCACCAAAAATACTCGGTCTTAACATAAGTCATCGCTCCTTTTCCTGTAAGAAATAGATTATTATTTACTGGAACAGGGGATGCGCGGAAGAGAAGGAATGTCTGGTTTCTTTTCTTTCGATCTCCTTTGTTCTGATTATGTTATAGCACTAAAATTAGCACTCGTCAAGAGAGAGTGCTAACAAAAAGTGTGAAAAAACTGTGAATTCGAAGATTTGTTTTTTAGATTGAAAAATAGAGGATTACACTTGCTTTCAAATTCGCTTATGATAAAATAAATATTAATGGATAAACGCGGCACGGCTGGTGCAGTGGCTGAGTATTTTTTGGCAGAGGGAGAGAAAATGTTTGAAATTCTGATAAAAGCAGCCAGTTTTTTACTTATTATTGTATTGGGATATGCACTGAAAAAGATTGGTTTTTTTAAAAAAGAGGATTATCGTCTGGTTACGAAAATTGTATTAAATGTTACACTTCCGGCAGCAATTATTGTGAATTTTTCGGCAACACAGATGCCGTTGTCTTTGTTATTTGTTGTGGTTTTGGGATTTGGAGCAAACATTGTAATGATTTTATCGGCACGGATCGGAAGCAGAAAGGCATCGCTGACGATGCAGAAATTTCGAATGATAAATTATTCTGCTTACAGCATAGGATGTTTTTCCCTGCCGTTTATTCAAAATTTTCTTGGACCGACCGGAGTTGTGACGACTTCGCTCTTTGACGCTGGAAATACGCTGATGTGCTGTGGAGGAACTTATGCGCTCTGTACAGAACTTGATCGCGGCGCTTCTGGAAATAATAAAAAAACCGGAATTTTTGTGCAGATCAAAAATGTACTTGCGACGGCAATGAAATCCGTACCGCTGGTTACAAGTATAATTATGCTGATGCTTTCTGTACTACATATAAAAACACCTGCGCCTGTACTGACATTGGCTGGTATGATTGCAAATGCGAATGCGTTTTTGGCAACATTTATGATAGGAATGATGTTTGAACTGCATCTTGTTGCGGAGGAACGAAAAGAAATGGTGCGTCTTTTAGCATTTCGATATGGATTTAGTGCGTTAATTGCGGCAGCATTTTATTTCTTACTTCCGTTTTCAGAAGAAATCCGGCAGACATTGACATTGCTTGCTTTTTCTCCAATGTCCGCATCTTCTTTAATTTTTACAGATCGACTGAATTGTGATACAGAACTTTCCAGCGCGTGTAATTCCCTTTCGATTGTCATCAGCCTGGCTGTAATGACTGTGCTGGTAATGATATTTCAGCTGTAAGTTGGGGCAAAAATAAAACGGCAATATATGATAAGAAAATACTGGTCGTCTGACTGGTATTTTTTTTACAGAAAGTTTATAATAAAAAATAAAATTGTGTGACATTATAAAAAGGAGTGGGTATTATGAATAAAAATAAAGTGCCGGCACATCGGCTGGCAAAATGTGTGCTGCGAGTAATGGATCGGGAAGGAAAGCCGCTGACAAATACCGTGCTTTCTCTGAAACAGACGAATCATGAATTTTTATTTGGCTGCGGAGCGTTTGACGTCGTACCGTACGCTACGGAAATGTCAAACGAGCAGCTGCCGTTTACACATGCACCGTTAGAAAACAGAGAGTTTTTAAAAGAACGTGTGGAAAAATGGCTGGCTCTTTATAATTACGGAACACTGCCGTTTTACTGGGGAAATTTTGAACCGGAGGAAGGAAAGCCAGAGACGGCAAGTCGCATGAATGCAGCAAAATTTTTGCAGGAGCGCGGTGTAAAGACAAAAGGGCATCCGCTGTGCTGGCATACGCAGTGTGCGAAATGGTTGATGGAGTATGATAATAAAACCATTCTGAAAAAACAGTTAGAGCGCATCAATCGTGATGTGACACAGTTTAAGGGTGTAATCGACATGTGGGATGTTATTAATGAAGTGGTAATTATGCCGGTTTTTGATAAATACGACAATGCGATCACCCGTATCTGTAATGATCTGGGCAGAGTGGGACTGGTAAAAGAAGTATTTGCGGCTGCGAAAGAGGCAAATCCGAACGGCATCTTTTTGATTAATGATTTTAATTTGTCAACGGCTTATGAAATTCTGATTGACGGTTGTTTGAATGCGGGAGTACCAATTAATGCAATCGGGATTCAGACCCATCAGCATCAGGGTTATATGGGAGCGGAAAAGCTGCATGAAATTCTGAAACGTTATGAGCATTTTGGACTGCCGCTTCATTTTACGGAGAATACACTTGTTTCCGGTGATATTATGCCGTCTTATATTGAAGATCTGAATGACTGGCAGGTGGAGAAATGGCCGTCCACACCGGAAGGTGAGGAGCGTCAGATGCGTGAATGGGAGGAAATGTACCGTATTTTATTTGACCATCCGCAGGTAGAGGCTGTAACCGGCTGGGATTTTGCGGACGGGGCCTGGCTGGGAGCGCCAAGCGGTGTGATCCGTAAGGACAATTCTGTGAAACCAGTTTATAACAAGCTAAAAGAGATGATTAAGGATGAATGGTGGACGGACTGCGAAATCCGCACAGATGAAAATGGCTGTGTAGAAATCGAAGGCGTGCGCGGAGATTATGAAGTAAGTATTAATGGAAAATGTGTACCGTTGAAGCTGGAAAAAGGAATGTCTCTGGAAGTGATTGTGAGAGTATAAATAAAGAAATACGAATAAAAATAAGTTAATAGTAATTAAAAAATGCAGCTGGCACAGAATGTGTTAGCTGCATTTTGCTTGTTTATAAAGTATTTTTGTGTTTGCAGAATTCTGGTGAAAAAACCATGTGGTCACGCGACCACAACTTCTGGAATTGATACAAAACGCTCGTTTTATTATTATGACTATATGAAATGTATATAAAATCTTCAAATAAAAACATTTTTTGAAAGAAAATTGTGCAAAGTGTCTTTGCTTCTGATGAAACAGTAGTGCTTTTATATATGCAGAATTTTTGATAGCCGGAAGAGTTTTATTTATTTAGTAGAAGGAGCGTACATGGTAACCAGAAAAGATATTGCCCAAAAAGCAAACGTATCAATATCCGTTGTTTCCAGGGCTTTAAATAACAGTGGTTATGTGGAAGCAGAGAAAAAGAAGAGAATTTTAGAGATTGCAGAAGAATTGAATTATCATCCCAATCCAGTGGCAATGTCTCTGATGGAGCGCAGAACAAAACAAATTATGTTTTACTGCAAGGATTTGAAAAATGCCTTTAATATTGAAGTATATGAAGGAATGCTGGAAGAGGCAAAGAAATATGGGTATATGGTGGTTATTCACGGAAATCTGGATTTTGAAAGTGTAAAAAATATGATGGTAGACGGATTGATTCTTACGAATGAGGAAGTAACTGCCAGATATTTGGAGAATGTAGGAAGTCGTTATTATCTACCGGTGGTTACTGCTTCGTATGGATCCCCGATTTCATTTAAAAAATCAGTACCAATGATAGAATGTGATTTGTTTGAAGGCTGTACGATGTTGCTTCAGTATTTGTGGGACAAAAATCATCGAAAGATTGCGATGATTTCGCCGTATGAATTTAAGACATCAAATTCCAGAACTTGTGCCTGGCGTGAGTTTATGAAATATGAATTGACGGATCATTTGAAGGAGTATTATTTTGGCATTGATCGTAAAAGTTTAGAAAATGATGAAAGAATCTATCGTTTTCCAGAAGAGGCAGAAGGAGCAGATCCGTCCACTACATCAGAAAACTATTTTGAAAAAGGAATGCTGGCAGCAGAATTGTTTGCAGAACAGAAGTGTGATGCAACTGCGGTTGTTGCTTTTAATGATGAAATGGCATTGGGATTTTATAAAAAGATGCGTCTGTTGGGATATCAGATTCCGGAAAATGTTTCTGTGGTTGGATTTGACGGGATTTACGCCAGAAGATATACAGATCAGCTGCTTACAACTTTGTCGTTGAGTCCGAGACTACAGGGAGCAAAATGTGTGGAAGTGCTGATGAACATTTTAATTGAAAAAAAGTATAAATACATCACCCGAATTCCTTTAAAAATTTTGGAAGGAGAAACTGTTCGGGACTTAAGAAGATGAAAAAGCTGTGAAAGATCTGATGCAGCTTGAGTAATAAAAACATATTTATTTAAGGAGGAACTATTTTATGAAAGCAAAACGTGTTCTGGCTCTTGCAATGACAACAGCAATGGCAGCGTCTCTCATGACTGGGATGGCAGTTCATGCAGAAGAAGGATCGGAAGAAATTTCCGGTTTGATTGAAGTAGGCGGATGGCCGTCAGGTGATGATGGTTTTGAGGCAGCTCTGGACGGATTTTATGAGCTGTATCCGAATGTAGAAGTAGAATTTGTATTTCAGGATACAACCGCACATCATCAGGCACTGCAGACATCTCTGGCAGCAGGTGATGGAGCACCGGATGTAGCAATGGTGGAGGGTGCTTATATTGCTCAGTATAAAGACAGCCCGGCATTGGCCAATCTTTATGATTTTGGTGTAGAAGAATTAAAGGATGATTTTGTAGAATTTAAGTGGGATCAGGCAATTTCTTCTGATGGAAGCAGAATGGTAGCTCTTCCGTGGGATTTGGGCCCGACACTGTTTTACTATCGTACAGATGTATTTGAAGAAGTAGGACTTCCGACGGATCCGAAGGAAGTAGAAGAATTGATGAGCACATGGGATGGCGTTCTGGAAGTAGCGGAAAAGGTTTCTATCCCTGGACAGAGATGGTTCCTGCCGTCAGCAGCATATCCGTATCAGTGGCTGTTTATTAACCGCGATTACTATGATGATGATTTGAACCTGATTCTGGAAAGAGAAGGAGATCTTGAATGTCTGGAAGCATGTCTGAAAATCCGTGAAAACGGCTGGGATATGAATGTAGATATGTGGAGTCCGGAAGCATATGCAGCGTATGCAAACGGAAGCTGTGTATGTGTGGCATCTGGTTCCTGGTTCTCAGGATTCTTTAAAACAGATATTGACCCGGATGGCGCAGGTCATTGGGGAGCAACAACACTCCCGGCAGGGATGGCTCCGACAAACTGGGGCGGTTCTTTCCTTGTAATTCCGGAACAGTCTGATAATAAAGAAGCGGCTTGGGCATTTGTAAAATATATGATGGCTACAGCAGAAGCACAGAATACTATGTTTGGTGCAATCGACTACTTCCCGGCATATAAACCGGCTTGGGATGCGGCACCGGAACTGTATACAGACCCGGATGAGTATTTCGGAGGACAGGCACCGAATGCGATTGCAACAGAAATTGCAGGACAGGTTCCGGTAGTAAATAACACAATCATGGATGTTACTGCAGAAGGTTGTCTGTACAGCTCCTTTAATGCAGGTGCTGATGCAGGAGAAACTCCGGAACAGATCCGTGAAAGACTGGCGGCTGATATTGAGGCGGCAACAGCTGAATTAAGAGAACAGCAGATCCAGATTCTGAAGGATGCAGGTGTTTGGGAAGAATAAGAAAATGAGAAAAGGCTTTTCATCTTGAAGGTTAAAGCCAATAGGAAGTGGCCGGATAGAAATATCCGGCTATTTCTATATAGAAAAAATGTATGTAATGTGTATATTTCAAACTAAAAACAATAGGAAAGGGTGAATATACTTGAAAGTGAAGAAAAAAGGTTTTCTTACAACACTGAAAAAAAACAGAGTAGCGTATGTGTATATCGCTCCGTTTTACATCCTGTTTTCAATTTTTGGTCTGTTTCCGATGATAGCCGGATTTTTCCTGAGTTTTTTCCGTTGGGATGGTATGAGTGCGATGCACTTTCTGGGACTGACCAATTATATAAATCTCTTTAAAGATGTCCTGTTTTGGAGAGCGCTTGGAAATACATTGTTTATCGGTATTATTGCACATATTCCGATTCTTCTCGGTGGTCTTGTGCTGGCATACATTCTGAATTCCAAGCTGGTAAAGGGCCAGAACATTTTTAAAACGATTTACTTTATGCCAATGGTAACCAGTGCTGTTGCAATTACGATTATTTTCCAGAATTTGTTTGGAAATAACTACGGCTTGATTAACTGGGTACTGAGTTTGTTTGGCGAAAAACCAATTAACTGGTTAGGTGGAGATGGGAGTCTAATTAAGGTTGCGGTTATTGTGATGTTTGCCTGGAAATGGATTGGATGGAATATGGTTATTTATCTGGCCGGTATGCAGGGAATCAGTAATGATATTTATGAAGCGGCGAGAATTGATGGTGCGTCAAACAGCAGAATTGTATTCTCTATCGTTATTCCTCTTTTAAAACCGATTATTCTCTTTACATTAATTCAGTCAAGTATTGGTATGTTCAATTTATTTACAGAACCGTTTGTGCTTACAAACAGCAGTTGGACCGGCGGTGTAAATAACGGCGGATTGACTTTGATGATGTATCTGTTGAATAAAGCTCCGCAGGGCGGCACGGCATATGGTTATGCGTCCGCAGTTGCTTATGTGATTACAATTATGATTGTTATTATCTCCATTATCTTAAATAAGGTAATGGCTGAAAATGATACTCCGAAAAAAAGGAGGGCAAAATAAATGAAAACATTATTGTTACTCATTTTAGTTATTGCGGCTGTATTGATTGTGATTGCTAAAATACATCCAGCAGGAAAGAAAATTTCTCTCTATGTAGTTCTTCTAATGATTGCTTTTATCATGTTGCTGCCGTTTTATATGATGTTCGTCATGTCAACATTAGCAACAAATGAGATTTATTCATTCCCGCCGAAATTGTTTTTTGGAACAAATCTGGTAGAAAACTTTAAAAATATGGTAGATGCGGTTAACTTACCGCGTGCGTTTATGAACAGCTGTATTGTTACGTTTTCGCATGTAATTCTCTGTCTGTTTTTCTGTTCTATTGGTGGTTATGCATTTTCCGTATATGATTTTCCGGGAAAGAAACAGTTATTCGGAATCCTGTTGGGAACAATGATGATTCCGGCAACGGCTGGTATTATTCCTTGGTTTATTATGATGAGCCGCTTTGGATGGCTGAACGATTTTAAGGCGCTGATCATTCCGAGCTGCGCAAATGCATTTGGTATTTTCTGGATGAGACAGTATTGTCAGAATAATGTACCCAAATCTCTGATGGAAGCGGCACGTATTGATGGCTGCAGCGAGTGGACGATTTTCTTCCGTGTAATTGCGCCAATTCTGAAACCGGCATATGCCTCTCTTGGAATTATGCAATTTGTAAATGTCTGGAATGAGTTTATGCAGTCACTGTTGATTTTAAGAAGAGATAAATATTATACGCTGCCGTTGCTGCTGCGATCAATGGTATCTGACCGTGGAACGGATTACGGTGCGTTGATGTTAGCAAGTACCTGCGCGGTATTGCCGCTCTTGATCTGTTTCCTGTGCGCATCGAAATTCTTTATGGATGGATTGACAGCTGGAGCGGTGAAAGAATAGTCTTAATGCGCGTACTTGATAAAGAAATGAAAACATGTTTAAATAGTTTTAAAACGTATTTTTATGGGAGGGTATGACAAATGAGTGCGATTTTAGATGGAAACAGGCTGGTTCTTGGAACCTGCTATTATCCGGAACACTGGCCGGAAACGATGTGGAAAGAAGATCTGGAACGGATGCTGGAGGCCGGTATTGAGGTGATCCGTATCGCGGAATTTGCATGGAGTAAGGTAGAACCGACAGAGGGAAATTATACGTATGAATTTTTCGATCGTTTTTTGGATGTAGCGGAAGAAACCGGTATGAAAGTAATTTTCTGTACACCGACAGCAACGCCACCGGCCTGGCTGACAGAAAAATATCCGGAAGTATTGAATGCGGATCAGAGCGGTATTTTATACCGTCACGGGACAAGAAGACATTATAATTATAATTCTCCGGTATATCAGAAATTTTCTAAAGAAATTACGGAAAAATTTGCTGAGCATTACGCAAAACGTCCATGTATCATTGGCTGGCAGCTGGATAATGAGATCAATTGTGAGAAAGATGTCTTTTATTCTGAGAGCGATCACAAGGCATTCCGTGTGTACTTAAAAGACAAATACGGTACGTTGGAAGCGCTCAATGACGCATGGGGAACCACTTTCTGGAATCAGACTTACACGGACTGGGAGGAGATTCACGCGCCGCGCAGAACGTACAGTGATTCTACAAATCCACATGAAGTGCTGGATTATCTGCGGTTTGTTTCCGTGAGTGCCAGAGGTTTTGCGAAGGATCAGAGTGATATTCTGAGAAAGTACATAAAGCCGGGCGATTTTATTACTACAAATGGTATGTTCGGTCATTTGGACAATCACAAGATGACCGAGGAAAGTCTGGATTTTTATACCTATGACTCCTATCCGAATTTTGCTTATTGTCTGGATGCCTACAAAGATAAAAATGATCTCAACGACCGTAAATGGAGCCGTAATCTATCCGAAGTACGTTCTATTTCTCCAATCTTCGGTATTATGGAGCAGCAGTCCGGCGCGAACGGCTGGAATACGCGCATGGAAGCGCCAACGCCGAGACCGGGACAGCTGACGCTCTGGACGATGCAGTCTATTGCGCATGGTGCGGATTATGTGAGCTATTTCCGTTGGAGAACGTGTACATTCGGAACGGAAATTTATTGGCATGGTATTTTGGATTATTCGAGTCGCGAGAACCGCCGCATCCGCGAGGTGCGTGAGGTACATAAAAAGCTGCAGGGCATGAAGGAAGTGGCAGGCGCGCGTTATCAGGCACAGGTTGGTATTCTGAAAGATTATGATAATGTTTTTGACGCGGAAATAGACGTATGGCATGGCAGAGTGGATTCCGCCAGCGCAAAGGCATTTTTTGCGGCTGGTCAGAGAACACATACGCCGATGGATTTTGTATATCTGACAGAAAATCAGACGCTGGAAAACCTTAGAAAATATAAGGTATTGATTTATCCGCATGCAACGATTATGACAGAAGAACGCGCAGCACTTTTAAAAGAATATGTAGCAGAAGGCGGTACATTGGTAATCGGCTGTAGAAGCGGCTACAAGAATATTTCCGGTAAATGTGTGATGGATAAGCTGCCGGGATTGCTTGCAGAACTGACTGGAACGGATATTCCGGAATATTCCTTTATTGCGCCGGATGCAGGAACCGTAACGGTTGATTGGGACGGAACCGAATTTGAGGCAAGTGTATTTGCGGATCTTCTGGAAGCAACAGGTGAGCAGGCGCAAGTGAAAGGCACCTATACTTCAGATTATTATGCGGGCTGCGGTGCTCTTGTGGAAAACACGTATGGCGCTGGAAAAGCATATTATTATGGAAGTGCGTGGAATGAAAAATCTGCGGAAGTCTTTCTGAAAAAGCTGGGCGTGCTTTCACCCTATAAAGATATCGTGGAAGTTCCTTCGTCCTGTGAAATTGCGGTACGTGAAAAGGACGGCGTGAAATACCTGTTTATTTTGAACTATATGACAGATCCGGCAGAAATCGTGCTGAAAAAAGATGGTATAGATCTGTATACCGGTAAGACAGTCAGTGGCAGATTTACATTAGAGAAACATGGTACAATTGTACTGAAACTTTCCTGAAAGAAGGTTTAAATAGGAATGGATGAATAAAGGGGCGGTTCGAGAGAACTGCCTCTTTTCTGTCATAAAAATATTTTAATTTCTACTTGTAAAACGTCAGAACTATTGGTATCATAAGTGATATAAGTGGAAAGTTATTATGTGTGCATGAATCAGAGTATCAGGGGAGATTTTTATGAAAAAGGGGAATCTATTTTTGTCACTGCTTACAGCGGCGGCAATATCTTTTGGTGCTGTTTCAGCGCCTGTTTTGGCGGAAGATGTGCAGATGCAGGAACAGCAAATCTCAGAAACAGAGGCGGAACATCCGGCCGGCTATTATCTGGAAATCCAGTCGAACAATATAAAAAACTGGCCGCAGGGAGCGGCGGTAAACGCAGAAGCGGCGATTGTTATGGACGCCGATACCGGAGCGATCCTGTATGCTAAAAATATTGATCAGAAAGAATATCCGGCCAGCATTACCAAGATCATGACAACGCTCTTGGCGCTGGAAAAAGGAAACTTAAAGGATACGGTTAAATTTTCTGAATATGCGGTATACAGTATCGAGTACAACAGCTCTCATCTTGGTATGACAGAAGGAGAAGAACTGACGCTGGAGCAGTGTCTGTACGGTATCATGCTTGCTTCGGCAAATGAAATTTCCAATGCGGTTGCGGAGCATATCGGCGGCGATGTGGATACTTTTGTAAATATGATGAACGAGCGTGCAAAAGAGTTGGGTTGTACTGGTACGCACTTCGTAAATCCGCATGGACTGCATGATGATAATCATTATGTGACAGCGCGGGATATGGCGCTGATCAGCAGAGAAGCGTTTAATAATAAGATGTTTCGTAAGATTATTAAGACAGTGGAATATCATTTCCCGGAGACAAATCTGGTAGATGAAAAACGTTATTTTATCAATCATCATAAAATGATTTCAGAAGAAGGAATGATTTATGATGATGTGATCGGCGGAAAAACCGGTTTTACCGATCAGGCACAAAATACGCTGGTTACGATGGCAAAAAGAGGAAATCAGCGGCTGCTTACGGTAGTTTTAAAAGCTCCGGGGCTGTATGTTTCTTACGATGATACAAAAGTATTACTGGATTACGGCTTTGACAGCTTTGATAATACGGAAATTTCGACTGCAAATGCGGGGAATGTCCAGATTGTCGGAATAGAAGATAAAAACGAACTGGAAAAGATTCGGCAGGCAGATTTTCAGTCCGGACCGATTTCTATAGAAGAAACGGCGAAGGTAACGGTTCCGCAGGGGATAGATGCATCCGCACTTGTGAAAACCATGGATTTTGGTACGAATACTTTGACGTATTCTTATGAAGGACAGTTGTTGGGCAGTGTGCCGTTTACGTACAGCGGCGAATGGCCGGAGCCGGAAAGTGAGACACAGACGGATGCTGCAGTGCCGGAGACTGAGGTACAGACAGAACCAGAGCAGAGTAAAAGTGTGTTAGAAAAGACAAAGGATTTCTTTGCAGTAATTTTTGGCGGAATCGGAAATCTGTACAATCAGATGGATACATTTATTAAGGAAAATACGATAATTGCAGTAATTATCGGAGCAGTATTGCTTCTGATTTTTGTTCCTCTTCTTTTAGTGGCAATCAACCGTCATAGAAAATATATGCGGCTTATGGAATTGCGTCACAAGGAAATGGAAATGCGCCGTCGCCTGGAAGAAGAGATTGAGAAAAAATCAGCGGCACAGATAGAGGCAGAACTTCGTGCAGAGGAATTGCAGATGCAGTTGGAGGACGAAAAGAAAAAGCGACAAAAACTGGAAGAAATTGAATTGGAAGAACTGGAACGCATGTATTTTTATGACGAGCAGGACAGCGATGCCAAAGAGGAGAAAGTGTCTTCAACAGAAAAAGAAGAGACTTTGATACAAATGCAGGATGAGTCTCAGGACGAGTCTGTTGAGACAGAAGATGAATATATCGAAGTTCCTCTGGAAAATGAGGAGAAATAGAACGACTGATAAAGCAGAGCATCTGCTTTTATGAAAATACGATTAATGAGATCAGGGAGGTATATATATGAATTGGGTATCACCGATTAAGGACGAAGAAACATTACAAAAATTTAAAGAAGCGCTGCGTGAAGTAGACGATAAATATTATATTTTATTTGAAATTGGTGTCGGAACCGGTATGCAGCTGCAGGAGATCCTGAAATTTAAAAATAAAGATATTCGTGGAAAGGATAAAATTGAGGCTTCTATCGGAACAAAAAATATTAAGAGAACCTTTACCATTCCAGAAGATCTGAAAAAGATCATTGATAAATTTACAGAGGGCAAAGATCCGGAGGCATATCTGATCCAGGGACATGCAAGTTCACCGGCAGCATTATCAAGAGAACAGGCATATCGTGTATTTAAGAGTGTTGGAAAGGAAATGGGATTAAATTCCATCGGCGCACAAACGATGCGAAAAACCTTTGCATGGAGATATTACAAGAATACCAATGATATTTATTATCTGCAGAATCTGCTCAATCACGCGTCACCGTCTATCACCTATCGTTATATCGGTGAAAAACCGAATGTAGAGGTGGTTCTTAAGAAAATGACACCGGAAGAAAATGAGCGAAGCCGTTACCTGCTTTACAAAGATGGAAATGGGAAAAAGCGTATGAATGAGATTATAGAACTGTTCCAGAACCTTCAGGGGGAATTGGATAACCCAACCAATAACGATGCGTTTTTCGGTAAACTGGACTGTCTGCTGACAGAAGTAGAAGAGCTGATCAGAAATTTCAAGGCAACAAAATAATGGAAGAAAAGAACCCGCGGCAGAAAATTTTGCTGCGGGTTTTATGCATTCTTTTTGGCATGAAGCTGTTCATATTTTTGAAAAAGTTCCTCCGCGCGTTTTTCGCTGACAATTTTTAAAGTGCGGACGCAGAAATAACCGGTGCCGTCTTCCGTCTTTTTCAAACGCAGCTTTCCTTTAATATAACCGTGTTCTTCGCAATAAGAAAGATTGCGATAGGTTTTTCCGCCGTTGGAATACCAGGGAAGCTTTCTGGTCGTGGTTTTCCCGCAGATATAACATTTACAGGAGCGCACGACACGGTCTCTGACCGCTTCTGCTCTGGTACTAAACTTGCGGGAAACAAATTTATCATAGCCTTTAAAAACATAATGAAGTTCTTCACTGCGCTTGCGGGGAACACGAAAGTAATCCACAGAAAAGAAGGGCAGAATCTGTTCACGTTTCATGTGTTTCATGACAATAGTTGTATAGTAAGCATCAGAGAGTGCTTCATGAAAAGGAATATCTTTTTCTATCTGCAGCATGTCTACAGCATATTCCAGAGAACGTCTGCTTTTTCCGTCTTCAAAGGTGAGACTGAAAATCTTCTGGATATCGTAGAATTTCAGTGGGAACGGAAAGAAATTTTTCAGTTTGTGGTAGCGGATATTGCGCTGGAGTTCCAGCAGATCCAGAGATCCCCAGGTACAAAAAAGAGCATCACTGCCGCACCAGTTACTGAACCGTTCTAACACATCCGGAAAGTAATCCGCTTTTTTCAGCTCATCAGGAGAGATGTGCACGATCTCTCTTGTTTTAAAGTGGAGCCGTTTATAGACGGTAGGACGGATGAATTCATGGAAACGGTCAATTTCCTGTCTTTCGCTATTTAGTTTAATCGCGCCGATTTCTAGAATTTCAAAAGGAAGTTCTTTCTTTTCACGCTCTTTTCCATCGGGGCATTGGTTCCATTCTAAATCAAAAATAATATAATTCATGCATCTGATTATACACAGCCATATGCGTGATGTCAAATAGAGGAATCCGGCAAATTGTACAGGAAAAGAGAATGGATTCGTCAGAATGTATAATGACATAGTGACATCATTTTTCGATAGGCATATGTGACAAGCACTCTAAAAAAATTTTGTGTATTAGTGGTATGGCATCATTTTCGAAAATAGAGTATACTTTTTTCATCAGGCAAGCCTATGGTTTGCAGCAGCTGAAGAAGAGATAAATAATTAGGAGGAAAAGTATAATGGCAAGTTTATCATTAGAGCACATTTACAAAAGATACCCGAATGGATTTGAAGCAGTTAAAGATTTCAATCTTAAAATTGAAGATAAAGAATTCATCATCTTTGTAGGACCGTCAGGTTGTGGTAAATCTACTACACTTCGTATGATCGCAGGTCTGGAAGAAATTTCTGAAGGTACACTGAAGATTGGTGATAAAGTAGTGAATGACGTAGAGCCGAAAGACAGAGATATCGCGATGGTATTCCAGAACTACGCTCTGTATCCGCATATGACTGTTTATGATAACATGGCATTTGGTCTGAAACTGAGAAAAGTTCCGAAAGATCAGATCGATAAAATGGTTAAAGAAGCAGCTAAAATCCTTGACCTTGACAAACTGTTAGATCGTAAACCGAAGGCTCTGTCCGGTGGTCAGAGACAGCGTGTAGCTATGGGACGTGCTATCGTGCGTGATCCGAAAGTATTCCTGATGGATGAGCCGCTGTCCAACTTGGATGCAAAACTTCGTGTACAGATGCGTATCGAGATCTCCAAACTTCATCAGAGACTGGGCGCAACTATCATTTACGTAACACATGACCAGACAGAGGCTATGACACTTGGTACCAGAATCGTTGTTATGAAAGATGGTATTATCCAGCAGGTAGATTCTCCGCAGAATCTGTATAACAACCCGGGTAACCTGTTCGTTGCAGGATTCATCGGATCTCCGCAGATGAACTTCATGGATGCTAAAGTAAACGTTAGCGGAAATGACGTTACATTGAAGGTTGGTTCTTTCGATATCAAGCTTCCGGCTGCAAAAGCAAAAGCTCTTATCGATGGCGGTTATGCTGGAAAGACAGTTGTTATGGGTATCCGTCCGGAAGATGTGCATGATGATGCTGCATTTATTGCATCTTCACCGGAAACAGTTGTTGAATCTACAATCAGAGTATACGAGCTGCTTGGTGCAGAAGTATTCCTGTACTTCGATCTGGAACAGTTCCCGATGACAGCACGTGTAAATCCGACAACAACAGCAAGAACAGGCGATACTGTTAAATTTGCTCTGGATGCAAACAAGATTCATGTATTTGATAAAGAAACAGAACTTACCATCACAAACTAGTAAGTACATTTTAGGGGTGTTGCTTAAGCAGCACCCTTTTTTTCGGTTGACAGAATAGAACGACAAAACCAAAAGAGGAGAAAAGAATATGATAACAGCAAAAAATCCTATTTTAAGCGGATTTTATCCGGATCCGTCCATTTGCAGAGTAGGAAAAGATTTTTATCTGGTGAATTCCAGTTTTGGATATTTTCCGGGTGTTCCTTTATTCCACAGCAGAGATCTGGCACACTGGGAACAGATTGGTAATATTTTGGATAGAGAAGAACAGCTTCCAATGGATCCTGGAGAAAGGGAAATTTCCAGAGGTATTTTTGCACCGGTTATCCGCTGCTATAATGGAACCTTTTATATGATTACAACAAATGTGAGTTATGGAGGAAATTTTATTGTAACAGCAGAGCGGCCGGAGGGACCATGGTCTAAGCCGTATTATCTGGGGGAAGAAGCACCGGGAATTGATCCAAGTCTGTTTTTTGATGAAGATGGGCGATGCTATTATGTGGGAACCAGACCAAATCCAAGCGGAGTCACTTATAATGGTGATTGGGAAATTTGGGCACAGGAACTGGACTTAGAGAGTATGAAACTGACCGGTGAAAGTCATGCCATTTGGAAAGGTGCTATGCGTCATGCCATCTGGCCGGAAGGACCTCACATTTATAAAATTGGAGAATATTATTATCTGGTACATGCAGAAGGCGGTACCGGACCGGAACACAGCATTACCGTTGCAAGAAGCAGGCAAATTTTCGGACCGTATGAAGGCTGCAAGCGAAATCCGGTCTTTACGCATCGTCACCTTGGAAAAAACTATCCGGTTGTCTATGTGGGGCACTGTGATCTGGTTGATGATGAAAATGGAAACTGGTATGCAGTGATGCTGGCATCCAGACCGTGTGAACAGCACAGCAGTATGGGTAGAGAGACGTTTCTGGCAAAAGTGACCTGGGAGGATGGTTGGCCTGTTTTCAATGAAGGAATTGGAAAATTGGAAGATATCGTAGAATTGCCGCTCGAAGAAGTGCGGTTTGACAGAGAAGTGTCAAAATGCGATCTGTTTCATTTTTGGGATAAAAAGCTGGATGATCGTTTTCTTGGAATTGGCGATAGACCTTCGGAAAAATATTCCTTGCAGGACAGAGAAGGATTTCTTCGTTTGAAGCTGTCGAAAGAAAAAATTACAGAAGAAGGAAAGCCGTGTTATCTGAGTGTCCGACAGAAAAGTTATCAATTTACTGCAAGCTGCGCAGTGGATTATATGCCTAAAATAGAAGAAGAAGCAGCCGGCATGGTACTGTTTCAGAATCATCAGAATCATTTGCGCATGGAAATTATTAAGTCATCCGAGGGAAGAGAGTTTTGCGTGACAACGCATATTCATGGGCAGGATAAAGTGGCAGCAAAGATGGAATTAAAAAAAGAGGGATTGGTAGAAATCCGCTTAAGAGCAGAAAACCAGTCTGCAGTTATTTATGCGGGAGAATGCGGGGCACAAAAGAAAGTAACAGAAGTCAGTCTTTTGCCTTATACGACAGAAGAAGCAGGTGGATTTGTCGGGTGTACAGTAGGAATGTATGCGTCGTCAAATGGAAAAACAGAACATAACTATGCAGATTTTGCATGGTTTGCTGTTGATAATCAGTAGTATTTTTGAACAGAGAAAGAAAAGATTGCGAAACAGAGAAAAATGTTTTAAGATAGTAGCAGTAAATGTTTAAAAGTTGAGAACACAGTACGGAAACGGAGGTAACATATGATTTCAGCACAGGTAATACAGACGTCAATTGAGGAGCTTCGCGCAATTACCCGGATTGATTTGTGTGTATCAGATTTAGAGGGAACTACTGTGGCATCTACTATGCCGGAGGAAGAGGTGCAGAGAGATGTCATCCATTTTTTTGCAAATTCTGCTGCAGACAGTCAGGTGGTGCAGGGCTATCATTTCTTTAAAATTTTGGACGAGGGGACACCGGCGTATATTTTGATTGCAAGAGGTAATGGGGAAGATGCCTATATGATCGGAAAAATCGCTGTGAGCCAGATTCAGAATCTGATTATTGCATATAAAGAACGCTTTGATAAAAATAATTTTATTCAGAACCTGCTTTTGGACAATCTTTTGATTGTGGATATCTATAATCGTGCAAAGAAGCTGCGTATTAATATAGAAGCAAAACGCGTGGTGTTCCTGATTGAGACGAAGCAGGAGAAGGATACTAACGCATTGGAATTGATTAAAACCCTGTTTGCTTCCAGTACAAAAGACTTTATTACGGCAGTGGATGAGCGCAGTATTATTCTGGTGAAAGAGTTAGCGGAAAATGAGGACTATCCGGAGATTGAAGCAATCGGCAAGATGCTTCTGGATATGCTTAATAGTGAGGCAATGTCTCAGGTTCGTGTGGCATATGGCACGATTATTCATGAGATTCGTGCAATTTCGAAATCCTACAAAGAGGCAAAAATGGCATTGGATGTCGGTAAGATTTTTTATGAGGATAAAAATATTATTCCGTATAACATGCTTGGTATCGGCCGTTTGATTTATCAGCTGCCTCTGCCGCTGTGCGAAATGTTTATTGATGAGATTTTTGGTGGAAAGGAACTGCCGGATTCTCTGGATGAAGAAACTTTGGCGACGATCAACAAGTTCTTTGAGAACAGTCTGAATGTTTCAGAGACATCCAGACAGCTTTATATTCACCGCAATACATTGGTCTACCGTCTGGAAAAGCTGCAGAAGAGCACCGGATTAGATGTGCGTGTATTTGAGGATGCTCTGACCTTCCGTATTGCGTTGATGGTTTCCAACTATATGAAATATATGGAACGTGAGGAGTATTAGAACCAATTCAGACATACATGAGAAGAATGGCTGAATTGGTCCGACAGGAAATATCAAGCCGGACGACATAAGTCTGTCCGGCTGTTTGAAATTAAAAGAACAATAGGAGGTGTATTATAATGAAATTATATGAGAATGGTGTTTACCTGTTAAACGGCGTTGATCTGGTGGAAGATTGCGCACAGACACAGGAAATTTTGCGCAGTAAGCTGGGAGAGCAGATACCGTCGAAAGAGGAAGCAGCAAAAAATACGATTGCTTATGGTATTTTGGAAAGTCACAATACTTCCGGAAATATGGAAAAACTGCAGATCAAATTTGATAAGCTGACTTCGCATGATATCACATTTGTCGGCATTATCCAGACCGCGAGAGCATCAGGACTGGAAAAATTTCCGGTACCGTATGTGCTGACAAACTGCCACAATAGCCTCTGCGCAGTAGGCGGCACAATCAATGAAGATGATCATATGTTTGGACTGACCTGTGCAAAAAAATATGGCGGGGTGTATGTTCCACCTCATCAGGCGGTTATCCATCAGTTTGCCAGAGAAATGCTGGCAGGCGGCGGAAAGATGATTCTTGGTTCGGATTCTCATACCCGTTATGGTGCGCTGGGAACCATGGCGATGGGCGAGGGCGGACCGGAACTGGTAAAACAGCTGCTTTCCAAAACTTATGATATCAATATGCCGAAGGTAGTCGGCGTTTATCTGACCGGAAGGCCGGAAAAAGGCGTCGGCCCGCAGGATGTGGCGCTGGCCATTATTGGTGCGGTGTTTGGAAACGGTTATGTAAATAACAAGGTAATGGAATTTGTCGGACCAGGTGTCGAAAACTTAAGTGCGGACTTCCGTATCGGCATTGACGTTATGACGACAGAGACGACCTGTTTGTCTTCTATCTGGAAAACGGATAGTGAGATTAAGGAGTTTTATGATATCCATGGACGCTCTGCGGACTATAAAGAATTGAATCCGGGCGCGGTTGCTTACTATGACGGTATGATTTATCTGGATCTTTCCGAGATTAAACCGATGATTGCTATGCCGTTCCATCCGAGCAATACTTATACAATTGAAGAATTGAACGCAAATCTGGATGATATTCTGGCAGATGTGGAAAAACGCGCTCTGGTGAGTCTGGACGGCGCGGTTGATTTCACGTTGAGAAATAAGATAAGAAACGGCAGACTGTACGTGGATCAGGGTATCATTGCAGGCTGTGCGGGCGGCGGATTTGAGAATATCTGTGCGGCTGCGGATATTTTAAAGGATGCGTATATCGGTGCGGATGAATTTACATTAAGTATTTATCCGGCAAGTACGCCGATTTATATGGAACTGGCGAAGAACGGCCGCCTGGCAGATCTGATTAAGACGGGTGCGATTGTAAAAACTGCATTCTGCGGTCCGTGCTTTGGCGCAGGCGATACGCCGGCGAACAATGCGTTCTCGATTCGTCACTCTACCAGAAACTTCCCGAATCGTGAGGGAAGCAAGCTGCAGAGCGGACAGATTGCTTCTGTAGCGTTGATGGATGCGCGTTCTATCGCGGCGACAGCTGCAAACAAGGGCTATCTGACAGCAGCAACAGATGTGGATGTAAACTTTACGAATCCGAAATATTTCTTTGACAGCAGTATTTACGCAAATCGTGTCTTTGACAGCAAGGGCGTGGCAGATCCGGGTCAGGAGATCAAATTTGGTCCGAATATTAAGGACTGGCCGGCGATGCCGGAGCTGACAAAGCATTTGATGCTGAAGGTGGTTTCTGAGATTCACGATCCGGTAACGACAACAGATGAATTGATTCCGTCTGGCGAAACATCTTCTTACCGTTCCAATCCGTTGGGACTGGCAGAGTTTACCTTGTCCAGAAAAGATCCGGCTTACGTTGGACGTGCCAAAGAGGTACAGAAAGCAGAAAAGGCCCGTGAAGCAGGTGAGTGCATGGAAGATGCGCTTCCGGAATTGCGTCCGATTTTGGATACGGTAAGAGAGTCTTATCCAGATGCCGGAAAAGAAACGACAGGTGTCGGCAGTACCATTTTTGCGGTAAAACCGGGCGATGGTTCCGCACGCGAACAGGCGGCTTCCTGTCAGAAGGTACTTGGCGGCTGGGCGAATATTGCTAACAGCTATGCGACAAAACGTTATCGTTCCAATTTGATTAACTGGGGTATGCTGCCATTCCTGATTGATGAGGGTGAGCTGCCGTTTACGAACGGAGATTATATTTTTATTCCGGAAATTCGCAAAGCGGTGGAGGAAAAACTGACTGAGATCAAAGCGTTTGTGGTAAGTGAGACTGAGATGAAGGAGTTTACCTTAAAAATGGGTGAGCTGACAGATGATGAAAGAACGATCATTCTGGATGGATGTCTGATTAATTATTACAGACATTAATTAGCTGTAATAACAGACACAGATAAATAAAACAAGCAGTACAATAACCCGCAGGATGCTTTTTTAGTTGACTGCGGGTTATTTTTGAAAATATTGGTCAATCAATTTGCGCAAATGCGACATAAATCATATAAAAATGTCAGCAAAAATACTAACAGAGTATGCAGAAAAATTTATAATAGAATTATGAGAACTGCAGGAAGCAGAGCAAAAGCAGAAAGGGGATTTACGAACATGGAAAAGATGATGAAGGGCGCCATTCTGCCGGGCAACAGTACGGTGGAAATTCGGGATTTTGAGATTCCGAAGCCGGGACATGGACAGGTATTGATTCAGACGAAAGCGACAACAATCTGCGGAAGCGATATCCGCTGTATTTATCGTGAGCATGTGGGCAAAGGGCCTGAAGGTTATATTCCGGGAACAATTGCCGGACATGAGCCGTGCGGCGTGATCGTGGAAGAAGGAGAAGGACTCAAACGCTTTAAGAAAGGGGATCGTGTAATTGTATATCACATATCCGGCTGCGGTGTATGCAATGACTGCAGAAGAGGGTATTATATTTCCTGTAAGAGTGAACATCGTAAAGCATATGGCTGGCAGAGAGACGGCGGTATGGCGCCGTACATTCTGGCCGAGGAAAAAGATCTGATTTATCTGCCGGACGAGCTGACATATAAGGACGGCGCTCAGGTAGCCTGTGGTTTTGGCACGGTTTATGAAGCGATTGAAAAAATCGGTGTTTGCGGAAATGACGCGGTACTGGTAACCGGTCTGGGGCCGGTAGGACTGGCAGCGCTGATGCTGGCCAAAGCGATGGGAGCAAATATGCTGATTGGCGTAGAAATGAATGAACATCGTATAGAATTGGCAAAAAAACTCGGTCTGGTGGATCACGTATTTAAACCGGAGGAAGCAATGGAAGGCATCATGAAGGTCACAAACGGTCGCGGCGTGGAACGTGCGATTGATGCGAGCGCAAGCGATCCGGGCAGACAGCTTGCCATCCGTGCGACCAGAGAATGGGGCAAGATTGCCTTTGTGGGAGAGGGTGGTACCTGCCATTTTGAACCGAGCCCGGATATTATTCACGGACAAAAAACAATTTACGGTTCCTGGGTAACATCTCTCTGGAGAATGGAAGAATTGGTAGAACGACTGGTGCGCTGGGGAATTCATCCGGAAGATCTGATTACAGACGAGTTCCCGCTTGAAAAGGCCGGGGAAGCATATGCGTTGATGGCCGGCGGACAGTGCGGTAAAGTGGCGGTCGTATTTCCTGACTAAGTGAATAAAAGAAAATATCCGGGAGTTTGCCTGTGAACAGGAATTCCCGGATATTTTTATAACAGTTCTTTCAGATCCAGATCTGTAAATTCCATAATTTCCTCAGCCTTTACGTAGAAACTCATCTGTTCGAATTCTTCCTCCAACTTTTCCAGCAGATCGGCAAGAACCGTTTCAAACTCCTGCTTTTCGGCCGGAGTTTCTATTAATTTCCAGCAGGGAAGCAGAAAAAAGATATGGTTAGACATTACCGGACCGCAGAGGGCAAGCGGAAAATAATCGCGAACAGTGCTGCGGAATTTGTCGTAATAACGTTTTATGCGAATTGCGGAACCGATCGGATTTGCCAGAGTACCGGGAGCGCCGGGGGTAGGCTGTTCTCCGAAGGTCAGCCGAACAGGTTTGGCAAAACGCTGAGAAATACTCATCAGTGAGAGATAGTTTTCAATTGTGACAGCATTTTTTTCAGTAAAGAAAAGTTCATGAATCAGACCGTGTTCTACTACCGGAACAACAAGATCAAATCGTTCCTGAATTTGGACATTCTTTTGGCGTCGTTTTTGTGAAAGCTTGACTGCTTCCACCGCTTTGGTGATCGGGGGAAGGATTTTTTCCCGGAATAAAGGTTTGGATACATGAGCCAGCAGACGCAGATTTTCTGCTTCGGTACGGTAAACTTGACGATCATAAGTAGATACAGTAATGAAAATACAGGTTCCATGAAAAGAACGGATTTCCTGAATGATATCAAATCCGCGCAGTTCCGGCATTTCAATATTGATAACAGCAATATCCGGAATAAATTTGTGTGTGAGTTTTCGCAGATAACGCGCTGTTTTTGCCGTGCGTACATCGCAGGTTTCTCCGTATTGCGCGTTGATCATATTTCGAAGCGCGTTTAAAACGACACCCTCGTTGTCTGCAAGTAAAATTTTAATCATAAGGGATACTCCTTAAGGTGAGACGTTTAAATCTGATTCGGGTACAAGAAGCGTTCGCGGATCAGATAGACACCGCCGAGTAAAACTGCGGTATCTTGAAGACTGGAAGGAGCCAGCCGGCAGTATGCTTTGCGGCTGCTGCGCAGTTCTGCCATAATGTCATCACACAGTCCCGGATGACAAATGCTTAACGAACTGTTCAAGACCATAATATCAGGATTAAAAGTATTGAGCAAATTATTTATGCCGATTGCCATATATTTGATGAAACGGCGCACAGAGTCTATCGTTTGCGGATCGCGCTGGTGATAGAGCTGTTCAAAGGTGTGAAGATTGATCGGCATTTTTTTTAATTTAGAAAGTTCTGTGAAGAGTGCACGTTCGGAAGCGTATTGTTCCAGACAGCCGCAGTTTCCACATGGACAGGGACGGCCATCCACTTCGATGATCGTGTGACCAAACTCTCCGGCAAAGCCGTTTTTTCCTTTGACGAGCTGATTACGCATGATAATTCCCACACCGATACCGGAATGTACGCTAATGTAAAGCATTTCGTTGGTATTATGGCAGTGCGCCCATTCTCCGAGAACAGACAGATTTGCTTCATTTTCCAGAATGACAGGAACTTTGTAGCGTCCTCCGAGTTCCGAAATAAAATCAATATTCTCAAAAGAAGAGTAAGGCAGAAAAATAATTTTATTATGATGCACAACACCGTGGATACCCAAAGCAATACCGAGAAGTCCGTAACGACTCTGCGGCAGAGAAGTAAGTGCAAGATCTATTTGTTCTGTCAGCACATGGAGAATCTGTTCTGGCTGGGCCGGCATCGGGAACTGGCGTAAACGGCAGTCTTCCCCTATCAGATTCGAGGTCATTAGGGTAATTGTTTCCATGGAAAGATCGATGGAGATTACATATCCACAGGTTTTGTTAATTTGCAGCAAAATTGGTTTGCGGCCCTTTTTTGTGTTGTCGCTTCCGGTTTCCAATACGATGCCACGGTCTAAAAGTTCCTGTACGATTGCGGAAACGGTGGCTTTAGTCAGTCCCAGCTGAGAAGCGATGGAGGCGCGCGAAACAGCACCGTTTGCAAGGATGGTACGGATGACAGACTGTGTATTGATATCTCTGATTAATTCATGACTTCCGGCTAACATCTGACAAATCCTCCTGGTAAAAGTTTTTAAAAAATCACTTGCAAAAACGCTCTATAAGAGTTATTATTACTATAACACAATTAGTTTAGTTAGTAAACTAATTTGCAAAATTTCTCCGGCTGAAAAACAGCAGTCGTAAGAAAATTGAATGATGAAAGAAAACAGGGAGGGTAAAAATATGCAGATTAAGAGTATTACTGACAGCGCTTTTCGTAAATATGGTCGTGTATTACCGCTGGAAGTTCCGGATCTTTTAAAACGCCTGGCAGAGACGCCGCAGCCGGATGAGGTTGTTTATGTAGCTTCCGCACCAGAGCTGGAAGCATGCGCGGAGTATGAGACGATTCGTGATAGTATTTACGGAGGTATGCCGATTCAGATTGGTTACTGCAACGGCTGCAATCATACTTTGAATGCGGTAGAGTATCATCGTGATTCTGAGATTGATATTGCATTGGACGGTGCAATCTTACTGCTTGGTTCTGAGCAGGATGTGGAAGATGATTTTACGTATGATACGAGCAAAATGGAAGCTTTTGCGGCTCCGGCAGGTGCAGTGATTGAGCTTTACGGTACTACGCTTCATTATGCACCATGTAATGCAGAAGGAAAAGATGGTTTCCGTGTAGTTATCATTTTACCGAAGGGAACAAATACTGATGCGCCGAAGCTTTCCGGAAAATTCGCAGAAGACAAGCTGATGACGGCCAAAAATAAATGGTTGATTGCGCATGAAGAGTCCGGGCTTGGAGCAGATGGCGCTTTTGTTGGCCTGAAGGGCGAGAACCTTACCGTATAAGAGTGGTTTTGCCGCGCGGATAAAAACAGAGCAGATTTTTATCCGCGGGCTGCACATAAAATAATATTAGGAGGATAAGAAAATGTTTAACATGCCAGAAGTAAAAATTGGAATTGTTGCGGTCAGCCGTGACTGTTTCCCGGAATCTCTGTCCGTAAACAGAAGAAAAGCGCTTGTAGACGCTTACACAAAAAAATATGACGCAAAAAATATTTATGAATGTCCGATCTGTATCGTTGAGAGCGAGATCCATATGGTTCAGGCTCTGGAAGATGTAAAAGCAGCAGGATGTAACGCGCTTGTTGTATATCTTGGAAACTTTGGTCCGGAAATTTCTGAGACACTGCTTGCAAAGCATTTTGATGGACCGAAAATGTTCATCGCAGCAGCAGAAGAGTCTCAGAACGATCTGATTCAGGGCCGTGGCGATGCATATTGTGGTATGCTGAATGCAAGCTATAATCTGCAGCTGAGAAATGTAGAAGGCTACTATATTCCGGAGTATCCGGTAGGTGACGCAGAAGACTGTGCAGATATGATTGAAGAATTCCTTCCGATCGCACGTGCGTACATCGGTGTAAAAGATCTGAAGATCATCAGCTTTGGTCCGCGTCCGCTGAACTTTATGGCCTGCAATGCACCGATCAAACAGCTGTTTAACATGGGCATTGAGATCGAAGAAAACTCCGAACTTGACCTGTTTGAAGCTTTCAATAAACATGCCGGCGACCCGCGTATCCCGGAAGTAGTTGCAGATATGGAAAAAGAGCTGGGCGAAGGCAATATGAAACCGGAAATTCTGCCGAAACTGGCACAGTATGAACTGACACTGCTTGACTGGGTAGAAGCTCATAGAGGATATAGAAAATATGTGGCTCTGACAAGTAAATGCTGGCCGGCATTCCAGACACAGTTTGGATTTGTTCCGTGCTATGTAAACAGCCGTCTGACAGGACGCGGTATTCCGGTATCCTGTGAAGTAGATATTTACGGAACACTTTCTGAGTTTATTGGTACAGCAGTAAGCAACGATACTGTTACATTGCTTGATATCAACAACTCTGTTCCGAAGGATATGTATAAAGAATCCATCGAAGGCAAATTTAATTATACACACAAAGATACCTTTATGGGATTCCACTGTGGAAATACCAACTCCGGCAAGCTGTCTGCATGCTCTATGAAATATCAGATGATCATGGCAAGAGCACTTCCGGAAGAAGTGACACAGGGTACTCTGGAAGGAGATATTGTACCGGGTGATATCACATTCTACCGTCTGCAGAGCACAGCTGATAACAAGCTGCGTGCATATATTGCACATGGAGAAGTTCTTCCGGTTGCAACAAAATCCTTCGGCGGAATCGGTATTTTCGCTATTCCGGAAATGGGAAGATTCTACCGTCATGTACTGATCGAGGGCGGATATCCGCATCACGGAGCAGTTGCATTCGGACATCATGGCAAAGCACTCTATGAAGTATTCAAGATGCTTGGCGTTGATGTAAAGGAAATTGGATACAATCAGCCGGCAGGCGTTCGTTATCCGACAGAGAATCCGTTTGCATAAAAACAGCAATTTAATGTAAATGTTATGAATTAGAACGGCAGCTTCGTATACAGAGTCCTTGCAGTTCGGAGAAACTCGCTGCGCCGGACATCTGTATGCGTTGCCTGCCTGTTTGTGTATATATTGGCAATTTGTATGATGATACAAACAGGAGGAACTTACAATGCTTTATATTGGTGTAGACCTTGGTACATCAGCAGTAAAACTGCTTCTGATGAATTCCGAGGGTAAAATTGAAAATGTAGTTTCCAAAGAATATCCGCTGTATTTTCCGCATCCGGGTTGGTCTGAACAGAAACCGGAGGACTGGTGGAACGGGGTTATGGAAGGCTTAAAAGAGCTGACAGCAGATTGCGATAAGAGCCAGATTGCGGGTATCAGCTTTGGCGGTCAGATGCATGGTCTGGTTGCACTGGATAAAGATGACAATGTAATCCGCCCGGCAATTCTCTGGAATGATGGACGTACTCAGAAACAGACGGATTATCTGAACAACGTGATTGGAAAAGATAAGCTGTCCGAGTATACCGCAAACATTGCGTTCGCCGGATTTACAGCTCCGAAGATTCTCTGGATGAAGGAAGAAGAGCCGGACAATTTTGCAAAACTGCACATGGTGCTTCTGCCGAAGGATTATATTGCGTTTAAGCTTTCCGGCGTGTACTGTACGGATGTTTCCGATGCGTCAGGTATGCTGATTTTTGATGTAAAAAATAAATGCTGGTCGAAAGAAATGCTGGAAATCTGCGGCATTACAGAAGCGCAGGTTCCGAAGATCTTTGAGAGCTACGAGACTGTCGGCACAATTTTGCCGGAAGTAGCAAAAGAGTTAGGCTTCCCGGAAACGGTTAAAATTGTAGCCGGGGCAGGTGACAATGCGGCGGCAGCAGTCGGCACAGGTACTGTAGGCGATGGTATGTGTAACATTTCACTCGGAACGAGCGGTACAATTTTTGTTTCCAGCAAGAGTTTTGGTGTGGATGAAAACAATGCTCTGCATTCCTTTGCACATGCGGACGGCAATTATCATCTGATGGGCTGTATGCTTTCCGCAGCATCTTGCAACAAATGGTGGATGGATGAAATCATTGGTACAAAAGAGTATGCGGCAGAACAGGCGAAAATTGAAAAGCTTGGGGAAAATCATGTATTTTTCCTGCCGTATCTGATGGGAGAGCGTTCCCCGCATAACAATCCGAACGCCAGAGGTACCTTTATCGGTATGACGATGGATACGACTCGTGCAGATATGACACAGGCTGTTCTGGAGGGCGTTGCTTTTGCAATTCGTGATTCTTTTGAGGTTGCAAAATCACTCGGCATCAAGATTGAGCGCACAAAGATCTGCGGCGGCGGCGCAAAGAGTCCGCTGTGGAAGAAGATTATTGCAAATGTGCTTGGCATTAAAGTAGACGTGATCGAGAGTGAAGAAGGACCGGGATACGGCGGCGCAATGCTGGCAGCCGTTGCCTGCGGCGAATTTGCGAATGTGAAGGAAGCGGCAGACAAACTGGTGAAGGTAATCGACACAATCGAGCCGGATCCGGAACTGGTTGAGAAATATAACGACCGCTATGCAAAATTTGCGAAGATTTATCCGACGGTGAAGGGTCTGTTTGACGAAGTGACAATCTAAAAACGGCTGAGTTATTAGAAAGTGAATAAAAATGGAGCGAGGGTGTCGCAAAATCATCAAATTAGATGATGGGGCGATACCCTTTTTCATGTTCATTTATATGTTTAACTGATTTCAAAAGAGCTCACAAAAAACAATAAAAAGATCAATACGGATAAAAAAGAAGGTATCCAATATTGACAGAACATAAAAGAAGGTATATTATTATGATATCAAATTAATATCATAATAAATTGAGGGAGGAAAATACTATGGATGAGAGAACATTTACGAATGAGAAAATTTTAAAGGCTGCTCCCGGCATGCCGATGCTGCTGCTGAGTCTGTTTATGTTGATTGCCGGTACACCGGTGATTGTATGCGGCGGACTTTATTATGATGCACATGAAGCGACAGGCGGACCGATTCTGGCTATTGCGATTATTTTGGGGATTGTACTTACGATCGGAGGTTTTCTGCTTTTGTGCGGTCTGAAGATCATCCGTCCGAACGAAGCGCTAGTACTTACATTGTTCGGTAATTATTACGGGACACTGTATGAATCTGGTTATTATTGGGTAAATCCGTTCTGCTCAGCAATTAATCCGGTAGCGGGAAATTCTGCGACAGCTAAGGCGAAAATAGGAACGGATGAAAATTCGGTCAATGTAAATGTGAACACAAATGCGATTTCCAAGAAGGTTTCCTTAAAGACGATGACGCTGGAGAATAAACGCCAGAAGGTAAATGATGAATTGGGCAACCCGATTGAGATTGGAACGATTGTGATCTGGCAGGTGAAAAATGCTACAAAAGCGGTATTCAATGTGGAAAACTATGTAGAATATCTTTCTATTCAGTGTGATGCGATTACCAGAAATGCAGCACGCAATTATCCGTACGATACAAATGAAGGCTCTGATGAAAAAACCTTACGCGGCAGCAGTCAGGAAATTGCAGATATTATGCAGCAGGAGCTTCAGCAGAAAGTAGCAGATGCGGGGATTGAAGTGCTGGATGTGCGCATTACACATCTTGCTTATGCACCGGAAATTGCATCTGCAATGCTCCAGAGACAGCAGGCAACGGCGATTATTGACGCGAGACAGAAAATCGTGGAAGGCGCAGTGAGTATGGTAGAAATGGCGCTTCAGCAGCTTTCTGAGAATAATATTGTAGAGCTTGATGAGGAACGCAAGGCCGCTATGGTCAGTAATCTATTGGTTGTACTTTGTGGGAATAAGGATGCACAGCCTGTTGTCAATAGTGGTTCTATCTATTAAAATGGAACAAGTGAGCCGTAACTGTCGTTGATAGGAAGGAAAGGAGGGGCATATGGCGGATTCCAGGGAAAAAGAAAAAGCGAAAAAGCAGATACCCCTCCGGGTATCCGCATCACTTTATCAGGAACTGGCGCAGTGGGCAGAGGATGATTTTCGCTCGATCAACGGTCAGATTGAGTATCTTCTGACAGAATGCGTCAAACGCAGGAAAAAATCGTTCCGGGAAAAAGAAGAGTAGACAGCAGTTTGAAAGAGTTTCCGATTTACAGAATTTATAGATTATAAATCGGAAGCTCTTTTTGACATAGAAGGTCGAAACTTGCGAAATATTTTAGTGCCGCATAGTTGTCTGTTATGGTATACTTGAAAGAGAGCAGGGTGGCTGCTAAGCGGGCTGCGCAAAATGGAATATGGAGGGAAGTATTGTGGAGGAACGTCATTATTTGATTTCCGACGCAGCGAAAATGGTCGCTGTGGAAGCCCACGTGCTGAGATACTGGGAAGAGGAACTGGATTTGCCGATTGCCAGGACAGAATTGGGGCATCGATACTACACCCGCGAAAACATTGATGTTTTTAAAAGTGTTAAGAGACTGAAGGAAGAAGGATTGCAGTTAAAGGCAATCAGGGTACTGCTGCAGGAGACTGCGAAGCTGGAAGGGGATCAGAAGGAATGGAAGCTGCAGTATGACCGGATACAGACGAAAGAAGTAGAAGGCATATCCGGAAAAAAAGAGCAGGATGTGCTGCCGGAGGAAGAAGAAATAAAGTCTGCGGCCGAGGAAACGGAACAACGTCAGGATGATCCGGGATCATCGGCAGAACTTGTTGCTATGCAGACGAATGCCCAGCGTCTTCAGCTTTTTAAAGAACTGGTCGAGGACGTTGTAGAAAAGGTAGTAAAGGAGAATAATGATGAACTCCAGAAGCGCATAGAGGAATCTATTGCCAAGGAGACGGATTATCTTTTACATATGCAGGAACAGAGAGAGGAAGAACGCTTCCGGAAACTGGATGAGGCGATCCGTACACATCAGAAAAATAGCCGTTATGTGGCGGCAGCAAAGGAGAAAGGCCGTTTTTTCAGATGGTTTGGGAAATAAGTGCAATAAAAAAGCTGTCGGATCCTGATGGAACCGGCAGCTTTTTAAGAAATCAGCAATGCTGATTATTCTGCTTCGATAGCGCCTGTCGGGCATTCGCCTTCGCAAGTACCGCAATCAAGACATGCATCAGCATCGATTACGTATTTGCCATCACCTTCGCTGATAGCGTCAGCCGGACATACGCCTGCGCATGTACCGCAGCTTACGCATGCATCTGTAATTACATATGCCATAATAATTATCCTCCTTATATATTAGATTGTCCCGTAACTGCAATTATGAACAGTCTTGGATGCCTACATTTTAATACAAAAAGTACAATTATACAAGTGAAAAAACAGGGAAAGGAGTCAAAATCTGTGAGAAATGAGTTAATGGATTTTGTCAGAACAAGGAAAAAAGCAAATCTTCTGATTGTTTGTCTGAATATTGTCGTTTTTCTGTATCTCAGCATTTTTGTCGGGAATACAACGGATGCTGTGATGATGGAGGCACATGGCGCGATGTTTGTGCCGGATGTGCTGGAGCGGGGAGAATATTATCGTCTGTTGACGAGTATGTTTTTACATTTCGGGATTGAGCATCTGGCATTTAATATGCTGCTTTTAATTTTTGCAGGTGATATGCTGACGATTCAGGTGGGGACGGTACGTTATCTGTGCATTTATCTGGGCGGCGGTCTGGCAGGAAATCTGCTGTCATTGGCCGTGAATGCGAAAGCGGATAGCTATGCCGTTTCTGCCGGGGCTTCCGGAGCAATTTTTGCTGTGATCGGCGCTCTGGTTTTTCTGGTAATTATTAACAGAGGGCGTATCAAAGGACTCAACGGTCGGGGAATATGCGCAATGGCGGTTTTGTCGCTGCTGCAGGGATTTACAGATTCCGGCGTGGATAACTATGCACATCTTGGCGGTTTTATTGGTGGATTTTTGCTGGCAGGCGTATTTCAAATGTGGTCTTATCTGCGGAATTGCAGGAAAGTGTGACCGTTCCATGATGAGCTTCGACAATGCGTTTTGTAATCGGAAGTCCTAGTCCGGTACCGCAGGATTTATGAGTAACAAACGGGTCAAACAGCGTAGGAACCTGTTCGTCAGGAATTTTACAGCCATTATCGGTAACAGTGATACAGAGCGTGTCTCCATCCATAAAAGCGCTTATGGAAAGATACAAATTTGTTTTTCCACAGGTGCTCAGTGCTTCAATGGAATTTCTTACGAGGTTATCAAATACCTGACGGAACCGGAAAACATCGATTTCCAGTAATGGCAGATCTTGTTCGGATTCACAGGAAAATGTGATTTCCGGATAACTCAGAAGCAAAGGTGAAATCATCTGTTTATATTCAGACAGCCAGGTTGTGAAATTGGTTGTCTTTGGATGTAAAAGAATGCTGTTCTGATAAGAAGAAATGTCTTTCAGCAGGAATTTTAAATGTTCTATTTCGGATTCAATAGTTTCCCAATATGCAGAGGAAGTGATTTCCGGATAGCTGCCGGCAAGGAGCTGCAGATAGCTGTTGATCAGGGTGAGCGGATTTCGGATTTCATGGGAAATGGTGGACAGCAGCATTTGGTAATCTTCTGAAAATTTCATAATAATCTCCTTAATATAACATAAAGTCAATAAGACATTTGTATGCGCATTGACTATTGACAGTCTGAATAATAAATTTTAAGATGTAAGAAACAATGGTTCTCTAATTATATAATACGTGGAAGGAGCAAAAATATGACGGAGAAGTGTATTTTTTGTAAAATTGCTGCTGGAGAGATTCCTTCAGCTACGGTATATGAGGATGAGGAATTTCGAGTAATTTTGGATGTAGGTCCGGCTGCAAAAGGACACATGCTGGTACTGCCAAAGGCACATTATACTGATATTTGTGATATGCCGGAGGAATTGACCGGAAGAGCGTTTATTGTTGCGAAAAGAATGGCGGAAAAAATGGAAAAGGTGCTGGGATGCGAAGGCATTAATATTGTTCAGAATAATCACGAAGCCGCAGGTCAGACCGTTTTTCATTTTCACATTCATCTGATTCCGCGTAATAAAAAGGATCAGGTTGGACTTGGCTGGAACACTGGAAAACTGACAGACAGTGACAGAGAAGAGCTTTTACGGAAATTTTCCGAATGAGACAATAAATGCTGATGTAGGTTGATAAAAGCAATAAGGATACTACAAATGATAAATCATGAGACATTCACAGAAATATACAAGCGCTATGCAACCTTGATTTTAAAAGCTGTGGTGGCTCAGACGAAGGATGAAGAAATCGCAAAAGAAATTTGTCAGCAGACATTTCTGGCTTACTATAACAATATGCATAAAGTGCAGTCCGGGATAGAAAAGCCATGGCTGCTGAAAACAGCAAGACATTTAGTGATAGATTACTGGAGAAAGGCAAGTACAAAAAACGAAGTGTTGGTGGACAGTGAAGATAAGACTTTTCTGAATAAAAAATCACAGGATTTAGAAAAGGAATGTGTAGATAAAATGTTCATCTATGAGATTCTTGAAGATTTGGAAAAAGAGAATACACTTTGGTATGAGGTAATTGATTTATTGTTTATTGAACAGATGGATCGAGAAGAAGCGGCGAAGCATCTCGGAATCAGTCCGGGAATGCTTCGCGCAAGATTGTACAGAGCCAAACAGTATCTGAAAAGAAAATATGGTGGGGAATTTTCAGAAAGTTAATGTTTTTTGGAAACAGCAGTCTGTTCAATCAGATCGGTAATGGTTTGAATTGCGTTGCTCAGATTGCTTTTTTCCATTGCCCGGATATATTCGGCGCGGGAATCATATACTTTGTGTATGGTTTCCAGCAGCAGATCAGGGGTGAGATGTTCTTCTAAGAGAACTTCGCAGAAGCCTTGCTTTTGGAAAGATTCCGCATTTAAAATCTGATCTCCGCGGCTGGCGTTCGAACCGAGAGGAATGAGGAGCGTTGGTTTGCGCAGCTCCAACAGCTCGCAGATAGCATTTGCTCCGGCACGGGAAACAACCATGTCGGCCAGCGCAAACAGGTCGGCCAGCTCTTTTTTGACATATTCAAATTGTACGTAACCTTCTGTGTGATCAAGGGATGGATCCAATTTGTCTGCACCGCAGAGGTGGATGACCTGGAAGGTTTTTAACAGTTCCGGCAAAATGCTGCGGACAGCATTGTTTACATTTGCAGAGCCAAGGCTGCCGCCAATGACCATCATAACCGGTTTATCGGCTGTAAAGCCGCAAAATTCCAGTGCGGCTGCACGACTGCCGCTGCGCAGCTCAGCGCGGATCGGAGAGCCGGATAATACTGCTTTGTCAGCAGGCAAATACTGCAGGGTTTCCGGAAAGTTGCAGCAGACTTTTGTCGCGGACGGAATAGCCAGTTTGTTTGCCAGCCCCGGTGTCAGATCAGATTCATGGATAATGACCGGAATATGGCAGTGCTTTGCGGCCAGTACGACCGGAACGGCGACGAAACCGCCTTTAGAAAAGACAATATCCGGTTTCAGTTGCTTTAAAAGCTTACGGGCTTCGGCGTAGCCTTTGATTACCCGGAAAGGATCGCTGAAATTTTTTAAATCAAAGTATCGTCTGAGTTTACCGGAAGAAATGCCATAGTATGGGATATTCATTTCTTCAATTAATTTTTTTTCGATGCCGTTGTGGGAACCGATATAATGAATTTCATAACCGAGTTCCCGCAAACGCGGCATCAGTGCAATATTAGGCGTAACGTGTCCGGCGGTTCCACCGCCGGTCAGAACAATTCGTTTCATTTTAAAATCCTCCAGACCCATCACAGGAAATGTGATGTTGTTACTATTTATATTATACGTCTGGGGAGAAAAGTCAAGAAGGGACTTTTGTATGCCAAAGAAGAAAGAACGACATAGAAATTCGCTGGAAAAGGAAATCCGGCAGTTTCTTGATAAAGAAGAATGTAAGAGAGCAGACGCATATGAGCAAAAATTGAATGCGGATGAATCTTTAAAAAATATAGAAGCATCGCCGGAGATGTTTGAGGATATTATGCGGCGTGTTGCGGCAATAGAGACGGAAAAGGAAAAAGCTGTGGAAGAGACGGATGACGGAGAATACGTCTATGTTTCACAGAAAGACCGCGAAGCCATGGAGCTTGGCAGGAAAGTATTGGAACGCCGGAAATACCGTAAAGTCTGGCGCGGGCTCGGTATAGCGGCGATTTTGCTGGTCGTGATGATCGGCGTGGGTGTCAGCAGCGAGGCAGGGAGGTTTAGGATTGCGAATTTCTGGAATTTTTTAGTGGGTCAGGAAACCGTTATCAGGGTAGAAAATGATGATCCCAAAGATGCAGTTGAGGTAGATTTTGCAGAAAAAGAAGCATGGAGTGAGATAGAAGAAAAGACAGGGATCGTGCCGGTGAAGTTTGCGTATAAGCCGGATGGGATGAAATTTGAAGGATATCAAGTGGATGAAAACTATGGAGTCGCCTATTTATTTTATAAATATGGAGATACTATTACAAATGTTGTTATGACAAAGGGTGAAAAGCCAGATAAAACATTAAAAAGTGAATTACACTATGATGGAACAAAGGTGAATGAAATTCCTGTTGAGACCAGATATGGGGAATGTGTAATTGTAGAAACTGAAACAGACATAGGAAATAATTACATAGTATCTTTTCAAAAAGATAATTGCAGTTATTCAATATTTGGTGTATTTATTAGAGATGAATTTAAATCTATGGTAGAAAACATATTTTTTTAAAACTTTGCATAACATTTTTCCTTTTCGTTCGTTTATATAAATGTAATGTAAATATGAGGGAAAGGAGAAAATAATGAGGTACAAAAGAAGAGTCAGTTCTGTATTGGTTTTGCTGTTGTTATGTTTAGGATTAATGGGAAGTCAGGCATCGGCAGAGGAGAAAGAACTGCAAAAAGCAACCGGAAAATCGATGTTTGTTACACGGCTGGCAGAAAATAATCAGGTTATGCCAAGAGGTACGTATCTGGCAAGCGGATATAGCTCGATTACAGAAGTATCTGGCAGAACGATAGGTGTATATGGTTCGACAAACTGTTATCGTACATCGGATGTTGTGGATGTCACGGTTTATCTGGAACGCTATAATGGCAGTAGTTGGTATACATATGCTTCTTGGCCGACAAAGACAGCGTATGGTGCATATTTTGTTTCCTACAGTACCAATGTAACGGTACCGGCCGGAACGTATCGTGTATTCAGCACACATTATGTGAGAAACGGTTCGACGGAAGAGAGTACAACCAGTGAAACCGGTTCGCTGAAAGTTTATTAAATAACCTTACAACTAAATAGAGGAATTCTTTTCGCAGTTCTTTTTAATCAGAGACCATTGTTTTGGACTGCGGAAAGAAGAAGCGGAAATTCCGGAGGTGATTTTTGACAAACCGTGGATGACTGTATCTACATTACCTTTCATTCCGAAGCAGACCGGAGCAGGAAGAAAGCCTGAATATCTGCGGGGAAGACGGAGCGTTGAAAATAATCGGGGAATTTCTGCTTTTCAGGAAAGAGTATAAAAAAGAAAGATTATAAAATAAAAGTGAACATAGAAATAAGGGGGAGCTTAAATGAGTGCAAAATATTATCGCTTTCTTTATCATCCAATATCAAGTGGCGTTGTTTTCAGTGCAAGTCTGGAAGCGGAACATGGAAAGGACGGGTATCAGCTGCTGTATCTCGGAGGCGGTGTCAAATGGAAAGAACTAGAGAAACGTGTTGGCAGCTTTGCCGGCGAACTGCAGCTTTTGATATTGGCCGATCTGCAGCCGGAAACGATGGCGTGTGCCTGTCATATTTTGGAGAGACAAAAGGCGGTAACTGTAATTCTTCCGAAGGATACAAACAGCAAGTCAGTACATACTGCATTTCCTTCAGCAGGAATCAAAGAAATTTGTGAAATCGCAGAAAGCAAGGAGTTTATTAATAAGAACTTTCATCTGCGATTTTTATGTGTCGGGGAAGCGAACGAGAGAACGCTTCTTTTTTATGTCGGCAGTCTGTATGATCCGGCAGAAAACGAATGCATGATGCAGGTTAAGACAGCAGATGCAGCTTTGGCGTGTGGAATGACTGTGGATACAGAAAATCTGTGTTGTGAAATGCGCTGTATGCTGCAGCAGGACATCACAATGACTCTTTGCAAGCGGCAAAATCAGAAGGACGGAGCGTATTTTGTGGATGGACATTTTCTGACGGGAACGGCGGATTTGTCTAAATACATGCTGCAAATAAAAGAATATCTGGCGGAGGAATGGAAAAAGATCCGCTTTACGACGCTTCCTTCGGGCGGTGTAAAAACGCTCTGGGATTCCGGAATTTTGGAAAGCGGAACAAAGAATCATCAGCGCTATCTGATCGGCACTGCGGAGGTGGATGCACAGATTTTGAAGGAAATTATGGTGAATGATGCGCGTCAGACCTTTTTTTGCGTCAGTGAGACTTGTGGTTTGTGTATTTCCGGTTGTTTTATGGAAAGATAATTTTGGGAATTCAGGTAAGAAAGGTGCGAAGTCATGGGAAAATCTATGACTTGGCATCTTTTTTATTTTCGGGAAAAAAGAGATGTATCGGTAGAATCATTAAAAAAGTCTGTTTTAAGCAGAAAAAATCAAAATAACAATATGCACAAAAAATAATTTAAAAAATTGTTAAAATAAGAGAAAAACAACAATAGTATTGAAAAGAGAAAAAAGATATGTTATTGTATATGCACAGTTGAAAACGTTACCGAAAACGAAACCGGAACAAAAAAAGGAGGATTATTATGTTGAAGAAAAAGATTTCATGGCTGTTAAGTGCAGCAATGGTAGTATCACTGGCAGTGGGAGCAGCTCCAGTATCAGCAGAAGAAGCAAGTACTTATGACGGCACAATCCGTTGGCTGAATTATAAACCGGAAGTTGCAGATGCTATGCAGAAAGTTGCAGAAGCATATACAGCTGAGACTGGTATTGATGTTCAGATTGAAACAGCAGCATCCGGACAGTATGAGTCAACTTTGACAGCAAGAATGGATAGCTCTGATGCACCGGCTATTTTTGTAATTGACAGTGCAAATATGTTGAATACCTGGAAAGATTATATTTCAGATCTGTCCGGTACCGAACTGTATTCTTATGTTACAGATGATGCGTATACCATGAATGATGGAAATGGAACGATTTACGGTATTTCTTATGCACTTGAGGGATGGGGCATCATTGTAAATAAGGCAATTACAGATGCGTATTTTGCATCTCCGAACAAATCGACAGAGTATACTTCTCTGGATGAGCTGTATACATTTGATGCGTTAAAAGCAGTTGTAGAAGATATGACCGCGCTCAAAGACGAACTTGGCATCAAGGGCGTATTCGGAACTACTTCCTTAAAAGCAGGTGATGACTGGAGATTCCAGACACATCTGATGAACCAGCCGCTGTACTGGGAATGGGGCGGAAATGAAAACATTGATTTAAATGGTGCCGTTCCGGAATTCAAATTTGAATATGCGGAAAATTACAAAAATATTCTGGATCTGTATCTGAATAACTCTGTTACAGAGCCGAGTTTGGTAGGTACCAAAACAGTAGATGATTCTATGGCAGAATTTGCACTTGGTCAGTGTGCAATGATCCAGAATGGTGACTGGGCATGGAATACAATCGCAGCAACAGACGGCAAGGCAGTAAAAGATGAAGATGTTTGCTTTATCCCGATTTCTACCGGTGTAGAAGGAGAGGAAAACATGGGTCTGAATGTCGGTGCAAGCCAGTATATGTGCATCAACTCTCAGGTTTCCGAAGAAGATCAGAAAGCAGCTGCAGATTTCCTGGCATGGCTGTTTAGCTCTGAAACAGGAAAGAACCTGGTATCTCAGGATCTTCAGTTTGTAACTCCGTTCAGCACAATGGCAGACGCAGAATACACCAATCCGCTGTTTGCAAGTGAAAATGCGATTGCATCTGCAGGCAAGACAGCATATTGCTGGGCTGCAAACCTGATTCCGGATCAGACCTGGAAAGACAACATGGGTGCAAACCTTCTGATGTATGCACAGGGTCAGATGGAATGGGATGATGTGGTAACAAGTGCGGTAGATACTTGGGCAGTAGAAAGAGATATCACAAATACTGCAAATGGAAATTAATGTAAAGGACTTTTTCAACTTATAAAAAATAATTAAGGAAAGGGCTGGCGTAAAATGTACAGGAGGGCTGCGAAAACCCTTGAAACATTTTGCACCGGCCCTGTGTGTTGTATTCTTCGTAGGAAAGACTTAACTAAATGGAAAGGAAATGTGAAGGAACATGATGCAGAAAATTTATAAAAAATATTTTGCCGTATTTACGATACCGACATTAATTGCGTATATGATTGCTTTTGTAGTTCCGTTTTTTATGGGATTGTATTTGTCTTTCTGTAATTTTAAGACAATCGGAAACGCAAAATGGGTTGGTTTAGCAAACTATGCATATGTATTTCGTGATAGTACAGGGTTTCTGGCGGCACTTGGATTTACAGTAAAAGTTGCGATTGTAGGCGTATTGACGACAAATGTGATTGCGTTTGCGCTGGCACTTTTATTGACGCGTGGCCTGAAAGGAACCAATGCATACCGTACGGTTTTCTTTATGCCGAATCTGATCGGCGGTATTATCCTGGGTTATATCTGGCAGATTTTATTGAACGGAATCCTGATCAAGCTGGTCGGTGCAGACTTGACCTTTAAAGCGGCATATGGATATTGGGGAATTATTATCCTGTACAACTGGCAGAAAATCGGATACCTGATGATTATTTATATTGCCGGTATTCAGTCGGTTCCGGCAGATCTTTTGGAAGCGGCAAAGATTGACGGAGCAACTTACTGGCAGTCTCTGCGTAAAGTGGTGATGCCGCTTGTTATGACTTCCGTTACGATCTGTACCTTCCTGTCTTTGACGGACTGCTTTAAGATGTATGATCAGAACCTGGCATTGACAGGCGGCGCACCGGGTACACAGACGGCAATGCTGGCGATGGATATTACCAATACTTATTATAACCGTGTGGGCTTTGCCGGAATTGGTCAGGCAAAGGCTGTTGTATTTACAATATTGGTATTTATCATTGCGATGATTCAGCTGAGAGTCTCCAGATCAAAGGAGGTAGAATAAAATGAAGCAGAAAAAAAGAAGAAGTGATGCGATTGTTTATATTCTCCTGACGCTGCTGGCCGTTGCGTTTCTTGTACCGATCGCGCTTGTTATTATGAATTCCCTGAAAAATAAGCTGTATATTTCCACCACTCCATTTGAACTGCCGAATGCAGAAAGCTTTGTGGGAATGAAAAACTATGTGGAAGGGTTATCGAAAATACACTTTTTTAACAGTATCGGATATTCTTTGTTTATCACTGTTTTTTCTGTGCTTGCAATTGTTATTTTCTGTTCTATGACAGCATGGTATATTACACGCGTGAAAAGCAAGGCGACTTCATTTCTGTATTACATGTTTATTGCCAGTATGGTAGTTCCGTTCCAGATGGTAATGTACACCATGACAAAAACAGCAAACGTATTAAATCTGGATAATCTTTGGGGAATTGTCATACTTTATCTGGGATTTGGAGCAGGAATGTCTGTATTTATGTTTTCCGGCTTTGTAAAGGGAATCCCGATGGAACTGGAAGAAGCGGCTTTGATTGACGGATGTAATCCGATTACGATGTTCATCCGTGTAATTTTCCCAATCCTGAAACCAATTTCGATCACGGTGGCAATTTTAAATGCTATGTGGGTATGGAATGATTATATGCTGCCGTATCTGGTAATCGGTACAAAATATCGTACTATTCCAGTAGCTATTCAGTATCTGAAAAGCGGATATGGATCAATTGACTACGGACATCTGATGGCTGCAATCGTGGTAGCCTTGATTCCGATTGTAATTTTCTATTTTGCATGTCAGAAATATATTATTGAGGGAATCGTAGACGGAGCAGTAAAAGGTTAAAACAAAAACAGAGACAGAAGAGGAAAAATATGGATTTTGCAGCTGTTGTACACAGAAGTCAGGATACCTTCTGTTATCCGCTGGATCAGGAGCGGTGCCTGATTACTTTGCGCACTGGAAAAGAGGTAAAACAGGCAGTGCTGAACTGGGAAGATCCGATGGAATCTGAGTATGAGCATCCCGTATGGATCTGGCATGGAGAAGATAAAGAAGCGGATGACGTGGTGGAATGTACAAATTATCTTCTCTGGAAGTTTGTGGTAAAACCGCCGTTTAAGCGTCTTGGGTATCTGTTTAAAATCTTTGATGGAGAACAGTGGTTTTGTTTTCTGGAAAATGGTTTTTTTAAGCCGGAGGATGAGATTTTTTCGGGTGGACGTTTTATGTTCTTTTCTTTTCCCTGGATGAATGAAAGTGATCTGATTCAGACTCCGCAGTGGGTAGGCGATACAAGATGGTATCAGATTTTTCCGGAACGTTTCCGCAAAGGAAACGACACGCTTTCCAAGGGAGAATTAAAAGAATGGCAGAGCGGCCCGGTGACAAACGAAGAACATTATGGCGGTGATTTGAAGGGAATTACAGAAAAATTACCATATATAAGAGATCTTGGATTTAACGGACTGTACCTGACCCCTATTTTCGAAGCGGAAAGCACACATAAATATGATACTAAAGATTACCGAAAGATCGATCCGGCCTTTGGCACACTGGAGGACTTCAAGGAGTTGACAGAAAAAGCGCATCAGTTAGGGATTCGAGTGATGCTTGACGGTGTTTTCAATCACAGCGGGGTTTTATTTGCACCTTGGCAGGATGTATTGAAAAAGGGACCGGAATCTGAATTTTTTGATTGGTTTATGATTAATCAGTGGCCGTTTGACTGGTCTGTGCCCTCCACCAGAGACGGCAAATATTATTCTTTTAGTTTTGCGTGGCAGATGCCGAAATTAAATACAAATAATCCGGCAGTTGTGGAATACTTTACAGAAGTTTGTGAGTATTGGATGGAGCAGGGAGTGGATGGCTTGCGTCTGGACGTGGCACATGAGGTGGCGCATAGCTTTTTAAAAAAGCTTCGGATTCGTCTGAAACAGAAAAATCCACAGTTTTATATTCTGGGGGAAATCTGGCAGGATTCTATTAAATGGCTGCGCGGAGATGAACTGGATGCAGTGATGAATTATCCGTTTCGTTTTACGGTAATGCGTTTCTGGGACAAGAAGGAAATGACAAACCAGGAGTTTGCCAGAGCAATTCAGGAATGCAGTAATCTTTATCCTTTGCAGGTAAGCCGCTGTGCGTTTAATCTGCTGGATTCGCATGATACACAGCGATTATATTCCATGCATCAGAATTTGGATATTTTCTATCAACAGCTGTTGCTTTTATATACCATGCCGGGCTGTACCTGCTCGTTCTATGGTACAGAAATTGCCATGGAAGGAGAAAACGATCCGGACTGCAGAAGATGTATGCCCTGGGAGCGGATAGAAACAGGAGAATTTCAGGAAACAATAGAAAGCTTTCGCAGGATTGTGAAATTCCGGGAGAAAGAACCGCTGACCAGAGCGGATGGAATTCGGTTTCTGGTTCAGGAAAATTTACCGAAAAGGGTACTTTGTTACCAGCGCTTTCATCAATTCGATGGAACAGAAGATGCTTCTGTACTCGAAGTGTGGATAAACGCGTCCGATCAGAGTATTTCCCTTCCGGAGGGCAAAAGAGTATTAACACGAAAAACAGATGAAACGAAACTATATCCTGGCGGTTTTTGTGCAATCAGACGCGAGGAAAAGAAGGAGAGATAAAAATGCCTCATTTTACTTGTAATTTTTTATCATATGTTCTGCATCGATCTATTGATGTGCATGTTATTATTCCGGGAGTAACTTCTTCAGAGGCGGATACACCGGCGGCCTGTCACAAACCAAAGTGGAAATATCCGGTTTTGTATCTTTTGCATGGATATTGTAATGACTGCAGCACCTGGGAACGATATACTTCGATTGAACGCTATGCGGAAGAACGACGAATTGCGGTTGTGACATTTTCCGCAGAAAATAATATGTACATGAAACTGGAAGATGTAAAAAAACCAAATCCGATTGAACTGATGATGGAACCGGATTATGAAAAACTTCTCATGAAGGAAATACCGGAATTTGTAACCGGAATGTTTCCGATTTCCAGGAAACCGTCAGATACTTATCTGGCAGGACTTTCAATGGGAGGGTATGGCGCGCTGTGCAATGGATTCCGTTATCCGTCCAGATTTCGGGCCATCGGCGCTTTTTCGCCTCTGACTACACAGCGCAGAAAGGATTATCGTGAGAATGATACGGTACCGAATTATCTGAAAAAATATGAACCGCTTCTTTTGATTCAAAAAGCACAAAAGAAGGGGCAGATGCCGGCTTTATATTACAGTTATGGCGAAGAAGATTTTCTGTTTGATATACAGGAGTGGTTCCGGGAAAAACTGGATGAAAATCAGATTGAGTATACTTTGGAGGTATTGCCGGGATATGGACACGAATGGGCATTCTGGGATATGCAGGTAAAAAAATTTCTGGATTGGATTCCAAGAACTGACCCGTATTATTTAGAAAAGCCATTGCGGCAGATATAAAACAAAAAAGCAAGAAAGTCGTGGAGGGATCATGAAAGAAGAGTTCATTGAGAAAATATATAGCGGTTGGCTTGGAAAAGTGATCGGTGTGATTCACGGAGCAAATATTGAGGGATGGACAAGAGCGGAAATCGAACGTACTTTTGGAGAAATTTCAGACTATCCTTTTACGTTTAAAAATTTTTGTTCAGATGATGATATCAATGGTCCGGCTTTTTTTCAGCGAAGTATTTTGGATTATGGAGCAGATCCCTCTCTAAAGGAACTGGCGCTCACATTTTTGAATTATGTCAGTGATGGACATGGATTCTTCTGGTGGGGAGGATATGGAATTTCTACAGAGGATACGGCCTATCATAATCTTGTGGAAGGTGTACTTCCGGGCGTTTCCGGGAGTGCTGCTCAGAATGGAACGGTACTTTGCAATCAGATCGGCGGACAGATTTTTTCGGACTGCTGGGGGCTGATGTGGCCGGGCAATCCCAGGAAGGCAGCAGATTATGCAGAAAAAATGGCATCTCTTACGCATGATCAGGATGGGCTGGCTGGTGCGCGTTTTGTAGCTGCAGCGGTAGCGGCAGCTTTTACTGCAAAGACAGCGGAAGAAATTCTGGAACAGGCGCTGGGGCAGCTTCCCCAAGGGAGCGCTTATGCGAAAATGGCAGAAGATGTCAGTGCGTTTACCAGGGAACATCTGGATGACTGGCGTATTTGCTTTGATTATGTAAAAGAACATTATGACTATAGGTATTATTCCGGAGTTTGTCATATTTTGCCGAATGCGGCGGTGATGATTCTCGCACTGCTGTGCGGAAAAGGAAGTTATGAAAACACCATCAATATTGCGGCAATGTGCGGATGGGATACTGACTGCAACGAAGGGAATCTCGGGACGATTCTGGGCGTATTTGCCGGTGTGGAGGGAATTCGAAAAAACTGGATTTCACAGGTACGTGATCTGGTAATCTGTTCCGGAGCATTGGGCGGTCTGAACATTCAGACAGTACCGCAGATTGCAGAAAATACACTGCGGGCAGTATCTGTTTTGCAAAAGGAGGAATGGCCGGAAACGTGGAAAGAGATTCTTCAAAAATCAGAGGGACGTTATTTCCACTTTCAGTTTCCCGGAAGTACGCATGGAATTCGTATAAATCATGGTGGAAACAGTGCGTGTATGGTTCGAAATACAGCGCGCCGAGCCTATATTGGAACGCGTTCGTTATTGATTACACATCCGCAGTTTGGAAATAATAACTGGTTTGAAATCGGATGGAAATCGTATTATCGTCCGGACGAGTTTGATGATAATAGATATCAGCCGGATCTTTCACCGGTGCTGTATCCGGGAGATCAGGTGACTTTTCATTATTCGTTTGCAGAGGAAGAACTGGGAAAACAGATTCTGGTACAGGCTTATAAAAAAGATCGGATTTCTGACAAAGAGGAAATTCTTTGGTGTAAAGAGATTACAGTCGAGGATACAAAATGGCATAGCGGAAGAATGGATCTTCCGTCAGCATCCAATCAGATAATCGAAGAAATCGGTGTACGTATCACCGGACAGAATGTTGCGCCAAGAGAGCAGAACAGACCATTTCAGATTTATCTTGGTGATGTGGAGATTTTGCCGGCTCCGGATTATCGTATGGAAGCATCGGAATTGTTTGATGAAATATGGACGGCGGTAGATACCAATCCGGTGGGATTTAGCTATTTGCGAGGCGCAGTCGGAATCTGGGATGGAAAGATTGGACTTTCCGGTGCGGTAAAACCGGCAGAATTATACACTGGAATGGTTGACTGGGAAAATTATTGTGTCAGTGCAGAGATGGTACCGGAGTTTGGTACGGATCATTATTTACTTGGAAGAGTGCAGGGTGCAATGCGCTGGTATGCCGGCGGACTGATAGAACTGGATGGAAAACGGTATGCTGCAATTCTGAAAAAAGACCGTGAAATCCATATTCTGGAAAAGTGTCCGTTCGAGTGGAAGCATGGATGCTGTGCGCATGTAGAATTTGAAGTACAGGGAGAGACACTGGTACTTTCTGTAAATGGCGTGAAAGAACTGGAAGTTCGGGATTCAGACTATCGAGAGGGGTGTATCGGTTTTGGAAACCAATTTGGATCCAGAACGGCATTTACCGAATATAGTGTAAAAGCAAAGAAATAAGAACAGTACGGAAAAGTGCGAAAGGATACGTTGTTATGGACATAGATTATAATCCGCAGCTGGGATATAGGAGAACAATTTTTACGGATAATTATGATTTTCTGATAAAACCGTGCAGTGTTAAAGAAGAGGAAGACGGGATCACTTTTCAAGTAGATACGTTTCGCGGGAAAAAGGCATTTGTAAAAGTGAATTTCGTGACAGACAGCATGTTTCGCTTTCGGATGTATCCGGAAGCGGAAGGAATGAAAGGGAATCCTATTTTTTATCCGAAACAGGGAAAAACTGCAGTTTTTCAGGAAAAAGAAGATCGGTATGTGTATGAGACAGAGAAACTGCAGCTGCAGTTTCAAAAAGAATATTGGGAAATGTCTGTGTATCAGGACGGAAAAAAGTTGACAACAGAGCAGGCTTTTGATACGAATGTGGATAACCGTTGGAAATATCTTCCAACGGGATATCACATGGATAATAACGGCAGATGGAAACGCGCACACGCGACGATGTATCTGTATTCGGATGAGGCGTTCTGGGGATTTGGAGAGAAGTTTACAGAGTTTAATAAACGAGGACAACTGCTGCATTGCTGGCAAAAAGACGCACTTTCTACGAATACGGAAGATTCCTATAAGGCACATCCGTTTTTTGTCAGCAGCCGGGGTTATGCGGTTCTGTTAAATACGTTTACGCGCTGCCGTTTTGATATGGGGCATACTTCTCAGGTGAGTTATCAGATAGAGGCAGAAGACGGAGGCTTGGATTACCTGTTTTGGGCAGAAGCTGACAGAAATTACAAATCGCTTTTACAGCAGTATGTTGCCATGACGGGACAGATACCGATGATTCCCAAATGGGCGTTTGGATTTTGGATGTCAAAATGCTCTTATCAATGCAGACAGGAAATTGAAGAAGTAGTTCTGCGTGCGGAAAAAGAGGGTTTTCCAATAGATGTCATTCATATTGATAACTGGCAGAAGCAGGAAAACAGCGGAACTTGGGAATGGGATGAAGAACGTTTTCCGGATCCGGCTGGAATGATTGCATGGCTGAAACAACATCAGGTGCGTCTTAGCTTATGGATGTATCCATATCTGGTTGAAACTTCTCCACGATTCAAAGAACTTGAGGAAAAAGGATATTTTGTGAAAGATCAGAACGGACAAACGGCAAAATTTTATGCAACGGCAGATTCCAAAGATCAGGCAGCTTGTTTTGATTTTACCAATCCGGAATTTCTGGCATGGTATAAAGAACGGGTGATGTATGTTCTGAGAATGGGTGTGGGTGTGATAAAGACGGACTTTTCAGAAGCAGTTCCGGAAACCGCCGTTTATTTTGATGGATCGTCAGGAATAGAAGGACATAATAAGCTGACCTATCTATATGCAGAAACGATTTACCAATGGATGCTTGAAGTAAAAAAAGAAACAGGAGAACTTCCTATGCTCTGGGGAAGAAGCGGTTACGCGGGTTCGCATCGGATTCCGGCGGCATGGGCCGGCGACTCTTCCAGTGCACTGAATAATCATGCTTCAATTTTGCGCGGAGGACTTAGCCTTGCAATGTCCGGCGTGGCATTCTGGGGATTTGATTTGGGTGGATTTTATAATACGGCGCCAAATGGGAATGAATGTCCTCCTTCCATGGAAGAATACTTACGTTCTGTAGAACTGGGATGTTTTATGCCGCTTGCCAGAGCGCATGGAAAAACACCGCGTGAACCGTGGAATTTTTCAGAAAAAGTATTAAATATATCTAGAAAATATAATAAAATCAGACATCAGCTGCAGCCATATTTATATAGCAGTGCCTGTGAGAGCCATCTGGAGGGGATTCCGATGATGCGGCCACTTCTTTTGGAATATCCGCATGATGTTATGGCATGTCAGCAGGAACTGGAATATCTTTTGGGAAATTCTTTGCTGGTTGCACCGCCATTTGACAGAGATGTGTATGAGATTTACCTTCCGGCAGGAATGTGGTGCGAGTATTTTACAGGAGAGATTTTTGAGGGAGGAAGATTTCTGACGGTGCAGCCGGATTTGGAACAGCTTCCGGTTTATCAGAAAGAGAATACTGTTATTGTGGAAAAAGTGTCTGATGGGGAAATAAATGCAGAAGAGGCAGAGTATCGGTTAAGAGTATTTTTTACAAAGGAATTTCGGACGGTTTTCTATGATATGAATGCGGATGGATGCATACGGGAATATCCGATTCATGTATATGAATCAGAGAAGGATTGCTGTCTGTATATTGAGACAGAACGAAAGATTCAGAAGGTGGAAGTGCTTTCACAAAAGGAGTATACGGATGTTTTTGTAAACGGCATCTGATTCCTGCAGCAGTTGTCTGATTTCTTAATCACAGAAAGAAAAAGGGGGCACGTATGAAATGTCGGAGATTACGATTAAAGATATAGCCAGGCTGTGTGGAGTTGGAATCAGTACGGTATCTCGTGCCATAAATGATCATCCGGATATCAATCCGGAAACAAAACGGCAGATCCAGGAAAAAATTGAGCAGTATGGATACATTCCAAACAATAGTGCCAGAAATCTGAAACGGACAGAGTCTAATGCTGTTGCTGTTCTTGCAAAAGGAATTACAAACCCTCTATTCAGTACGATGATTAAAATATTTGGAGAAAAATTAAAAAGATATAAATTATCTATGATTCTTCAACATGTGAGTTATGAAGAGGATGAGGTTGCGGTTGCCCTGGAATTAATCAAGGAAAAAAGATTGAAAGGAATAATTTTCCTTGGATCGAATTATTACCATCCACAGGGAGAATTAAAAAAAATCCGCATTCCGTTTGTATTTAGCACAGTAGGAGCGATTTCTGAAGATGAGGATTCCAGCCGCTATTCTCATGTTACGATAGATGATATGAAGGAAAGCTACAAGGCAACGAAATATTTACTGGAACGGGGGCATCGAAATATAGCGATTATATCTGCGGAGGAAAAAAATTCTTCGGTAGGAAAACTTCGTATGGAAGGGTATCGGAAAGCATTGCAGGAGTATCAGATTCCCTGCAATCCGAAATTAATTTGCCAGGTATCGGATGAAATGGAGCATTATTCCATGGAAAATGGCTACGTAACCACAAAAAAACTGATAGAAACGGGGGAACCGTTTACCGCGGTTTATGCGATGTCAGATATATTGGCGGCAGGTGTTTACCGTGCGCTTGGGGAAGCAGGACTGAAAATTCCGCAGGATGTTTCTGTTGTTGGATTTGACGGGATTGAATTGGGAGACTATCTGCAGCCGAAACTGACGACATTAGCACAGCCGGTAGAAGGATTGGCAGAGGCAACGTTTGCGCTTTTGTATGAGATGATGGAAGAACAAAGTAAAAATAAAAACTTGCTATATGAGGGAACGCTAATAGAAAAAGATTCTGTACGGAAAATGGAATAATACGGCTTTTCGGTTTATGAAATGAAAATAATCAAAGGGTAAAAGTTTTATAAACTGTAAAAAATTACTGGATATCTGAAAAAGATGGGGTATACTTTATATTATATTTATATAAGGTATGCCCTGTTTTTGTGGGGGAACAGATGGGGGGAACGGCAATGAAACTAATGTTTATTGGTGCGACACATGAGGTTACCGGAAGCTGTACATATCTGGAGGCTTGCGGGAAAAAGATTCTGATTGACTGCGGTATGGAGCAGGGGGTGAATCACTTTGAAAATGTACCGCTGCCGGTTTCGGCGGCCGATATTGATATGGTGTTTTTGACTCATGCGCATATTGATCATTCCGGACATCTGCCACTATTGTTTAAGAATGGCTTCCGGGGACAGATTTTCTCAACATATGCTACGGAGCTGCTCTGTCAGATCATGCTTCGTGATAGTGCGCACATTCAGATGTTTGAGGCCGAGTGGCGCAATCGTAAAGGCAAACGTGCCGGCAAGGAAGAATATGTTCCTTTATATACGGTAGAGGATGCAGAAGGCGCGATTAAATGTTTTGTCGGGCGAGATTATGATGAGCTGAGTATTGTTGCGGAAGGAATCGTGATCCGTTTCGTGGATGCCGGACATTTGCTCGGATCTTCTTCGGTTGAGGTTTGGATCAGGGAGGATGGTGTTGAGAGAAAACTGGTATTTTCCGGGGATATCGGAAATAAAAATCAGCCGATCATCTGTGATCCTCATTATTTGAGAGATGCGGATTATGTGATCATGGAATCTACTTACGGTGATCGCAGTCATGGGACGCGTCCGGATTATATTACCGATCTGACAAAGATTCTGCAGGAGACATTTGACCGGGGCGGCAATGTGGTGATTCCCGCATTTGCTGTGGGCAGAACACAGGAAATGCTTTATTTTATCCGTCAGATCAAAGAAGAAAAGAGAATAAAAAACCATGATAACTTTGAAGTTTATGTGGATAGTCCACTGGCGGTGGAAGCTACAAAGATTTTCATGGAGCGAATGTACGAAGACTTTGATAACGATGCGCGTACATTAATTGAAAAAGGAATTAATCCGATTAGTTTCCCGGGATTAAAGATAGCAGTAACCAGTGATGCATCAAAGGCAATCAATTTTGACGAACGTCCGAAAGTTATTATTTCTGCCAGTGGCATGTGCGATGCGGGTCGTATAAAGCATCATTTGAAGCATAATCTCTGGCGTCCGGAATGTACCATTCTCTTTGTCGGTTATCAGTCGACGGGAACTTTGGGCCGTGCACTTGTAGAAGGAGCCACAGAGGTGAAGCTGTTTGGCGAAGAGATTGAAGTACGGGCAAAAATATGTACTTTGGCTGGTATTAGCGGTCATGCGGACAACAGTGGTCTGATGGAATGGATCAGCGCGTTTGGAGATCGTCCGAAAAAAGTGTTTGTGATTCATGGTGAAGATGAATCCTGCAGGACACTGTCAGAGCGTATTCAAAGTGAACTGCAGTTGGATGCAGTGGCTCCGTACAGCGGAACTACGTTTGATTTACTTACCGGGGAATATATTCATGAGACAGAAGGCGTGTTAATTCAAAAGAAAACTGTACCGGAAGAAAGCAGACAGAGTACTGTGTTTGATCGTCTGGTGGCGGCAGGAAAGCGTTTGATGGCCGTAATCCGTCATAATGAGGGCGGGGCAAATAAAGACCTGGCCAAATTTGCCGACCAGGTGAATGCGTTATGTGATAAGTGGGAGAGGTAATTACCAAAATGAAAAATGTGATGCTGATTATTAATCCGAAATCGGGTAAGGGGACGATCCGCAATCGTTTGCTTGACATTACGGATGTTTTTATTAAGGCAGAATATGATTTGACTATTTATATTTCACAGCATCCGGGAGATGCCAGACAGAAGGTGCAGCGTGAGGCTGGGAATTTTGATCTGATCATCTGCAGCGGCGGTGACGGGACATTGGATGAAGTGATCAGCGGGATGATCGAAAGCGGAGAGATGTGTGAGATCGGTTATATACCATCCGGAAGTACAAATGACTTTGCGAACAGCCTGCATTTGCCGAAGGATATGATTAAAGCAGCAGAGCGGATTGTAGAGGAAAATGTTTTTCCATGTGACGCGGGCTTTTTCAATGACGACTATTTTGTTTATATTGCGGCATTTGGTTTGTTTACGGATGTGTCGTATGAGACGAATCAAGATGTAAAAAATGTGCTTGGTCATATGGCTTATCTGTTGGAGGGGATGCGCAAACTTGCCAACATCAAGTCTTACCGTATGAAAGTAAAGATGGATGAAGTGGAAGTTGAGGGAGAATTTTTGTTTGGTATGGTGACAAATTCTATTTCAGTCGGTGGTTTTAAAAATATCACAGGCAAACATGTACAGCTCGATGATGGTTTGTTTGAGGTAACATTAATCCGTAAACCTAAAAATGTATTGGAATTAAACGCAATTCTTGCATCATTGGTGACGATGACACCGGATGAAAAATATATGCTGCAGAGAAAAGTGAGCCGAATTGAAATTGTATCCGAGGAAATGATTCCATGGACACTTGATGGTGAGTATGGCGGTGAGCACAGGAGCGTGGAGATACGAAATGAGAAACAGGTACTGAAATTGTTGATTTAATTTATTTGCAATATATCTTTCATAAATTACAGAAGAAGGGGCTGTGAAATAAGTCCCTAAAAGGAGGATGCGAAAAAACTCAATCGAGTTTTTTCACATCCCCTTTATTTAATTGAAAAGAAAAAAGTATGGAAACCTAAATTATGTCACCTGACAATGTTCACAAATTTTATCGAAAAACAGAGATTTCTGTATTTTTTTAAATACATGTTAATTATAGTTATCCACATGAATATAGTATGAAAAAGGCTTAAAAAATGAGTTATGCACGAAGTTATACACATTATCCACACGAAATGGGGTGGATAATGTGGTTTACATAGTATTTTTTTAGAACAAATGTTTTGGGAAAGTATACTAAATGGTTTTTATTTTGCAAACGGCAGAGAAAAAAACGGTAAACTATCCTGTGGAAATCCTCCACATTCTGTGGCATTATATACTGGTAAATTTATTTAGAAAGAGCGGAATAAAAACTATGCGTCTTAGAAACATACCGAGAGCAAATGAAGTAATTGCGGCCAGCCCGCTGGTTATTCAGGAGCCTGCAAAACACAAAGGATATTGGAAAGAAGTATTCGGAAACGATCGGCCGATTCACATTGAAGTGGGAATGGGAAAAGGGCGTTTTCTAATGGAGTTGGCAAAACGTCATCCGGAAAATAATTATATTGGAATTGAGCGTTATACAAGTGTTCTGCTTCGCGCAGTAGAAAAGCTGCAGTGTGAGGAAGTGCAACCGAAAAATCTTTATTTTCTCTGTATTGATGCCAGAGATCTGCCGGACATTTTTGACAGAGGTGAGATTGCTAAAATTTATCTGAATTTTTCAGATCCATGGCCGAAAGAACGTCACGCGCAGCGACGTCTTCCGTCCAGACAATTTCTGGAACGTTATGATAAGATTCTTGCGGCGGATGGAAAGGTAGAGTTTAAGACAGACAATCGCGGTCTGTTTGAGTTTGCCTTGGAAGAACTTGAAGCAGCCGGGTGGAAGCTCTGTATGCATACGTTTGATCTGCATGCGGATGCGGAATTGATGCAAGATAACATTATGACGGAATATGAGGAGAAGTTTTCCAAGAAAGGAAATCCAATCTGCAAGCTGATTATGAGACGGTAGACAGGTTTTTTGCATACGATAAAGTAAAAGCTGTCTGGAGGAAGTATGAGCTTTCGCAGATGGAAATGGAATATTGGCATATTTTTATATGAAAGAAAAAAAAGCGGCAAATATTTTGCCGCTTTAAAAAACTCTTTTTCTGAGGTATGTGATTTTTTGAAAAATGGACGTTAATCCTTGAGTGTAATATTACGTTTTTTCAACCGATATTCAAGAATCAGATTTAACACGTAATATAAAATCGCTACCAGTGGTACGCTTAGGAACATACCAAGGACACCGGCAAGACTGCCTCCAATCGTAATGGAGAAAATAATCCACAATGGCTTTAAGCCGATAGATTCACCGAGAATCTTCGGGCCGAGGTATAAGCCGTCGAATTGCTGCAGGACCAGAATCAGAACGGCGAAGCCGAAGGCTTTTAACGGACTGATCAGAAGAAGGATCAGGACGCCCGGAACTGCACCGATAAATGGACCGAAATACGGGATCATATTGGTAATACCAACAATTACGCTGATTAGCAGAGAATACTGCATATTAAAAATATTCATAAAGATAAAGCAGAGGATGCCGATGATGGCAGAATCAACCGCTTTACCGGTAATAAAATTGGTAAAAACATGGTTACATTCATTTACGATGTCCATTGTTACGTCAATAAAAGACACTGGGACAAAACCGTAAATAATTTTGCGCATAGAATGCTGCAGAGATGTTTTATCTACAAGCATATAAACCGATACAATCACAGCGATGATGAAATTCAGCACGCCGGATACAATACCGACAGAAATGTTGTAAACGGCCGGAACAAGACCTGTTGCAACATTTCTCAGTGTATTGACAACTTCCGGCAGAATTTCATCAACCATTTTTTGCAGCTCCGTCACATCAAGTGTTGGGAAACGCTCCTGCAGATTATTAAAGAAATCGTATGTAACGTTATACAGCTCCGGCAGTTTATTTACCAACTCCGTGATACTGATAATAATCTGAGGAATGATGTACAGCACACAAATGGCAAGTATTCCGAAAACGAACAGGTACGTAATAACAAGCGCGGCTGCTTTGCATATGCGCATATTTTTTATATTGCATTTTTCATTCAGAAAACGGATTAGTCGTTTTACAATCGGATTGAGTACCAGAGCAATCAGAAGGCCCATTAAAAATGGCATCAGGATACCAAGAAGATTGGCCAGTGAATTTGACACGGCATGTGGTGTCATGATTACGCGGATGATCAAAGTACTGATGGCAACAACGACCAATACATAGATACTGATGGTAAAATAGAGATCGTTTGCCATGAATTTTCTCTGCGGTTCTTTTGACTGCTGTTCGACAGTTTCAGAATCTTTCGGAACAGAAGATTTTACGGGGATTGCCGGCTTTGCAGATGTCGGTCTGTTTTTGATATTTGATTTTTTTTGACTCACGAATGGGCCTCCATAAGAAAATTTGAATCTATAAATATCAGTATAAAACTTTTTCTAACAGGTGGCAAGCATTTCAGATTTAAGAATTCTAAAAATTTTGTGAAAAAAGGGTTGCAATTGCAGAGAAAGTATAATATAATATTCTTCGTTCGGAGGAAAACCTTTGAATAAATTGAAGAAATGCGCCTTTAGCTCAGTTGGTAGAGCACCTGACTCTTAATCAGGGTGTCCAGGGTTCGAGCCCCTGAAGGCGCACTTAAAAGCATCGCTTTTGCGGACGTGGAGTCGTGGGGGCGGTGTTTTTGTTATGTAAAAAGACTTATTTCGATAATCATCTTTCGTATATAATACTTAGTTCTCCATAAACCTGTGCCAAATTCCGGGTAGTAGTCCCGAATAAGCATCGGATAGATGCCTATTCTTCTTTTGGGTTAACAAGATTTCTTTCATCCAGTGCCCTGCATACAACTGCTACAGTCTCTTGAATATCAAAATCAATCGGGCGCACTATGACGTGTGCATATTTGCGGTAGAGCGTAATGCGTTCCTGATAGAGATCCTGAAGTGTCTGCCCTGGCTTTAACACAACACCGCGTTTTGTAAGATTCCCAAGGCGCTTTTTTAGAGAAGGGTAGGGAACATCCAGAAAAACGACCGTTCCGATGGAACGCAGATGCTCCATTGCGGCAGGACCGTATACAACGCTGCCGCCGGTGGAAATCACACTGTTTTCCGCTTGAATATTGCTGTTGACGCGTTCCTCTATCTGATTGAAGCCTTCGATTCCTTCATCGCGGATGATTTGCCAGAGGAGACGTCCATCTTCTTTTTGAATCAGAAGGTCTGAATCTATAAAGTCATAACCAAGTACTTTTGCGAGAACAACGCCGACCGTGCTTTTTCCGGCACCTGGCATACCGATCAATATCACGTTTTTCATTTATTTACTCCTTATCACGCAGTAGATGCGCTTATTTTAGCGCATTTTTTTATGAAATACAAGCGTACAGGTACGGAAGTAAAAAGATTTATTTTTTAATTTTATATAATTTTTATATCTTACACAAATCTTTCAAATTTTCCCCGTCATTAATTTAAATTCAGTTTAGATTCCCGGCATATGATAGTAACAGGTTCTTGAAAGAACAATATTTCATATGGAGGAACAGCCATGATAGAAGTAAAGCATTTGACGAAACGATACGGTTCTGCTGTGGCGGTAGAGGACCTGTCGTTTACCGTGGAAAAAGGACAGATTTACGGTTTTCTTGGTCCGAATGGAGCGGGAAAATCAACAACGATGAACATTATGACGGGATACATTGCTCCGTCATCCGGCCAGGTACTGATCAACGGTCATGATATTCTGGAGGATTCTGAGCAGGCACGCAGATGTATCGGTTATTTGCCGGAAATTCCACCGGTATATCCGGAAATGACAGTTCTGGAATATCTGACTTTTGCTGCGGAACTGAAGAAAGTACCGAAAAAGGACAAGGAGAAAATGATTGCCGAGGCAATGGAACTAACCGGCACTGCCGAGGTACAGAATCGTCTGATTCGCAATCTTTCCAAGGGATTCCGGCAGCGAGTAGGGTTGGCACAGGCGATTTTGGGATATCCGGAGGTGATTATTTTAGATGAGCCGATGGTCGGGCTTGACCCGAAGCAAATTATTGAGATCCGTGAATTGATTAAAAATCTGAGTCGCAGACATACGATCATACTGAGTTCGCATATTTTGTCTGAAATCCGTGTGATCTGCGATCATATCATGATCATTTCTCATGGAAAGCTGGTTGCCAGCGATACACCGGAAAATCTGACGGATCTGATGAAGGGTGAGGAGACATTGGAGCTTACAATCAGAGGAAATACAGAGGAAACGCTTTCTTTTATGAAGCAGTTTGACACGCAGTTTTCTTATGAAATTCAGGATTCGGAGGAAGAAAATGCGATTGATATTTCTATACGGTCGGAAGGAACGGAGGATGTCCGTGAACTGCTGTTTTATGCACTGGCAGAGAGGAAGATACCGCTTCTGAAAATGGTTCGCAGTCATGTTTCACTTGAGGAAGTGTTCCTGGAACTGACAGAAGAAAAACAGACGGAAAAATCACAGGAACAGACGAAAAAGATACTGTTTCCGAAATTCCGAAAAAAAGCAGCGAGGGAGGAAAAAAACGATGACGGCGATATTTAAAAAAGAATTTAAGGGGCTTATGACCTCAATGGTCGGTTATGTGTTTATTGCATTCCTGATGGCAATTGTTGGCGTATATTTTACGGCTTATCAGCTGCAGAGTGCGCTGCCGCAGTTTGCATATACATTGAATGCGGTTTTATTTGTATTTTTAATTGCGACACCGATTTTAACGATGCGTGTGCTTGCAGAAGAAAGACGACAGAAAACAGACCAGCTGCTTTTGACGGCGCCGGTTTCAGTGGCCGAAATTGTGCTTGGAAAATTTCTGGCACTATTAGCTGTGTTTGCGATTCCGGTTGTGATTCTGCTGTTTTATCCGCTGATCATTGCACAGTTTGGCGATGTTTCGTTTATGGAGTCGTATACGGCGTTGTTTGGTTTTTTTCTGCTGGGCGGCTGCTATCTGGCAATTGGGTTGTTTCTGTCCTCAGTGACGGAGAGTCAGGTAATTGCGGCGGTACTGACGTTTCTGCTGCTGTTTGCATCTTACGTAATACAGGGAATTGCTTCATTTTTTCCGGATACGGCCGGGGCGTCTTTTTATACACTGCTGGTTGGAGCAGCGCTTTTGACTTATCTGGTACATAATATGCTGAAAAAGAAGTCGGTTACCGTTGCGGCAGCAATGATTTTAGGCGGAGGACTGACTGCTCTTTATGCGATAAATCCGTCCGCTTATGAGGGAATCATTCAGAAAATCCTGGGTGTATTTGATTTGGTGCTGCCGTTTGAGCAGTTTGCGAGCGGTATTTTTGATGTGAGCGGTGTGGTATATTATTTGTCGGTAATTGCGATTTTTTTGTTTCTCACTACACAGACAATCCAGAAACGCCGTTGGGGCCAGGATAGAGGCCGTCTGAAAAACGGTTCTTACAGTATGGCAGCGACAGCGGTTATGCTGGCTGCAGCGGTTGCGGTGAACCTGATCGCCTCAGAACTGCCCTCTAAATATATGCAGATGGATGTCAGTGATCAACAGCTTACCGTGATTGGAGAACAGACAGAAGAAGTGGCGGCTGCGTTGACAAAAGACGTTACACTTTATTATATTGTGCAGGATGAAAAACGTGATACGAATATTTCACGGCTGCTGGAACGATATGAGGATGCATCTTCTCATATCAAGGTGGAAGAGATTGATCCGGTACGTTCTCCGAATTTTACTTCCCAGTATACCGAAAATGAGGTGGCAGAAAACAGTATTATTGCTGTGTGCGGAGAAAACAGCCGTGTGATCAATTACAGCGACATGTATGAGCAGCAAATTGATTATAATACATATTCCTATCAGACAACCGGTTTTGATGCGGAGGGACAGCTCACCAGTGCGATCGCTGCGGTAAGTTCCGATGGTCTGCCGAAGGTATATGCATTGAGCGGTCATGGAGAGCGTGAACTGAGCGGTAATTTCAGCAGTGAAGTGGAAAAAGAAAATATTGAACTGGATACACTGAATCTGGTATCGGCAGAGAAAGTGCCGGAGGATGCGGATTGTCTGTTGCTTCTCTCGCCCACTTCGGATTTGACAGACGCGGAAACGAATAAAGTTCTGAGTTATTTGAAAACCGGTGGAAAAGCGGTGATCATTAGCGATTATACGGGAACGGAGATGCCGAATCTGGATCGCGTGCTCGAAGAGTACGGCATGATTCGTCAGGAAGGCGCGGTGATGGAAGGTGATGCACAGAATTATGTTCAGATTCCATATTACCTGCTTCCGGAAATCAACAGTACAGAAGTGACTTCCGGTATGACCGGCGGCGATGCTTTTGTCATTATGGCAGCAGCGCAGGGATTGACGCAGAGTGAGGAAGTACGCGAAGGTTTGACGATCAAAGAGGTGCTTTCTACATCGGATAGTGCGTATTCGAAAACAGATATACAAAATATGAAGACATATGAAAAAGAGGACGGTGATATTGACGGACCGTTTGCAGTCGGTATGCTCGCGAGCGAGGAAGTGGAGCTGACGGATGAAGTATTACAGGAAGCAGAAGCACTGCTTGGTGCAGCGGATGTAACGGATGATACTGGTCTGACGAAATCATTGGATGCATTGGAACTGGAAGATGAGACAGCATCTGAGAAGGATGAAGAAACTTCTGGGGAAAGTGCCGAAACGGAAACAGCGACGGAAAATACAACGGAAACAACTGCGGAGAATAGTAAAACCGCAGAAACAAAACTGGCAGTATTCACTTCATCCGCGCTGATAGACGATACTATGAATAAGATGGTTTCCGGCGGAAACAGCAAGCTGTTTTTAAATACGCTGAGCTGGATCTGCGGTCACGAATCAACGATTTCTATTCCGGTAAAGAGTATGTCTTTTGAATATCTGACGCTGACAGCAGCAAACGTAAACTTCTGGAGTATTATTGTGATTGTAGTCATTCCGCTGACATTTATTCTTTACGGCTTGTTTGTATGGTTGAAACGAAGAAAACAGTAACCGGAGCGAAGGAGACAGGAAAATGCAGAAAAAAACAGTGACTTTACTTGCCGGCACCGCCGGAATGTGCGTGTTGTTCGGCACATATTTCGCATTGAAAGTGAACAACGAGAAAGTGCAGGAAAAGGCGTCGGAGGAATCGCAGAAAGAAACAATTACAGAAATTGAAACGGCAGATATTACAAAGCTGACCTTTCAGATCGGGGAGGATGAGGCCGTATTTGAAAAAGAAGAGGAAGAATGGAAGTATGCGGCAGATGAAGCATTTCCGGTCAACTCAGCACAGATAGATTCTGTGCTGGGGTGTCTGGCTCCGCTTGAAGCGATAAGAACGTTGGAGGATATTACAGATATTTCTGAATATGGGCTGGATGAGCCGCAGAATATTGTAACCGTCACAGATTCCGGAGGAATAGAAACAGTGGTGACGATCGGGGATATGAACAGCGGTACGGGTAATGATTATGTAATGCTGGGAGAGGATTCCGGCGTGGTTTATACGACGAGTACCTCTCTTCGAAATGAGGTATCTAAAGAACTGCTGGATTATGCTTCCAGCGATGAAGTGCCATATGTGATGGCAAGCTCTATTACCGGAATTTCAGTTAGTCGGGGTGCGGATATACGGAACTTTTATCTGGAAGACGATATTTGGACAGAAGGGGATGGTTCGATAGCTGAGAGTGAAATGGAAATGACTTCGGAGAGAGAAGTGGCTGCGGAAACAGAAACAGAGACAGCAGCAGAGAACGAAACCGAGACAGAAACAGAAACGGAGACGGAATCGGAAGGACCAAGCGGGATGACGGCATCAGAAATTCAGACGGCTGTTTCTTCTGTCGGAAGTATCAGCTATGTAGATTATCTGGAATACAATTGTGAGAAGCCGGAGGAATATGGACTTGGAGATGATGCGGTGAAACTGACAATTGTTTATGAGGAAGAAGAAAAGGTTGTTTCTGAGGAGACAGAAACGGAAACATTTGCGGATCTTGAGACGGAAACAGAAAGCGAAACGGAAATCGAGCCACAGATGGTACAGCGCGAACTTACGTTTTATGTAGGGGATACGGATGAAAACGGAAATTATTATGTACAGCTGGAAGGATCAACGCAGGTACATACCGTGGAGGCTACAGCGATGGAGGCATTTGTGGAGATTTTATAAAAATGTGCTGACAAAGAGAAGTATAGTTTTGAAATTGCAGAAGAATAATAAGAAAGCGGCTGCCAGATTATTAGTTAAGCAGCCGCTTTTGTATGGTGTACAAATGTATTATGTTCAGACATTCTGCCTGTATCAAATTACTCAGAGACACAACCTATTGGAAACCATTTCCCTACGTCTCATCGGTGATCAGTGCTTTATATCCGATTCCGCGTATGGTCATGATTGAAAAATCGCAATTGTGTTTAAAACGTTTCCTCAGGCGGTTAATATGTACGCAGACAGTGGCCTCTGTAGATTCTGAATTCGGTCCCCAGATATCTTCCATCAGCTGCCCGCGGGTAAATATCTGCTTCGGATAGGAAAGAAGCTTATACAGAAGATAAAACTCTTTTTGCGGAAGGATTTGGGAGTATCCGTCTGCAGTTACAGTCAGAGTGTCGAAATGTAAGATAGTATTGCCGATGGAAAGCTTCCGTTCTGAGACAACATGGGCGCGCCGCAGCAGGGCTTTGATACGAAGGAGCAGTTCTTCTTCATCAACAGGTTTCTTCATATAGTCATCAACGCCCATCAAAAAGCCTTTCTTCAGATCAGATGGAAGCTGCCTTGCGGAAATCATCAGAATCGGTATGGGATTTTTACAGTCACGCAGAGATTTGGTAAAGGTATAGCCGTCCATTCCTGGCATTGTGGCATCCAGAAGGAGAAGATCAATCGGATGGTTTTCCAGGATATACAGTGCTTCTTCACATCCGGGTGCGCTGTAGGTGTGATAACCGGCACGGGACAGAATCGTATGGTAATAACGACGGATGATCTGATCATCATCTACAATTAAAAGATTAAACATAAAGGAGTTCTCCTGAAAAAGAAATTTTGAGGAAAGAAACTTGCCAGTTAATCCGTATAAAGTTTCTAATGTGATAGAAAACAGGGACAGCTGACTTGCTGCCCCTGTTTTCTTTTGGAAAGGAAAGAGATTAGTTCCAGAATCCAAGCGGTCCGTTGTAACCTTCATTAAAGTCTGATTCTTCTTCGTTCCATTCTTCTTCATCCGGCATCTGCTGTTCTTTGTCGGTGTTGTTAGCAGCCTCATCAGCATCCGGTTTTTCATCCAGAGTAACTTCCAGTACCTTTTCTACATATCCGCCGTCACCCATACGCTGTACCGTCACTTCAACAGTTTCGCCGGCTGCGTAATACTGCATTTTTTCCAGAAGCTCATCACGGGAAGAGATACCTGTTTTTTCGAGACGGGTAATAATGTCACCTTGTTTCATGCCAGCTTTATCGGCAGCACCGTCTTTATTTACGTCGGCAACAAAAGCGCCGGACGGAATACTATAAATCTGACGTGCTTCTTCCGATACATTTGTTACGGAAATACTGAGTGCGCCTGCGTCTTCTGCGTCAACGAGTTCGCGTGTGGTCTGGTTCATCAAATCTTCGATGATTGGTTTTGCAGTGTTGATCGGAATGGCATATCCCATGCCTTCCACACCGGTATCGGAAGCTTTCGCGGAGTTGATGCCGATCAGGTTACCGTTCGCATCAAGGAGTGCACCGCCGCTGTTACCGAAGTTGATTGCCGCGTCCGTCTGAAGCATATAGTTGGAAATAGTTCCATTATTAGTGGAAACAGTTACTTCACGGTCAAGTGCGCTGACAATTCCCATAGTTACGGACTGGCCGTAGCCGAGTGCATTTCCGATGGCAATAGCCCAGTCACCGACTTCTACATTGTCTGAATCACCCATTTGGATGACGGAGATTTGTTCGCGGACATCTTTAGAGACATCATCCAGTTTCACGGCGATTACGGCAAGGTCCAGAGAAGAGTCGGTACCTTTTAACTGTGCGGAAACTAGTTTATCTTCTTCGTCATCGGCATCTACGCTAAAACAGACAGTCAATTCGTCAGAGCCTTCTACAACGTGGTTGTTAGTGGCAATCAAAAGCTCGTCATCTGTTTTGCCGACGATGATGCCGGAACCGCTGCTTTCGCTGTCCATTTCAAATTCACGTCCGTAAAACTGAATGGTTTCGATAGACTCGTTTGTGATTGCGACAATCGATGGCATGGCGTCCTTGGTAATCTGTTTTACGTTTGGCAGCATCATAGATGCATCTGCAGTTTCTGTGCTGACCGGCTTTGCATTTGTTTCCGCTTCGGTCAAGGAAACTTCTTCTGCCTGAACGCGGTTGTCTTTTTCAAAATAAGTATGAAGACCGATTGCGGTGGAACCGATTGTTCCTGTGATCATAACTGCTGCAAGTGCAGCGCCGAGATGTTTGTACTTTTTCATATCTATATCCTCCTTAAAGTTTATGTAGTTTTATTTGAATGATTGTATCTTAAAATGAATTTGTGATGAATTTGTGATCGATATTTGAAAAAAATTTGACTTTTTCGTTCATATTTATTACTGTAGGAGAAGAATGAAAAGGGGTAGTGTCAAGTAATCTATGAAAAATTGAGCCGAAAAAAACAGGCTCAAATGAACCTTGAAAATTGCAGATATGTTAGTAATTGGCAGTGTACGCCACCCTTGACGGCGCACCAAAACAATGCTC
>JBMNRF010000014.1:0-78502 GCA_050944495.1 Marvinbryantia sp.
GGAAAGGTGATTTTTTGTATAACTAACGTCGCGCACCCGCATAGCGGGTGGATTATATTTCGCACGTTTCCGTTTCTCTGTTGAGAAACTCCAACGTACTCAACTGGGTCTATCCGCCCCATAAATTAAAATACAATTTCAGATGTTAAAACAATCTTTTTATTTATCATAATATCTATAAAATTCATCCCGCTGTTAATATATTTAATTGCTCTCTATTTCTCTTTAAACGTAAATAATCTCTATCCCAAATAATCAAATCCAGTAAAACAAACACATTCCCACAGCCATCGCTACCTTGTTAGCGTATCACTTGCTCCTGCCATTACAGCTAATACAGTTGGCTTCGCAATACCATATACTAGAATATAAAATGAATTACGGGTTTTTGATGATTTATCTTTATTTTCTCCAAAAACCATTTCAAAATCAATGTGTTCTACAGTTACTATACATCAATTTTCTAATAAACAAATCAAAATAGCGATTTGAACAGATCAATGTAATAATCACTCCAATCAACAATACACCTATCTGCCATCCCCCTCTATACAGAAGTACACTCTGGAGCCATTCATTCACATGCATTCTACAAAATAAAACATAAATAAACGCATAATGAATCACATATATCGGAAGTGTCCTCATACCGATTTTTGTGAACCAGTATGTTTTAGCAGGTGCTGCCGCAACAAGCAATGCTATCATCAAAAATGTTGCTGCTGTCAGCAATATGCGAATCACCCCCCCGTAGGGCAATAATTGTTCGCTTAAAGCACTGTACGGATTTCTCCCAGTCATCAGCGGCCTCAGCCAATAAAGCTTATCCACACCCATCAGACAAAATACTCCAACAATTCCAACACCTGCCCATGCTGCCACTTTCCATTTCCAATCTAAAAATACTTTCTCAAGTTCTTTCGAATCCATCAAATAACCTACATAGAAAAACGGATAAAAGTTAATAATGCGCCGAATCGCCAGAAAATCTCCCATTGTCTGGTCATACCCCACAAAAAAACTCAGGAGTAAACTCCATATCAAAACATATGTCCAATGAAAGTGTTTCACATACATAGTAATTACATACATTGCAAACAATGCTAATGCAAACCACGGTACACCGCTTTCACTAAAAAAACGTAGCGACCAACCGCCTCGTATTATCCCCGAAACAAAAAACAATAAAAACTTTGTAAAAAAATACAGCACAAGATACGGTACTACTTTTTCAATTTTATTTTCATCAATGACCTTCTTTGACAGAAGACCGGATATGAAAAAAAACGCTGGCATATGGAAAAAATAAATAAATAAAAAAATTCCTCTCAAAGCGTCTGATTCCCCAACATACAGATCTGCCACATGCCCTACAACCACACACAAAATCAAAAACGCTTTTAAATTATCCCATTTTGCCACTCTCGTCTTCATCTACAATAACTCCAATATTCTCTCCGTCGCATGCCCGTCGCACGCACTCATAAACTTCTCTTTAAACGCGATTACCTGTTGCTTATCAAATTTCGTATCCAGATGTTTGATGTAATCTATCATCTCTTCCGTTTCTTTACAGATCGGTCCCGGTGCCATCTCTTCATATGGATAATAAAAACCGCGCCAGTCAAAATACTCGTCCAGATCATATGCAAAGAAAATCATCGGCCGTTCAAATAAAGAAAATTCAAATACCAAAGAGGAATAATCAGAAATACAGATATCGCTGACCATTAAAAGTTCCTCGATTGCCATATCATCTGTCATATCTACCGCAAACTCCTTCAGTTCTTCCGGAACCTGCGGACGTTTTTTTACAAACGGATGATGTTTAAATACAATCACATATTCTTCTCCGAGTTCCTGATGCATCAGCTGCAGATCCATTTTTTCCGGAGAGTACGCTTTTGCAACACGACCTCGATAAGTCGGTGCGTAAAGAATCACTTTCTTCTTTCTGCTGGATGGCATCAGCTTATGGATCTTTTCATACGCAGCGCGGATTGCATCTTGATCGTAGAACACATCGGTGCGGCTGATTCCGGTCGGAAGAATATCCTGCTTGCGATCGTTCATATTGAATGCTTCCGCATATGCCCAGACTACCTCCGGACTGCTGACTGTTACAATAGAAAAATTTTTATGCAACGGATATTTCAGCAGCTGTTCCCGTGTGCCGCCGAATTTCTTTTCTGCCGTACTGAAACCAAATTTCTTAAACGCACCGCAAGCATGCCAGGTCTGAATGATCTTCGTCTCTTTGCGCAGCGGAATGCAACTAATCAAAGAAGAGGAATCATTGATAAAAACATATTTCGCATCCGCAATCTCTTTTAAGGCAGCAAGGCTATTGTGATACTGTTCTTTACGACTCAGCAAGCCGTCTCCAATATGACAGATTACCAGTTCATATCCACCCTTCTTTTGCAGCGCTGTGTAAATCCGTTGAAAATTATCCGTCAGTTCCTGCAAGCGCACTTCCAGAAAAACAATCTTATTTTCTTTTACCGGATTTTGCGCATACTTGCGGTAAGTGGACGGATAAAGTTTCTTTAATGTCATGTACTTATATATCTTTATCATCCATTTCCGCGGTTTCGCAAGAATTCTTCTCACCTTTCGTTTTACTTTTCTGCCTCTCCATGCAAATCCATGCGTAATTTTTGCTATCATTCTGTATTGTGTTCCTTATCTTTCTATCATTTTTTGAATTTCTTCAGCAGCCACTTTACACCTTTATCCATACGGTATAATTTCAATATTGTCTCTAAGGACTTCACGTCATCAAAGCGACGCTGCAAAGCCGTATAAGCTTTCTGCACTTCCATAAGACGTCTCGCCTGTTCCTCTACCGGCACTGAGAAAAATGGGTACAAGGCTGGCTGCAGATCCATCGATGCCATTTTCCGATCATACGGGCAAAGAAGCTGCTCCTGTGATGCTGCCCGTACTTCTACGTCTTCTGCAGGGATAGCGCCGGATACTACTTCCACACTGTTTTGCGCAGACGCAAAGCCCGCCTGATATCTATTTTCTTTAAAAATATGATCCAGACCATTTTTCTCTAAAAACTGAATATAGTTTTCAAAACGTTTCTGATGACCATCGTACAGTTTACTGTAATCTGCCTTTTCATAGAGCGAGAAAATATCGTCTCCTTCTTTTAAATCTTGAAAATTGATATGTGGAATATTATGATATTCCACTAGTTCTGAAATTCGATAATCAGAAACTATCACGTAACTCGGTGTTCCGGAAAGAAGCGCTGTAATATTCCCGTGGATACGGCTGCCAAACGAAAACTGTTTTTCCTGCATATACGCAAACCAAGTCTGCGGATTAATAAAGCTAACTGCCTTTCCGCCCGTATATAGCGGATGATCCGGTCTACTCGGATAATTCTCTGTAATCTTTTTATACTTTCCAGACGGAAACGGCGTTCCGTAATACATCAGACGCATCTCATCCATGATCTGAGGCACATACTGTATATTTTCAAACTTTGCCATATTTTCACGCATAAATACATGAATCGGTTCCGGCAGATCAATTTTCCAGTTCACACTGACCGGTGACTGCGATGTCAATTCGTGTTTTTCTATATAGGGAAGCTGCTCGCCGTACCAGTACATAGACGGACAGCCGATTACCCGGTAATGCGATTCTTCCTGAAATCCCAATTTTTTCAGATATTCACCAGTTACTTCACCGCGTGTTCCAATGAGTGCAGACTTATCCAAAATGACCTTCAAAAAGTCTTTTGCCGCGTCATCAAATGAATTTTTTTCTTTCAATGGATTGGCAAAACTTGCGGAAACACCAATTCCCGCAACGACACAGGGAATCTTCAGCTGTTTCACAAATTTGGTGATTGACTGCAGTTCCCGCTGAAACGTTGTTCGGAACGCATTGGCAAACGGCAGCACAACACAGCTATACTCACTGTTGATACGCTCCAAATTTTCCGGTGTCAGATCACGTCTGGTATTAAAGGTATCAATCTGCACATCCTCTGTCATCAACGTCCGCATCAGACTGTTCGTAAAAATCATGTTTCCGGCATTGGTACCCACGCGGTCGTGCTTCAGTACCTGCTCCGCATTCCAGTTGTCAAACGGCGACATATGCGCCCGAATGAGTATCTTCTTCATAAATTCTCCCTCTGCCTATTCATTCCAGATCATCACGGTCTTCCCGATCAATTTATGGATATCTGTCTCAAATGCATTTGTAATATCTTTCAGATTACTTACCTTAAACTGCGTACCGACAATATTTTCCAGATAAGAAGGGATGTCTGGATTTTCTTCATATAAATGCATCAATCCTTCGTAATCTTCTCTGCCGCTGCGGCTGCTGCCAAAGAAATGCAGCCCTTTTTCCAGCACCATACGCGTATTGATTGGTACCGGATCTTCACTGACTCCAAGGAGACTGACAGTTCCCTCCGGCATAATGCAGTCAATAATCTGACTGATTGCTTTGCCCGAACCCGCTCCGCCCACACACTCAAAAGCATGATCCAGTTTCAAATCTTTCGGAATCTCATTTACCAGAAAAGCATCATCTGCAAAAGAAAAATCATCCATTTTCTGCTGATTAAGCCCGAAAATATATACTTTGCAGTTCGGCAGCATTTTTTTGAGCAATAATGATGTAATATAGCCGAGATTTCCGTCACCCCAAACACCGACTGCCTCCCGTCGTTCATGAGAGAAACGGATAAAACGGCTGATCGCATGGTAACTAACAGTCACAATCTCTGTAAATGCCGCAGTAATCTTGTCAATCCCTTCCGGCAACCGAACTACCCGATCCGGCAATAGCTGCACATACTCCTGCATAAAGCCATCCTTACTGCTGCCGCAGAATTTACTGGAGCGCAGATAATTCTCGCCGATCACCTCATCCGTCTCAGACGGATGGTTCGGGATCATGACTACTTCTGCTCCCACTTCAAAAGTACCGGTCGGATCATAAACAACCTTGCCAATCCCCTCATGGATCAGCGCCATCGGAAGCTTTTCTTTTAATACTGCCTCCGGTCTCGTTCCCTGATAATAACGTTGGTCTGCATGACAAATGGACAAATGTGTCGGACGTACCAGTATATGCTGATCATCCAGTTCCACATCCTTTAACACCACTTCAAACTGTCTGGCCGCCTTCAGTTGGTATACGGTATTTAGCATAATTTTTCTCCTCCAAGCAGAGACTCTGCCATCCGCAGATCATACGGATAGGTGATTTTAATATTAAACACTTCGCCGTTTACCAGGTGCACTTTCTCGCCCTTTAAAACAAGAATTTTACACGCATCGGTAAGAATTTCTTTTTCTTCTTTCGTCAGTCCCTCATAAACATCACGCAGCTTTTTTGCCCGAAAGCTCTGCGGCGTCTGTCCCTGGTACATCTTGGAACGATCCGGAATATTTGTGATACAGGTATGATCCGTACTTTCCACGATTGTATCCGTAGCCGGAATCACCGTATCACAGGCACCCGTTTCTTTTGCGTAACGGATATTATCCTCCAAAATACGATGTGTCACAAACGGACGCACAGAATCATGTGTCACAATGATTGTCTCATCATCCAACCCATACTGTTCTTCGATATGACGTATAGAATTCATGATTGTCTCGTTTCTGGTTTCCCCACCCTGAATCACATCAATTTTTTCATTCATCGGAATATATTTTTTTATTACATCCTGTGTATATCTTATCCACTGTCTCGGAGACAATACAATAATCCGTTCAAAAGACGGATTTACTACAAACTTTTCAATGGTGTGTACAATGATCGGTTTTTTGCCAACTTCCATAAACTGCTTCGGTTTTTCCACATTTCCCATACGGCTGCCGATTCCGCCTGCCAACACTACTCCAAATACATTTGTTTTCTCCATTTTATGCCTCCTTCAACCATTTCATAATTCGTTCTGTCGCATGTCCGTCACATGCACTCATATATTTTTCAAACGTTTTCTTCAGCGCTTCTTTATCGTAATCCTGTGCTTCTTTTACAACTGCTGCATAAAGGTCATCTTCCGATTCAACCATCGCGCCCGGCAGCGTCTCATAATCCATGTAAAAACCTCTGTTTTTACAGTACTCCTGATAATCAGGTACAAAACGCACCAACGGCTTTTGAAAAATCAAATAATCAAATAGAATCGAAGAATAGTCCGTAATCAGCAGGTCTGTCACCGGAAGGAGCTCTTCCGCGGTCAGACAATTCCCTTTTGGTAATTTTTTCCGCATATGTGGATGCAGGCATTTAATTACACACCACTCTTCTCCAAGCTTCTGTGCCAAACGATCGATTGCTTCCTGCCCGCATACACGCGCCTGAGCCGCATTTCCACGGAAAGTCGGCGCCCAAAGAAGTACTTTTTTCCCTGCTGCCTGCGGATATTCATTTTGAAATCGTTTCCGGACTATTTTCAAAAATTCCGGACGATAATATAAATCTGTTCGGCTAATGCCAAGCGGCATTATCCGTTCCTGCGGCAGCGCCATTGCACTTGCAAAATAAGGAACACACCACGGCGCACTTACCGTCACACAATCACAATTACGCAAAACATTTCCTTTATAATAAGAAGGAATATCTTCAGGCGTATCATAACCGAATTTTTTTAATGCTCCACAGCCGTGCCAGAGTTGAATCACCTTTGTCTCCGAACGTTTTTTACACGAAGCCGCCGGCAGAAAATTATCGCACACTACCACATAACCGGCATTTGCATATACACGCATAAACTGCAGCATATTTTTCAAATTATCTAAAAAAGATCCTTTTCCGTAATCGGAAAACTGCATCACAACGTGCATACCGTTTTTTTTGACAGCCTGATACAGGCAGCGCATACTGAATGGCATGTCCTCATGATGTGCATCCGCAAACACAATGCAGTTCTTATTTACATGCCGTTTCTTACAAAACCGATACACAACTGGCAGAAACAGGTTCTGTACACCCATTTTAATAAACTGCCTGATCACAAATTTTATATTCACAATTGTCCTTCTGCTGTTCCTTATAGAAACAAGCTTTTTACATATTTTTTAACACATTTAATATATTGTAACATATCGACCTCTGAATTTCAATCACTTTACCTTGGCCGCACTATACTTTATCACACCATGCAATGCATAACTGCAAAAACAAAGCGCAGATTTTACCGGACCAAACCCCATGTAACGGTAAACCTGAAAGGTTTTCTTTGCCGAAGCAAGCTTCGTACCAGATTTTCCGGTACTCGTCAGCCTGTATTTTAAAAGTGGCTCATTGACAGCACAAACCTGCCGATATTTCTGAAGAATTTTCAGCCAAGTAACGTAATCCTCATGCGCCTGCTCATATTCCATCGGAAATTCCCGCAATATCTCTGTCCTTGCAAGAACGGAAGAGCAATTAATACTGTTATGCATAAGCAGATCCCGGTATGTGATCCGTTCTTTTACCGCTATGACCTGTCCGGTCTGTTTCCCATCCGCAGTCACCAGTTCACGTGCTGTGCTGCAGAGAACACAGCCTGTTTCCTGTATTTTTCTCAACTGTTTTTTCAGCTTGTCCCGTTCCCACCAGTCATCACTGTCCAAAAAAGCAACAAAAGGAGCTCTGGCCATTGCCACACCCCTGTTGCGACTTGCCGCAGCCCCAATGTTTTTCTCATTCTTTACATAAAAAACCACAGGATCATCCTCGTAGGCTTTCATCACTTCATCCAAGTCGTCCTTTGAACAATCATTGATCACTATGATTTCCAAATCCACATTCTGTGCTTTTACAGAATCTATGGCCTGCTGTATAGTGCCTGCACAATGATATGCAGGCATCACAACAGAAACTGTCGGCTTACTCATAAAACGCCTCCGTCATCCTGTGACTTTTCTTTTTCTTCTTTTGTTGCGGCCGTCACCTGCCATGCCTCCACACCTTCCGTATTTTCCTTCTGAAACAGGATTTTAAAAGTCAGCATCAGCAGCTTAAGATCCAGTATCACAGAATAATTCTCGATATAGGATAAATCCAGCTTCAATTTGTCATACGGTGTGGTGTTATACTTTCCGTATACCTGTGCATATCCAGTCAGCCCTGCCTTTACCTTCAGTCGATAATGGAATTCCGGCAGTTCCTTTGCATACTGCGCTGCAATTTCCGGACGCTCCGGGCGCGGTCCAACTAAGGACATATCACCTTTTAAAATATTGAAGATCTGCGGCAGCTCATCAAAATGAATGTTGCGAATTACCCTGCCGATCGGCGTTACACGGTCATCCCCTTTAAAGGCCAGACGCGCACCCTTTTCTTCAGATTCCACTTTCATACTGCGGAATTTCAGAATATGAAATACTTTCTGGTCTATCGTCAGACGTTCCTGCTTATAAAAAACAGGACCACCATCGTACAGCTTGATCAATAATGCGATCACAATCATAAACGGAGCTGCTAATATCAAACCTGCCAATGAAAAAACAATATCCATCGTTCTCTTTACAAAGGCCTGTTCTGCAGTCAATCTCCGGTTTCTGGACAGTAAAAGCGCCGTGTCAAACAAGTGAATGCTATCCGCACTGCGCAGCATAATATCCGAAAGCTTCGGGATACTGTAGCAGCGTTTGTCCGTCTCAAAACAATATTTCAAAAAAATATTTCTGGAAGCCGACGGAATGTCACCTAAAATAATCGCCGGATATTCATCGATCTTCTTCTTAATATACGCTTCTCCTTTGGAAAGATGCACCGTTTCGCAAATATTATATTTATCTTCTCTGGCAGACATTTTACGAATCAAGTCGCGTGGATTGCGTGCACCATAAACCAGCAGCATCTTGCGCGGCGGATAAATACGGGCATATACCCAGCGCATAGAAACCACCCATACTCCCACGATTACAAGTTCTATCGCAGTCATATATAAAATCGGCGTCAGATTTGTACCAAGTCTCCAACGTCCAATCAGACAGAGCTGCAAATACGTGATGATGTTCACACAGATTACCGACAGGATCTGCGAATACAGTACCTCAAACACACGCAGATATCCAACCTTAAATCCACCATATATATGATAAAACAAATAGAGCATCACTGCATACAGTGCAATAATCGCCTGATTTCCACGCACAAATCCTCTGCCGATAACCCCTGTCCTCGCATAGCATTTATACCAGATCATGGCAAACAATGCTGTTTCCAACGCCAGTATCAATACGGAGGACATAAACATAATGATGCGTTTATACCGTTCTCTTTTTCCCATATTGTCTTTCCTCTGATCTGTTCTGAAAATTAAAACCTATTTTTGTGCCAGAACACATTCTACAACATTTTTCTGCAAAAAACAACTGTCTGTATACTGGTAATCACAGGCTCGGCTGCATATCTTTGTATATGACATAACTGCCGACCTGACCAATCTTTTCAAATCCCCGTTTTTTCATACCGCGCTCGCGCCCCTCTCCTTCCGGCAAAGCAATAAAATTGCAATTCATTTCACGCAGCCGGTTCGTCAGACCATAATAAGCAATCTTTTCTTTCTTCAGCTGGCGTATCACATAATTTCCGCCCGGACGCACCTTGCCGCGACGTCCGTATATCTGTTCAATACTCCCATCATACTGCCTTATATAACCGACCATATCAGACGGTGCTGCCAACATCGCATGCTCACCTTCCTCACGATTTGCATTGATCACATCGCAGATCGCCGCCGGAGAAGACGGCACCTTTTGCCAGTTCACTGCTTTTTCATAGGGGCTTCCTTCCGCCAGATATACATTTTCTCCGGTAAAAATAATACTCCCAGCAAAAAGAACCAACAATACTGCACGCTGCCATTTCGATCTGCCCTTTGCCCACACTTTTACCATAACATATGCTACAATCAGCGGCAGAGGTAATATCCATAGCATCCTCCAATAGACAAATTCTCCAATAAAACGCGTCAACATCCAGGATATCGGCGGACAAAAATAAATTACCGTAAACAGACAAACATAACCCGCCAACAGTCTGCGATGTGTATGTTCCTGCTTCTGAAATAGAATATAGACAACAGCCAGTACCAACAGTACCACATGCCATCCGTTTCCGATATATGATAACAGCCAGTCGGCTGCATTTTCCATTTGTGCAATCATGATCTGCATACTTTTCTCCAATTTACATCCATTTCACTATTCTTGTTACATAGATTTCTGTATTACCTTCAAAATCAAATACAACGCTCCGATGAGCGCACACGGAAGACAACAGAGGATCATATTCATCACATATCTCCATTTTCCTTTAAAAACACCAAACAAAAGCGCAAGAATACCGAGCAGTACCGGTGCCAATGCCACTCCCATCGAAGATACCATCGTACAAGAAACTGCACACAAAAATAGAATAAACCAGTCTCCTTTTTCCTGATACCCGGTCAGTGCTTTATACCCCATACAGAACAGACACGGAAGCAGTATGGAAGCAAGCACCGCTTTCCCTTGCCAGATACGGATCAGCAAAAATGTTCCCTGCGTATAAATAGAATAATAGGAATATATATGAATCAATGACAGCAATACCAGAAACAGCCCGATCTGCCGTGTTTGCTCTCGTTTTTCTGCTGCTCGTATTCCATCCGGCTGTTTTCCAGTGAACAGTATACCGCCTAGCAGATAATAAACCATATACGCCAGCATAATCAAAAAAGCTGGCAATACCGTATGTGCCATAACAGCCGGTTCAATGCCGGTGCAGGTGCTGATAAACGCCAAAAACATCGGAAACGGAGACAACACATAGCGAAGATTCAGTGTTTCCACCGACATACCGGTGTACGGACTGTTCAAATACAGCGTATCGTAGTGAATCGCCGTTGTCGCCGCCGCCACATAATAGGCATCATCCAAATCAGTTGTCATAAAAAAGACATAAGCTGCTGCCTGCAGTATCACCAAAGAGAGCGCCGCATACATCGTCCACGGCTGCCAAAAGGAGCTGTTGAAAGCTTTCAGCAATTCTTTTCGAATATCTCCACGATACTTCCAAATGGACAGTAGGCACAATACCACATAAATTATTCCCGCAATCCACACCAGTACATGATACGGAACACGCAAGATCGTCAACGGTACAGTCAATATCTCAAAAATAGAAAACATCAACAAATATCCGGTCACTGTCCGAGCCGCAAAACCACTTTGCTTTCTGTTAAAAAATGATAAAAGCAGACTCCCCATCAGAAATGGAGCCACAAAAAGCAGCACAAGCGCCGCCATACTTTTTATAAATATCACCATGCTAACGTCCTCTTTTTCATTACTAAAAGGATGTCTCCTCTCAGGCAGTTACACCTGAATCAGCAGACATCCCCGGCTATTTTCTCTATTCTCCCAATCCCTCACTGATCCGTCGTCCCAGACTTTCCAGAGCTTCCTGTTCATCCTCTCCTTCACAGGTGAGCGTAATGGTACTGTTTTCTTTTACACAGGCGGCAAGTACATTAATCACACTCTTGGCATTTACCGTTACTTCTCCGTAAGAAAGTGTAATTGCTGACCTGTACTTGATTGCTTCACTGCAAAGTGCTGCCGATGGCTTCAAATGAAGTCCGGCAGTGTTTTTTATCACAAACGTCTTACTGACCATAAGCTATTCTCCTGTCTGAGGCTCAATCTCCTGCTCCATTTCTTCGTCCTGCATGCTGACGGCAATCGTCACTTTTTCTCCAAGTTCACAGCCTTCCGGAAGCACAATTTCCACTGGAATTGTATAATTGCCGTTACGGGTATATGCCGACAAATCAATGGATGCCTGAATATCTTCCGTTTTCAGAGCGTTTAGCTGTTCTTCTTCCGCACGTATGTTGACTGGAAGCTGATCTGTCGGTGTAAAAACCAGCCGCTTGTCTGCCGGTGGATTTACCAGATCAATCTGCGATACCGGAAAGTCAATCGTCCTCGTACCAATCTTATCCACCCGGACATTTACCAGCACGACCGGCGAAGTCTCTTCCTCCAAACGAAGATCCTTATATTGCGCCAGTGTTTCTGTAAGATCAATTTGTGCCTCCACATTAGAAGAAACCCCGGAAATATTTACACCGTCAATTGCTTTAAGTTGACCGCCCAAATTTTCAATCATCTCTTCTTTTGCAGCAATATTTACTGTTTTCGGTGAGACAGTAATCTCCGTCACCTCATACCCCTCTGCCGGTTCCCCCAGCAGAGGCACATTTACCTCGATATCATTGTATACTTTCCAAACATCCAGATGAACCGATGCCTGATTCTTTTCCAAAACCGCTCCGCTGACCGTTTTCAGTTCCAGATTATTCATCTGATTTTCTGTCATATTAGCACCGTTCTTATCCTGTATACGGATTGTATAAGAACTTGTCTTATTTTCCGAAAGATTTGTAATATCGATTGGCACTGTCACTTTACCAATAATATTGATCAGAGATTCCGGACCGGCAATCTTAATGGTATCTCCGGAAAGAATCGTTGTACTTCCCAGTTCATATCCCTTCTGTGCAGTCCCGCTGATTGACTCCACAATCCCGAAACTCTCCTCAATCTTATCTTCCATACTAATTTTTAAAGAAGACGGTTGAATACGGATATCCTCCTGCCGGACAGAAGAGTCAGAACAACTCACCTGCAGCGGCACAGAACCAATTGCCGCATTATATTCTTCCATATCTGCCTTCACCGTAAAACTTGCCGCCGTCAGTTTCTTGCGCACTGATTCACGTGCTGTCACATAAACGTTGACCTTTTCCGTGCCTTCCAGTACAGAGAACGTTTTATTTGCATTTGTTATCGTATCGCTGTTTTTGATCACAACACCCACATTACGGTAAACCTGCGTGCGCTCCGGATCATTATTATCCATTACCATTAGCCAGATCAGACAGGCAGTCACAACCGAAAGCAGCTTCAGACCAAAATTATAGGTAATTTTATGTCTCAGTTTCATTATGCCTCCTTATTTTTATCCTGTTCTGTTTTTTTACGGTCTGACATCAGTATCCCTGTAATCAGATTCTTTTTCTGCACAACTGTTTTATTCTGATGACGCACCAACTGTTCCCGAAGCATATCCTCAGATACACTTCGCATCAACGCTCCTTTTCTGGCAATCGAAACACGCCCGGTTTCTTCCGATACGATGATCGTCATGGAATCTGTTGCCTCACTGACCCCCACACCCGCACGATGTCTTGTTCCCAGCTCTTTTCCAAGTGATTTCGTCTCAGAAAGCGGCAAATAGCAAGTTGCCGAAACAATCTTATCTCCACGTATGATCACTGCGCCGTCATGAAGCGGGGTATTATGCTCAAAAATATTGATCAGAAGCTGGCTTGATACCACCGCATCGATATCAATACCAGTACGGATATACTCATTCAGATTTTCATTGGCTTCCAGAACCATCAGCGCGCCTGTCTTAGCCTTGGCCATCTCCATCGTGGCCCGCACAATTTCATTAACAGTACGGTCACTGAAGCGCTGCTGCACATCCTTTCCCTGTCCGGACGGAAGCAACCCGGAAAAAATTGCCTTTTCTCCAAGACTTTCCAATGCCCTTCGCAACTCCGGCTGAAAGATAATAATGGATGCCGTAATCACCAGTGTAAACCCCTGACGAATCAAATAAGTGATCGTATCCATGCGGAACAAATACGCCAGAGCCACAAAAAATCCCAGCATCAAAAGCCCTTTTAACAATGTCCACGCACGGCTGTTTTTAATCCAGACCAATACGCTGTACACCAGAAAAGACAGAATTACAATTTCAATAATATCGGTAATGCCGATTGAAATCGTCGGTATTTTCAGCCACGGAAAATTCAGGCCGATCCACATTCTGATTGTTTGAATGAATTCCACCGCTTATCTCCCTTCTGCTCTTCTTTTTCGTTTCTTGCGCAATACCTTTTTCTTTGGCACTGCTTTTACATAATAAAAATATTCATCATCCTCAAATCGGACATTTTCCGTACGCCGATAATCCAAACTGAACAGCATGATCTGTACCAGCCAGGCAATCATAACAGACACAAGTGTTCCGGTCAGAAACCATAACCAGTTTACGCTCAACTGCTGTCCTGCCGCTGCTGCCGCATAAATCGCCACATAAGTAGCTGCACCGACAGCGATTGCCACATTCCATGCGTATTTAATCTCCATAATGCGAATCAAATACACAATCAACAGAACTGCTGCCAGAGTTCCCGCAGCAATCAACATTTCTTTGTCTGTGATCACGTAATCGATCATCATAGCCATCTTCTGAACCATTGCTTCCGCCGCATCCGCAGCGCTTGCTTTTAGGGCACCGCCATTTGCCGCTACTACACGGATCAGATAATAGGTCAACGCACCAAATGCCGCTCCCACTGCACTTAAAGGTCCGCCGATCAATCCGAAAACCAACGCCGGCGCACACCCAAGTCCGATTGGTTGCGCAAGCGCTGTCAAGATCAACGGAAGGGCTGAATCCGGTGAAATACCAAAATAAAGCAAAATACCAATCACCAGCAGTCCGCCGCCCACAACGGCTGCTTCCAGAGAAATACCGTAGAAATGTCCGAGAATCAGCGCCGCACCAATCAGCAAAATGCTGTTTGACGGCAGAAACGTACAAATAACGGCCAATCCCACCAAAATCAGTAGATTATTCAGAATCGCTGTCTGTCCCAACGCCTGATTGATGGATGCAAATGCTGTCAGTGCCAACACAAACTTGCAAGTCAGTCTGATTATTGTATCATATTGTCCGTAAAATCTGCTCAATACATCCCTCGCAGTAAGTAAAACTCTCATGTGTTACCCCTTTTTCTGATAAGTTTTCTCAAGTTTTTTCAGCAGCTCCCGGTATTTCTGCAAATCTTTCTTTGCACGGTTATACCGGACCGTCTGAATCGCATAGGTCAGCACCAGAAAACTGCAAAGCACCACCGCATATAGAAATAAAATACGCGCGCCTAATGCGACCGCATTAATTTTTGTAATATCCACAATCAGTGTTTCCACATTATAAAGTCCCCAACCCGCAAGAACCAGAAAAAATGCCAGCGTAATACGGAACCCGTTTTTTATCATATTACGCCCTATGTAATCACTGCGAAAATATGTCTGTACACCATCCAGCTGCTCTTTGTGATGTGTTTCAAATATCGCCAACTTTGTCATATAATAAATTCGTTTTTCATCTATCATAGCTATTCCTGCTTCCGTTTTCTTTCTGAAAACTGACATAAAATATCATTATCAGTATAGCATAAAAAAGCAGGATTGCATACCCATTATTTGATAACAGCTTCAAAATCTCCCGATATTCACACTATTGCGGTACCATACAAATTGTCACAAAAAACACATCTTTCACCCCGCTTTTTCGAAGCGTATGCGCAGCCTCATCCAATGTACTGCCTGTCGTATATACGTCATCCACCAACAATACTTTTGTCCAAATCTGCCTCTTCCCGTGCGGCAGTTTCACAGCAAATGCTCCTTTCAGATTCGTTCTGCGGCTCTTATGATCAAGTTCTTTTTGATTGGCTGTTTTTCGCACTTTAAAAAGCACCTTTTTTTCTACCGGAATCCCCAGTTCCCGCCCCAGATGAACGGCCAAAAGCTCTGCCTGATTATAACCACGAATGCCTTTGGCGGATCTGTGCATCGGAATGGGCAGTATCACCTCCGGCTGCCAGTCCGCGATTTCTCTATGAAGATATTCCGCCATCTCTTTTGCAAAATATTCCAAATATTCCCTTTTATTTTGATACTTTACCGCATGGATCGCCTGTCTCATTTCTCCTGTATACAGCCAGAGCGCACGCCCCTGTGTAAAACTGTGTACATGTTTTTGACAGTCTGCACAGTACGCATCCTCCTCATACTCCACTGGGCGTCCGCAGCGAAAGCAGAACGGATGCCCGATATACAAAAGCTTCTTTTTACATTCCTCGCAGATGCCGTCTGAAATATCACCACAGATCGGGCAGCGGCGCGGAAAGAGGAGGTCAAGAAAAACGCTGTATACCTGTTTTGCGCATTCCTTTATCCTTTCAATATATTTTAGTTTTTCTATATCAAATAATTCCTTTCTAAAATAACATACCTTCTGTTACATATCCCACTCGCAGATACGTTCTTTCAAAGAAGTGTAACGTCTCTGCTCAAAACGGTTATCTACCATCTGATAAAACACCTGCTGTGAACCAACCAGCGTTACACATTTGCGTGCCCTCGTCACCGCCGTATAAAGCAGATTTCTGCTCATCAGCATCCTCGGTCCGGACAAGAGCGGAATCACTACCGCCGGATACTCGCTCCCCTGTGATTTATGAATCGTAATCGCATATGCCAGTTCTAGTTCGTCAAGCTGTTTAAAAGAATATTCCACAAACCGTCCTTCATCAAATTCAACCGTCAGCATCTCTGCATACGAATTGATCTCACGCACAATCCCCATGTCGCCATTAAAAACTCCTACACCTTTTTCCACAGCAATGCCGTATTTTCCGCGAAGCTCCCACTCTGCCTGGTAATTATTTTTAATCTGCATCACTTTGTCGCCCTCGCGGAAAATGCCGCCTGCATGTTCTTTCTCTCGTTTGTCTGATGCCGGCGGATTGAGATACTGCTGCAGGATCGTGTTCAGTCGTTCTACTCCCAGCAAGCCTTTACGCATCGGCGTCATTACCTGAATATCATATGGATCGGCATTTACAAATTTCGGCAGTTTTTTCTGGATCAGCGTCAGCACAACGCTGATGATCACATTTGCATCCTCTCTCTGCAAAAAGAAAAAGTCCATACTTTTATTATCAAGCGTTACATGCTCCCCACTGTTAATTTTATGCGCATTTACCACAATATCGCTCTCACTTGCCTGACGGAAAATCTTATTCAGACGCACCACCGGAAAGCACCCGGATTCAATAATATCTTTCAGAACACTGCCCGGTCCGACCGATGGAAGTTGGTTAACATCACCAACCATAATCAGGCGTGTCCCGACCGTCACCGCACTTAAAAGTGCATGCATCAGAAAAATATCCACCATTGACATCTCATCGATAATAATCACATCCGCATCCAGCGGGTTCTGCATATTTTTTTCAAAATGAGTCACTGTCGAAGCTTCATCCGGAGCCCCTGACACCTCCAGCATACGGTGGATCGTCTGTGCCTCATACCCGGTTGCCTCTGTCATTCGCTTCGCCGCCCGTCCGGTCGGCGCCGCCAACAAAATATCCAATCCTTCCATTTCAAAATAATGAATCAGCGCATTGATTGTTGTTGTCTTTCCAGTGCCTGGTCCTCCGGTGATAATCAGCAGCCCGTGATCGACTGCCGCGCGAACCGCGTCCTTTTGCAGTTTCTCGAGACACGTATCCGTTTCTTTTTCAATTTGTGTAATGCGTTTTTCCATCAGATCTTCCGATGTGTTGGCAGAAATGTTTAAATCATGCAGCATTTTGGCTGTGTTGAGTTCAAGATAATAATTTTGTGCGCTGTACACACAAACCTGTGGTTCCGGCTGCGGATCACAGTCCTGAAAAAATCCATAGGCACGCCACTGCTCGTCCATCTCGTCGGTAGCGGTCGGAGCCGCCAGCTCCTGTTTCTTCTCCGGAGTGCGCTCCTTGATAATCACCTTACGTTCTATCGCCAGATCCGAAAGATTTTTTTCCATTGCCTCAATCGAAACACCAAGAAGGTCCGAAGCGCGGGAGAACAATTCTTTTTTCGGTAAAAAGACATGCCCTTCTCCTGTTGCCTGCGTCAGCACATAGAACATTCCGCTTTTGACACGAAAATCAGAATCTGTCAAAATCCCTACGCGCGCAGCAATCTCATCCGCAATCTTAAAGCCAACACCACTGATATCTTCCGCCAGTTTATATGGATTTTCTTTTACGATCTGGTAAAGCGCCGGACCATACTCACTGTAAATTTTCACAGAAAGCGCTGTCGATACACCATATTGCTGCAGAAACAGCATCGCTTTTCGCATATCGCGCTTTTCTTCCATCTGCTCGGCAATCTCACGCGCCTTGCGTTCGCTAATGCCTTTGATCTCGACCAAACGCTCCGGTTCTTCCTCCATAATACGGAAGGTATCTTTTTTGAAATGGCGTACAATACGCGCCGCCAACGCCATACCAATCCCTTTGATTGCTCCGGAACCAAGATAACGTTCCATCGAAAGTTCATCCTCCGGAGCCTTAAATTCATAGGCGCTGAATTTAAACTGCCTGCCATACGTTCCGTGTTCCGTATAGCTGCCCTGCAGTTCCATCATTTCTCCTTCGTTGACATACTGCATAGTTCCCACACAGGTCAGTTCATCGCCTTCACAGACGAGAACCATCACAGTATATCCGTTTTCTTCATTCCGATAAATCACATGGTCAATGTATCCTGAAATCGTTTCCATAATTAACGGTTGTTCCACCCTTTCCTGCTGCCTCGGATGCGACCGCAAAATTCTGTACTTTATTCTGTCATCCTGTCGTTTCCGGTTGTCACAGCCAGATAACGTTCTGTACCGACTGCCACTGCCGTGATCGGGTTTTCTGCAACAACTGTATTAATACCAGTCTTTTCTTCAATCAGTTCTTCCATACCATCCAGAAGAGAACCTCCGCCGGTCATCACAATGCCGCGCTCTACGATATCCGCCGCCAATTCCGGCGGTGTCTTTTCCAGTACACTGTGCACTGCCTCAACAATCTGGGCCGTTGTTTCTGCCAACGCTTCACGGATCTGATCAGAACCAATACGAATCGTCTTCGGTAATCCTGTCGTCAGATCGCGTCCTTTTACTTCCATCAGTTTCTGCTGCGGGCGCTCCATAGCCGTTCCGATTTGAATCTTAATATCCTCTGCCGCACGTTCGCCGATAATCATATTGTGTTCACTGCGCGCATAACGAATAATCGCCTCATCGAACGCATCACCCGCGGTTTTGATCGTGGTATCCACCACAATACCATCCATAGAAAGCACCGCCACCTCCGTAGTTCCGGCTCCAATATCTACAATCATCTTACCGCACGGTTTGGAAATGTCGATACCGGCTCCAATCGCCGCTGCCAACGGTTCCGCAACCAGCATCACCTCACGTGCACCTGCCTGATAAGTAGCATCCTCCATCGCCTTGCGTTCAACCTCTGTTACCGTATTCGGTGTACTGATACTGATACGTGGTTTTTTAAAAGAAAGCTTACCGCTGGCTTTCTGAATGAAATATTTCAGCATTTGCTCCGTTACTGCATAATCAGAAATGATTCCATTTTTTAGCGGCCGAATCGCCACAATATTGCCGCTGCTTCTGCTAAGCATCAATCTTGCCTCTTCCCCGATTGCTTTAATTTTGTTGGCATCACGGTCAAAAGCAACGATAGACGGCTCTTTTAACACCACTCCTTTTCCTCTGACACATATAATAATACTGGCCGTTCCCAGATCGATTCCGATATCTGATACGCGCATTTCCAGTCCTCCTCATTTCAAACAAATATCCGCATTTCTTCTCTGCAGATATCATTGTATTATTGAATCAAGTATAAAACACACCCGAAAGATTTTAAAGTCCTTTTTAATATTTTCATATTTTCTTCATTTTCTAAACATATTTTGAACACAATTTGCATATATACTAATAACATATTAGCAAAGAGCTAATATATCATAACTCACACTTCGCAGCCCCACACGCTGCGGAGTACTCCCTCAAAATATTTTTTCTCTTTCCTGAAAGGACTGCCCTGAACGGGCAGTCCTTTTACTTTTCTGATCATTACTTATTCAAATATCGTTTCACATACTGACCGGTATAAGACTGCGGAATCTCTGCCACCTCCTCCGGCGTTCCTTTGGCAATAACAGTTCCACCGCCGCTTCCGCCCTCCGGCCCCATATCAATAATATAGTCAGCCGTTTTGATCACATCCAGATTATGCTCGATCACCACAACCGTATTCCCGCCGTCTGCCAGGCGCTGCAGGATCTCCACCAGTTTGTGTACGTCCGCGAAATGCAGGCCTGTGGTCGGCTCGTCGAGAATATAAATCGTTTTTCCGGTACTTCTGCGACTCAGCTCCGTTGCCAGCTTAATGCGCTGTGCCTCTCCGCCTGACAATTCCGTAGATGGCTGTCCCAACTTAATATAAGAAAGTCCCACATCATAAAGTGTTTCAATCTTGCGGTGAATAGAAGGAACATTTTCAAAAAATTTCAATGCTTCCTCAACTGTCATATCCAGCACATCATAGATACTTTTTCCCTTATATTTTACTTCCAGTGTCTCACGGTTATAACGTTTTCCGTGACAGACCTCACACGGCACATACACATCCGGCAGAAAATGCATCTCAATCTTTAAGATACCGTCTCCGTTGCAGGCCTCGCACCTTCCGCCTTTCACATTAAAGCTGAAACGGCCTTTTTTATATCCGCGTGCCTTTGCATCCGCCGTTGCGGCAAACAAATCACGAATCTGATCAAACACGCCGGTATAAGTTGCCGGATTGGAACGCGGTGTTCTGCCGATCGGCGACTGGTCTATGGCAATAATTTTATCAAGCTGTTCTACTCCCTCAATGCGATCATGCGCGCCAGCGATTGTGCGTGCGCGATTCAGCTTTTTTACCAAACTCTTATAAAGAATCTCGTTTACCAATGAGCTTTTTCCGGAACCGGACACACCAGTCACACAAGTCAGCACGCCAAGCGGAATATCCACCGTGATATTTTTCAGATTATTTTGTCTTGCGCCAACCACGCGCAAAAAACCCGTCGGTTGTTTTCGTTTTTCCGGAACCGGAATTTTCCGACGACCACTCAGATAATCTCCGGTAATGGAATTTTTATTTTTCATGATCTCTTCAGCCGTGCCGGCTGCAATAATTTCTCCTCCATGCTCCCCTGCCTGCGGTCCGATATCCACTACATAATCCGCTGCCAGCATCGTATCCTCGTCATGTTCCACCACGATCAGAGTATTTCCGAGGTCTCGCAGTTTCTTCAAGGTTGCCAACAGCTTATCATTATCTCTCTGATGTAGACCAATACTCGGCTCATCCAAAATGTAGGCAACGCCCACCAGACCGGAACCAATCTGAGTCGCCAGACGGATACGCTGTGCTTCCCCTCCAGACAGACTTCCGGTTGCTCTGGAAAGTGTCAGATAATTCAAACCTACATCATTTAAGAAACGTACTCTCGCCTTCACTTCTTTCAGAATCTGATGACCGATCAGTTTTTGCTGTTCTGTCAGCCGAAGTTCATCCAGCCAGGAAATCAATACATCAATAGACATTGACGTTACTTCATGAATATTTTTATCACCAACAGTAACTGCCAGTGCGCTCTTTTTCAGACGCTGTCCTTTACAGGTTTTACACGGTGTAATTCGCATAAAGGTCTCATATTCCTGCTTCATATAATCCGAACCAGTTTCCCGATAACGGCGCTCCACATTTTTGATCAGCCCTTCAAAAGCAACATCATAGATACCGGTACCTCGCTGTCCGGTATAGTGTACCTTCACTTCACGCCCATTCGTACCATAGATAAGCATATCGCGGATCTCCGGTGCAAGTTCCTCATACGGAGTATCCAGGCTAAACTTATATTCTTTACAAAGCGCATCCAGAATTGCCCGTGTAAAACTTCCCTTATCCGTACAGGACTGCCACCCTGTCACTGCAATTGCACCTTCAGCAATACTCAGTGATTTATCCGGAATCATTAGTTCCTCGTCAAATTCCATTTTATATCCAAGCCCAAAACAGTCGGGACATGCGCCGAACGGATTATTAAAAGAAAAGCTGCGCGGCTCAATTTCCTCAATACTGATTCCGCAGTCCGGGCAGGAAAAGCTTTGGCTAAAACGGATCGGATCCTGCCCGTCCACATCTACCAGAACCAATCCTTCCGCAAGATTCATCACTGTTTCCAACGAATCTGTCAAACGCTTCTCAATCCCCGGCTTGATCATCAAACGATCCACCACAATCTCAATATTGTGTTTTTTATTCTTGTCCAGCTTGATTTCTTCTGTCAGTTCATACATACTGCCATCCACAACTACACGAACATAACCGCTGCGTTTTGCCTGCTCAAACAGCTTGACATGCTCACCTTTACGCCCGCGCACCACCGGCGCCAATATCTGTATCTTCGTACGCTCCGGCAGACTCATCAGGTGATCAACCATCTGATCGACCGACTGTTTTTTGATTTCACGTCCACATTTGGGACAATGCGGAATGCCGATTCGTGCATATAAAAGACGTAAATAATCATAGATTTCCGTCACAGTTCCAACCGTTGAACGTGGATTGCGGTTCGTCGATTTCTGATCGATAGAAATAGCCGGCGGAAGCCCCTCGATACTCTCAACATTTGGTTTTTCCATCTGACCGAGAAACTGACGCGCATAAGATGACAGTGACTCCATATAACGTCTTTGTCCTTCCGCGTAGATCGTATCAAAAGCCAGGGAAGACTTTCCTGAACCAGACAAACCGGTCAGTACAACCAATTGATTTCGCGGAATATCAATATCCACATTTTTCAGATTGTGTTCATTTGCCCCGCGAATACGGATAAACTGTTTACTATCTTTCTCTATTTTCATAGGTTTCTCCTCGTTTTATTCTAACTCCTGCAATGCCTTTTTCAGTTCAATCATCTTGTCACGCAGCTCTGCAGCCGCCTCGAAATTAAGATCCGCCGCCGCTTTGCGCATCTTTTTTTCCACTTCTGCAGCCAGCTTTTCCAACTCTTTTTTACTCATGGACTCCGGATCCACCTGCATCTGCTTCTCTTCCTTTGCAACTGCCTTGGAAATACTGATCAGATCGCGTACGGACTTGCGAATCGTCTGCGGTGTAATGCCATGTTCCTCATTATATGCCTCCTGCACTTTACGACGGCGCTCTGTTTCTCCGATCGCCTCTTTCATGGAATCAGTGATCACATCCGCATACATAATAACGTGACCATCCGCATTTCGCGCCGCACGTCCAATTGTCTGGATCAGAGACGTTGCGGAACGCAGAAATCCTTCTTTGTCTGCATCAAGGATCGCTACCAGCGTAATTTCCGGAATATCCAGACCTTCACGCAACAGATTAATCCCGACCAGCACATCAAACACATCCAGACGCATATCACGAATAATCTCTGTTCGTTCCAAGGTGTCAATATCAGAATGTAAATAGCGCACCCGAATGCCGATTTCGCGCATATAATCAGTCAAATCCTCTGCCATGCGCTTCGTCAGCGTGGTAATGAGTACTTTATTCTTCTTTGCGATCTCTTTATTCACTTCTCCGACCAGATCATCGATCTGCCCTTCCACCGGACGCACCTCGACCTTTGGATCAAGAAGTCCTGTCGGACGGATGATCTGCTCCGCGCGCAGCAGCTCATGCTCAGCTTCGTACTGTCCCGGCGTTGCGGAAACAAACAGAATCTGATCTATCTTACTTTCAAATTCCTCAAAATTCAAGGGGCGGTTGTCAAGCGCCGACGGCAGACGGAAACCGTAATCGACCAGCGTCGTCTTACGCGAACGGTCTCCGGAATACATCGCTCCAATCTGCGGTACGGTTTTATGCGACTCATCAATAATTATCAGAAAATCATCCGGAAAATAATCGATCAATGTATGTGGCGGCACACCCGGCTGCAATCCAGACAGGTGTCTGGAATAGTTTTCGATACCGGAACAGAAACCGGTTTCTTTCATCATTTCTATATCAAAATTCGTTCGTTCTGAAATACGCTGTGCCTCCAACAGCTTGTCCTCACTCTTAAAATAAGCAACACGCTCCGTCAGCTCCGCTTCTATATTATTCGCTGCCTCAAGAATCTTCTCCGGAGGCACTACATAATGTGAAGCCGGAAAAACAGCAATATGTTCCATTCGACTTTTTACCTCTCCGGTCAGTACATCGATCCGCGTGATCCGATCAATTTCATCCCCGAAAAACTCCACTCGAAACGCATAATCATCCGCATTTGCCGGAAATATCTCCAAGACATCCCCGTGTACCCGAAACGTACCGCGATGGAAATCCATCTCGTTCCGCTCATACTGTATATCGATCAGCTGCCTGATCACCTCGTCGCGGTCTCTTTCCATTCCAGGGCGAAGAGACACCATCATCTTTTCAAAGTTTTCCGGCTCACCCAAGCCATAAATGCAGGAAACACTACAAATAATAATGACATCGCTCCGTTCCACCAAGGAAGCGGTAGCCGACAGACGCAGCTTATCAATCTCATCATTAACAGAAGAATCTTTTGCGATATATGTGTCAGAAGAGGGAACATAGGCCTCCGGCTGATAATAATCATAGTAAGAGACAAAGTATTCTACCGCATTATTAGGGAAGAATTCTTTGAATTCCCCATATAATTGAGCAGCAAGAGTTTTGTTATGTGCGATAATCAATGTTGGCTTATTTAACTTTGCGATGACATTCGCCATCGTGAATGTCTTGCCGGACCCTGTGACACCCAGTAAAGTCTGGCACTGGTTGCCTTCTTGAAAGCCTTTGACAAGCTGCTCAATGGCTTGCGGCTGGTCACCGGTCGGGGCATATTCTGATATTAATTCAAAGTGGTCCATAGTCAAAAACCTCCTTACTATTTTCATTATCAACCCGAATCTTCGTACAAGATACGCTAAAAATACATCTCAATTCTGCCACTATTTTTTACATATTTATTTTATATACTGCATTTTCATTCACGAACATACGTTCAATATCAGTATATCTGCTCTTATTTCGTTCGTCAATATAAGATTTTCATGACTTTATTTTTCTCTGCGGTTTTTCAGCATCCTATTTATAGAGACCGTTTAAAAAAGCCCAGTTGATTCTTGTAAACCAACTGGGTATATAACGACTTTCCCTTTTACCTTTCATTTTGGAACAGATATCAATTATTATCCCTTATAAACAATTTATCCACATTATCTATTCCTCTTTCTTATAGCATAACCTTGCTTTTGTAAGATTACAATATTTAAGATTGAAAATCCCGAACAATCTCCTGCTCCAGCTTCACGCCTTTCTTTTTCATATACTGCAAAACCTGTACCATTTCCTTCTGACAAAACCATTCTTTCTCCATTAAACTATTCAATCGTTTTTGATCATTCTCTGTCAGTTTTTTAGTATACTCTTGATAATACTGAAGTTCTGAAATCCCCATATGATACGTTTGAAAAGGAATCTCTGTTTTTTCACACAAATCTCTATAAATCTCAAAACCTCCCACATCAATATCACCGAAATGCAGATATTTCGCATCCGGAAGCACCTGATACACTCTGCGCAGCAATTCTCTTCGCACGGAATTGTGATAACCTCCAAGATAGATCATCAGGCTATTCTTCTCCTGCCATCGAAAAAATGTAGTCAGATTTTCAATGGTAATTACCTTTTTCACTTTTCCTGAAATCCTAACATTTTCTATATCTGCCCCGGAAATACCAAGCCCCTGTTCCAAATAAGCTAAATTTACCCTCGACTCCATTCCATTCTGAAAGTCAAGTATCCCTTCTCCTTTTAAGTACACATAATCCGGTGTATGGTAAATATTGTATTCTGCAAGAATCTGATAAATATCCATATCTGCAAATTCTATTCGAAAACGACGCATAATTTTTCCAAGAACTCCAAACAGACCTTCAAACACCTTCGAATCCGCAAACTGTCGAATTGAAAACTCCCGAATATAGCAGGACTCCCTATTTTTCTCCACACAAGAAAGCGCCGTTAAAATTCTCTTTGTCTTCTCTAAATCTGGTAAATCAATGAATTCCTTTACTGTTTTTCCTTCTTGTATCCGTTCTTTCAGATAATCAATAAATTTCCAAACAACGAAACATTCCTCCTCTTTCTGCTTCCAGGAATCTAACAATTGCAGATGCTGAACTATATAATCTCCTTTTGGTGTCCTTCGCAAATAAGCATATAACTTCTCTATATCCCCATATTTTCGTACACAGGAAGATACGTCTTTTACTTCCAACAGTCGATGGACTTTGTAAATCGCCTTTTTCACGCTATCCAACAATTCTTTTTTCTCTAAAAGCGCCTGCTTTTCTTCTTCTTTCAAGCGAACTTGCTCTTTTTCCTGTTCTTCTAATGCAATATAATCCTTATTTTGCTTCAATTCCAGACGTAAATTAGTTTCCAATTGAAGTTTCTGTTCTTTTTCCTTTAATATCGCTTCTAAATTTTTTTGTATTTCCTGTCCTCGATATTTCTCTGCACGAACGTTATCTTCAAGTCTTTGAATTTTCTCTTTGGAAATATCCACCTCTACCTGTGACAGATAAAATTCATACATCCTGTCTTTTCTTATACACTCTTTTACATCGCGATGAAACTTGTCAATGCGTTCCAGTTTCTCCATTCGTTTTTTCACATTCGCCAATGTACGTTCCAAATCTTGATAAGTACGCACATTTTCACGCAATACTTCTATATTTACTTCTTTCTCATCCAGTACATAGGAATAAACAAAATCCTTAATATCATCAATAGGCTTAAATGCCAAAGCTTTTGGAATCAAGCTAAAAAATTTGTCGTCAATCCTTCCAAATCTTGACTTTATCATTTTTTTCGCTTCTATCTGTGTTTTACACCATTGACGTATGGATTTATTTGCTATACGAAATTCAGAAATAGAACGAGGTGCATTTCCCTTTAAAAACATATCATCCGTCATTCTTTTATTATCTATCAAATATCTTACTGTTGTTTCCTGTCCTTCTGCCGCAGAATCAACCACGGCTCCCACAATGAAATATCGTTCTTTACTCTCTTCATAAAATTCCAGTGCAATATGTGCAGTAATCTGACCTGTCCGCTCATAAGGTTTGCTTTCACGTCCGGTTTTGCAGCGAACATATCCCGTTAGCTTTCTCTTGCCATTTTCGTGTGCCGCTTTATTAAAAGAATTTGAGGAACAAGTGACCACAAACTGAATGGCATCCAGAAGTGTGGATTTTCCAGCACCGTTTTCCCCAGAGATAAGGGTAGAATCTCCAAAATCAATCATACAGTCTTCAAACCGATGCCAATTAATCAGCTTCATTCTCATCAATTTCTTCATCTGATTTCTTCCCCTTTCTGTATAATTCCAGTTTTTCATATGCTTGCTTGATATCTTCCACCCGTACTGCCATCATAATCGAATTATAAATCAGTACCCTGGATTCCTCGCTCCCCAAATCTTTGTCCAACGTTTCGATCAGTTGAAATCTGCGAAACAGTTGAAGTGCATTTCGCATGGTTGTTTTATCAATCATTTTCTCACGAATCTGCAAGCTCAAATACTTGTCCTGAATATCTCCCAGATTTACAATGACCTCATCGCTGACAGAAAGTTCTCGTCTCTTTTCATCATAGAGAATCCTAAGAATCAGCAAGATAATGGATTCATATAATTTCAGGTTCAGTCGATTATAATTCTGTGTATTCGTCAGCTGGATCACACCAAACTCCTCACTGATTTCAAGCCGATATCCTAGTATGGATAAATATTCCTGAAATTCCGTACGATATTTCAGCACAAAATAATAATCCGATTTGTTGCTTACATTTCCTTTGCACAAAAAACAATGACTTAAAAGACGATTTGCAATTCTCTTAAACTCATCTTTGTCCTTTTGCAGCATACTCTTTAGTAAATCCACTAGTTCTTCCTCCTGATTTTGAAATCTTTAAATCGGAATCCATTCACTTCTTTTTCTTCTGTTGTTTCTATCTCATATTTCATATTTTTACGCTGACCATATAAACGCACATAGATAATTTTCACAAAATCTTCCACATTTGACAAAGGCAGTTCCGTTGCCAGTATCTCTTCTTTATTTTCCATATAATCGTTCACATACTCATCAATTTTTCCCGGGCTTAAAATTTTCTGCATTTTTTCCATCATATGGCGCATCTTTTCCTGACGCAGTTCCATATCCGGTTCTTTGCGCTGCATCTGCTGGGGTATAAATTCTTTCTTACCCTCTATTGGAGAATAAAAAGAACTCTCATCCAAAAAACTACAACTATAGATTCGTATAAGTTGTTCCAGAAATCCAATTTCATAAATTCCACCCAATTCCATTTTTTCTGCATTGATCATCTCATTCATACCGAGAAGAATTTCTTTTAACTGCCCTCTGATATCCTCATTTCCCGAAAGCAGAAATTTTGCCCTGTTAATTGCCGCCCTTTGATATTGAGTATTTTTCTGATTAATTTCATTCAAAATATCATCCATATTTCGAAAAGCTTCTATCACTTCATGCAAATAAAGATACACTTGTTCTTTCGCTGTATCCAGATTAATTTCCTGAAGACCGGCGATTTCCAGAGACGCTTTTTCTATATAGGTTTTGCTTTTACTTTTGCTCTCCAATCTTTCTATAATTTCCGGTCGAAATTTGGATACATTGTCCGATGTAAGCAATCTGTGATAGGCCTTATCTACAATATTGGTAATATAATCATTAAACAAAGCGTCCATAATCTCCGCCACTGTGCTATGCCTGGTAAGCTCATCAATATAATGCTTAATATTTGAATTCAAATTTTTTAGTCCCGTAATTAACAGATCTGTATTTTCCAGAATCTGTAAGAGTACTACCCCCGGATGGTCGGTAGTTCCTCGCACGAGGCTATAGATCGTATAAATGTATCCCTGATATTCAATATGTTTTCCTTCTTCGATTTCAAGAAGAGTCTTCATAAGCCGCACGGAATATTCTTTAAAATTCACTTTCTGCACATAGCTTTTATCTGTCTCAATCTCAATCCAGCCATAATACTCCAGTCGTCTTAAAATACCATTTGCCTTTCCCCTGCTGTCAGCTCCAGCAAAATCCTCTTCCACAAGATCTGCCGACACGCTCTGTTCAAAATAATATTGTAATTCATCTACAAGTACTTCTCTTTCTACACCAAAAGAAAGCTGATGCTTCATCACAGAAAACAGCTTGCAGATACATTCCCAATATACAGTTTTATTTGGTGATGACAAAGGAACAAAAAAATTTTCTGATAAAACTTGAAACATAAACTCCTCTTTCCTACTTAGTCCATTAATACATCTTTTATATATCACACAAAATCACAAACCAAGATAATCTATGCCATTCCAGTAACTTTTCCATAATAGGAAACATTGCATTCTACCGCATTATTTTAAAAAAACTCCTTACATTCGCCATCGTAAAAATCTTATCTGATACTAATTCAAAGTGGTTCATTCGTTTCTCATCTGTTCATCCTTCACTCTCTCTGAGTATATCAGAGCACAAAATAAAAGTACAGAACAAACTCGAATATTTGTTCTGTACTTTCGTTCTGTTTACAATGTTAAATTTTATGAATCTTCTATTTTCACCGATAGCTTACTTATTATTAATCGCTGCCTGTCGGGCGTATTGCAAACGAAAGATTTTTCTCCAGCTTTCTCTATAAAAGATGGTTTTGGGCTCTTTCTCGAGCCTTCGACCAAACAGCTAATCGGTTCGTTAATAAAGAACTTAAAATAAAACTCGTATCTATCTGTGTATACTACCACCTTATCTACTAGCGTGTCTACTAAAGAATCCGGCACATCATAAACGTCATAATCAAAATTACTCTCTAAAGAATACTTCAGAACCTCCAAACGTGCTTCCAATTCTTCCGCAGATAATTTTTTATTTTTACTTAAAGTCTCTATCTGACTTTTATAGCTTTCTATATTCTTTTCCAATTCTTCTTTTTTCTCAGAAAACTGCTCTTTACTGATTTCACCAGCCAATCTCAAATCAAGCAAAGTATCAAATTTACGTTTATCTGCTCTAATTTTTGATTGATAAACCTGAATCTGACTTGCATCATCCTGAGCCATTTCTTCTTTAATATTTCTCTCTAGTAGATCCTGTGCTATTGCAATTATCCTTGTCCGATCTTCAAGAAAAAGTTTAAGCGCCATTTTTAAAATCGTATCAAGTTTCCAGCGTGGTATCATTTCTGTACGGCACACACCCTCTGTACTCAGGCCTTTTTTCTCTCTGGTTCGGAAAGATCCCTTTCGTAACTGATTGTAACACTGGTATGCAAACTGTGGTTTTCCATTACTACTATGCCATTTTTTTCTATTAAAAGTGCATCCACACTCACAAACAAGTTTCCTTACCCATACATCTTTTGATACATTATGCCCGCATGTACTACTCTTTTGGTTATTTTTTATTGTCATACGCCTTTCGTTCATAATTTCTTGGACTCTTGCAAACTCTTCTTTAGTTACAATCGGTTGATGCTTACCTTCAACAACTATATTTTCAATCTCGCCTTTATTACGGATTTTTTTCTGTTCCAGATAATCCGGAACGTATTCTTTCCTATAAACAATAGTTCCCGAATAAAACGCATTATTCAGAATTCTGCCAATATAACTACAGAACCATGTTGTTTTCCCTGTACTGGTTTTTCTTCCTATCTTTTCAAGTTCATAAGTAATTGCACGTTCTCCCAGACCCGATAAATACAAATCATAAATCATTCGTACTGTCTCTGCCTGCTCGGGATTGATTACATATTCTTTTCCAACTCTATCATATCCAAGAATATTGCCATTTCCATATGGAATTGCATTCTGAAAAGAAACCATCTGTCCCGCCTTTACACGTAGAGATGTCTTTTTACTCTCATTCTGTGCAAGCGTTGCCATAATCGTAAGACGCAATTCTCCATCTTCATCATTCATGGTCCATATATTATCTTCCGTGAACCAAACTTCTATACCTTTTCTTTTAAGATTTCTTGTTTCTTGAAGAGTATCAACTGTATTTCTGGCAAATCTGGACACTTCTCGTGTAATTACCAAATCAAAACATCCTTTATCAGCGTCTTCCATCATTCGCATAAAGTTTTTTCTCTTTTTTGTCGATGTACCAGTAATTCCCTCATCAATATATCTATCATACAAAATCCAGTTTGGATGTTGTGCCATGATATTATCATAATATTGTACTTGATTTTCAAGTGCCGAAAGCTGTGCCTCATGTTCTGTAGATACTCTCGCATATATTGCTACATTTCTAGTCATCATACTTTCATTCTCCACAATTTACTTTCTTATGTAACAATAGTATCATGGAACATTCATCTTTTCAAGCATATTATCTGCATCTTTAGTAATTGCCTTAAATGTTTTTTCCTTAATCTCTCCTTGATCAAAAAGATCTCTCAACAGTGCAACTGCTACAATAATATTCCATCGCTTTTTCATCTTTTCATCCAACTGTTGCATAATAATCTCCCCTCTAATCTTTCATCTCCCACAAAAACACACAAGGAACTATGCTACCCTTGTGTGCTTTATTTGAAAGACGAAAAAATTAATCCGAACAGTTCTCCATAAGATCAATCAAGCGATGCATTACACGGGCACTGATCCGTATCCGATCTGCTTTCGGCAGCATCTCCAAGTGAAGGATAGCATCTCCAAGAATAGCTTCATAGTCATAATCTTTTCTTTGTTCGAAACCAACACTAACTCCTGTACAAAGATATTCTACAGATACTCCATAGTGTTTTGCTGCTTCGCGGATCTGCTCCAGGTTCCATGCTTTCTTATCTTTCAGTAACCTACTTGTATAAGATGGAGAAACACCAATTGCTTTCGAAAGTGAATTTACTGTTTCATTCTCCTGTCTTCTAAATTTTTCTACTCTACTTCCAACACCTGGAAGGATTTCATAGTATTCCATATCTGATACTCCCGCTTCTTCTTAAGTTTATTTTATCAGTTCGTATCTGGAAGCGTTAGTTCCTTGTGGTTCCGTTCATCTGCTTTGTGGTTCCGAATAAAAATTATCCAACTGAGATGCATTTATTACTCTATTGGGTAACACAAAAAGAGACCAACCATAACGGCTAGTCTCTCATAAAACGTGTATGTATTAAGTTGTATTGATCGGTCAGATGCTCGCATACCTTATCCTCCTTCTGGAAGACCGGCAGCTTTATTGAATTTCTTCTGCTATCTGTTGCTTCTCCTAAACAGCAAAAAAGACACACCACTTTAAACATGAATGCATCTTTTTAGTCCTTCTTTCGGTCATATAGCGCCTTTGCATATGCCATTATACGAAGCCAGTCGCTCTCGTCATAGTTATCTGTTAACTCGATCAATGCTTTTTGCTGCTTAGAGGGATTGTGATGCTGCTTTTCCGGATATAGAAATTCATCCAATGAAATATGAAATCCTTCAATCAGTTTAAATGCTGTTTCAAGTTTTGGTTCACTTGATCTTGAAAGCATATTGTAAATTGTACTCGGCGGAACATCACTTTCTTCAGCTAACTTTGACACTTTCCATTCTTTTTCGGCAAGCAACTCTTGAACCCTTGCAATAAAGAAGCTCTTCTCCATGTCAATCCTTACTCCCGTGTATAATTTTCTTTACTCTATTGTAAAACATGGAGAGCGTTTTGGTTTTTCGCTTTAGAGAGGCTTTTTTACTCTGTTGGGTAATTACAACAAACAGTGAAATGCATCCATATAAAATGTCTCCGAATCGTGGGAGGTACGAAGATTATCAACTATATTCTTCCAGATTCATTTTGTTTTTAGTCAAAAAAATGGAGGTGAGAATACAATCTCCAATCGCTTCTCACCTCATTATTTAAATCATACCGATCCTATAGCAAATACTTACTGCATTTCAATGATATCTGCGTTCACCCACGGGATCGTGATCGTTGCACCACTGACTGCTTCATAGCTGTAAACTCCCTGTGATTCACCATATACTGTAACGACATCATCTTCAAGAAGCCTGTAATTGATTACTGTAGAATCATAAGTTACAAAAAGTACGGTGTCATAATCGGAATTAATCGCCAGTCTCAAATAACTAATGCCGCTGGATGTTTCCGCCTGAAGTACTTCACCTTTGAATTTCACAAGATTTCCTTCATAAGCATCAGGATTTCTTGCCAGCTGCTCATAAGTGTAATCACTGCTGTAATTCGCTTTTGCTGCTTCTTTCTCTGCAGCTGCCTTAACTTCATCTGCAACACCAAGTGCATCCAGAAGCTCATCTGTGATCACACCATTTACATTGATGCCTTTTGCCGTTTCAAATGCATTGATTGCTTCTGTAGTCTTCGCTCCTGCAATACCATCTGGAGTTCCACAGTTAAAACCGGCTGCATTCAGTGCTTCTTGTACTACTTTAGTAGTAGCGACATCCGTGTATACGGTTCCCACTGTTTCCGTTTTAACCTCGGTTTCCGTTTCAGTTTCCCCTTCAAGCTGAGCTTTAAGTTCTTCATTTTCTTTCGTAAGAGTTTCTATCTGAGTTGTCAAATCCTCTACTTCACTCTCAAGCTCCGCTTTCTCTGATTCCAGAGTTTCAATTCTGGCCTTCATTTCCTCCGGTGTTTCCTCTGCAGCTCCTACGTACACTGCACTGGATAAGACCATTCCTGCCGCCAAAAGTAATGCAAGTAAACGTTTTTTCATGGTACACTTTCCTCCGTAAATTTATTTTTTGTGTTTCCACAAGAAAATTATATGTATTCTGAAATTATGTTTGGTCGCATAACAGGCGACAATTTGGTCAGCAAATAAATACTATCTTAAAAAGGTTCCGGCAATAACTCCGTAACCTACTTTTGTACATTACTATTCATTTTTGGATAATACATCATATACAATACGCTCCAGACTTTTCTTTCACACTATACCAATTAAATTATCTTTCCTGTCATCATAAATTATCGCAGACTGCAGTTCATGTTGCGTTCGGAGGAAATAGTTTGTTGGTAAAATGTACAAGAGCGATTTTTAAGCAAAAAATCACTATAGTAGTCAGTATATGGATACTATAGTGATTACAATACAATAAATCAAAAACTGGAATTTTCCATCTCGTTAATCATTCAACTTCATATTCCGGATGGCACGGCGGGCATTTATACGAAGTACCTCTGAATCTTCTGGTTGTAAATGATCTGATGTCCTTGAAATCACCTGTTCTTTTAAGAACTCATCTGTTGCAGTTATGATTCTTTCGGGAACAAGCAATGGTGCAATTTCTTCTAAATCGGAATACTTTTCGCCTTCATCCCAATTATGTTTGCGATTATATGGACAAGCATCCTGGCAGTTATCGCAACCGCAGATCCATTGCTCATACATCTCATCGCTGAGTCCCAGAGGTACATTTCCTTTTCCAAAAGTCGTCCAAAAGGAAATACATTGAAACGGATTCATAGTATGCGATGAGCATAAGGAATTGGATTTACAAGCTCTTTGGCATAGATCACATTTATCACTGCATGGAGTAAGGCTGCTATTGTGTATCAGCTCGCAATCCTGGTCAATCACAAATCCAACCAGTTCTACATAGGAACCCGATGCTGTATAGAAAAAGTTGTTCTTCCGAACAATTCCCAAGCCTGCTTTTTCAGCTGCATGACGCATAGATCCGAAGCCTCCTTGATGGCAACGGATACCTTGGCTCTCAAACCAATCCTCAAATCCTGCAATATCATACCCATAAGGCTTGCCCTTTTCCGGCCCTAAAAGAAATGCCTTGCCGTATCGTCCTCGCAGTTCCTTGGGGTATCGGTACTTTCCGAAGTTATAGGTACAAATCACAATAGATACACCCCAAGGGAATTTTTCTTTTGCAGGTGTATAACTATAGAAAGAGGCTGTTGAAGGAACGGCTTCAACACGCTTTTGTAAATTTGCTTCAAAACTGTCCATGAAATTGATTGGAATGATGCCACAACTGTCAAATCCATAGTTTATAGCAGCCTGCTCTATCATTTCTCCTAATGTGCTATTTTTCATAGGTTATTTCCTCGCTGAAAAATTCAAATTCATCTCTCAGTATTACTGAAAGATGTACTTCATTTAACCTTATCCAAACAGTGCTTTTGTAGCTTGTTCTAAAGCTTTACGTTCTTCTATATCATCATAAGAAGTTAATTTATCATCTATTCCCTTTATGGGTGCAATAGAAAACAATCCATCTCTATTGCAATAAAAAAGAATTTTTCTAACTCCATTTATCTTTAGTCTTGCCTCTGCATTGCCCTCCGGATACAACTTTACCATCTGGACTTTATCTGATGAAACTCCTGCAATAAAAGAAATATAATGTTGTTTCGTCATATCATGCTCAACACGAACATAATACTCATCTTCTATCCGCTCTATAAAAACCATATGATTTTCATCTGTTTCTTCTGCCTGACATGGATTAAGCGTTATTCCGTGACACTGAATAACAGCTTCTCCCATACTATGAATGCTATTCCCACATACCGGACACACATAAAACTTTGAACACATCACATTGGCTGAAACATTCACATTGCTGACTGCATTCCCAGAAATCAATTCGGTGATGGATATACCGAAAACTTTTGCTATTGGCTCTAACAAAGAAATATCCGGATATCCCTTTGCGGTCTCCCATTTAGAAATTGTTTTGTCAGATACCGATAATTTCTCTGCCAGCTCTGCTTGCGTCAAGTGATGTTTTTCTCTTAATTTCTTAATTACTGCTCCTGTAACATATTGATTCATAGATTCTTACCTCCTATGCACATATCATAATGCATAAAGGATATTATTCATACCTACGCAAAGTAGAGAAGAAAATTCAAATCTTCTGTTGCTTCCAAACTCTTCGTAAGCTTGGAATTTGTATTATCACAAACAGCACATCATAATATACTCTTCTTCATTTTCATCAATGATATCAAAACCTACATTATTATAACTTACAAGCTCCTGAAAATAAATCATTTCTGCATCATTTTAGATGCGCTATATACTTCATCAATTTCATTTGAAATGAATGAATAATGACAAAAAAGCTACTGGACCTTCTTTTCCAGCAGCTATCAATCATCAATAAATCTCACAATATCATTCGGTGTACAATCCAGGATCCTACACAGTTTTTCCAGAGTGATCAGTGTTATGTTTTTATTTTTCTTCAATGAATCGAGCGTTTTGTTATCAATACCCTGTTTCAGCAACTGGTACTGAGAAATTTTCTTCTCATCCATTGTCTTCCATAAAGGCGAGAAATCTATAATCGTAATCACTCCTTTTCTTCGTGATAGCCTAATTATAGAGTTCCCTTTGGAATTTCAATATTGTGGAGATATTCACAATACTATATAATAAATGCGGAACTATTCATCAGCAACTAATACCAAAATATCTTTGATATCACAGCTAAAGTATTCGCATAATTTAACAAGCAGATTTGCATCTATCCGCTGAAATTCATCCCTGCAGTATCGGTTGAAATTTCCTCTCGGAAGATCCAGATCCTTACATATTTGATTTTTGCTGATATTATTTTCCTGCAGCAATTCATTAATTCTTATATGCAAATGTGCCATACTCTCTATCCCCTCTTCTTTTATATATTATAAAAGTTAATTTAAGGGATAGTAATTTCCTGTATATCAAGTTATTATTAAAGAACTTACTATTTAGTAATCCCCTATTATACCGAGGAGGCACATGCAATGAAAATTGAAAAAAACTTTTATGATATCATGATGCAGGAATGCGACGAAATTGAAGCTGAAATCGAGCTTGAAGAATCCCTTCTTTCTGATGAAGAACGTTATTTACAAAAAGTAAAAAGTTCCCAGGAAGCTCAGAACATTATCAATCTGGCTAATGAAAAAATACACCGTACCTGGCATGTTCATAATGCAAGAAATGTAGAAGCTTTCAATATAATTTATGATCGAGTATTGGAATTTGCTGAAGCAAACTATATGAATGTCTTAATTGAAACAGATTCAACTACCGGAAAGATTCGATTAACTACTCCATTTATACATTCTGAATTGCTTAGCACGAAAGAAGATAAAAAAGTACTCATGGCATTAATTGAAATTTCCGATGACTTTATGTTTGAAGCCGAAAATGGTCTTCTCAGACTGGATTTTTACTTTAATCTCACTACGCCCGTCGAAAAATAAAAATGTATACCATGTTATCAGTCTTGAAAATATTATATATTGTTTACTCTCAAGGCTGGTAACTCATCAATAATCTTCCATAATATTTTGTAGTTATTGGCAATATTAGTGCTTTTCTTTTTTACATGCAAACATGCAAAGTACATACACTTCTCTGGCACCTGCTTCTATCAAAATATCTTTACAAGCTCTGGCCGTTTTTCCAGAATTTACCAGATCATCAAGAAGTATTACCGTTTGGCCCGACAGATCAGATCCTGCCCTCAAAGAATCTTTGATATCATCAACACTATGTTTTGCTCCCAGGCGTATTGGCATCATGTCCTTGGTACGAACAATGAGATCTGCGTTATGTTTCACGCATGTATATGCAAACAGATTCCTCTTTGACAAATCCACACACACATCCGCAAATACATTCTTTTTTTCCATGGAAGATCTTGGTACCGCACTAAGGTATGTTGCTTTGATCTTTTTCATCCAGAAAAACTGAAGTAGATAAAGATAATACAATTTCAGGAAGCGTTTATACTGCTTCTGATCACCATCAACAAATTTCCAGAAATCTGTCTCAAACTTTTTCTCCTTCTGTTTCTCATGGCCTTTCTGCTTTATCGGCACATAATTGTATAGGTAATAAGCACCGTGGCTCTTGTGAATCGTAAACCTGCTAAAGGCCTTTTTTCCAGAGAGCAGCAAAATACGAAACCGATATTCAAATAAATGAAGTCCTTTTCGCGGCAGCTTACTCATCTTTCATCCCACTCTCTTTTAATAATTGAATCGTCTTTTCATCTGGTATTCCGTCGTAATACTTATCAAGTACTTTCTGGAACAATTTTTCTTCCGGCGAGGTTTTTGCAAACAGCGTCATAGATGAACGAAGCTTCAAATCATCTGGATACCCCATCACCGTTCTTGGATCATTCCCTGGTAGTGATAACAATGCCTCTGTTATCTCAAGCAACCTACTTCGAAGTGTTGCATCCTGCATATAAGCAACCGCTTCCTCTTTTGATGAAATTCCATAATATGCTGCCATAGAACTAAATCCCAGACCTGCCATCTGTGGAAAGATATACCAGATCCAGTGACTTCTCTTTCGTCCTTCCCGGATTTCTGATAATGCCGTTTCATAATCATATTCCTGTGCATCCAAAAAACGTTTTAAATTGTATTTATCCATTGATTTCACCTTTTTATATTCCCAATCTTCGCAGTATTCCATCAACATCAATCCCAGGATGTGTTAGATACATGCGATTGATCTGCTCGGATAATTCTTCTGAGATGTGATGCTTTTTTGCTACCTGCTTTACTGATTTTCCTGCACTGATTTCTTTCATTATAATAGGAAGTATCTCTGCCAGATTTGCAGGAATTTCATCCTTTGATGCATCATCGGATTTCTTTCCCTTATGCGGAATCATTATTTTTTCAATCTGAAAAGTCCGATCATCTCTCAGCGTCAATATACCAAGCGTGATTTCCTGATTGAATCTTCTTGGGCCGCAGCTTCCTGGATTAAAAAATGTTACTCCATTTTCTTCTTTGATGTCATATTTATGCGAATGTCCATATATGACAAGTGAGATGCCCGATAGGTTTTTGGGTATCTGTTTTTTATTATGAACCATAAAATACTGGATACCATATAACTCTCCAGTAATCGTGACCGGTAAATGCTCCGCCCATTCCTTATCATTGTTTCCACGAACCACAACAACAGGCGCAATCTCCCCCAACTGGTCCAATATTTCCTGCTTATTGATATCTCCGCCATGGAATATCATTTCACATCCCTTTAGTGCCTCTAATACTTCCGGGCGTAAAAGCCCATGGGTATCCGATAAAATTCCTATTTTGTGCATTGCCCCAGCTTTCCGGATAATCCTGATATATTCTTAACTCAAAGCTACAAATGGTCGCTTTCCCTTATCTTTTTCGTTTTCCCTTACTTTTTAAGTATTTTTAAGGGAAAATAATATGATTTAAGGGAATCACTTCAGACGGAGATAGCAAGTAGACTTGCCGGTACCTTCACGTTTCAATTCCCCTGAGGCTACCATCTTTCTCAATGCACCTTCAATGGAGCTTACACTAAGTGACGGACAAAGCTCCCTGATATCTTGTTTTGTAAAACGCCCAATCTTATTCTGAGATGCTTTTCTAACCATTTCAAGTGCAGGAAGTTTTTTCTCCACAATCGCAAAGCGGTCTTCAAAATCTTTATATGCAGCAAGAATAGTACCCAAAATATACTTGATAAACGGAACCGCGTCTTCCTTTCCATTATGCCAATCGTTCTGTGAACGTCCAAGTGCTTCATAATAAAGATCTTTATTCTTTGCAATCTTGGCTTCCAAAGAAATATATTTTCCCACAAAAAACCCATTCCTATATAAAAGCAGTGTTGTAAGCAATCTGCTCATTCTACCATTGCCATCATTGAACGGATGGATGCACAAAAAATCATGAATAAAAATTGGAATAACGATAAGCGGTTCCACTTCATAATTTCCTATGACACGATTATACTCTTCGCATATCTTATCCAATGCATCTGGTGTTTCATATGGTGCAAGTGGGGTAAACAATGTTTCCGTATGCCCATCCGGATATGTTGCGCTGATATAATTCTGGACATTCTTGGTTCTTCCGGCAAGCGGATTATTCATGTGACTATACATGATCTTGTGAAGCTGCAGGATATAATTCTGTGTAATCGGAATCGCATCGAAACTTTCATGAATAATATTCAAAACATCTCTATAACCTGCGATTTCTTGCTCATCGCGGTTCTTCGGTGTTGTCTTCTCTTCCACAAGCTGACGAACCCTGGTGCTCGTAGTTACGATACCTTCAATCGCATTGGATGCTTCTGTACTCTGTATTTTTGCGATCTCAACCAGTTTTTCCAGTTCCTCCGGACGCTGTTTTAAATAAAGTTCCTGCTTACCAACTTCTTTATAAATAGCAGCAATAAGTCCCAGAATCTCAGAATCCCATTTTTGATTCTTTATATTAGTATAATTAAAATCTCTCATGCCCTTAGCATCTCCTTTTCCCCTTAAATTATACATTATTATAAGGGAATTGCAACCAAATAAGTTATTCTGCTCTGTACCTCTTTGGGTTGCCCTAGCCTTTATTTGTCGCCTCTGATGCGACCAGAATTGGCTCCAAAATATTTAAAATAAAGTTGTTGAAAAAACTAAATACAGGAGGACGTTACAATGAATAGCACTATGTATGCTGAAAATCCAAACGCAGCACTAAAAATAGCATATAAAGAGGATTACGAATCAGTACAAAGGCTCCTTGTCTTTTACCGTGATACTTATGGCCTAAAAAAATACTATGAAGATGAAGATACGGCAAAAATAATACAAATGGGAAGAAGCCGTTGGCAGGATATCATGAACTCTGTGAATTCTAAAGCATTATATTATGGAAAATTTCAATATGAAAATATTCTGAAATATGTGAATACGATTAAAAAATTGGTTATAAAGGACGAAAAGCAAATGTATACCACGATAGAAGACTGGCATGATAAATATCCGGATCTTTTATCTGCATATCAAAGCTTGGAAGAAAGTTCACCAGAAGAAGACAGAAGTCAATTGTTTTTGGACTATTTTAATGAATTAAGAATTGCTGCAAACAAAGAATTTTTGAAGCTCATGTTCTAAACATAATCAGTGGAACATTATCTTGGCTCTAACCAATATTACACAAGACATTATCGGCTATTTACTCAGAAATGTAAAATCTACTGCCACCTCACAAGGGATGCTTCGCTACGGCAGCTCACTCCGGATGTTTGGTAACATAAAAATCAGCCCGATCGAATTTATCTTATCTTCGACCGGGCTATTAATGAATAATCGTTAATTTCATTATCTACACCTTCTACTTTCTTAAATTATGGGGTAAAGCGTTACGTTCTTTTTGGACCGTACCTCCTGTTTAGATTTTGATTTTGTCCACTACGGGCCTCTGCCTTTCATATGAAATCATCTCCAATTCTTTATATATTAATATCTATATAAACTCTTAAAGAGATTCTTTTTTGAATTCAGAATTTATTAAGCCATTGGACTCTACCTCTTTCTTAAATTTGGATTTTGATGGAAAAATAACTATGCCATCGGACCGTCCTCCAATTTTCTAAGATTAGAACTATCTACATTTGAATCTACTTATTAGGATCTAAACTCCTCTGTTGTATGTATGTTCTTTTCTTTTGATGGTTACATCATACCACTGCCGCCCTTAATTGTCAATATCTTTCTTGTGTATTGTTTTATTTTCAGAATATTCGTAAGTTTTCAGACAAAAGCGACTACAGTTGTACATCCTGTAGCCGCAGTATTTATCTCTATCTTACACTTGGTATTTTTTCGAATAACTCTCTGACTGCATACCAGCCTGGTTCATTTTTAGGATTTGTTGCGTACAGATCACCAACCTGTTTAATTCCACAGGCTGATAACCGCTGCAGCGCATAATTTGACAAATGAAACTGATCAATTCCCATATCCCATATTTTCTTTGCGGGCTTGATGATAGTTCGTTTCGTCTGCCCGCTGGATGCTGGATTCATTTTCGCATACGCTTCTTCTATTTCTTTTATTTTTTCCATGATCTCATTTTCACTACGAATTCCAAGATTTCTAATCTGTCTAAGCCCTTGTCCATCTTCACCCATATATTTAAAAACATCTCTGATCGTATTGCATCCGGCTCGCTTCAGACAATTATACGACCTGACTCCCAGATTCAATTCTGTAATCTCAGCGTCCATAAATGCATCATTACTTCCCTTGGCAGCTACCTCTGGTTTCCAAATATTCAGGTTTTTGATATCTATCATAGTCAACGCCTCCATCAATATCCATTATGGTGGATAAAATTGTTTTACAGTTTATCCTACGAATACCTTGCTTTGCCTCTCGATAAATGGCATTCGCAAAAATTTGTAGATTTCTTGAATTTGAGACGAAGCCTGTCGCATGGATTGCACAGTCCCCGGATACACTATAAATCTGTCTAATATACTTACATCTGGATAACCCTTCCAGCATATCTTCATAGCATTCCGGTGTGGTTTCCAGATCGATAATAAATCTGACTCCTTCCGGTGCCTTTGTCGGGTTAATCACAGCCATATATCCTTGGATGACTCCTTTTTTCTCCAGCGCCTCCATGCGTTTCCTTACAGATACCCTGGAAACTCCAACTTTTTCCCCAATCTCAGAGTAAGTAAGTCTGGCGTTATTTTTTACAACATCAATAATTCTATTGTCTAATTCATCCAGGCCTTCAATATACAATTGGCACTCTCCTATCTTCAGTTCTCAAATCCATTCAGATGTCGACTTCTGATGGATTTATTTTACCAAAGCTCTTTTCTCACTGCAATATGGTAAGAATCGCTTCGAAATCTCAAAGTTTCATTCTGTTTGTCCAAAAGATTTTCCGGACATATCGGGTAATCTTTTGCTTTCAAATACGCTGTAAGTACTTTATGGCATACTAGCATATAGCACCTGACAGCGTGCCTCTCACTACAATGTAGCAGAGCTATTAGAATCAATCACTTCAAACACAGCATTTTTTGCCTGCTCTTTGGTAGCATATGTTTCATCACAGAACTTGCCGTTCACTGAAAATTTCCACCTATCAGTTCTTGGATTGCAATATAACACGATCAACTGATCTCTGATTTTTAAATATAGGTTTTGATTCTTTGAAACTTTCCAGGCTTTGTTTAGAAATGTTTCTTCTGGAATAATGCTCTCTTCTTTTGGAATAATCTGCCCTTCTATAACACTACTCTCTTCCGGAACGCTCCACTCTTTTTCTGGTTCTTCGCAAAAAACAGGTTTGTTTTTATCTTCTGATATCTCTTTTTCCGGCGTTCGTACCGGCAATATATTACTGCTTGCACGTGTAAAAAACTCAGCCGAAATATCTCTTTCACTAGCGAATTTATCGAACTTAATTTTATAACTGTGATTGTTTTTTCCAAAACCAACAATCTTGCCTTCACCAAACACAGGATGAACTACGGAATCCCCGATTTGTTTTATTTCAATTTTATCTGTAGTCTCGGTTCTTTTTACTTCGCCATGCTTCAACGCCTGCTGAATATCTTTCGATATAACGCCAACACGAATATAATTCTCTTCACCGATTTCCCGTAGAAATCGTGATGGTATCTTTTCTGTTCCGTTTTGTGAAAAGCCTTCGCTATCTAAAAGAGTAAGACTTTTTTCAGCTCTTGTAATTGCCACATAACAAAGGCGGCGTTCTTCTTCCAAACCATACTCTCTACGTTCTTCAATAGTTTTTGCAGAAGGGAACACACCTTCAGACATTCCTAATAGAAATACGTGCGGAAATTCCAATCCCTTTGCAGCATGTATGGTCATTAATTTCACTTTATCTTCCTCTTCACTACTGTTATCACTTGCTTGTAATGAAATTTGATTGATAAATTCTTTTAATGTTATTTCTTCTCCATAATTTCTTTCATACTCTATTGCAATTCTCTTAAATTCCGTAAGGTTTTCGAAACGTTCCATATCGCCTAGCTCACGAATGTATTTTTCATAACCACTAAAGAGATAAATAAATTCTATGCTTTCTTTGAGCGAATTCTCATCTTCTCTGGCACGTAATTGATAAGTTTCGCATACTCCGTATAATTTCTTTGCAGCATATCATTATGAAATTTTTTCTTCCAACCAAGAAGCTGTCCCGTTCTTTCATCACGAATTTCCGTAGGTCGGTACCAGTAAACAATATCTGATAATATCATGATTGCCAAATAATATGGTTTTCCACTATCTGTAAGTATAGTCTTAAACCAGCTGGCCGGTACCACATTTCCAACAATACTCATTCTACCAACCTGATCAACAGCTGGATTACCAGAGGTTAAATAGCTCATTTTGACTTACCCTCCGTTTTCCACTTTTCAAGTAACTGGAAGATTGTATTTTCAATAAAATCATCTGTAACATCTGCATCGAAAAATGACCGAATCTTATCACGTCTAAGAGTGATCTGTTTTTTATTAGCAGCCCGGTCCTTCCCACCTAAAATCAGCGCAGTCATAACAGAAGATAATTCACCTCTTTGTGCACAATCCTTTAACCGTGCTGATTGTTTCATAGTAATACGGACCCCATTCGTCTGCATAGCATTCAATACCCAGCCCTGTGCTTCCTTTGAAAGATATGAAATATCCACTGCTTGCGACAGACCCACCCTTCCGGTATCTACAAACGGAAGCAATTCATCTATCAATTCATTTAATCGTAGCAAACGATGAATGGTCATCTGACTTTCACCGGATTCTTCTTCCAGCTTTTTCAAAGATCTGCCGCCATTTTTGCCCTGATGTTTCATTGCATCATATTTCATCTTGTAGGCTTTTGCTTTCTCACTTGGATAGAGATGTTCTCTTTGAAGATTCGCGTTTACCATAGCTATAGTTGCTTCATCATCTGACAAATCTTTTATAAGGACCGGTACTGTTTCGAGTCCTGCCAGCTGTGCACCTCTCTTTCTCCTATGTCCTGATATAATTTCATAACAGATATCTGATTTTTTTCGTACTACAATTGGACTTAAGATTCCCTGTTCACGAATACTTTCGGATAATTCCAGCATTCGTTCATCATCCTCTACACGATATGGATGTTTATCAAAGTCCATAAGCAAGGTAATGGGTAATTCAGACACCTGATTATCATTCACACTCTTTTCCAAATCCATTGGCACTGTGGGTTGAAACAACTCATCGAAATTTGTCAGATTTATTTTGGAAGCACTTTTATTTTTAATCATTTGCAAGCACCTCCTCTGCCAGTGCCTGATAGGCTCTTGCTACTTTTCCATTTTTATCATGCACAAAAATGCTGACCCCTTCTGCAGTAGTTTCTTCCGCACGAACAGAACGTGGGATATTTTCTTTGAAAATACGTACTTTATCGCCATAGGTATCACGCACCATATCGCAGATATCTTTGCTGAATGATGTTCGCCCATCTACCATTGTCAGTAAAATTCCTTCAATCTGTAACTTCTCATTGAGTTGTCGTTTTACAATTCCAATTGTTTTTATCAGCTGCTGAAGTCCTTTTACAGGAAGGAAACTACTCTGCACCGGAATCAATACACTGTTAGCACAAGCAAGCGCATTAATCGTAATCATACCCAAACTTGGATTACAATCCGTGATAATATAATCATAAGAATCTTCCACCAACTGAATATAGTTTTTTAGAATGCGTTCTCTTCCAATAATATTAACCATGGAGACCTCCAATGCAGCCAACTCTATATTGGCAGGCATCAGATCAATCCCTTCCGGATGATGGAGTATTCCTTCTTTTGGATTCATTTCATCCTCATTGATCAACTTCTCCATAATCGTTGCAAGAGAAATATCAAGACTATCCGGATCACGATAACCAAGACTGGCTGTTAATGATCCTTGACTGTCACCATCAATCAATAAAACTCTTTTTCCGGCTCTGGCAAGTCCAATTCCTAAATTTGCTACAGTAGTGGTTTTACCCGTTCCACCTTTCTGGTTACATACACATATCACTCTACTCATACCGTTGTTCTCCTTTATTATTTTGTGTTTTTTATTTCATTTTTCTTTTGTACCTGGCAATATGCTCGGTAATATTTCCTTGTATTTGCACATGAAAACACATCAGAAAAATCTATTAAATCCATTTGTTTATTTTTTGCCAACGTTTCCTGGAACCAATGAATTTCTTCTTTATTACCCATTACCCTGACTTTCAGCATTCTTGTTATTCCTCCTTTCATATTTTTAACAATAAAAAAGAGACCAAACAATTATTCCTATAAGGATTAACTGTTTAGTCTCTTATATTTTAAGTTAGATGAAGATTCTTACTTCCGTAACTCCCAACTTATTAGCCTTCTTATACTCAGGATGGTGAGACATCCAGTCTCTTACTTCATCCTTAGTTAATGTAAGGGTCGTCAGGTATGCCGGTACGTAATTACTTTCCTTCGCTAATTGCTGCCTGTGCTGCTGCCAGTCTTGCGATCGGCACACGATACGGTGAACAGGATACATAATCCAAACCAATCTTATGGCAGAACTCTACAGAAGACGGATCTCCGCCGTGTTCGCCACAGATACCGATATGAAGATTCGGATTGATTGGCTTTCCAAGATTAATCGCCATTTCCATCAGCTTACCAACACCGTTCTGATCAAGTTTTGCAAACGGATCGTTCTCAAAAATCTTTCTTTCATAGTAAGCTTCCAGGAATTTACCTGCATCATCACGTGAAAAACCGAATGTCATCTGTGTCAAATCGTTTGTACCAAAGCAGAAGAAATCTGCCTCTTTTGCAATCGCATCTGCAGTCAGAGCTGCACGCGGAATTTCGATCATGGTACCAACTTCATATTTCAAACTGCTTCCTGCTGCTGCAATTTCTGCATCTGCAGTTTCTACTACTGTTTTCTTTGCAAATTTCAGCTCTTTATCATCACCAATCAACGGAATCATGATTTCCGGACAAACATGCCATTCCGGATGTCTGTTCTGTACATTGATCGCTGCACGGATCACGGCTCTTGTCTGCATTTTCGCAATTTCCGGATAAGTAACTGCAAGACGTACACCACGGTGACCCATCATCGGGTTAAATTCATGAAGAGACTCAATAATAGCATTGATCTGTTCTACCGTCTTGCCCTGACTGTCTGCCAGTTTCTGGATATCTTCCTGTGTCTGCGGAACAAATTCATGCAGAGGCGGATCCAGGAAACGAATAGTAACCGGATTGCCTTCCAGCGCTTCATACAGTTTTTCAAAATCATTCTGCTGTACCGGAAGAATCTTTTCCAGTGCTGCTTCTCTTTCTTCTGTAGTATCTGCACAGATCATTTCACGGAATGCGTCAATACGATCGCCTTCAAAGAACATATGCTCTGTACGGCAAAGACCGATACCTTCTGCTCCAAGTTCTCTTGCTTTCTTTGCATCCTGCGGAGTATCTGCATTTGTTCTTACTTTCAGTTTTCTATATTTATCAGCCCAGCTCATGATACGTCCAAACTCGCCTGCGATTGTAGCATCTACAGTCGGGATAACGCCATCATAGATATTACCGGTAGAACCATCGATGGAGATCCAGTCTCCTTCATGATACTCTTTATCTGCAAGAACGAATTTCTTGTTTGCTTCATCCATCTGGATCTCAGAACATCCGGATACACAGCAAGTTCCCATACCGCGCGCTACTACTGCAGCATGGCTTGTCATACCGCCACGAACAGTCAGAATACCTTCCGCCGCTTTCATACCTTCAATATCTTCCGGTGAAGTTTCCAAACGAACCAGAACGACTTTTTTACCCTTTGTATGCCAGCTCTTTGCATCTTCCGCTGTAAATACGATCTGTCCGCATGCAGCTCCCGGAGAAGCAGCTAACGCTTTTGCAGCCGGTGTTGCACGTACCAAAGAAGCACGGTCAAACTGCGGATGAAGCAGCGTATCCAGGTTTCTCGGATCGATCATAGCAACTGCTTTTTCTTCTGTGATCATGCCCTCATCCACAAGATCACAAGCAATTTTCAGAGCAGCCTGAGCAGTTCTCTTACCATTACGTGTCTGCAGCATGTAAAGCTTTTTATCTTCGATTGTAAACTCCATATCCTGCATATCACGATAGTGATCTTCCAGTTTTGCGCAGATTTCTGTAAACTGCTCGTATACTTCCGGCATAACTTCTTTCAACTGGTCAATCTTCTGCGGTGTACGCACACCGGCAACAACGTCCTCGCCCTGTGCGTTCATTAGAAACTCACCCATCAGATGTTTCTCACCGGTCGCCGGATCACGTGTGAACGCAACACCTGTACCGGAAGTCTCACCCATATTACCGAATGCCATCATCTGAACGTTAACCGCAGTACCCCAAGAATACGGAATGTCGTTGTCACGACGATAAACGTTTGCACGCGGATTGTCCCAGGAACGGAACACCGCTTTGATTGCTGCCATCAGCTGTTCCTTCGGATCTGTCGGGAACTCTTCACCAATCTTTTCTTTATATTCTGCTTTAAACTGATTTGCCAGTTCTTTCAGATCATCTGCAGTCAGTTCCACGTCCTGTGTAACACCTTTTTCGAGTTTCATTTTATCGATCAGCTCTTCAAAATATTTTTTGCCGACCTCCATAACTACATCTGAAAACATCTGAATAAATCTTCTGTAACAATCCCATGCCCAACGCGGATTGCCGGATTTCTCAGCAAGAACATTTACTACGTCTTCATTTAAACCAAGGTTTAAGATGGTATCCATCATGCCAGGCATGGATGCTCTTGCACCGGAACGAACAGAAACAAGCAATGGATTTTCTTTATCACCGAATTTCTTTCCGGTAATCTCCTCCATTTTTTCAATGTATTCCATGATCTGGCCCTGGATCTCATCATTGATCTTTTCGCCGTCCTCGTAATACTGTGTACAAGCCTCCGTTGTAATTGTAAAACCCTGTGGAACCGGAAGCCCAAGATTTGTCATCTCTGCCAGGTTCGCTCCTTTACCGCCAAGAAGGTTACGCATATCCGCATTTCCCTCATTAAACAGGTAAACCCATTTTGCCATTTCTTCATCCTCCTGATTTATATTCATGTGCTTCTAAACTGTATTTTACTACAGGAATAACTTGTGTTCTGTCACCATATTGCGCAAAAAACACCGGAATTTTTCCGGTGTGAGTAAACTATCCCTTCCATAGCCGCACACATTTATTTTAACATATTTTTTCAAACAGTCAAGGTGTTTGCCGTAAAAATATACAATTTTTTCAAATTATCTCTTTTATTTTTCCGCATTTTCGACAAAACATGTCCTTTTCGTGCTGACTGTCCCAAAAATTCTCCTCTCTCAAAAACCATAATTCTATCTTGTTTCATAACATAAAGAATCCCGGAATATTTATTCCGGGATCTATATCTTCATGCGTAAATCCTAAACAAATTTTGCAGTATTCAGTTTTACACCCGGTCCCATTGTGGAAGTAAGTGTAACACTTCTTAAATACTGACCTTTCAGTGCTGCAGGTTTTGCTTTCAGGATTGCATCAATAAGTGTCTGGAAGTTGTCCGCTAACTGCTCCTCTGTAAAGGAAGCTTTTCCAATCGGCACGTGAACGATATTTGTTTTGTCCAATCTGTACTCAATCTTACCGGCTTTGATATCCTGAACTGCCTTTGTTACATCCATAGTAACTGTTCCGGCTTTCGGGTTCGGCATTAAGCCCTTCGGTCCAAGTACACGACCCAGACGACCAACTACACCCATCATGTCCGGAGTAGCAACTACAACGTCAAAATCAAGCCAGCCTTCATTCTGGATCTTCGGAATCAGTTCTTCTGCTCCAACGTACTCTGCTCCTGCTGCAAGAGCTTCATCAGCCTTTGCGTTTTTCGCAAATACAAGTACACGAACTTTTTTACCTGTTCCGTGCGGTAATACAACAGCGCCACGAATCTGCTGATCTGCATGACGTCCGTCACATCCGGTTCTGATATGAGCTTCGATTGTCTCATCAAATTTTGCTGCTGCGTTTTTCTTTACAATGCTGATTGCATCAGCAGTATCGTAAAGAGATGTGCGGTCAATTGTTTTTGCCGCTTCAATATATCTTTTTCCTCTTTTCATATTAAATGACCTCCTGGTGGTATTTGCGGGAATTTCCCTCCCACTTCTCTATTGTTCTACTTGCATCTAAGGTAGTTCTGTTCGCTTTGCTCACAGAACGGCTTTCTCACTAGATTCAAACTTTGCTGCGCAAGTTTTCATCAAGTGTTCAATGCCTATTCCTCTACGGTGATACCCATACTTCTTGCTGTACCTGCGATCATGCTCATAGCAGCTTCAACGCTTGCTGCATTCAGATCCGGCATCTTCATTTCTGCGATCTCACGAACTTTGTCTTTGCTGATAGTAGCAACTTTCGTTTTGTTCGGAGCACCGGAACCGGATTTCAGGTTGCAGGCTTTCTTCAGCAGAACTGCTGCAGGCGGAGTCTTTGTAATGAAGCTGAAACTTCTGTCCGCATAAACAGTGATAACAACCGGGATGATCAGATCTCCTTTATCTGCTGTTCTTGCGTTAAACTCCTTTGTAAACTGAACAATATTTACACCATGCTGTCCAAGTGCCGGACCAACTGGCGGTGCTGGTGTTGCTTTACCAGCAGGAATCTGTAATTTAATATAACCTGTTACTTTCTTTGCCATAATAAGGCACCTCCTTGTGGTATTGTCGGGGGATTTCCCTCCCACTGTCTGACCGTCTGCGAATTGACGGATGACTTACATTTTCTTTACTTCTGCGAAACTTATTTCTACCGGTGTCTCGCGACCGAACAGTTCAACGTTGATGGTAACGATCTGTTTGCTTTCATTGATCGTCTGAACAACTCCGACCGTATCTTTCCAGACACCGCCGATAACATTTACCATGTCGCCGACCTCGAAGTCTACCGTCACGTTTTCAACCTTAATTCCCAAAGATCCCATTTCTGCTTCGGTAAGCGGTACAGGCTTCGACCCCGGGCCGACAAATCCGGTTACACCGCGTGTGTTTCTGACCACATACCATGTGTCATCATTCATCACCATATTGAGGAGTACATAGCCCGGAAACATCTTCTTCTGAACTGTTTTCGAAACGCCGTTTTTTAACTCCACAACATCTTGAAGCGGCACGCAAACCTCCAGGATCTGGTCTTCCAGATGTCTGTTTTCAATTGTTTTTTCAATATTTGCCTTTACCTTGTTCTCGTAACCCGAGTAGGTATGAACGACATACCAGTTTGCTTCTGACATATGCTCACCTTGTCCTTACTTAATCAAGAAATCAATACCGTACTGAACAATACTGTCCACGATCGAAATGATCACGCCCAGTGCCAGTGATACGACAACTACTGCGGTGGTCTGCTTTGTGAGATCTTTGCGGTCAGGCCAGATAATCTTGCGGAATTCCGCTTTCAAACCATCTATCCATTTGACCTTCTGGGTTTTGTCCTTTTTCGAAACTTCTCCCATACTATTCTCCTTTCACCCGCCGGAAACTATTTTGTTTCTTTATGCAGTGTGTGTTTCTTGCAGAATCTGCAGTATTTCTGGGTTTCCATTCTGTCAGGATGGTTCTTTTTGTCTTTTGTCGTGTTGTAATTTCGCTGCTTACATTCCGTACATGCCAATGTGATTCTTGTGCGCACAACTTCCACCTCGCTCTCAAACTTATTCTGTCCTGTAAATCACAGGATTTTGGACATAAAAAAAAGACTTACTGCCATACGCCTATGTAGTTTATCACAGGCGTATGGCACAAGTCAAGTTTTTTTTACACTTTAATAACACCTTTTACAATATCTGCTTTATTATGAACACAAGAATCCAGAGCGTTCTTAATGTCATCCAACTCAAAGTAATCTGTCACGATATCTTTAATATTAATCTTGCCACTTGCAACTGCTTCGATTGCCATCGGATAGATATTTCTATAACGGAATACCGTTTTAAAGGTCAGCTCCTTGTCAAGAGACATACCAATCGGCAACTCCATCATGCCCGTCGGACTGTAGCCTACAAACACAATCGTTGCTCCTTTGTTCGCTCCCTTGATCAGCTGTGTCACCGTGATCTGAGAACCTGCAGTATCGATTCCAAGATCGAACCCTCTGCCTTCCGTAATCTCCATAAGCCTTGCAACGGTATCTTCCTCTTTGCCGTTAATCACCACATCTGCACCAAGTTCCAACGCTTTTTTCAGACGCTTTTCCATTACATCCACAACAATCACTTTTGAAACACCCATTGCTTTTAATGACAGAAGCGTCACCAGTCCAATGCAGCCTGCACCTGTGACAACCGCAGTCTGTCCGAGACAGGCACCACCTTGTTTTGCCGCATGCATGCCAACTGCCAGCGGCTCGATCAGTGCGCCTTCCATCGTAGATACATTTTCCGGAAGCTTGAAGCAAAGACCAGCCTCATGTGCCACATATTCCTGAAATACTCCATCTACCGGCGGTGTTGCAAAGAAAATCACATCTTTGCAGAGATTGTATTTTCCTGCCTTGCAGAATTCACACTTTCCGCAGGTCTTGCCCGGCTCCAACGCCACACGATCGCCAACTTTCAAATGTTTTACATTCGCGCCGACTTCCACAACCGTGCCGCCCGCTTCATGTCCAAGCACAAACGGTGGCTCCACCACAAAATCTCCGATACGACCTGCCTCATAATAATGTAAGTCAGAACCGCAAATTCCCACATATTCTATCTTTACCAGAACTTCATTGTCTTTTGGCTGCGGAATCGGGCGCTGCTGAATCTCTACTTCCATAATACCTGTCATGACAGCCGTTTTCATCATACCTTCCATTTTCTTTCCCCCTGCTCTCCTGTTGTCCGTTTCATATTCTCATTCTAAGATCTGCCACAAAATCAGTAAAGTGTTTCATTCTGCACTCGCTTTTTCCTGATTTTGACATCATTTTATCCTAATTCTGTTGAATCTTCAACTAATACTTCACAATTTTAGAAACTTTTCTATATGGAAAATAATTTTTCAGCCCGGCTGTTTTGCTCAAACATTTCCGGGCCGAAATTTATCCTTCTTTATTTTACAGTTCTACCTGCAGTTCTACCGGTTTCTTTCCGGTCAGTTCTGTACTTCTGCCATCCGGCTGAGAACATCCAACATACAAAGTGAAACGATTACTGTCTCTGTATCTGTCCCCTTTTTCATCCACTGCCTCCAGCGCTTTTGCCGAAACAGTCAGTGTAATCTCTTTTTCTTCCTTCGGCTGCAGCGCAATTCTTTTAAAACAGCATAAGCTGGTATTTTTTACTGCGTTTACAGATTCCAGATCCTTTACATAAACCTGAAGCACTTCTTCTGCTGCAATATCCGATGCATTCGCCACAATAACCTTGAGCGTGATATCCTCATCTGCCTTCGGAGCCGCTGCAAAAGACACACTCTTTACATCAATATCTGCGTAACTCAGACCATAACCGAACGGATAAAGTGCCTCGCCCTCCATAAAACGATAGGTGCGGCCTTTCATCGTATAATCTGTGAATTCAGGCATTCCCTCCAGATCTTTATAGAATGTGATCGGCAGCTTACCGGACGGAGAACATTTGCCAAACAAAATATCCGCAACTGCTTTTCCGCCGCGTGCACCCGGATACCACGGAAGCAGTACCGCATTTGCGTGCTCCTGCGCAAAATTCAAATCCATCGCGCTTCCCGCCATCAAAACAACAATAAACGGTTTTCCCGTTGCCGCAATAGCTTCGATCAACTCCTGCTGTACCTTCGGAAGAGACAGATCCGCCTTGTCACCGGAACCCACATGGTTTCCGGTATCCATTTCTTCGCCTTCCAGCGATTCATCCAGTCCTACTACAACAACAGTAACATCACTGTGCTCCGCAACTATTACAGCCTCGGAAATACGATCCTGTCTCCAGGCTAATGCTTCACAACGATCCTGATACAGGTGACATCCTTCTGAATACATCACGCGCACATCATCGCCCACTTCATCCTGAATTCCTTCCAGCACAGTAATGTATCTGGAAGAGGTTCCATGATAATTACCAATCAAAGCAATACGACTGTCCGCATTTGGTCCAACCACACCAATTGTTTTTAAATTCTTTTTATCCAGCGGCAAAATACCATCGTTTTTCAAAAGAACCGTAGATTTTCTTGCCACATCAATTGCTAACTCCACATGCTCCTTACATTCTACTTTTTCGTAAGGAATGCTGTCATACTCACTGCCGTCAAACAGTCCGAGCAGGAAACGACTGGTCATCAGGCGCTCTGCTGCCACAGTGATTTCTTCCTCCGTAATCAGACCATTTTCATATGCCGCCATCAAGTGCAGATACGTATTCCCGCAGTTTACATCACAGCCTGCTTTCAGCGCCATCGCCGCAGACTCCTTCGCATCGGCTGTCACATGATGATGTTCATGAAAATCACGGATCGCCCAACAATCAGATGTAAAGTGACCTTCAAATCCCCATTTGTCTCTAAGCAGATCCTGAATCAAAGTTTTACTTCCGCAGCACGGTTCTCCATTTGTACGGTTATACGCACCCATCACGGATTCTACTTTCGCTTCCTTTACCAGCGCCTCAAATGCCGGCAGATATGTTTCCCACATATCTTTTGGGGTTGCCTCCGCATCAAATTCATGACGCAATTCTTCCGGTCCGCTGTGTACTGCAAAATGTTTTGCACAAGCCGCAGATTTCAGTACATCACCATCTCCTTGAAGCCCCTTTACAAATCCAACGCCCAGACGACTGGTCAGATACGGATCTTCACCGTAAGTCTCATGTCCACGTCCCCATCTCGGATCACGGAAAATGTTCACATTCGGTGACCAGAAGGTCAATCCTTTATAGATATCTCTATCATTATGTTTCGAATACTCATTATATTTCGCGCGTCCTTCGGTTGCGATTACATCACCGATTGTCTGCATCAGCTCTTCGTCAAATGCCGCTGCCATACCAATTGCCTGCGGAAACATAGTTGCTGTACCCGCTCTTGCCACACCATGCAGTGCCTCATTCCAGTAATTATACGTCGGCACTCCCAGACGTTCCACCGGTGCCGCATCATATTTTAACTGTGCCGCTTTCTCCAGCAGCGTCATCTGGCTCACCAGTTCTTTTGCTCTTTTTTTTGCTTCCTCTCTGTTCAAAAAAAAACCTCCCTGAGTAAAAAATTTAGTAATTTGTATTTTCCTTCTCATTATAATACAAGATATCCAAAAATGCCAATCAAAAAAACAGGCAGAACTGCGCAAATTGTGCGCAGTCCCACCCATTTTTCATTTTATAACTGAACACTGCCTTTTAAAAGGTCTTTTTCCGCAGCGCTCGTACCAATATATACCTCATACTCCATTTTTTCAATTTCCATCTGGCGTGTATACGCATTGTAATATGCCAGTTTTTCCGTCGGACAGACGATTGTCACTTCTTTTTCTTCTCCCGGCTGCAATTCCACGCGTGCAAATCCTCTGAGCAATTTCACCGGACGATCCACTTTAGAATTGGAAAATCCGATGTACATCTGCACCACTTCCGTGCCTGCCATCTCGCCTGTATTTTTCACTTTACAGGATGCAGAAACCGTTCCGTCTCCGGCTGCAAAAGAAGCTTCCGAAACATCAAAGGTGGTATAGGACAGCCCGTGCCCGTATGGATACAGCGGTTCGATCCCTTCTTTTTCCAATTTCGCGTACCCGTGATAATAACCGTAATACTGCTCCGTTGCTTCCCAGTCTACCTGCGGAAGATCCTTTTCGTCTACAGGTACCACATAGGGCAGCTTGCCGCTCGGATTCACCTCACCGAACAAAATCTCCGCGATTGCCGTGCCGCCTTCCTGTCCCGGATAATACGCCATTAGCACCGCCCCGGCCTCCTCCTGCCATTCTTTCATCGTGATGGTGTTGCCACCGATCATGACAACTGCAGAATTTCGGTTCAGTGCGCCCACCTGGCGGATCAGTTCCTGTTCTTCCTCATGCAGTCCCAGACCCGGTTTTCGGTCACCTCCCACACTTTCTGCCGCGCCGGACATGCTTCCAAAATCATCCCCGGAAATATATTCACCTTCATCATCAAAATTATAACCGACCACAAAGAGCACCGCGTCCGCTTCTTTCGCCGCTTTTTTCGCCGCCTCCAGATCCGAGCCGTCCTCATAGAGAACCTGAACTTCCGGAGCAACCGCCGCGATCCCCTGAAGCGGTGTCACCACATAGGCAGGATATACACAACTGGAGCCATGGTCTCCGATATTTTCATAATCTGCCAGTTTTCCAAGCACTGCCAGTTTTTTGATTTTCTTTTTGTCAAACGGAAGTACGCCGTCATTTTTGATCAGCGTGATGGATTCTTCTGCCGCGCGCTTTGCCAGCGCAATATGCTGCGAACATCCCACAACCGACATATCGTATTCTTTATGATCCCGGTCAAACGCCAAAATCGTGCGCACAATACGAAGTGCTGCCTCGTCTACCTTGCTTTCCGGAACAAACCCATCGCGCACCGCTTTCACAAGACGTTCTCCAAAGTACTGCGTAATGCACATTTCCATATCCTGACCGCCGTTTGCCGCCTCTACGGTATCTTTGATCCCATAGATGAAATCACTCATAACAAAACCGTCAAAATCCCATTCTCCTTTCAGAACCGTGCTGAGCAGATATTTACTGTGTCCGCACTGTACCTGATTGTAAAGATTATAGGAACTCATAATCGCCGCCGCGCCCGCATCGATACAGTCCTTAAAATGGGGCAGAAATACTTCCCGCTCCGTCCGTTTATCTGCATAGACGCTGACTTTAAAACGAGCATTCTCCATCTGGTTAAACGCAAAATGCTTCACACAGGCCATAACATCCTCATCCTGCACGCCTCTTACCAGCGCTGCGCCCATTTGGCCGATCGCAAACGATTCCTCCCCGTATGTCTCCTGGCTTCTTCCCCAACCCGGATGATATGGAAGATTGATGCAGACACCGGCAAACAGATTGCCGCCGAATGCACGCGTTTCTCTTCCGATCGCATGACCGATCTCTTCCTCCAGTTCAGGGTCAAAGGATGCACCTCTGGCCATGGAAACCGGAAAACAGGTGCTCTGTCCAATCCCACACACCACTCCACGCGGGCCGTCACAGAAATTCATCGGCGGTATCACTCCTTCGATCCCGCCTGCCGGATAGGGCGTCAGATTATAATGACTGTCTTCACTGTTCAGGCTATCCAGGAGTTCCTGGAGCTTATCCAGATAGAAATTTGCTCCCATCAGATCCACTTTTTCTTCCAGTGACAATCCTTCTACTATTTTACGCGCTTCTTCCGTTATGGAAAGTCGGTATGCTTTTGTCGCTCTCATAAATTGTAACCCTCCTTACCAGATTTTAATTCTGTTCCTACCTGCTTTTAATCCGCTGATCGGTCCTGCAATCGTCTGCCCGGCCGTACGCTTTTCACCGCAGTAATCCGTATCAAAAACAATCGGCGTACCGTCCGGTTTTTCAAACAATCCTTCTGCAGCCCTTGTGCAACCCAGATCTTTTGTCTCAAAGATTCTTCCTTTTTGCTCCAGGATCGCCGGATCCACATCCGCCTCCAAATAAACTTCCCGTCCATGTTCGGTCTCTTCCACAAGAACCCGTGCAGCAAATCCGCCTTCTGCACAGTAAGCATGTTCTTCCCGCGCATAGCCTTTTGCTTCGTTCAGATACACGTTTCCATCAATATAGACCGGCTGCTTTACTTTTACGTAAAGATCCTCATCCCCCGGGAACGCCTCCTCAATCAGGCGGATATATTCTTCATAAGAAGCCGGATGTCCGTCAAACGCAGATGTGCCGCAGGAAACGCCTTCTTTTTCTCCCAGCGTATCCGCGCCGCCCACAAAAATATTCTGATAAAACCGATCGTCTCCGCCGTAAATAAACGAGGAGGCCATGATCGCCGTCGTGTGCGGAAAATGATAGGGTGTCGATCTCGTCAGTACCGTCCAGTGCTTCATGTTTCCAAGTACCAGATTATGAAGATATGCACCGCCCTGCGAAGCATTCTCAAAACTGTACGGCGAGGTCAGGATATTATTGTCCACCAGATATGGTCCGTGGGAAACCTCCACCATCAGATCCCGTACGTTATCTGTCAGCAGGTTGCCGCTGATCCTGGTCCCCTGTGTTTCCCAGTCCAGCCAGATTCCGAGCGTACAGTCATGTATATAGTTCCGGCAGATCTGTGTATCGATTGGCGCATGGAATTTAATTCCGGCGATCTCATATCCAAAAAATTCATGTTTCGTTGCAATCCGGTAGATCTCATTGCCGTAAATCTGGCTGAAAATACAGCCGAGATGACCGACAACACCATTCTGTCCGCAATCGTAAATCACATTATTGCGCACAATATGCGATCCCACCGTATCTTTACCCCAGCCAAGCTGCAGCGCTTTTCCGACTGCCTCAAACTGATAGGTATAGCCCGGTTTTCTTCTGGTTTTTGTAAACAGATTATCCCCGGTGCGTTCATCTTTTCCAAGGCTGACCGCACTGCATTTTGCATCGTGGATACGGTTATTTTCAATAATCCACCCCTTGCTCCAGTGTGTTCCGATCAGTCCCGGCTGATCCCCGGTCGGCGGTGCAAACGGGCTGGCCGCCTGCGCCAATTCAAATCCGGATACGGTAATATAATCCCGATTTGCCTGTCTTGGATAGAAAACGCACTTTCTCACATTGATCTCCGTCAATTCCACATTCGGATCTGCACCCTGGAAATTCGCCCAGATAGTCGTATTTTCAGCGTCCACCTGTGCGTACCACTGATACCTCGTATCTTCCGCATGAGGAATCGGTTCCCGGTAACTCTCCCAAGGCAGGCAATAACCGGTCTCTCTTTTTTCTGCTTTCAAAACTTCTTCCACGCTCTGCGCCTCAAAGAAGGATTTTCCATTCAGATAGACGTCTCCGAGATGAACCGTCGGATAAACCGGTCCTACCATCCAGTCCCCGTAAAGATATGTATCATATGGGTTAAAATCCCCAAACAGGCGATTCGGAATTACGGCTTTCCAGACCGTTCCCTCTGTATTTTCCCATCCGGTGATCTGCTCGGATCCCTTGATCACTACTTTTTCGCCCGGTGCCGCACAGTAAGTGATGCGTTCCAGATCACTGAGTCCGCCCATTTTCGGGTCTACCCATTCGCGATATACGCCTTCATGGACAATTACCGTATCGCCCGGCATTGCCAGATCCGCTGCTCTTTGTATCGTAGCAAGGGGTTCGTCAAACGAACCCCTGCCCCAGTCATCTCCCGTAATTGCTACGTGATATTCTCTGGCCATTTTCCAAACTCCTTTTTTAAACTGTCAGTGCCTCGTCTGCCTCTTCCCTTACGGCAAACGGCCCCGCAAGAGGATTGATGCTATGACGTTTTCCAAAATAATCATACTGGAAGATAATCTCTGTGCCATCCGGATTTTCAAATTTTTCCTCCGGCTCAAACGCCATACCGAGAATCTCCGTTGAGATCATCGCGCGATCCGTCTTCGGAAGATAATCATACACGTTCGTATCCAGATGCCACTCGCCGTCTTTTTCATGTATAGCGATATTTACTTCATGCTCCTGGTCAACCACTGCATCCTTTTCGACAGACATCGGCTTTGCCCCATTAAAATAAGCATTGCCGCCCGCCCAAACCGGAAGTTTCTCATAATAGATATCCCTTCTCTTATCCGATCCCATTCCACAGTAACCAGTAAACATAGACAAGTATTCTTCCAACGTCGGATATCCTTCATATACGAATGTGCCGGCCGTCAGATTACCATCCGTCCATTCGCTGTCTTTCTGTACCTGGCGGATTTCCTCCATTCCCGGACGAACCGGTTTCTGAATGAAAATATTATTATAAAATCTGCAGTCACCGTGAAGAATCGTCATAAATCCGGCAACCTCCGTACGATGCGGTACATGATACGGCGTATAACGCGGAGACGGCTTTTCCGCTCCGTTGTCCACACCACGTCCAACCGCAGTAAACGAACCTGCAATCAAATTCTGCACCACCGCTACTCCCTGCGTAGCCAGCTTCATTGCACAATCTGAAAGCATGATATTGTGATCAACAAGTGTCGGTCCATGGGAAACTTCGATGAAGATATCTTCCCCGGCTCCGTCCAGATTGTCCGTATTTGCATTTTCCTCAAACGGCAGTGTATTGTCATGGAACAGATTCTGCGTCACCCGCGTTCCCTGTGCCTGCCAGTCAAGCCACAAGCCTCTTGTACAGTGATGGAAATGATTTCTGCGGATGATCACATCGATCGCTGCGTGCAGCTTAATGCCGCCGATCTCTGCACCTGCCAGATTCTGCTTGTTGTTGATATGATGGATATGGTTGTCCTCGATCAGAGAGAACACGCATCCAAGGTGGCCGACGATCCCGGTCTGTCCACAGTCATGAATGTTGCAGCGTCTGATAATATGTGAACCAATGTTTTCCTTTGTCCAGCCTTCCAACTGCGCCTGACAGATACAGTCGCGCTCCGTCTGTGTTCCATTTTTCAGTTTCCAATGCAGCCACTTGTTATCATTATTAGGCTGTTTATACTTTCCAAGTGAAATACCGGAACATTTGGAATCGGAAATCTCGCAGTCCTCGATGATCCATCCCCTGCTCCAGTGCGGTCCTACCATTCCTTCCTGATACGCAGTCGGCGGCGCCCATTGTGTTGCTGCCTGTTTTACGTTAAAACCAGATAAGGTGATATAACCCACTCCCTCTTTCGATGGATAAAAACAATTTTCACGAACATTGATCTCCACATTTTCTTTATTAGGATCCGCGCCATGGAAGTTTGCATAAAGAATCGTTTCGTTCGCTTCCTCATCCTGCTCGGTATACCAGGTATACACTGAAAACGCCTGATCCCATGATTTTTTATAAACCTGCGGATGCAGAACCTGTTCCAGTTCTGTCACCTCATACATGGATTTTCCATTCAGATACACCTCTCCGGTATGCGCAATATAAGTAGCAATATACCAATCTCCACTCACTAGTGTCGTATAAGGATTGTACGTTCCGAACAGCCCGTTCGGAATCCGCGCCTGCCAGACCTCCCCCTCGTAAAGTTTCCAGTTTTTAACCACTTCCGCTCCAGTAATGACTGCGGCACCCTTCTTCTCAGAACGGTACATGATCCGTTTTTCCGGTGTTCCCGCATTTGCCGGATCCACATATTCCCGATATACCCCAGGCGCCACCAGCACTTCGTCTCCCGGACGCGCTATCGCCGCTGCCGCGGAAATCGTCTGAAACGGATATTCCCGACTTCCGTTTCCGCCTCTTCTTGATTCTTTATCTACATAAATTACCATGTCTGGCTTCTTCCTTTCTTATTTTTGCCCCAATTCCTTATCTTCTTTTATTCCAGCCAGTTTTACCGTTTTCTTCCGGAATTCACTGTCATCCTTTGACTGCGCCTGCCATCATTCCTTTAACCAGTTTGTCCTGGAAAACAATAAACAAAATAATCATTGGTAACGCAGATAACACCAAAACAGCAAGTATCAACGGCATATCCATCGCATGTTCCCCTTTAAACTGTCCAAGCGCCAGCGGCAGCGTCTTCTGTGCCGGCGTTTGCAGCAACGTATTGGCAAACGCAAACTCATTCCACATGGAAACGCCGTTATAAATCGCCAATGTCGATAGACCTGATTTGGAAAGCGGTAAAATAATTTTGAAAAAGTTATTGTATTTATTACAACCGTCAATTTCCGCTGACTCTTCCACTTCTTTTGGGATCGTCATCATAAACGCTGTCAAAATAAATACCGCCATCGGCAGGGCAAATGTCACATACGGACCTACCAGAGAAAACAGATTATCATACATTCCAATATTTGTTGTCATTTTAAAAATCGGAATCAATGTAACGTGCATCGGAATCGACATCATTGCCACAATTCCCGCATAGATAATCCCGCGGAATTTAAATTTCATTCGTGAAAGCGGATATGCCGCAAATGAGGCGATCGCCAGCATCAGCACCATCGAAACTGCTACCACAATTACACTCCTGAAGAAATATCCGAAAAATCCATTTTGAACGATTCCTGGATAGTTGTCAAAAAACCATGGGTCCGGTAAATGAAAGACCCCCTGCGCCAACATATCAAACTGCTTGCGGAAAGAATTCAAAATCATAAACACAAACGGAACCAACGCTACCAATCCCCAAAATACCGCCAAAATTGTAGCAACTGTCCAAGCAATCCGAGATTTTAATTTCTCTTTGCGGTAATCTACTTCTTTATTCTGATCCATCCTAGTAGTCCTCCTTTACCACAAAAATTTTATTAAAGAACAAGGCAATCGCTGTAATTAAAATAAACATGCCCGCTGCCACACAAGAACCGTATCCCATGTTATACTGCTGGAAAGACAGTTTGTACATATATGTCGCCATCAATTCTGTACCACCGGACGGACCACCCTGCGTCATATTCCAAATCAAATCGAAATATTTCAATGAACCGATCAGGGACATGGTACATGCTGTTTTGAAAATCGGTCCAAGAAGCGGAATCGCAATTTTAAAAATATACTGTTTTCTGGTAGCACCATCAATCACAGCCGCTTCATAAAGGGAAGTATCAATATTTCCATATCCGGCAATAAAGTATACCATATAAAATGGAGTAAATTGCCATGCCATAACACCGATTACCGAGAACAACGCCTGCGGATTTTTACCGAGCAGATCGACATTTACCTTGTGACCGGAAAATATCGTTGCGATCGAAGAGAACAGACCGCCGTTGGTAGCCAAAATATAATTAAATAAAAAACCAATTGCTACTGAACTCATCAGGTATGGAAAAAACCAAATTGTTTTAAAAATATTAAATTTTTTCCCACCTGCATCAAGGAACGTTGCCAGCGCCATACCAATTGGAATCTGGAGTAAAATGGAAAATACCATTACAATCAAGTTGTGTCCAAATGCACTCCAAAAAGATTTATCCTTGAAAAGTGCTTTCCAGTTATCGAGTCCCACAAAAATCTTATCTGCAGAAATACCATTCCACTTATATGTACTTGTTACAAACGTGTCGATAACCGGATAAATCATAAAGATTACAATCAATATGATTGCCGGAGCCAAAAATATGGTCGCCGCGATCGAAGTACTTCTTGCTCTTACTTTGGCCAAATTATTTTTATTAGGCACGTTATCTCCTTTCCGGCGGATCATTTTCTTATTTTCTCTCTATCCGCCTATCCGTCTAAAAAAGCTGCGCCCGCAGGAAGAACCATCCTGCGAGCGCACAACTTGAATTTTGAATATTCAGCAGAATTTATTCTTTCTCTGCGTAGTAAGCCTGCATCGCTTCATCATGCATCTGTCCGATTTCTTCCGGTGTCTTAGTTTTACCAAATAATTCTGTCATTGCATCTTTATGAACTTCTGTTACAGAAGCCGGCAGATACTGATCGTACCAGAGCTGTACATTAGAAGCCTGGAAGAATACATCCGCAACAGTCTGATCAATCGGATTTGTTATCTGTGTTTCATATCCCTTGATAGACGGCATTGTATTAGAAGCTATCTGCTCCTCATTATAAGTTTCATCATTGTAATACTGTGTAGCAAGTACATAACATGCATCCAGTTTTTCCTGATCTACAGAACCGTCTTCTTTCCAGCAGTTAAAGGAGAAACCATTACCGATTGCCGTACCAATTTCTACATCCTGCGGAACGCCTGCTGCTTTTGCTTCTGCATCTTCCGGGAAACGGAAAATACCGAGGTTTGCATCATACCATTCCTGGCTATCTGTTTTAATAGAACGTCCCTGCCAAGATCCGTGAAGCATCATTACACAGGTATTATCATACAGAAGCGCACGGTCTTCACCATTATCTGTAATCAGAGAGTTAAATCCTTCATTAAAGTATCCTTTATCAACCCATTCCTGAATCTTGGTACCTGCCCAGATAAATGCATCTGAAGTAAAGGAACCTTCCTGAGTATATGCCGCATTAAATTCATCATTTCCGGAGTGACGAGCTACCAGATACATATAATACATGGAGCCTGTCCACTTGGAACCGTTTGCCAATGCAAATGGTACATAACCAGCCTCAATCAATTTATCACAAACTGCTTCCAATTCATCGATTGTAGTTGGTACTTCTACTCCAACCTCTTCAAAAATAGTCTTATTATAGAAGATATCACATCCACTGAGTCCACCATACGGAATCGCAAGAACCTTATCTTCATAAGATGCCTGTGCAACCGCAGCATCAATATAATCCGGATGATCATATGTGTTGAACATCTCTGTAAGATCGTTTACAAAACCAGATTCATAATATTCTGCCATCGGACCGCCGCCCCAATGCATATACATATCCGGTGCTTCTCCAGCACTCATAGCAACGATCAGCTGCTGTTTATAATTGTCATTCTGCTGATGAACCTGTTCTACCGTAATATTCGGGTAATCTGCCATAAATCTCTGAACGGCACCTTCCTGAATTGATTTTGTAGGATCTTCTGTTGCGATATCCCACAATTTGATAGTAAGCGGTTCCGTTGTCAATTCCGGAAGATTTTTCTCCACACCAGCTTCTTCTGCCGCTGCCTCAGTCGCCGCTTCTGTAGTCTCTTCCGCACCTACAAGTCCTGTAAACATGGAACTGACCATTGCCGCTGCCATCAATGTAGCCAACACTTTCTTTTTCATAGTTTCTCGTCCTCCTTTTAATGTCTCGCACATTTTTTCGTCCATTTGTGCTGTTTGATACAGCAATATTATCCTATTCATATGTTTTTGTCAAGTGTTTTCTCTCCTTTTTTTATAAATATGCTTTGTGTGATATTAATTTTTTATGCATTTTATACATTTTTCACTTTTGTAAATATTTACAGATATCTCATAGCAACAGGAAATCTGTGTTCTGGACCGCTCTCTTTCTTCAAAAATAGTATTCTTTTTCTCGTTTTGCTCAAAACGTCAATTTTTTCAGTAATATATTGTCATTTTCATTGAATCATATTATAATGGAAATAATTATTTTCAAAAGGAGATTGTCATGCATCCGTTTTATGAAAATCAGCAGGGAAAAATGCGAACAGTTATCACAGAAAATCTTTCTTTTCCAGAGCATTTGCACGCACACGCTGAACTGCTTTACATCCCGGAGGGTGAAACACAGATTACCATTGATTACCAAACTCATCAGCTGCGTGCCGGAGACTGCGCTCTTATTTTCCCCGGACAACTCCACAGCTATCAGCCGACCAGCCCGCATCGTGTTTATCTGTTAATTTTTGATATTTCGCTGACCGGCTCTTTTCAATACTCTCTGCAGAATTTCCGTCCGTCCAATCCACATCTCAGTGCTGTTCTGGTTCCTGATGATGTCCGGTTGGCGGTCGACCGGCTAATTCATTTAGATATCGCCAAATCTCCTGCACTTGGATCTGCATGGATCCAAGTTATTTTAGCTCTGTTATTTCCTCATTTAACTCTGGAAAAAATAAAACAGTCGGAAAGTGAACAGCTCACCTACCGACTGATTCATTACATGAACGAGCATTTTCAGGAACCCCTGACGCTGGATTCTCTTTCCAAAGCGTTGCATGTAAATAAATATTATCTTTCTCATACTTTTTCCAAAAAGCTGCACACCAGCTTTCCGCAGTATCTGAATTACTTGCGTCTGGAATATGCGGCCGATGCCATGTGTACCTCCAACGAGGCACTCTCCCGTATCTGGGAGGATGCCGGATTTACCAGTCAAAGCAGTTTTAACCGAGCATTCCGCGAATATTACGGTATTAGTCCGCTACGCTACCGCAAAGAGCGGATTTCGCCACTATAAACAGACAGCCTTATTTCGCAGCAGAATATTCCTTACGCTCTACTCGTTTTGCTTTCGGGTAAATTTTCTTCATTCGTTCATCGCCAAACCGTTCATCAATCAATTCTTCCAGCATGTTCTGCGCCGGAATGCCTTCCTGCCGTTTTTCATACCGGCCGAGCGCCAGTGCAGAAACCGTAATATTGCAAATCATAAATACAATTAAAATCCAGGTAATCACCTTTCCTGCCTTCAAAGGCATTTTTTCAATCATTCCTGAAATTCTTCCATAAAGAAGCCGGAACCAGACGACCGCTGCAATTCCCCAGAAAAAACAAAACAGCAAGTTAATACGTCCGCCAATATTAAACGGTATTTTGCTGTAATCCCAGAAAATTGTTCCAAATACAATCTCCGTAAATACACTACAAAAATATTCAAACGCACCTCCCAAAACGGTACCTGCAAGAAATAAAAATGCATCCGAACGATCGCGGTATTGATACAAAAGAATTGTGAAAATCGCAATTCCAAGTCCCCAGACAACACTGAACGGTCCCCATACCACACTGCTGCGGCTCATCCACCACCCAAGACTAAACCGACAAAAAACCATCTCGATCAAATCTCCGAGAAAAGCACCAATAAAAAACAGCCAGAAAATCTTATAAAATCCACATCCCTGCGCAAACACTTCACTCTCTTTTTCTTTGGTTTCCGATATCGACACAGAATGCGCACGCCAAATACGCGCTTCGATCGCCCTATAAATTTTACCATGCAGCACTGCCGTTACGCGGGCAATTTTTTTATTAGATTCACGATATCGTTCTGCCTTCTGCTTGTTCCCGGAGAGTGCTGCATTTGTACCAAGAAGATCCAGTGTCATTACTGCCAAAAGCGCCCATACAATCACATGAATCCCCATTGGCCACAACTGATACAGCTGTAAAAACAGCGGGTTCAGCCATTTAACCAGTATGATGCCAAGCACTCCCCATAAAATTGAATTTGCCAGACAAATATAACCATCAAAATTAAATTTACGCTTACTGTAATCCCACCAACGCGCCTTGTACATCACTTCGAGAAGTTTTCCGCCGAACAATTCCAGAACTGTCGCATATATCATACTTCCCAGAAACAAAAAAAGCAGCTTGTCGCGCAGTCCCGACAGTGTCATTGTAATTACTACCGCTCCAAATCCATACAGCATACAGAACGGTCCATTTAAAAAACCACGGTTGACAATCTTCTTTTCCTTTAAAATCACGTTAACGGTTTCTATACACCATCCCAGAAAAGAATAGATAAAAAATAAAAAAAGCAGCTTCATCATTGTTGTATATTCTCCATTTCATGATACTGTACACAAATTTTTTCTTCCGTAAACGGTTGGATAAATTCACATTTCCAGGCACAGAGCTGCGCGCTGTCTTTTCCTGCAATACCATTTCCGTAAATCGGATCACCGACAAGCGGATGACCGATTGCAGACATATGTACACGGATCTGGTGCATCCGCCCCGTCTGTAAATGTAATCTGACAAGTGTATGTGATGCCGATATTTCTGTGACTGCCTGATAATACGTACATGCAGCTTTCCCCGTCCGGCTGACTGTCATTTTATATTTCTCTGCCCGCATAAGCGGCAAGTCCACCATCTGTTCCGCTTCAAATACTTCCGGCGGAAAGGTCCCTTCACAAAGTGCCAGGTATTCTTTCGTAAAAATCCCATCTTCTCTCTGTTTCCAAAGCTTTGCCGCCGCTATCTGATTTTTCGCAAATACCAGAATTCCGCTGGCATCCCGATCCAGACGTCCGATACTGCGCATGCATACCTGCTGTCCACGCTTCTCAAAATATGCTTTCAGATAATTGGACATCGAATCCCGATAGTGTCTGCCCGCCGGATGAACCACCATTCCCGTCGGTTTCCACACACAGATAATATCCCTATCTTCATATAAAACCTCAATCGGATGTTCACACGACTCTAGATGTGCCGAAACCTGATCCGCATTTGATTCCTCCAGCTGCAGAGTAAGTATGTCTCCCGCTGTCAATGTTTCTGTTACACGTACCTTCCTGCCGTTTAAGCAGATTCCATTTTGGCGAAATTTAAGACTGCTGATCTGCGCTTTCGTAAAGCCAAGCCTTTCTTTTAAAAAAGTCCCGGCTGTCATACCGCCATCTTCCGTTTTTATCTTCTGTGTGAGAATGCGTTCCATAAAATTCCTTTAATAGGGTTTTGTGTATTGTTTTTCGACAAAGTTCTATGTTATTTTATCATGATTTCTTCTTTATCGCAATCAAAGGAACTATCAATTTCTCTGACTGTTCTTCTTAAAAATAAGATACGCACAAACTGCCGTCACCGCCTCCGCAAATCCAAACGCCGCCCACACGCCGTTTGCTCCTGCAAATCTGCTGAACAGAAAAGCTGCCGGAATAATCACGACCAAATAACGCAGCAGAGAAATATAAAGCGATTCCGCTCCTTTTCCGAGCCCTTCCAACGCACCGGAACAGGTAATAGAAATTGCAGAAACCAGAAAGCCCAGACTGATAATCCGCAAAGCTGACGCTCCCATCTGCACAGTCTCCGGATTTTCGGTAAACAAACCAATCAGCTGCTCAGGAATCACCCAGGATAGTACTGTTCCGAGTGCCATAACCACCGCCGTCAGTCCCAGCGCTGTTCGGAAAATTTTTCTCACACGTTCCTGTTCTCCTGCGCCGTAATTATAGCCGACCAGCGGTCGGATTCCCTGAATAATTCCGTTTGCGCTCAGATAAATAAAGGTCTGCAGCTTATAGTATACACCGAGCACTAGCACATATTTATCTGAAAAACCTGCCAGTATACCATTCAATGCGGAAATCAGCAGAGACGGCAGAGCAAGATTCAGAGTTGCCGGGATTCCCACCGCATAAAGTCGTTTGATCAGCTGACCATCCGGTTTTAAATATTTGCGGCTGATTTTTATCGGGATCACGCCCTTAAAGTACATCAGCACGAAAACGACCAGTCCGACCGTCTGTCCGATGCCGGTCGCATAGGCCGCACCGGCAATTCCCATTTCCGGGAATGGGCCAATACCAAAGATCATCAGAGGATCAAGAATAATATTCGTAATACACCCACTCATCATGCAGAACATGGTTTCCTTCATCTTTCCGGCTGACTGGAAGATTTTTTCAAATGAAACACTCAGCATCGCTACTGCAGAAAACAAAAACACACGATTGGAATAAATCAGAGCCATCTCGATTGTTTCCTGATCTGAAGAAAACATCTGCAGAAAATACGGCATCCCGATCAAACAGATAATCATCAACAGAATTCCATGCAGAAAATTGAGAAAAATCCCCTGCGTCGTCGCCTTATTTGCCTGCTTTTGATTGCCTGCCCCGAGAAAAAAGGCAATCGTCGCATTCATAGATATTCCGAATCCGACAGAAATCGCCGTGATCAGATTCTGTACCGGAAAGACCAGCGCAAGGGCCGTCATCGCATTTTCATTTACTTTTGCTACGAAAAAACTGTCAATGATATTATAAAGCGCGTTCACCGCCATGGAAAGAACCATCGGCAGAGACATCGACAACACCAACGGCAATATCTTTTTTTCTTTCATAAACGTCTGTTCCATGTTATTTCCTCCTGATATTTTATTTTTTCAGCAGGGCAAATGAAACTTCACATGCAAATCCGATAAATACTGCAGTTTCCAATAGTCTGCATACAAAAATGCCACACAATTACTAATCTGTAATTGTGTGGCGAAAAAAGATTTCTCTTGAAAATTCCACTCCCCTGCGGGTTTTATGTGGTAATCATACTATAGCTGCAACATAATTGTCAACCCTATGATGCCGTTGAAAATCTGTTTGAAAAATGATTAATTTCCTTAAAATTTATGCAAATTTTACTTGCACTTTCTCCTAAAATATGAAACAATCTTTTTAATCATTTTAAATTCTATTTACAACTTAGTGTCGGCATCCAAAGAAACCTGATTATTTTCCATGAAAGGAGCGTCGCCATGAAGAAACCTGTCCTCTACCGCAAACGTCTGATTCCCAGCGAATGCATTCGTCTTGACAAAGATCAGATTCTCTCCGTAACAGAAAATTTGATTATCACCAGTTGGAAAACCATCCGCCCCAAAAAAGATTTGAGTCACGGGCTATCCGCTTTCTTTCTGGATAAGGGTATTAAAATAAGTAAATTTTACGATCACGAAAATCGGTTGATCTGCTGGTACTGTGATATCATCGCCAGCGAACATGACGCCCAATCCAACACCTATATAATAACGGATTTGTTGGCAGATGTTCTCATTTATCCGGACGGCACCGTAAAGGTAGTGGATCTGGATGAACTTGCCGACGCTGAAGAACAACAACTAATCACCAAGGAGCAGCTCCTTCTTGCGCTTCGCCGACTAGACTGGCTACTGCACTGTATTTACAATGGTTCCTTTGCCGAACTGCAAAAAATACTGGATGATGCCGAAACATAAAACAGCCATCATTCGAATACTATAGGAGATGATCATGAATTACACCAAAATAAAAGAAACTGTCCTTTCGACCGGATTTACGTCTGTCGAGGTAATCCCGGTTACCGCGCTTACATTTCGACCGGAGTTCCGCAAATATTGTATTGATAATGCATGCGGCAATTACGGACGTAACTATGCCTGTCCACCGAACTGCGGAACCGCAGAAGAAATGAAACAGCGTGTTCTACGCCATCAGAATGCGCTTGTATTCCAATCTCGCTGTCAGGTTATGGATGCTTTTGATGACACTCTGACAAAACCACTGAAAAAGCGCCATACACAGATGACGCTTCAGGCAGTAAAAAACTGTCATTCACTTAATCTTCCTGAGAACGGTCTGTTTATCATGGCCGGTCCCTGCAATTTCTGTGATGTCTGCAGCTTACAGAAGGATGCCCCCTGCTGTCATGAAGAGCTGCGTTTCTCCTGTCTGTCCGCCTATTGTATTGATGTTACCGCATTAGCCAACAGCTGCGGGATGGACATCAGCTGGGATGGGAGCACCGTTTCTTTTTTCAGTCTCTATTGCTTTTAAACAAATATCTGCACATTACAGGATTGCTCTGACTGCGTACAATACCAATAGGTGCAGCGGATAAAACAAATAGAAGAACCACTTGGAAAACACGCGCCCACGTTCGGCGCGTTTTCCATTGTAAAAGCACGTAATCACAATGCCGGCCGCCGCAACGCCAACAACCGAAAACAGACTATGCAGCAGCGCTTCCGCAAACGGGTACAGTGCAAGATAGTTCAACAGATTCATCAGACCGAACACACCCCCGACAAGCACAAATGTCCTGCAAACACCTTTTCGATCTGCCCTGTATTTCCAAAACAACAGAGTAAACATTGGTGCTAACAAAGCCCAATCTGAAAACAGCGTTGCCAAAAAGAGCAGTATGGTTCCTGTCATGCGTTTGATCGGATTTGTCTCCTTTTCCTGTATACACAACAAAAGAAAACAAAAAAACAGCGTAAAAAGCATATTTAGAGCAAAAAATCCGGTCGCCCATACAAATGGAATTTCAGAAAGAAACGCAAACAGCAGCAAACGCTGCCCGTATTTCTGTTTGGAATGCGTATACTGATATCCCTCCACCAAAAAATAACACATAACCGGTGCTGTGAAATATCCGATATTCATCATTATCTCTGCTGCCATACTGTTCACCGGTAAAAGCACATTAGCAAAGTGATTTAAAAACATAGTAAACATCGCGATGTACTTGATTACATCGCGATTCAACCCAAACGCCATTTTCCGTTTCATTTCTATCATCCCCCGAAACTCAAATATTTTTAACATATAATCTGCCCTTATCATTCTTCTGATGTAGGAACGTTCCCCGCAGCCGTGCGAAATTCCTTTGCCAGCAAAAATCCTCCAAAAATCAATCCATTCAGCAACAACGCCGGAAACAAATCCGCCCATGCAATGGCCTGATTCTGCAGTACGTCTGCTGAATATGTGCCGCTGATAATGGGAATCAAATTATTATTTAAAAAATGCAGAATCACCGGCACCCAAATATTCTGCGTTTTCATATATGCCCACGCAAAGAAAATCCCCAAGGTAATACAGGTAATCTGCTGCGACACCGCCGCCACCAGCCCAGCATCCGGGCTGTAATAAAAGAAATCAACCGGCAGATGCCACAATCCCCACACAATCCCCAGCACGATCACTCCGCCGCGCAGCCCGAATCGTTTCTGCAGATACGGTTGCAGATAATAACGCCAGCCATATTCCTCTCCGAAAAACGCGGTAAAGACTAGCACAAAATTGATTGGCATTGCCGCCAGAGACATCCATGTCATCGGCATCTCAAAAATCATCAGAAACATCTCCATCTGACCGCCAAGCGCACTGGCAACTGCAAACCGCAGAAAATACAGCATTACAAACACCAACACACAGAAAATTGAATTTCTCCCGTTTTTCCATTGCAGTCCGGCAGTTTTTCGCCTTTCCTTTCCAGCCGCCGCAATAAAAATCCATGCAAGAATACTTCCTCCTATCATAAAAACCTGTGTCAGCATCAGCCATTCCATTCCGGTATAGACCGCAAGCCCCGGTACCTTTGCAAAAAACAGCGGATCCGGTACGAGCACAGATGCCGCCGCCAGAATCATAAATCCTCCTGTCATTATAAGAAAAAACCAATAAAACAATTTGGGCAGGCGTTTTTCTTTTTCTGTGATCAGATACGCCAAAATAATTCCCGCAGCCGGATAAAACATCTGTGCATTCGGAAATACACTGATATCTATGTTGTTGACATGCGCATACCACATCAACATTCCCATTAAAAAAGTTACGCCGTAGGCAATTGCAATAAAAATCAAAAGTTGTTTCTTTTCTTTTATTTTTTCGCTCATTTTTATGTTCCCCCATGTATCAGCGAATCACAAACTGCACCAACTTCATCTCTTCATCAAAACTGATGACAAACTGAATTTTCCCATTCTCATATTTCCCAACCATCACAACGCCGCCGTATTCCTCTCCGGTCTCTTCATCCTTATTTCCCAGAATCGCCGTTTTTGTAATTTTCATGAACGCCCCATTTTTATCCAAATATGGATCCACTGCCTGCGCAAAGGCTTCCTCCGTAAGTGCCTCCTTAAATTCCTCACTGCCCATTGCAAGAATAGACGCATAATTGCGTTCATTGAAATACTCCACCGCTTTCATCGCTTCTGCTTTTACCGTTTCCTCATCAAATTTATCCGAAAGCTTTGCTCCTTTTGCACATCCAGTCAAAAGCATTACCGCCGTTAAAACCAATAACATAGCTGCTGTTATTTTTCTCATATTCTATTCCTTCTTTCTACTGTTTCAGCGTATTCTTTCATCATGTATCTTATACCCGATAATTCTTCCGGCATCCTTTCATCAGCCGCTCCTGCTTATCCTCCCGGCAGCATCACTGTCACCTCAAAAATACCGTCCTCGCAACAGATATGCATTTCCCCTCGATAATGTTCCAACGCTCGCCGAACATTTGTAAGACCGATACCTTCGTGTCCTTCCTTGCCTGATCTACCCGGAACATAACTGCCGTAATACGTATTGCTGATTTTTACAACCACAAAATCCTGTATCTGTTCTCCGCGGATTCTGATCTGAAACGATGTCTGCCGATCTGCCGCTTCAATCGCATTATCCAACAGATTCGCAAAGATCGTCGTGATATCCGGATCCGAAACAAAATCCAGTGAAATACCTCCCATATTGCATTTCACCTGCTCCGGCGGCAATTTTTTCAGCTTATCATTCAATACAATATTCAGCATCCGGTTTTCTGTATAAAATTTTAACCCCAGTGAATTAAGCATCGCATGAACATCCTCTATATATGCCTTACTTTCCTGCTGCTGCATCTGCTCGATCGCGTGCAAATGATTGCGGATATCGTGAATGATCCGGCGCGATTCACTATATTTCTTCTCCAATTCTTCATAATACTGATGGGTAAGCTCTCCCTGCTGCTGCATCATCGCCAGACGGTGCTTCAATTCCCAGTTCTGTGCTACATCATACCAGAAATACAGGCAGTAAATATTAATAATCAGCGCAAGCACCGCATAGAAAATCAGCCATCCGAAACCATACCGGAAAAAAAAGAGCTCCCCGCCGATCATATACAGAAAAAGCATCACTGTGCTGAGCGCAGGTACCAGCATCATGCCGCGCACCTTTAGCTTTTCTTTATCTTCCGCATAACGGCGGTGGATGATAACCAGCATCACTCCCGTTACCAGATAAATCAGCGTCACCTTGAAAATCACCAGTACCATTCTGAAAAATCCGGCGTCTATATCCAGCGCCATATATAACTGACGACTCAAAGCGACCGCGCACACGTCCGCCGCATAGATGCTAAAAAGAAATATCATCTGATACATAAACCCTGTCCTGCTCTTATGATAGAGCAGCCGACCGATCGCCAGAAAACAAAGCATCAGTCCGATTTGCGTGATCATGTCATTCCAGAACAGATTCGGCAATAAGAAACAAAGCGCGCCGTAAAATATCCATGCCAGAATTTTCATCCATCCGGGCCGCGCAAAATCCTGCGGGATCGCCCGCAGCAGCGCCGCGGAGCAGATTGGATAACTGCTCACCGTCAGCACAGACAACAGTATCGCTCCTACCGTACCCATTTCAATCCACCTCCAGTCTGTCCGCCAGATACGCCGTCAGTTCCTGTTTCCAGACTTTCTGTTTTTTCTGCGACAGCGGAATCTCTGTCTGATTATCAAGAAAAATCTGCAGACCGCGGATATTTTTCACATGAAGCATATTTACCACAAAGCTCTGATGCGGTACAGAAAATCCGAACGGCTGCATCTTCTGCGCAATACTGCCGATCCTTCCCGGCATATAATAGGATTCTTTTTCCATGACAATTTTAATTTTTCGGTTTTCATATTCAAAATAATAGATATCTTCGGCTGCCAGACAGACCATCCCCCGATCTGTAGCAAAATCCAGGATTGTTTTCTTTCTGGCTGTTCTGTTATAGCGAAAAATTTCTTCCAGCACCTGATAAATTGCCTCAGGATCTGCCGGCTTTAGCAAATATTGAAAAGCATGCACACCGAAAGCTCCCTCCACATAATCCCGGTAAGCCGTCAGATATACGATTTTTGTCTCCCGGTCTCTTTTGCGTATTTCCCGTCCGGTTTCAATTCCATTCATCCCGTCCATATCAATATCCAGAAAAACCGCCTGACACGGTCTGTAATGTTCCAACAATTCCTCTCCGGAAGAAAAACACAGCACTTCCAGATCTTGTTTCCAATCGCGTATCTGTTTTTCTACCGCGCGGCGTGCCCGCGCATCATCATCGCAAACTATAATTGTGTCCATAAACTCCTCGTCAAATCCGATATATTTTTCAGTTTTCACTATAACACACCCTGTTTATTTGTAAATAGGAGATGCGTAATGTACGGTTTTTATGTATTATAAGACAGCAGACACTCTGCCAAAACGCAACAAAACACCCCAATTTTGGAGTGTTTTGTTGCGTTTTTATTTGAACGGATTATAAAATCTACTGCCATTCTGAAATGTAATCACCAACGCTGCGGCACTAAACACAATCAGAAAAACAAGCGTCAGATAATCATTTCGTTTCAGCGGCCTTCCGGAATACCAAGTCCGTTTCTTATTTTTTCCGAATCGGCGCAGTTCCATCGCATTGCTGATCACATCAATCCTTTCCATTCCGGTAAAAATGAGCGGAAAAATGATCGACGCCATTTTGCGGATTCTGGACAACAGAGACGCTTTGGAGGACATTTCAATGCCCCTCGCCTCCTGCGCATGCTTGATCTTCGTAAAATCTCCCTGTACATCCGGAACATAACGCAGTGCGATTGCCACCGCATAGCCTACGTTATAATGTATACCGATACGATTGAGTGATGCAGCAAACTCACTCGGATTCGTTGTCACAAGAAACATCAGCACTGCCGGCGTTACCGTAAAATACTTAATGAGAATATTAAACTCATAAAACAGCTGTTCTTTTGTTAAAGTATACTTCCAAAATAAATGTACCAGATCTGTGCGCGACCCATATATCTTTGTTCCCTCATAAGGAGCAAAGATATACACCATGAGCAGATTCAGACACAAAAATAACATAATAAATTTAAAAACCGTCGCTATCTGTTTCCAGCTGATTTTAGAAATCTTAAAAATCACCAAACTCAGAAACAGCATCACCAGCAGCACACGCGTATCATACGTGATCATACTGACAACCGACCACAGCAGAAAAAACATCAGCTTTGTCACACCGGTCAGCCGGTCGATCCAAGTATCTTTCTGCTCATAACTAAGCATTCTTGACATTTTTTCGCGCCTCCCTGTCGTACTGAATAAACCGCTCCACGAAACCGGATACGTCCGTAATACCGCACTTGACCGCAAAATCATAAAGTGATGTCTTCTTTAAATTCGCCCGGTCAGTAATCTCATCATTCGTGAGAATATTTGCGGGCGTATCATCCGCCAGAATCCGACCGTCTGCCAGCACTAATGCCCGATCGGTATACTCCAACATCAAATGCATGTCATGCGTGATCATGATAATTGTAATGCCCTGCTCTTCATTGAGTTTTTTCAAAAACTCCATAATCTCCGTATAATGATGGTAGTCCTGCCCCGCAGTCGGTTCATCCAGAATGATAATTTCCGGATTCATCACCAGAATCGAAGCAATCGTTACTCGTTTCTTCTGTCCGAAACTCAGAGCTGAAACCGGCCAGTTCCGCATTTCATATAAACCACAGATTCGCAATGCCTTGTAAACACGCTCTTTTATCTCCGCTTCCGCAATTCCCCGAACTGTAAGTCCCAATGCCACCTCATCAAAAATCATTGGTTTGGAAATCATCTGATTCGGACTCTGCATGACAAATCCGATACGTTCCCCACGCTCTTTGATGGAAAGCCCGGACATATCTTCACTATGATAGCGAATCACACCTCCATCCGGCATCATAAATCCACAGATCAGGCTGGAAAGTGTTGACTTTCCTGCTCCATTTCTGCCGACAATACTAAGCATTTCTCCCTTGCGGATCGTACAATCCACCTTTTTCAAAACCGGCTCCTGCGACAGATACGAAAAACGAAGTTCTTCCATTTCCAGGAGTGCCTCTTCCTCTGTGTTCCTTTCTTTCAGCGGTGTCTGTTGATACCAGCTCCGTACCCGTTCTTCATATCCGCTTACATCCATTGTCTCAATATGCTGCGGTTTCTGCTGTGCAGTCACTGGAACACCGATATGCTTGCACGCCGTAACATACAAAGGCTCACGAATTCCCGCACGTACCAAAATGTCTGTTGATAACAATTCGTCCGGAGTAGTATCTGCCTCCACTTTCCCGTCACTGATTACAATAATACGGTCAACATCACGATACAGCACGTCTTCAAGCCGATGTTCTATGATCAGAATCGTCGTATTTTTATCCTTTTGAATACGATCAATCAGGTCAATCGTCCGCTTTCCAGTCGCCGGATCCAAATTAGCCAACGGCTCATCAAACAGCAGCACATCCACACGATCAATCATAACCCCCGCCATAGAAACACGCTGCTTTTGCCCGCCGGAAAGCTCTGCCGGAGAATGATCAAGCAGTTCCTGTAAGTCGAACACTTCTGCCATTTTATTGACCTGACGAAACATCTCCTTCTGCTCTACACACTCATTTTCCAATGCAAAGGCAATATCCTCTGCTACAGTCAGACCGATAAACTGACCGTCCGTATCCTGCAGAACTGTACCTACGATCTTTGACATTCCGAAAATCCCGGCCTTTTCCGGATTCTGTCCTTTCACGAAAAGACTTCCGGTGCTCTCTCCCGGATAGGAGAAGGGCACCAGACCATTTAAGCAGTGAGCGATCGTCGATTTTCCGGAACCGGACGGCCCCACGATCAGCACTTTTTCCCCGGGATAAATCTTCAGGTTGATGTGCTTTAAAGTCGGCTCTTTCTGCGCACGATATTTAAATGAATAGTCCTTGAATTCAATAATCGGATTCATTCTGTTTCCTAATCCTCTTTGGAAAGACTGGAGGATTTTCCTCCGATTTTCGCGTAACCGAACGCCAACAGCGTTCCGAGAATACCTACAATAATAATGTTGCCAATAAACGCTCCTACTCCCTGCGCAAAGACTTTATTTGCCGGTTCCGCATAAATCAGAATATCAAGTACCGGAGCCAGCAAGATCCATACAACAGCATTGGCAACTATCTGATTTACGTTGAATGTGATTGCCTGCGCTTTCGCAAAACTGCCTTCTCGGATCGCATATTTTGCCGCAAACATACCAACTACAATCCCAAAAACAGCATCCGGGAATACCCAGCTCCACCACACGCTTCCATAAAACAGCGCGTCTCCGAGCGCATGTCCCAGAAATCCCATGATACCGCCTACGACCGGACCGAATACTGCCGCAAAAAATGCCAACAAAGCCGCTCTCGGCTGCAGAGCGGTATTCGGCAGAAAACCAAGCGGAATCTGCACAGTTGTCAGTACAACGAACAGAGCAGTACCAATACCGGCTGCCACTACTTCTTTGATACCAAACTTCATCTTCATAACTAACTTCCTCCTATGTATTTTTAAACAGTCGCCCCCACCCGTAAAACGGGTGGCTCGGGACGCGGGCTCTAAGCCCGCCCTACTTGGCTGCGCCTCAAGGCGCTGGCTTTCTCTTTTTATACCATGGGAAGTCTACCCTTTGTAGCCTTCCC
>JBMNRF010000015.1:0-70069 GCA_050944495.1 Marvinbryantia sp.
GTGTTTGTGGTGAACTCATTATACTTCAAAAAGGGGGTCAATGCTCTTTTTATTTGCAAACCTCCAATAAATCAAGGTTTTAAAGGATTTAGAACAATAAAAAAGAGGTAGTTTTTGACACTACCTGAAAAGGAATGAGGGAAGAGAAAATGGAAAAAGAAAATTATATGCAGAAACCGATGACAGTCATGCTGCTGGCTTTGTTGTGCTGTTTTTTATGGGGAAGCGCATTTCCCTGTGTAAAGATCGGTTATGAGCTGTTTGCAATCGCAGCGGAAGATACGATGTCGCAGATGTTGTTTGCGGGGTGTCGTTTTGCGCTTGCCGGTGTACTGGTGATTTTGTTTGGAAGTATGCTTGTCAAACGTCCGCTGTTGCCGGGGAAGAAACATATCGGTATGGTGCTGAAACTGGCAATGGTACAGACAGTGATGCAGTATGTGCTGTTTTATATTGGACTTGCGCATACGACCGGGGTGAAATCTTCGATTATTAATGCATCGAATGTTTTTATTTCGCTGCTCCTGGCATCGCTGGTATTTCGTTTTGAAAAGCTGACGGTGAAAAAACTTATCGGATGCCTGATCGGATTTGCAGGTGTTGTGATTATTAATTTAAATGGAAGCGGCCTGGATGCTTCTTTCCGTTTAAAAGGGGAAGGAGCGATTCTTCTCTCGACAGTGGCATATGCATTGTCTTCGGGATTGATTAAGCTTTACTCGCAGAAAGAAAACCCGGTGACCTTAAGCGGATACCAGTTTTTGCTGGGAGGTCTGGTGATGATTGGGATTGCTTTTTGTCTGGGTGGCCGGATTGTACCGGAAAGTGTGGCAGCTTTTTTCCTGTTATTGTATATGGCGTTGATCTCGGCGGTTGCATATACCGTATGGGGAATCCTGTTGAAGTATAATCCGGTGGCCAAGGTGGCAGTATTTGGATTTATGACACCGGTATTTGGGGTACTTTTGTCAGCACTGTTTTTGGGAGAGCGCAATCAGGCGTTTGGCTGGCAGGGAATCGTCGCGCTTCTGTTGGTGTGCATTGGGATTTATGTGGTGAATAGAGGAGAAACGTCAAAAGAATAAAAAACAACCCTCAGAATTTGATTGACACATCAGAACAGGTATCATAAAATAACAGTTAGAGAGAATGATTCGGATGTATGAAATGGAATTATTCTGATCAGAATCTATTAAAGAAATGAATTAAAAAAGGAGGAATATACAAATGAAATATGTATGTGACGTATGCGGCTGGGAATATGATGAAGAAGCAGGATATCCGGAAGGCGGCATTGCTCCGGGTACAAAGTGGGAAGACGTGCCGGAAGATTTTGAATGTCCGTTGTGCTCCGTAGGAAAAGATCAGTTTTCAGAAGCATAAGAGAGAAAGGGGACCTGTAGGGTTCCCTTTTTAGATGCAGGAAGAGGAGGAAGATAACAGATGTTTTATGAAATGATTATGGAGTCTGCAGAATACATTAAGTCACAGACTGTGCAGCAGCCGGAGATCGGCATTATTTTAGGAAGCGGACTGGGATCGCTTGTCGATATCATGAAAGAAAAAGATGTGATTGCTTACAGCGATATTCCTAATTTTCCGCAGACACATGTAGAAGGACATGCAGGAAACCTGGTGATTGGAAAGATCGGAGACCGGACGGTTGCGGCAATGCAGGGAAGGTTTCATTATTATGAAGGATACTCTATGAAGGAGGTAACCTATCCGATTTATGTAATGAAGCAGCTTGGCGTAAAATACTTGATTGTGACGAATGCCTGCGGAGGGATAAATCCCTCCTTTGTACCGGGAGATTTGATGTTGATTACGGATTATATTAACTTCCTTGGTACAAATTCTCTATTTGGACAAAATGATGATCGTCTGGGAACAAGATTCCCGGATATGTCGGAAGCTTATAGCAAAGAATTGCTGGCAAAAGCAGAAAAGATCGGCAGTGAGCTGGGGATTAATTATAAACAGGGGGTTTATGCCATCTTCTCCGGTCCGTGTTATGAAACGGCGGCAGAGATCCGCGCTTATAAGACACTTGGTGCGGATGCAATCGGTATGTCTACTGTACCGGAAACAATCGCGGCGAATTATCTTGGTATGAAGGTGCTTGGTATTGCCTGCATTACGAATATGGCAACCGGCATTTCCAAAACAAAACACAGTCATGAGGCGGTTGTTAAGACGGCAAATGAAGCCAGCGAAAAACTGTGTAGTTGGGTAGAACATTTGATTGAGAAGTGGTAAAAATGAAAAGGAATATGATATAATTAGCGCGTATATAGAAATCAGGAAAGGAAAGACATTATGAAAGAATTATTCGAGCTTTTTATTACGTTCGCAAAAGTCGGTGTGATGACATTCGGCGGCGGTTATGCCATGCTTCCGATTCTGCAGCGGGAAGTCTGTGAAAATAAAAAATGGGCAACCGATGCGGAAATCATGGATTACTATGCAATCGGTCAGTGTACTCCCGGTGTGATCGCGGTAAATACTTCCACGTTTATCGGTAACAAACGCAAGGGAACGATTGGCGGAATTGTGGCAACTCTCGGCATGGTGTTTCCATCTCTGGTGATCATTACTCTGATTGCGGCGGTAATCAGTAATTTTGCAGATCTGGCATGGGTACAGAATGCGTTTGCCGGTATCCGCGTGTGTGTCTGCGTATTTATTTTAAATGCTGTGATCAAGCTGTGGAAAGCAGCGGTGATTGACGCTTGGACGGTTATTATTTTTGCGATAATCTTTTTGGGTGCGGTATTTTTAAACATATCTCCGGTTATTTATGTAATTGCTGCGGCTGCTGCCGGTATTATATTAACGACATTGGGGGTACGTAAGAAATGATGGTGATTTTACAGTTATTCTGGGAATTCTTTAAGACGGGTCTGTTTAGTATAGGCGGCGGTATGGCAACCATTCCGTTTTTGCAGAGTATGTCCGTAAAAACCGGATGGTTTACCTCCGGGCAGTTGGCAGATATGATCGCGGTAGCGGAAAGTACACCTGGACCTTTGGGCGTAAATATGGCTACTTATGTGGGATATACAGTCGGAAACCAGCATTTTGGTTCGGCAGGCGGTATTTTAACGGCAATCGTGGCAACGATTGGTCTGGTAACACCATCGATCATTGTGATTCTGATCATTGCGCAGTTTTTGAAGAAGTTCAGAGAAAATAAATATGTGGACGCGGCTTTTTATGGTCTGCGCCCGGCTTCTGTGGGCTTGATTGCTGCGGCAGGCGTTTCCATCGTACTGCTTAGTTTGTTCGGAGTAGAGAATGTGCATCAATTTATAGAGCAGGCGCACGTAGACTGGCGGCATCTGGCATTGGCTGCGGTGATCCTGGTGCTGACCAGATGGACACCGAAGGTGAAGGATTTACATCCGATTTATTTTATTATATTTTCCGCAATTGTTGGAATCGTATTCCACTTTGCGGTCTGAACATCATAAAATGCCTGTAAGCACCGCAGACGACGGCATTTACAGGCATGGTGAGCGCTATGGCTGTATTTTACAGTGAAATCTGTGCCAGAGCGGCAAGCATTTCCGGTGTATCGGCATCAAGCAGTTCAACATCATTCCCGACGGGTACATACAATACCTGTTCGGGATATTTTTTTATCAGAAAAGAACCGCCTTTTCCTTTCGGAAGCGTTAAGAGTTCTTCAGACATGTGTTTCGGGAAAATGACAGGTGTGCCGGGTCGCTCTTTGGTACCAAGACGACAGATATAGTTTGGATTCTGCGAAAAAGTTAGGCAGAGCGCTTCCATGGATTCCCGTGAAATCAGGGGTTGGTCAGCCGGACAGAACATATAGCCGGTGAGTAAGGGTTCGTTGAATGCGGAAAATTCATTTGTAAGAGGATCCGCTGTGTGGATAGTTTCTGCAAAAGAGCCGGATAATGCTTGTATTCCAAGCATTACTGTGTCGCTGCGGTCTGGAAGATTATGGAGCAGAACAGGTACCTGTGCAGAGCGGCAGATTGCTTGTACCTCCGGTGTGCGCGTAATAACGACACGGCGGCTGAGAAGCGATTTGGGGAGAAACCTATTTTCTGTGAGTTCAAGTGTATGTGAAATCAGCGACTTTCCGTGAAATTCTTCCAGGAGCTTATTGCTGCCAAAGCGTCTGGAAAGCCCGGAGGCCATGATCACACATCCGATCGGTGCGATCGGCGCGTCAAGATCGATTACAAACGCATCATCACGATGGATCAGTGCGGTTAAGAACGGAGTATCCTGTTTACGGATTACAGCAAGCACACTTTTTTTTTCAAGAAGAGTAAGTACAGCTTCCTGAAACTTTGGACAGGCGGTTTCCAGATAACCGAGCTCGTCTATACAGACCCAGGCACTGTTGCTTTCGGCGGCCCGGGCAAGCGCGGGAATACCGAGAGAAAAAAAGCCTTTGATAGCGGGACGCATGCGGTTGCCCTGTAACGGAAAAGTATCGTTTGTATAAAAACGGTTCCGGATACTGCCGGAAATATCAGCATATGAATAGCCGGAACGAGTCGTTTTGGATTCGGAGTCAGAAAAAGTTCCGATGACAGCGCTTTGATTTGTGCTGTTTTCCGTCAGTAATACCTGTTTTCCGGGAATAGCGGTGGTAGTAATGCCGGGCAGAAAGGAAGTTCCTTCTGTGGCCGTATCTGTGATGAGCTTAGTGAGAGCCTTTGCAAGTGTAGATTTTCCGATTCCCCGCGCTCCGGTTAAAAACAGATGCTTTTTATCGCTGATCTGAAAAGATCTCAGAATAGATTCTGCGGTTAGCCTCATAACAGGCTTCTTTGTATCGCTCATATTTGTCTAAAAACTCCTTTGCCTGCGGGGTCAGACGGCTTCCACCGCCGTTTTTCCCACCAATTTGTTTTTCCGTCAGGGGGAATCCAAGGGCTGTTTCCGCATGCCTGATTAGGGAAAACGCTTTGGTGTAAGCCATATTCATATGAATTGCTGCGCTTCGAAGCGAGCCGTATTCCTCGATGCCGTGCAGCAGACGGCAAGGGCCTTCTCCGAAAAAGCGTTCGTTATTTTCAGCGTGCAAATAAATGCGTGTGACAGGTTTCATAGGGGACTCCTTGTGGAAAGTTAGTGAGTAGAGGATGCCTGATGAATTGTTCTGCACTTTGTACTTCTACAATTCTGATATCTTCAGAATACTATAAATTAACGCTCCGTGCAAGTTTGTTGCGATTGCGTTTCCGGGCTCCATATGCTACACTAAAGAAAGAATATTGGGGTGAAAAGAGTACAGTAATAGAAAAGGAGTGGCGGAAATGTTAACTGTTCAGAACTATGTAAAGGCAGAAAGTCTGGAACAGGCATGGGAACTGAATCAGAAAAAAAGTAACCGCATTATAGGCGGAATGCTCTGGATGCGTATGGGAAATTTGCGTGCGCAGACGGCAATTGACCTGTCCGGGCTCGGCCTTGACGGGATTGAAGAAACAGAAGAGGAATTCCGGATCGGATGTATGGTCACGTTGCGGCAGTTGGAAGAACATGTCGGTCTGGCAGCGTATACAGATGGTGCGTTAAAAGAAGCGCTTCGTCATATTGTAGGCGTGCAGTTTCGGAATCTGGCGACCGTAGGAGGCAGTATTTTCGGAAGATTCGGATTTTCTGATGTGCTGACGATATTTTTGGCAATGGATACGTATGTGGAGCTGTACAAAGGCGGTGTGATGCCGCTTGTGGAGTTCGCGGCAGCGCCGCGAGACCGGGATATTTTAGTACGTGTGATTGTAAAGAAGCATCCGGCGGCTTTTGTGTACCAGTCAGTCCGCAGCGCAAGTACTGATTTTCCGGTACTCACCTGTGCAGCGGCAAAATATACGGATGGACAGTGGCGTTTCGCTGTTGGAGCCCGCCCGGGTCGTGCTGTTCTTCTGACAGATGAAAAACATATGTTGAATGAGGGAGCGGCGGCAGCGAAGAAATTCGGTGCTTTTGCAGCAAAGCAGATTGCGACCGGCAGCAATATTCGCGGCAGCGCTGAGTACAGAACACATCTTACAGAGGTGTTGGTGACACGTTCGATAGAAAAATTGTGTGCGGGAGGTGTCAAAGATGCAGATTAATCTGACGTTGAACGGAAAAGCAGTGCAGGCGGAGATCTCGCCGGACATGACGCTGCTGAATTTTGTAAGAGAACATGGATGCTTAAGTGTAAAGAGCGGATGCGAAACATCTGTCTGCGGTCTTTGCACGGTGTTTTTGAATGATAAACCTGTGCTGTCCTGCTCTGTGCTGGCAGCTCGTGCCGACGGATGTCGTGTGACAACGCTTGAGGGACTTCAGGAAGAAGCGGCGGAATTTGGTGCATTTATTGCGGATCAGGGAGCAGAACAGTGTGGTTTCTGTAATCCGGGATTTATTATGAATGCATTGGCGCTGTTTCGTGAAAATCCGTATCCGTCCGAGGATGAGATCAGGGAATACCTGGCTGGAAATCTGTGCCGCTGCTCCGGCTATGAAGGACAGCTGCGCGGGATTCTTGCGTTTTTAAAATGGAAGAAAGAAAAGGAGGCCGGCAAATAAATGAGAACAGTCAATCAGCCAATCCGAAAAAAAGATGCCATGCAGCTTGTGACAGGACAGCCGGTCTATGTGAATGATATTGCGCCGAAAAACTGTCTGATTGTGAAGCTGTTGCGTTCGCCGCATGCGAATGCGGTTGTACAGACAATAAAGACGGATGCTGCGAAAAAAGTGCCGGGTATTGAGGCAATTTATACCTGGGAAGACATCGACCAGAATCAGCGCCGTTTTACCTGTGCCGGTCAGACTTACCCGGAACCGAGTCCTTATGACCGCCTGATATTGGATCGACATGTGCGGTTTGTCGGTGATCCGGTGGCAATCGTGGCCGGGGAAAATGAGGCGGCTGTGAATAAGGCACTGCGTCTGATCAAGGTTACTTATGAGGTGTTAGAGCCGGTACTTGATTTTCGTACTGCAAAAGACAATGAACATCTTGTGCATCCGGAGGAGACATGGGAAAGTCTCTGCCCGGTCGGCGCGGATAATAAGAGAAACCTTTGCGCACATGATGAATGCGGAGAGGGTGATATTGAAAAGGTACTTGCGGACTGTGACGTAGTGATTGACCGCGTGTATCATACGAAGGCCTGCCAGCAGGCAATGATGGAAACATTCCGTACATTTTGCACGATAGATTCTTATGGCAGACTGCATGTAGTCAGCTCTACGCAGATTGTATTTCACTGCCGCAGGATCATTGCCAATGCATTGAATATTCCGAAATCGAAGGTGCGCGTGAGCAAGCCGAGGATCGGTGGCGGATTCGGTGCAAAACAGACGTCTGTTTCTGAAATTTATCCGGCATTTGTCACCTGGATGACAAAAAAACCGTCAAAAATCATTTTTACCAGAGAAGAATCGCAGATCGCTTCTTCACCGCGCCACGAAATGCAGCTGCATGTCCGGCTTGGTGCAACAAAGGACGGCATTATCCGTGGGATTGATCTGTATACTTTATCAAATACGGGCGCATACGGCGAACATGGACCGACGACGGTTGGCCTGACCGGTCATAAGTCCATTCCGCTTTACGGAAAGGCTGAGGCGTTTCGTTTTGTAAGCGATGTTGTTTATACGAACCGGATGTCAGCGGGTGCGTACCGCGGTTACGGCGCGACACAGGGGTTGTTTGCCGTGGAATCTGCGGTAAATGAGTTGGCGGACAAGCTTGATATGGATGCGTTTGTTATTCGTGAAAAGAACATCGTCAAAGAAGGTGATGTGATGCCTGCATATTATGGCCAGGTAAATACAAGCTGTGCGCTTGACCGCTGCCTTGCAAAAGCGAAAGAAATGATTCGCTGGGAAGAAAAACCGCGTGTATGGTCCGTGGGCGGCAGCAGGGTACGCTGTACCGGTATGGGTATGGCGATGCAGGGATCCGGTATTTCCGGCGTGGACGTCGGCAGTGCGACGTTAAAATTGGATGAGACAGGTATTTATTTTCTGATGATTGGCGCGGCCGATATGGGAACTGGATGCGACACGACACTTGCGCAGGTTGCGGCTGAAGTTTTGGAGTGTCCGTTGGAGGATATTTCTGTGTACGGTGCAGATACCGATATTTCACCGTATGATTCCGGATCTTATGCGTCAAGTACGGCATATGTGACTGGAAAAGCCGTTGAGAAATGCGCGCTGCAGCTGCGTGAACGGATCAGCAGGCTGGGAGCTAAGCTGCTTGGATGCAGGGAAGAGGATACAGAATTTGACGGTAAATTCGTCTATCAGAAAGACAGCGATCAGAAAAAGGTTTCTCTGATGGATATAGCGACGGCTTCCATGTGCGGAAATGATGAAATTCCGCTGGAGACGACGATAACGCATAGCTCACCAATTTCACCGCCGCCGTTTATGGTCGGCGCAGTGGAACTGGAGGTTGATCTTTTGACCGGAGAAGTAAAGGTTATTGAATTTGATGCTGCTGTGGACTGCGGTACACCGCTGAATTCAAATCTGGTAAGAGTGCAGGCGGAAGGTGGTATTTCACAGGGCATCGGTATGGCACTGACAGAAAATATTACCTACAATGAGAATGGAAAGATGCGGGAAAATTCTCTGATGCAGTACAAGATCCCGACACGTCTGGATGTTGGCCGCATCAATATTGAATTTGAAAATAGTTATGAGGAAACCGGACCGTTTGGTGCAAAATCTATTGGTGAGGTTGTAATTAATACACCACTCCCGGCGATTGCCGACGCTTTGAGCCATGCGGCGGGGGTACGGTTTACGGAGCTTCCGATCACACCGGAACAGATTGCGATGGCAGCGGTCCGGAAGTAAAATCGGGTCGCGGGTGATGCGGAAAACAAGGATGTTGCAGATGTGGTTTTATTCTATAAGATGAAAGGATAAAAAGAGGAGCACAGGATTATGAAGTTACTGGAAGAACGTATCAGAAAAGACGGTATTATCCGCAGCGGTAATGTATTAAAAGTAGACAGCTTTATCAATCATCAGATGGATATTCAGTTGTTTGAGGAGATGGCAAAAGAGTGGAAACGCCTGTTTGCAGGAAAGAAAATCAATAAGATTCTTACGATTGAAGCCAGCGGTATCGGTATTGCGGCAATCGTGGCAAAGGAATTCGGTGTTCCGGTTGTCTTTGCGAAAAAATCAATGAGCATTAACCTGGATTACGATAATTTCTGCACACAGATCCAATCTTTTACACACGGAAAAATTTATGATGTAATTGTGTCCAGAAAATTTTTGGCGGCAGACGATCATGTGCTGATTATTGATGATTTTCTGGCTAACGGCTGCGCGCTGATGGGACTGGTTTCTCTGGTTGAAGCGGCCGGAGCGACGATCGAAGGGATCGGTGTTGCCATTGAAAAAGGTTTTCAGAGAGGCGGCGAGCTGATCCGTGAGAAAGGAATCCAGTTGGAGTCTTTAGCAATTGTCGAATCCATGGATAGTGAAGCGGGAACGATCACTTTCCGCGAGCAATAAGAAAATGGCTGCAGAGGCAGCTGCGTGTGAAAAATAGGGGATTAACGGAGCAATAATGGAGGGTTGATAAATGAAAAGCGCAGTGTTTTACGGAAAGCATGATGTACGGATAGAAGAAAGTAGGATGCCGGAGATTGGTGCGAAGGATGTACTGATTCGTGTGAAAGCGTGCGGTATCTGCGGAACGGATGTTCATATTTTTGAAGGTGACAAGGGCGCGGCGGATACAAATCCGCCGTGTATTCTGGGACATGAATTTGCCGGCGTGGTAGAAAAAGTCGGCACAGAAGTGACGAATGTAAAAGTGGGTGACCGTGTTTGCGTTGATCCGAATAAACTGTGCGCCGAGTGTTATTATTGCCGTGAGGGGATCGGGCATTTCTGCGAACATATGACCGGTATCGGTACCACAACAGACGGAGGATTTGCCGAGTATTGTGCCGTTCCTGCATCGCAGGTTTATCATTTGGCGGATACGACGACCTTTGAAGAAGGAGCGATGACAGAGCCTCTGGCCTGCTGTCTGCACGGTATTGATATGTGTGAGATTACGCCGTCCAGTGTGGTGGTAGTGATCGGCGGCGGTATGATCGGTCTTCTGATGGTACAACTGGCAAAACTCTGCGGTGCGCGCAGGGTGGTATTACTGGAACCGGTGGAAGGCAAACGTGAGGTCGGCTTGAAAATGGGAGCGGATCTGGCTATCGATCCGATTGGAGAGGATGTAAAAGCAGTATTGTCAGCAAATGGCATTCATCGGGTAAATACTGTGATTGAGTGCGTGGGGAATCCGAAAACAATCGCGCAGGCGATTGATCTGGCAGGCAAAAAATCCGTAGTGATGATGTTTGGTCTGACCAAACCGGATGAGACAGTGGCGATCAAACCATTTGAGATTTTTCAGAAAGAAGTTGTTCTGAAGGCTTCTTTCATTAATCCCTATACACAGCAGAGAGCACTTGATCTGATTAATGACCGCAAGGTGGATGTCAGCAGTATGATCTGCGAGTGCTGCGGCTTGGAAAAACTGCCGGAAATTCTCGGAAGCGCCGAACTGCGCAGAAAAGGAAAATATATTATTACGCCGTAATTTCAGAAAGAAGGATGTAAAATGGCAAAAGTAGATATCATTTCAGGATTTTTGGGAGCCGGAAAAACAACATTGATCAAAAAATTGATTCAGGAAGTGTTTTCCGGTCAAAAGATAGTGCTGATCGAAAATGAATTTGGTGAGATCGGTATCGATGGAGGCTTTTTGAAGGACGCAGGGATTAATATCACAGAAATGAATTCCGGCTGCATCTGCTGTTCTCTGGTGGGAGATTTCGGAAAGGCTTTAAAAGAGGTGACGCAGCAGTTCCATCCGGATCGCATTATTATCGAGCCGTCCGGCGTCGGCAAGCTTTCCGATGTGCGAAAAGCAGTTGAGGACGCGGCAGGGGAAGCGGGACTGGAATTGAATGTACTGGCAACTGTTGTTGACGCAGGAAAAATGAAACTGTATATGAAAAATTTCGGTGAATTTTATAACAATCAGGTGGAACATGCCGGAGCGGTGATTCTAAGCCGTACGCAGAAGCTTTCTGAGGAGAAGCAGCTGCAAGCAGCAGCGCTGATTCGTGAAAAGAATCCGAAGGCGGTTATTATCACGACACCGTGGGATGATCTGACCGGAGCACAGATATTAGATGCGGTTGAGGGAACGGATTCTCTGGCAAAGCAGCTGATGGAAGAACATGAGCATCATCACCACGAAGGGGAATGCAGCTGCGGTCATCACCATGAGGAGCATGAGCATCACCATCACGAAGGGGAATGCAGCTGCGGTCATCACCATGAGGAGCATCATCATGAGGGCGAATGTGGCTGTGGCCACCACCATGAGCACGGTCATCACCATGCGGATGAGATATTTACGTCCTGGGGACGCGAGACACCGAGAAAATATACGAAGGATGAGATCGAGCAGATCTTAAAGACACTTAGCGAAACGGAAGAATACGGCACGATTCTGCGTGCCAAGGGAATGCTTCCGACTGCGGACGGTAGCTGGATTCATTTTGATATGGTTCCGGGAGAGTATGAGCTTCGTGAAGGCAGCGCGGATTATACGGGCAGGATCTGTGTGATTGGAGCGCAGATTGCGGAAGAAAAGCTCGAAAAATTATTTTTGCTGGTGTAGCATGGTCAGGAAAGGCGTGGAAATAAAATGATAGGGAAAATACCGGTATATATGATCACAGGCTTTCTGGAAGCCGGAAAGACCACATTCATGAATGAGGTGCTGTTGGAGGGCGAATTTGCAGACGGGCAGCCGGCACTTTTGATTGCCTGTGAGGAGGGAGAGGTAGAATACGACCGCGATGAATTGCTGAAAAACAGTATTGCGTTGGTGACTGTGGATGAGGAAGAAGAGTTTAATAATCTCTTTTTGCAGCAGCAGATCAAAAAGTATCGCCCGAAAAAGGTATTTATCGAAATGAATGGCATGTGGGACAGCAAGTGGATGTATGAGCCGAACGCAATGCCGAATCTGGAACTGGTGCAGGTGATTTCCATTATTGATGGAAGTTCTTTCCCTGTTTATCTGAATAACATGAGAAGTATTATCAGCAACGTATTTCAGTATGCGGAAATGGTAATTTTTAACCGCTGTACAGAGGAGATGGATCTGCATTCCTACCGGAGAACCATTCGTGCACTGAATCCTGGAGCAATGGTTTATTTTGAAGGGGAAGACGGCGAGCCGATCGATCCCGGCATGGATGAACCTCCGTATGATCTGAACGCACCTATTATTCAGGTGGATGATATGGATTATGGTTTGTGGTTTCTTGATGCGTCGGATAATCCAGAACGTTATGACGGCAAAAAGGTGCGTTTTCTTGCAAAAGTCATGAAGACGCGGCAGCTGCCGCAGGGATGCATCATTCCGGGACGCAATGCTATGACCTGCTGTGAAGAAGATATCCGTTTTGTCGGTTATCTTTGTCATGCGGATTTTATTGATGAATTGAAATCACGTCAGTGGATTTATCTGACGGCTCAGATTCGTTATGAATATGTTCCGGAGTACAGAGAGGAAGGACCGGTGCTGTATGGTATCTGCTATGAACCGGCACAGCCGCCGAGAGAAGATCTGGTATATTTTAATTAAAGAAATACAAATATGATATGAATACAAATACAAGGACTGCCGATAGAGCACAGCGCTTTACCGGCAGTTTTGTAATTTTAATACTGGAAAATTTTTTATTTATACAATCGGAATAATTTCCGCATCGCAGGTGCAGGAAAGCAGTTGGTTGCCGCAGTTCGGGCAGATTTCCATGCTGCAGCCCCAGTGATGGTATTTTCCGGGCAGTACGCCGCAGTCCATACAGCGGCCGAACACCGGGCCAAGGCCTTCATCAGCGGAGCCGTATCTGATGCGAGGATGCTGTTCGTGTTCTACTGTAACTTTATCTACCATGCAGCCTTTCATTTCCGGATAAGTTTTGCCGCAGGCCGCACATGTTTTCTGGATTTTCTTAAACATAGGGAATCCTTTCTGTTGTTGAAAAATGAAATGATATATGGTTAACTGAAATCTATTTTATAATGCCTGCCGGACATATGTCAAGCGATGCGGAAATGTATCGCTGTAGTGATGTCGAGCAATTAACAAATGTATTTGTTTGCAAACGTCTTAAAATTCACCCTTGCATTTTTAATCTCTCTGCGTTACTATATCCTATGCAAAATTAGTTTAAAAACAAACAGTTTATAAATAAACAAAATAAGGAGCAGAGATGAAACCAAGATTAGAAGTTATTTCCAGTTTTCGCTATACGGGCAGACTGTATGAGAAAATGTTTGAGGGGATTCGGGCGCGTTATTCGGTGACTCAGATGGAGATTAACGTACTGGCATTCCTGAAAAACAATCCGCCGTTTGATACGGCAAGCGATATTGTCAGTTATCGTCAGCTCTCGAAAGCGAATGTTTCACAGGCGGTAGAGCTTCTGGTACAGAAAAAAATGTTGGTCCGCAGAAGTGACAAAACGGATCGCAGAAAGATTCATCTGGAGCTGCTGCCGGAGTCGGCAGAATTGCTGGAAGAGATCCTGGCTGCACAGAAACAGTTTGACGAACGAATGTTTCGTGGGATCTTACCGGAGCACAGACGAATTTTTACAGAGACGATGCTTCAGATTTCAAAAAATGTTCTGGAAGAATTGAAGGAGGATAAAGATGCAGAATAGTAATGAGTTTATGGGAACAGAACCGATCGGCAGACTTTTGGTGAAAATGTCGCTGCCTGCGATTGTAGCACAGCTGATCAATCTACTTTACAATCTGGTAGACCGTGTGTACATCGGCCATATGCCGGAAAATGGCGCACTGGCTCTGACAGGTGTCGGCGTGTGTATGCCGATCATTATGATCGTGACTGCGTTTGCCGCGCTGGTCAGCAATGGAAGCGCGCCGCGTGCGTCAATGGTAATGGGAAAAGGAGATCCGGATGCAGCGGAAGAGATTCTTGGAAATAGTTTTATCCTGCAGCTCATCATTTCTGCTGTGCTGACGGCTATTCTACTGTTGTTTAATCGTCCTTTGCTGCTTGCATTCGGAGCGAGTGAGAATACCATCGAATATGCTACTCAATATATGAATATTTACGCAATCGGCACTGTTTTTGTACAGCTGACGTTGGGAATGAATGCGTTTATTACCGCGCAGGGCTTTTCCATGATTGGTATGCTGAGTGTATTGATCGGTGCAGTTTGCAATATCATTCTTGATCCGATTTTTATTTATGTGTTTGGTATGGGAGTGCGCGGTGCAGCTTTGGCGACCATTTTATCGCAGGCGGTTTCAACAATCTGGGTTTTGAGATTCCTTACAGGAAAAAAGACGATTCTTCATATTAAGAAGAAATATTTTCGAATGAAAAAGTCAATTGTATTTCCTGGAATTGCTCTTGGTATGGCTCCGTTCATCATGCAGGCCAGCGAAAGTGTCATTATTATTTGTTTTAACGCTTCTTTGTTGAAATATGGCGGAGATGTCGCTGTTGGCGCAATGACGATCATGTCCAGTGCGATGCAGTTCGCATTGCTTCCGGTTCAGGGGCTTGGGCAAGGGGCAACACCGATTGCCAGTTACAATTTTGGTGCGGCAAATGTATCGCGTGTAAAGCGGACGTTCTGGCTGCTGCTGTTTTCCAGTATGGGATATACGATTTTGTTCTGGGCGCTGGCGATGCTGTTTCCGACTGTATTTGCACAAATTTTTTCTTCAGATTCGTCTCTGGTATCCTATGCTGCCTGGGCACTGCGTATTTATTTGGCTGGTATTGGTGTGTTTGGAGCACAGCTGGCTTGTCAGATGTTGTTTATTTCTATTGGGGATGCGAAAGCATCAATCATGGTAGCAGTTATGAGAAAATTTGTGCTGCTTCTGCCGCTGATTTATATTCTGCCTCATCTGGTGGAAGATCAGACCTTTGGTGTATATCTGGCAGAGCCAATCGCGGACGTACTGGCAGTTACTTTTACGGTGACATTGTTTACGATACGATTTCGCAAGGCGATGGCAAAACTGGAAAAAGAAGGTGCAGCAAGGAGAAAGACGGGAAATGTTTGACATTTGCCAGAAATATCTGTTTATACTGAAAGATCAATAGAATGTGAAAAGCAAAGACTGTCAGACAGAAGGGTGATTTTACCTTCGTCTGGCAGTCTTTTATGTTAAGTAATTACATCAAATTATACCTGTTCTGTGATCAGACTTTCTGACCTTTTGAGATATATACTGGGAAAGTATCTGTTCCCTTGAGTTCTTTGTTTGCAGAGATTTTTACATTCTTATCGGAAATAATATATTCCAGACTGGTACCTTCCTCCACAACGGTATCTTGCATTAAAATGCAATTTTTTACTTTTGCTCCTTTTTTGATTTTGACGCCGCGGAACAGAACACAATTTTCCACTTCGCCTTCAATGATACAACCATCGGCAGCCATAGTGTTTTTAACTTTTGCGCCGGCAATATATCTGGTAGGATTGTCGTCACGGATTTTGGTGTAGGTCTGATGTCCGGCGAACAGTGCGTCCAGATTCTTGTCGTCCAGAAGCTTCATATTTTCATCGAAGTAGCTCTTCATAGAGGAAATACGCGCAGTGTAACCCTCATATTTGTATGCGCGCACTTTCAGAGAGTCCAGACGCGGAGCGAGAACATCACGGTCATAATGAACAAGACCGCGCACAGAGGCCATATTGATCTGATCAATCAAAAATTCTCTTTCCATACAGTAAATATTCATGGAGAGATTATGCATACCCTCTGCTTTTGGATTGACGAAAATGCGTTTTATGAATTTTTGTTCTTCATCCAAAATAAAGGAATAATAGTAATCCTCACTGTCGGAAACATCGTCCTTGAAGCCCTGTGGAATTGGTTCTTCTTTGTAGGCGATCGTAATATCAGCACCGCTTTCGATATGCTCCTTTAAGAAAGCGCGGAAATCGAAATGCGTGGCAATACTTGCATCAGAGAGAACAACGTATTTTTCTTTCTGCTCGCGCAGGAAAGCAAGAATACTTGCCAGTGCTTCCACCCGGCTGGTGTAAAGCTTTCCGGCCTGCTCTGCAAACGGAGGGATGATATTCAGACCGCCGTTTTTGCGGGTAAGATCCCATGCACGTCCGGAACCGAGATGATCCATCAGTGAGAAATAGTTATTTTTTACCAGAACGGATATGTTGTCAATTCCGCAGGCTACCATGCTGGAAAGCATGAAATCGATCATGCGGTAACGGCTGGCAAAGGGAATAGATCCCATCAGACGGACATTAACCAGATCCGGAACCATTTTGTCATAGCTGTTCGGGAAAATAATGCCGAGTGTATCCAGATTTAATTTAATCATAATACTTCACCGCCCTTTACATTTTCTCTGACCATAGCGTTTGGTCCTATTTTGGCGCCGTCTCCGATGTAAACGTTCGGACCGATGGTAGCTACGCCTTTTTCATCTGCGGTCGGCATTGCTCCGATAACCGCATTTTCACCGATCACAGCGTTTTCAGCGACGATACAGTGACTGACTACAGCGCCGGATTTAATGACGGTCCCGCCCATGATCACGGCGTCTTCTACTACAGCGCCGGAGTCTACCTGAACACCGGAATAAAGGATGGAATGTTTTACAGTACCGTTGATACGGCAACCTTCTGTAATCATGGCATTTTCAATCACTGCGTCAGAGCCAATCTTATGACCTGTCATACCGCTGTTGCGGCTGTAGATTTTCCAGTCATTGTCAAATAGATTGATGCCGGAGTGTTCCGGATCGAGAACCTCCATATTTGCTTCCCAAAGGGAGGAAATTGTTCCGACATCTTTCCAGTAGCCATTAAAACGGTAAGCGTACATCTTTCGCTGATCGCGCAGCAGGTTCGGGATGATATTGTTACCGAAATCGTTTTCGGAATTCGGATCTGCTTCATCCTCCTCAAGATATTTCTTCAGGATCGGCCAGTTAAAGATATAAATACCCATAGAAGCCAGATTTGATTTCGGTTCCTTCGGTTTTTCCTGGAATTCACTGATCCGGCCGTCCTCATCTGCCACCATCAGACCAAAGCGGGAAGCTTCTTCCCACGGAACCTCCATAACTGCTACGGAAAATTCTGCACCTTTCGCTTTGTGGAATTCAAGGAAATCGTTGTAATCCTGTTTGCAGATCTGGTCGCCGGAAAGGATAATCACGTATTCCGGGTCATAGCGTTCAATAAAAGCAATATTTTGATAAATTGCGTTTGCTGTACCTTTGTACCAGTCAGAATTTGACGCACGCTGGTATGGCGGAAGAACATGTACGCCTCCGTAAAGACGGTCAAGATCCCATGGCTGACCATTGCCGATATATTCATTTAAAACAAGCGGCTGATACTGAGTCAGAACACCGACGGTATCGATGCCGGAGTTAATGCAGTTGGAAAGCGGAAAATCAATAATACGATATTTGCCGCCAAATGGAACTGCGGGTTTTGCCAGATTTTGGGTCAGAGCGTAGAGTCTCGAGCCCTGGCCACCGGCAAGAAGCATTGCTATAATTTCTTTAGCCATTGTTTCTCCTCCCTAAAACTAAAATCTATAGGTAAATAGTATCATAAAATTAAAAAAATGCCAGCCCTTTTTAGCAAAAATATTCAAAAATATTTTTAAATTAAAATATTTTACGTTTATTTTACCTGTTTTTTGCACATTCTTCACATTTCTAATGAATATTGACCATTTTTTGGTAAAAGGCTTTGCGATATTGTGTGGGGGTTAGTCCTTCCAGGCGCTTGAAAAGCTTCATAAAATGTTTTTCATCGGTAAATCCACAAGATTCTGCTACCTGGGCAATCGGAAGCATGCTTGCGCCGAGCAGGTTTTTGGATGCATTGATGCGCGTACGATTAATATAGGAAAGAACCGGATAACCGGTATACTTTTTAAAGAGTGCTGAGAGATAGGTAGGATGGTAGCCAAAATGTTCGGCAAGTTCCGAAATAGAAAACGGCTGTTCATAATGTGTGCGGATCCACTCCGCGGCTTCCAGTACGCGAACCGGAACGGCTTCTTCTGAAAGACGGCTGACCATATGTGCTTCATGGGAGACTTCCATTAAAAGCGTACTCAGAGCATAGTTGCTCCGCCAGGAGGAACGGAAATTCTCGCGCCGGGAAATATCGAGAAGCTGTACAAAAAGAAGTGTGGAGCGTTTTTCGCCGGAGAGACGGCCGTATTCGGGCAGCAGGAAATATTCTGATGCCGGGACATCAAAGGCAACCGGATTTTTCGGCAGCAGTTCTTCGCGGGTGCGCAGACTGCTCTCGCTGCAGATACGGTGTTGTGGATCGGTTATTGAAAAATGAGTCCAGTAGTAGGAAAGGTGTCCTTCCGTCGGGCGCGTACCGTAATGCAGAATACCCGGAAAAAGAACGGTAAATTCGTTTGGGTAGACATCAAAGGAAGTGTCGCCCTGTGTAATATGAAGAGTGCCTTCCTGTACCAGAATAAAGACAAAACTGTCCAGGATACGCCGGGGATGAACAAAGCGGTCTTCATTTACCAGATTACCGGAAGAAAGGCAGACCATTGGGCAGCGCGCGTCAGCAATGCAGTATTTCATGGAAATGCTCCTTTCAATCAAATAGGTTAGTAGGTTTGTAACAAGAATATCATATTTTGTACACCTATAGCAGAGCTTTTGAGTAAAATTTCTTTGAAATGGACACCTTTTCTGTGAAAACGGATGTTGTATTCGGGTATGGAAATGATTAAGATAGAAGTATCAATAACGGAATGACGGCAGAAAAAGAGCTGCCGCGGGAAAGGAGTTTATGATGTTAAAAAAGAAACTAGGGATGCTGCCCTTAAACAGCATTGATATTCAGGATCCGTTCTGGAAAGAGTATATGGAACTGGTCAGAACCCAGGTGATCCCGTATCAGTGGGATGCTTTAAACGATCGTATCGAGGGGGCAGAGCCGAGTTACTGCATGCAGAATTTCCGTCGGGCGGCAAAGCTGGAAGAGGGCGGTTTTCAAGGGATGGTTTTTCAGGACAGTGATGTGTATAAATGGTTGGAAGCAGTGGCTTATTCTCTGATGTGGCATCCGGATAAGGAATTAGAAGCCTTGGCAGACGGAGCGATTGATCTGATTGCGGCGGCGCAGCAGACGGACGGTTATTTGGATACGTATTATATTTTAAATGGTCTTGAAAAACGCTTTACAAATTTAATGGATAACCACGAATTATATTGTCTGGGACATATGACGGAGGCAGCGGTTGCTTACTACAAAGCGACCGGAAAGCGTAAATTTCTGGATACAGCAATTGGTTATGTAAATTGTGCGTATGAAAATATTGGTCTGGAAGAAGGAAAAATTCCAGGATATCCGGGACATGAGGTGGCGGAAATGGCGCTTGTGGCGCTTTATGAGATCACCAAAGAAGAAAAGCATCTGAAACTGGCAAAATATTTTATCGATCAGCGCGGACAGGCGCCGTTGTATTTTAAGGTAGAGCGTGAACGCGAAAAACGCCCGTTTTACTGGGAGAAGAGCTTTTTTCAGGAACAGTATTATCAGGCGGGCAAGCCGGTACGCGAACAGGAAAAGGCTGAGGGACATGCAGTGCGTGCAGTATACCTCTATAGTGGAATGGCGGATGTAGCCAGTGAGACGGAGGATGAGGAGCTGTTTGAAGTCTGCGAAAAGCTGTGGAATAATATTACAGAAAAACAGATGTATGTAACAGGAGCAATTGGCTCATCTGAATATGGAGAGGCGTTTACATTTGACTATGATTTGCCGAACGATACCATTTATGGAGAAACCTGTGCGGCGATCGGTCTGGCATTTTTCGCGAGAAGAATGTTTGAGATTACCAAGGACAGCCGTTATACAGATGTGATAGAACGTTGTCTGTACAATGGAATTATCAGTGGGATGTCTCTGGACGGTAAAAAGTTCTTTTATGTAAATCCGCTGGAGGTTGTTCCAGAAGAGACAACCCATGATTTTTATAAAAAACATGTGAAACCGGAACGACAGAAATGGTTTGGCTGCGCATGCTGCCCGCCGAATGTGGCAAGACTGCTTTCTTCTATCGGGGGATATGCGTATGAGGCATCGGAAAAAGAACTGTATATGAATCTTTTCATTGGCGGAGAATTAAAAACTGTTTTAAATGGAACAGAAAATCATTTCCGTGTGGAAACCGATTATCCGTGGAATGGAACGGTGAAAGTGACCGTTGAAAATGAGGCAGATACTGAATTTGGTTTTGCAATTCGTGTACCGGGCTGGTGTACATCCTGGAAGTTGACAGTAAATGGTGTTGAGGCAGAGTATGATAGTATCAAAGGCTACGCGTATCTGAAACGTACCTGGAAATCCGGCGATACAGTAGAATTTACGATGGAAATGCCAGTGCAGCTGATCGCAGCAAATCCGAGAGTGCGCGAGGATATCGGAAAAGTGGCTGTGATGCGCGGTCCGATTGTGTTCTGCCTGGAAGAAGCAGACAACGGTAAATACCTGCAGCAGCTTTCGCTGAAAAAAGACACGAAATTTGGTGTGAAATTTGAAAAAGATCTGCTGAAAGGTGTTGTGACGATTACAGCAGATGGTCTGCGCCTTTCCAATGAAGGATGGGATGAAAATACTCTGTATAAACCTTACGCTCCGCAGTATCGCGAGCAGAAGCTGAAATTCATACCATATTACGCATGGACGAACCGTGAGGTTGGTGAAATGCTGGTTTGGGTAAGAATCTAGGAACTATCTGCGGTAATAAAAAGATTGACTTTCCATTTTGTGCTTGTTAAGATGTAGGCACAAATAAGGTTTTCACTGACCGATGGAAGGAGCCGCTTCGTGACAGGAATCAGTATTTTGATCGTAGATGATGATAAGCTTCTGGTGGAGAAGCTGGAAAAGACAGTGGACTGGGAACGCCTGAATATCTCGACGGTATTCACGGCGTATAATATCCGTCAGGCGCGCAGCCTGATGGAGGAATACCCGGTCCACATTTTACTGTGCGATATCGATATGCCGCAGGGAAACGGTCTGGAATTGCTGGAATGGGTGCGTGCGAAAGAACTGGATATTGAATGCATGTTTCTTAGCAGTTACGCTAATTTTGCCTATGCGCAGATGGCGGTGCGTTTGTCTGCCAGAGAATATCTGCTGAAACCGATTTCTACGATGGAGCTGGAGCGCGTTCTGGGGCGTATTGTCGGAATCGTACAGAAAAAGCGAAAAGCAGAGGATGTGCAGATTAGCAGTCCACGCATAAAAATGTGGGAAAATCTTCTTCTGCGTCGCGTGCCGGAGGATATCTGTATCAGTGAAGCTGTGGAAAAGAAAATTTGTCGCAGCGAAGAACATTTTAGTCTGGTGTTGGTTCGTATTCTGGAATCTGCGATTTCAGAAACGGAGAAAAAAGATATTGCAATTTTTGATTTTGTGATCCGCAATATTACAGCTGAATTTTTTCAGGTAGGGGGGGTTTCAAATGAGACCCTACTGGAAGCGGTGGTACATATCAGTGATCTGGAATGGATGCTGGCGCTTCGTGCAGAATCTGACATAAGAGAGCGTGTGAAGGAAGTAACTGTACATCTGAAAAAAGGGATCGGGCGACAGATGGGGATTTATCTGGGAAGTCCGACTGCATTTGCGGAAATCGGCCGCAGCCGTGCGCGTTTGGAAAATATGGAGCAGCATGCGGTTCTGGACGAAGATGAAGTTTTATACGAGGGCAGTTGGGAGTTTGCCAAGAAGCGTTATACTGCGCCGCCGTGGGAAATCTGGGAAAAAGAAATGCTGCAGACAGATGGAGTCGAACGCATTCGTGAAAAGCTCCTGCAGTATATTGAGGAACAGCGACAGCAGGGCGGCTGGCATAAAAATACGTTGTCCAGTTTTTTGCGGGAACTGGTGCAGCTTCTTTATAAGTACCTGAATGACCGCAAGTATAGTTATGCACAGATTTTTGATGACAGTGAATTTGCAAGTTATGAAAAAACGGCCAAAGCTTCCGTTGTCGGACTCCGGGAATTTGTCAGATATATTTTTGGAAAATTGGAGAGAAACGGCGGAGAGACGAACCAAGAGGATGTGGTATACCAGATCCGAGATTTTATAGAGCAGCATCTGGGAGAAAATATAACCAGAGCGACATTGGCGCAGGAAGTTTTTTTATCGGAGGGATATTTATCAAAAATTTTCTTAAAGGAAACAGGTATTTCACTTCCAAATTATATTGCGGAGCGCCGCATAGAAAAGGCCAGAGAATATCTGGAAAATTCTACTCTTCCGGTCAGCCGGATCGCGACAGAGGTTGGTTACAATAATTTTTCATATTTTTCCAAGACATTTCGAGAACTTACCGGCTGTACGCCAAATGAGTACCGGATGCGCATTAACAAAAAAGAACACTGAAAATAACAAAAAAATGAACAGTAATAAAAAAGAAGTGAAGGCCATTCGCTTCTTTTTTATACAGGTTGTGCAGAAAATTGGCAGAAAGCGTAAGATCCCTTCGCTATACTTAAAGTATACAGTTAAGAGAAAATCTGAGGGAAAGAAGGGATTTATTTGAGCAGGCCGAAAAATAAGAAAAAGGATATCGGATTCCGCGAAGGTGTCAGAAGGAGTGCGCCTCTGTATTTACTGATGCTTCCGTCCATTGTTATTTTTCTGATGTTTACGTATTATCCGATGTACGGTGTGATCATTGCGTTTAAAGATTTTACGCCGGCAGAAGGTATTTTAGGAAGTCCGTGGGCAGGCTTGAAGCATTTTCAGCAATTTTTTAATTCGTATCAGTTCTGGCCGACGATCCGCAACACACTGATTATCAGCTTTTACACGATTCTGGTGACATTCCCGCTGCCGATTGTATTGGCGCTTCTTTGCAACCAGATGAGATCAAAGAAATTTAAAAAGTTTTTCCAGGTATCGACGTATCTGCCGCATTTTATTTCTACAGTAGTTATGTGCGGTATGATTATTTTGTTTTTGTCACCGTCCACCGGTATTATTTCCAAGATTGTTGGTCTGGTGGGAATTAAGATGCCAAACCTGATGGGAACTGCATCGGCTTTTCCGGATATTTATGTATGGACAGAGGCATGGCAGCATGTGGGGTGGGACAGCATCCTTTACATTGCAACACTCTCTGCGGTAGACCCGACTCTTTATGAGGCGGCGACCATGGACGGAGCCAATAAATGGCATAAGGTACTGCATATTGATATTCCGGCGCTGCTTCCGACAGCAACGATTATGCTTATTATGCGTATGGGAAGTGTGATGAGCGTTGGCTTTGAAAAGGTATATCTGCTGCAGAATCCGCTGAACAGCAGTTCCAGCGAGATCCTCTCCACCTATGTATACAAGATGGGGCTTGTCAGCAATCAGTATAGCTTGTCAGCAGCGATTGGCTTGTTCAATAATGTTATTAACTTGATCCTGCTGATTGCGGTAAATCAGATTGCAAAGAAACTCAGTGACACTTCACTGGTTTAAGCGAATGAGAGGTGAGTAGAAGATGAGTAAAGAAAAAGAGATCGTAGTAAAAACTAAAATTAAAAAATCGAAAGACGATAAAATTTTTGATTTTTTCCTGTATCTGATCGCGAGTCTTTTGATTTTGATCACCCTGTATCCGATGTATTTTATCGTGATCGCTTCTATCAGTAACCCGACACTGGTCTCAAATGGCGAGATATTCCTGATTCCGAAGGATATCAACTTTAAGGCCTATAAAGAGCTGCTGGGTTACAGTAAGCTGTGGATCAGCTACCGCAACACTATTTTGTATGCGGTTGTCGGAACAATTATTACACTGGTTGTTAATATTCCGGCATCTTATGCACTTTCCAGAAAGGGATTCTATGGTAAAAAGTTTTTCACCTTTTTCTATCTGATCCCAATGTTCTTTACCGGTGGTTTGATTCCGACATATCTGGCAGTAAAACAGTTTGGATTGCTTGATAATTTCTGGGTTATGGTGCTTCCGTTCTCGGTTGTGACCTACTACATCATTGTCGGCCGGACGTTCTTTAATAATAGCATTCCGGAGGATCTCTGGGAAGCGGCACAGCTAGACGGCTGCGGTTATATCGGATTTTTCTTCCGTGTGGTACTTCCGCTTTCGAAGGCCGTGATTGCTGTAATTGCTCTTTGGGCTGCGGTAGGACAGTGGAATTCTTATTTCAACGCATTGATTTATTTAAGAAGTGAAAATTTACAGCCGCTGCAGATTGTGCTGCGAAACATCCTGATCAGTAATCAGACGATCAGTGCAATGACTACTGGCGCGGCAGCCGTGGAGGCAAAACAGATGGCGGATCTGATCAAATATGCGGTTATCGTGGTTTCTTCCGCACCGATCATGTGTATGTATCCGTTTGTGCAGAAGCATTTTAATCAGGGCGTTATGCTTGGTTCCCTGAAGGGATGATTTTATTAATAAGTACATAACAGCCGCCGCGCAAATGTGGACGCGGCAGAGCTGTAAAATAGAAAGCAAAGGAGAGAGGTAACATGAAAAAAAGAAAAGCATTAAGTATGACACTTGCAGCTGCAATGGCATTGGGCGCATTTGCGGGAACCGGTATCACAGCTGCAGCAGAGGAAGAAAAACCGACGTATAAGATTGCGACGGTACGTTGGACAGATGCCTGGCCGACTGATTATCTGTATGAGGGTATGATGCAGGAACTGGCTGACAAGCACGGCATCAACATTGAATGGCAGGTTTACTATAATGTAGACTGGACAGAGCAGAAATCTCTGCTGCTGGCTTCCGGTGACCTTCCGGATGCGTTCTTTGGTTCTATTTGCCTGAATGCGACAGACGTAGCACAGAACAAATCTTATTTCTTGGAACTGACAGATCTGATTGATCAGAATATGCCGAATTTAAAGGCAGCGATGGAAAAAGCTCCGGAATTAAAGGCAATCGCAACAGACCGTGATGGTAAAATTTACAGCTTACCGAAAAAACTGCCGCTTCGTCCGGAGGTTTGTGGAAATATTCTTTATATTAACCAGGAATGGCTAGATAATCTCGGACTGGAAACACCGAAGACACTGGATGAATTGACAACGGTTCTGAAGGCATTTGCAACTGAAGATGCAGATGGTGACGGTGATGCGAACAATGAAATTGGTATCACGAACAATAAAGGAACCAGAGTATTACAGGGTGATTTAAGAAATGTCCTGTTCCCGTTTGGAACAATGGTCAGCCGTGCGGATAACTACATGGGATTAAATGGTGAAGGTACACCGGTATTTATGCCGATGGAAGAAAATTACAAAGATGCGGTTGTATGGATGCATGATCTTTATGCAAGCGGCGTTCTGGATCCGGAATACTTTACACAGGAAGAAAGTATGGCAAGAGCAAAGAAACAGGCAGAGAATGGTTCTCAGGTTGGTCTGATCTCCGGCTGGACAGCAGATGCGGAAGCAGGTGTGAATGCACCGCAGTTTGCAGCTCTGGAATCAGTAGAAGGACCGGATGGAAATCATTACGTAGAAAATGCTTCCAATTATCTGGATATTTCTGACAGAGAATTAATTATTACAAACAAATGTGAAAATCCGGAAAAACTGCTGCAGTGGGCAGATGAATTCTACACAGACGTTGTGGCAATGCAGTCTTTCTATGGTTCCATTCCGGATCAGATTGCAGAAAACGAAGACGGTACATATGATGTACTTGTTCCGACAGACGGAAGTTCTCTGGATACTTCTGCATGGTCTCATTCCATGCGCGACTTTGGTCCGAAATATATGACAGATGAGTTTGCTGAAAAAGTAACACTCCCGGCAGATCAGGGTGATGGTATCAAACTGGCTGAGGACGAGATCAACGGAAAATATGTGACCGAAGATAAGAACGTAGGATTCCCGATGGTTCAGTATACAGAGGATGAACTGAACAGAATCAATGCGATCGGTACTGATATCTATACTTACTGTGAAGCACAGTATGCGCACTGGGTAGTAGACGGTGGTGTAGAAGAAGAATGGGATGGTTACATTGAACAGCTGAAGCAGATGGGCGTAGAAGAACTTGTTTCTATTCATCAGGGAGCATATGACGCTTATCTTGCCAATATGGCAGCAGAATAATGAAAGATCAGCAAAAACTACGCTGAATTGCCCTAAAAGCGGGGCCGGCAGAAATTTTTCTGGCCGGTTCCGCTTTTGTATATAATGATAAAAGAATAAAGAATACGGAGGACAGAAACATGTTTGAGAACAGAGACGGAAAATTATTTTACTATTATGACAGCGAACAGGTATGTATCGAGGCATGGGGAGAAAACGCGCTGCGCGTTCGTGCCACAAGAAATTATCAGTTTACCGGCAGAGACTGGGCGCTGGAAGATGCCGCTCCGCATCCGGGTGAGGTGGAAGTATACAGTGATGAAAATGCCAGTGGCGGGGCATATGCAAATATGTATGCCGGAGAAGATGCTTCTTATGGAAGGATTACCAATGGAAAACTTTCCGCACAGATGAATTCCGGTGGAGTGATTTCTTTTTATAATGAAAAAGGAGAACTTCTGTTAAAAGAACATTTCCGCAGACTGCGTGACGAGACAAGTATGCCGCTCAATATTATGGGACGTGAATATAAATTTGGCAGCGGCGAAAATTATCAGATTACCGCACGTTTTCTGGCAAATCCGAAGGAAAAGATTTTCGGTATGGGACAGTATCAGCAGCATGAGATGAACATGAAAGGCTGTTTACTGGAACTGGCACAGAGAAATTCGCAGGTCAGCGTACCATTTTATATTTCCAGCCTGGGATATGGATTTTTGTGGAACAACCCGGCAGTCGGACAGGTAATGTTTGCCAATAATGGGACGGAATGGGTGGCGAAATCGGCCAAAGAAATTGATTATTTAGTGATTGCGGGAGACACGCCGGCAGCGATTGAGGAAGAATACATGTCGCTTGTGGGTCTGCCGCCGATGATGCCGGAATACGGCATGGGCTTTTGGCAGTGCAAGCTGCGTTACCGTACCCAGGAAGAACTGCTTTCGGTTGCGCGGAAACATAAATCACTGGGACTGCCTTTAGATGTGATTGTGGCAGACTTTTTCCACTGGCCGTGTCAGGGAGAATTCTGTTTTGATGAAAAGTACTGGCCGGATGTTCCGGCAATGTGCCAGGAACTGGAGGAGATGGGCGTAAAGCTGATGGTCTCCGTATGGCCTACGGTGGATGTGCATTCTAAATATTACAAAGAGATGATGGAAAAGGGTTATCTGGTACGAACAGAGGAAGGTGTCCGTATCACAATGCTGTGCGGTGGAAATGAAGTGTTCTTTGATGCGACAAATCCGGATGCACGCGCATTTGTCTGGGATAAGATCAAGAAAAATTATTGGGATCAGGGGGCACGACTGTTCTGGCTGGATGTGGCGGAACCGGAATATACCACCTATGAATTTGAAAATTACCGTTATCAGGCCGGAAGCACATTAGAGACAGGAAATGTGTATCCAAAGCTGTATCTGAAAGGATTTTATGACGGCATGACGGAAAATGGCGATACGATGCCGGTCAGCCTGATTCGCTCTGCCTGGGCAGGAAGTGCCAAATATGGCGCGCTGGTTTGGTCAGGCGATATTGTCAGCAATTTTGAATGCTTTAACCGTCAGGTGCGTGCAGGACTTTCCATGGCGATTGCCGGAATTCCGTGGTGGACAACCGATATTGCCGGATTCCATGGTGCCTGTGGAGACGATCCGTCTTTCCGGGAGTTGTATGCGAGATGGTTTGCCTATGCCTGCTTCTGTCCGGTAATGCGTCTGCACGGAAATCGTAATCCGCAGCTGGATTTCGGCGGTGATACGATCGGTAGCGGCAGTGATAATGAGGTTTGGAGCTTTGGGGAAGAAAATTACGAAATTTCCAAATTTTATATGTTTTTGCGTGAGCGTATGCGTGACTATGTACGTGCACAGATGGAGCTGGCACATACAAAAGGAACGCCGGTGATGCGTCCGCTGTTTTATGATTTCCCGCAGGATGCACAGTGCTGGAATGTAGATGACGCTTATATGTTCGGTCCGGATCTGTATGTGGCTCCGGTGATGGAGGAGGGCGTGACAGAGCGCACGGTTTATCTCCCGGCTGGAAAGACTTGGGTGGATGTTTGGAGAGGAACCGAGTATGAAGGCGGTCAGACAGTAACAGTGCCAGCTCCGATTGCGGAAATTCCGGTATTCGCAGTGAAGGGGGCAGAAGTGCTGAAGGTATTTACAAAGTAAAGAAAATGACTTAACATAAGTATGCGGGAGCTTTTTGGAAAGATTACAGGAAAGGCTCCCGCATAAAACATTTTAAAAAGTAAGTCCAGTCAGGGACAGTCTTCGGGAGAGAGGATGCAATATGGCGAAAGAGAAAGAACGAAAAAAAGTACAGAGTCTGAAATCGGTATCATTGAAATTGTTGATTCCATTGGGAATTGCGGTAACAGCGCTGCTGGCATTTTTGATTCTTGGTCTATGGGAAAACCGCAGGCTGGCCAATGATTATGTAAAGGATACGGCAGAGCTGTATGTGGGACAGATCAATCGCGATTTCTCACAGATTAACAGTGAACTGGTTTATGTTTCCAAACAGAACCGGGATATCCGGCAGCTTCCCTCGACTTTAGATCCGAAAGAAGCAAGTCAGTATGAAACGTTTAACAGTATTATTGAGCAAAATCGAATTTTGAAAATCCGCTATGAGGAAGTACAGCTTTTTTATGTATTTGAGCAGGAGGCAGAGGTTCTTATCACGGACAGCGGCGTGATCTTTCCGAGCAGTGTTCAGACGGATCTGTATCAGGAACTGATCCGTGTATTGAATGAGCAGGCATCCGTTCATGTAAATACGACGAACTGGTCGCTTTTAAAGGTACAGGAGAAAACATATATCATCAGCTGGTATACAAACAGGAATAAAACGATGGGATGTGTGATTGATCTGGAACGGATTTTTGAAATCCTGCAGAACGGTATTCGCAATTATGAGGTAATTCCTTTTGTAAAGGATCGGGAAGGACGTATCCTTTTGCCGGAAGGGATATCAGAGGAGCATAAGGCACGTATCCTCAGCGGTTCAGAAGAACATTTGCACAGCTATACGCTGGGCGGTGTAGGCCAGATTCATTTATATATTGTACCGGGCAGCGGTATGTTGGAACGGATTCTTGTTCTGCAGATGTTGTTTGTGGCTTTGATTATCGCATTACTGATTTTCTGCCTGGTTATTGCTTATAATTATTATAATAAGATCATGACGCCGATGCGTGACTTTGTGGAAGCATTGGAAAATATGAATGAAGAGCAGATGCTCAATGAGAATGGGACGAATAATATTCTGGAACTGGAGTTTGCCAGCGGAAAATTTCGTACACTTTTGCGTAAGATTCAGTCCCTGAAGATTGCTATTTATGAGAAAGAACTGAAAGAACAGCAGGCAGAACTGGAATATGTGCAGGAACAGGTGCGGCCGCACTTTCTGTTGAATTGTTTAAGTGTGATCCACGGGAAAGCAGATGAAAAAGGTGAAACAGAGATTGTCCGTATCACAGAAGTATTGTCAGATTATATGAGATATGTCATAAAAGACTCTAAAAATCAGCGCGTTATCCGGGAAGAACTGGCTCATATCGCGTTCTATGTAGAAATGCAGAAACTTCGCTATGGGGAAGAAGCATTTTCTTATGAAACAATTCTGGATGGGAAAGTAGAGGACTGCCTGGTGCCCCCGCTTCTTTTGCAGACACTGGTGGAAAATGCGATTGTTCATGGGGTGACACTGGATAATAAGATAGAAATTTCTCTATACATTACGAGTGAAGATTATGAGGATGGCAGTTATCTGTATATCAGTGTATCTGATACTGGACGTGGTTTTTCACAGGAAACATTGGAAGCACTGGAAAATGACAGCCCGATTATATACGGAGGACGCAAGCATGTGGGACTGCAGAATGTACGCCGCAGACTGGAATTACTGTATGGTGGCCGGGCCGGGATTACGTTTTCTAATATGGGAGAAAATTATGGCGCAGTTGTGGAGGTACATTTACCGATGACGACAGAACGGGAAGCAGGAAGCAATTCTTGACAGTTTTTTTTCTTATCCGTTATAATGGAAACATTCTATAGAATGGAGAGAGCAATCATGAGAGGACTTTATTCATCAAAAACAAAGATTCGCCGTCAGATTTTTACGGAGATTGCCCGCATGGCATATGAGGGAGAGGACTGTAAAAAACTGGACGAACTGCCATATAAAATTTTGCCAGGTGAAATGGCAACGTATCGTGAGAGTATTTTTTTGGAACGCGCAATCGTAGGAGAGCGTCTGCGCGTGGCAATGGGAATGTCACTTCGTCCGATTGCGGAGCATGCACAGATTTCACAGGGGGTAGAGGCCAGCGTTGTTGAAGAAAAATATTATGAGCCGCCCTTGATCAATGTGATTAAGTTTGCCTGCAATTCCTGTCCGGAAAAGCGTGTGCTGGTGACGGAGGGATGTCAGGGCTGCTTGGAACATCCGTGTATAGAGGTCTGCCCGAAGGATGCGATCCATATGGTGAACGGAAAATCCGTAATTGATCAGGACAAATGTATTAAATGCGGAAAATGTGCAGAAGCATGTCAGTACAATGCCATTATCAAGCAGGAACGGCCATGCGCAAAGGCTTGCGGGATGAATGCGATTCGTTCGGATGAGTACGGCAGAGCGGAGATTGATCAGGATAAATGTGTGTCTTGCGGAATGTGTCTGGTGAATTGTCCGTTCAGCGCGATTGTGGATAAGGGACAGATTTATCAGACGATCATGGCAATCAAGAGTAAGACACCGGTTTATGCAATTGTTGCACCGGCAATCGCAGGACAGTATATCGGCATGAAAAATAATAAGATCCGCAATGCGTTTAAGGCACTTGGATTTGAGGATGTACGCGAAGTTGCAGTGGGAGCCGATCTCTGCGCGATTGAGGAAGCAAAGGATTTTCTGGAGGAAGTACCGGAAAAACTGCCGTTTATGGCGACATCCTGCTGTCCGGCATGGGCACAGATGGCGAAAAAGCTGTTTCCGGAACAGGCGGAGTGTATTTCTATGGCGCTGACACCGATGGTGCTGACTGCCCGTCTGGTAAAGCAGAAGCATCCGGAGTGCAAAATTGTATTTGTGGGACCGTGTGCGGCAAAAAAACTCGAAGCGAGTAATCCGGCAATTCGCAGTTATGTTGATTTTGTGCTGACCTTTGAGGAAGTGGCCGGAATGTTTGAGGCGAAAGGACTTCGCTGGACAGAGATTCCTGAGGGAGAACCGTTGTTTCGTGCAAGTGCGGATGGCCGTGGTTTTGCGGTCAGCGGAGGTGTAGCGTCAGCTGTTGTCAAGGCCGTAAAACGTCTTGACCCGACACGAGAGATGAAAGTGGTAAAAGCGGAAGGTCTGGCAGAATGCAAAAAGATGCTTTTGATGGCCAAGACTGGAAAATATAACGGATATCTGCTGGAAGGAATGGCATGTCCTGGAGGCTGTGTCGCCGGAGCCGGTACGCTTGAGCCGATTAAGAAAAGTGCGGCTGCTTTGGAAGTTATGAAAAAAGAAGCCGAGTTTGAGGAATGTTTTGATACAAAGTATGGAGAAAAACTGGCTGCTTTGGAGAAACTGGACTTATAAAAATGAAAATATACAAAAGTCCTGTAGTGTAAGAAGAAAAACTTGCATTACAGGACTTTTTGTATTGTATACGGATTGAAGACAATTTATATGAATTTCATGCAAAGGACAGAAAAGTTTTAGAAATATATTATTGACCGAACGGTCGAAAAATGATATCATAAAAACGGATGATTGGACAATAAATGAAGTGAGGTGAAAGGATGAAACGGGAAGAAAAAAATCAGCAAACCAGAAGACGTATTTTGGACAGTGCTCTGACAGAATTTTCAAAACATGGGTATGGAGCAAGTTCCGTCAATGCAATCTGTGCGGTACAAAATATTTCCAAAGGAATCATTTATCATTATTTTGATACGAAGGATGACCTGTTTCTGGCTTGTGTGGAAGAATGTTTCACACTGCTTACCGATTATCTGAAAGATACTGTGCAGTTCAGATCCGGAGAAATACAGAATCAGCTGGAAGTGTATTTTACAGCGCGAAATAATTTTTTTGTAAAACATCCGGTGTATCAGCGTATATTTTGTGAAGCGATTTTTTTACCGCCTGCCCACCTGAAAATGGAAATACAGAGGCAAAAACAAAATTTTGATTTACTGAATACAAAAATATTAGAATGTATATTGGATCAAATTTCTCTGCGTCCGCAGATTACAAAGCATGATGTTATTGAAACATTCCGGCAGTTTCAGGATTTTATCAATGCAAAATATCAATTTTCGGATTTGTCGGCACAGGAATTTGAAACACATGAAGAGAATTGCAGGAAAGCTTTAGATATTCTGCTTTATGGTGTGATAAAAAAAGGAGAATAGTAGATATGGAAAAGACACCTTCGATTTTAGAAAATATGGCTCCGGCGAAAGCAATTGTAAAACTGGCAGTTCCGGCAACAATGGCGCTGCTTGCAAAGGCCGTTTATAATCTTGTAGATACTGCTTATATTGGCTTGCTGGATTCAGATGTTGCTTTGACGGCTGTAGGGATCACTGTTCCGCTGCTGCTGATCATGGTTTCTCTGGAAAATATTTTTGCAGCGGGAGCTGCAGTGTTAGCGGGACGTCAGATTGGATCGGGAGATAAGGAAGCTGCCAGCCAGACAGTTACTACTGTTGTTGGACTTTCTATAATCATTGGAATTTTTATATGTATCGGCGGAATTATTTTTATTGAGCCGTTGATGCGGGCATTTGGTGCATCTGATGCATCTCTGCCGTTGGCAAAAGATTATGCGTTTTGGATGTTTATTGCAGCATTGGCTAATCTCCCGGCTCAGAGTATGAACTGCGCAGCAAGGGCAGAGTCATCCGTAAAAATTTCCTCGATTGCAGTGATAACCGGTGCATTTTTAAATATCATTTTAGATCCGGTATTTATGTTTGAATGGGGATTTGACATGGGGGTAGAGGGAGCTTCACTGGCGACTACAATTTCCCAGTTTGTCACATTTGGAATTTTAGTGTGGTTTTATGCAAGCGGACGTTCTATTATCAAAATTAAGAAAAAGGCTTTTCGACCAAATTGGAATTTGATAAAAACGGTGACGTTGATCGGTATTCCGACAGCAATCATTCAGATTTGCTTGTCTGTGGCATCTTCTTTGACAAATATTGCAGCAGCAGGTCTGCCGCAGTCAGATGAGATTATTGCAGCATTTGGTGTTGTTCAGAGACTGGTGCTGATCGGATGTTATGTGGTTATGGGATTCATGCAGGGTTATCAGCCTGTTGCAGCATATGCATTTGGTGCAAATAAAGAGAAACGTTTTCATGATTCTGTCCGTTTCGCGTTGAAAGGATCGCTGTTTCTTACGGTCATAGTTGGCCTTCTGTATATTTTATTTGCGGAGCCTCTGATTTTATTGTTTAATAACAATCCGGTTATTGTTAATTTTGGAAAATGGCTGCTGATATCTCAGGTAGCACTTTTCCCGGCATTTGGATTGTGCTACATGATGACGATCACGTATCAGACAATTGGAGCATCCGGTTACGGGCTGTTTCTTTCACTGATACGTCAGGGCTTGTTTTACACACCGTTTATTCTGATTTTGCCGAAGTTGTTCGGTGTGAACGGCATTTATTTTTCACAGCCGGCAGCAGATGTTTTGACGATATTGGTTTGCGTGTTCTCTGTCAAAAAAATGAAATTGCTGGCTTCAAAAAATATGAACTTGTAACTATGGTATTTTCTAAGGTTCTATAAATTGTATAGCTACATGTTTGTCACGGAAGTCTTTCGGAGAAATCCCGTATTCTTTTTTAAAGGCTCGGTAAAAACCGGAATAGTCCCGAAATCCGAACATTTGAAAGACTTCCGTAATACTGTGATTACTTAAAATGGCTTCCCTGCATAGGGCAAGCCTTTTTTTTGTAATATATTGATGAATGGAAATGCCGATATTGTCCTTGAAGACATGAGCAATGTGGTACTTGCTGATAAAAAATTCTTTTGATAAATTCTCCAGAGATAGATCTTCTGTCAAATGTTCTTCAATATATTGGGTCAATTGACGGTAGAGGGAGAGATCTTGCTGCGGAGCCGTATTGTGAGTACGCAGATAGACAACGCGGTTCAGATGGAGAATGAGATCGTTAAGATGAAGAGAAATCTGTGCGTCACGTCCAAAATGATCGGCATGCAGTTCTTCTAAAAGCAGCAGAATACGAGATTGAATACCGTTAAACGCAACAAAATCATTATGGAACAAATACGTTCCGGTATTTTCTACATAGTCCATCAGATAGGTATAGTCGGAGGAAAGCTCGTGCAGTCGGTGGCAATAGTCGCGGCTGATCCAGAAAACAAATCGCCGATAAGGAACGTTGGAGCGTTTATTGATAAGCTGGTGCGGAATGTCAGGCGGAATCATTACCATATCTCCGAATCGTACCGGATAGACAGTTTGTTCTATTTTTAAGCTGACGTCACCTTCCAGAAAAAAATAAAATTCATAATAATTGTGTGAATGGCGGTCTACTTTTGCAAGATTCTGGTCATTATAATAGTAAAGCTCAAAATCTTTTGAGATCATATACTGACGAGGATCAAATGCGGAACGGAGTTCTTTTTTCATAACAGAAAACCTCTTTGTGAAAAATGATTTCAAAATTGGATTATTTTTACATTTTTGTAAATAATAGCATAAGACAACAAGAATCGCAATGTATACAACAATTCGTTCAATTGTATTTTGAAAGAAATCTTTTTATAATGCAGATAACAAGAGTTAAGAACAGGCAGTATTTGGCACTGGATAAAAACAAGGAGGACGGATCTATGAAAACATTTATGAATGAGGAGTTTTTGTTGTCTACAGACATGGCGAAAAAGCTTTATCAAAAATATGCGGCGCAGATGCCGGTGATTGACTATCATTGTCATATCAGCCCGAAAGAGATTGCAGAGGACAGAAAATTTGATAATATTACACAGGTTTGGCTGGGCGGAGACCATTATAAATGGCGTTTGATGCGTGCAAACGGAGTGGAGGAGCGTTACATTACCGGAGATGCAAGCGACAGAGAAAAATTTCAGAAATGGGCAGAGACATTGGAAAAAGCGATTGGAAATCCGCTGTACCATTGGAGTCATCTCGAATTAAAGCGTTATTTTAATTATAATGGGTATTTAAATGCAGAGACGGCAGAAGAGGTATGGCAGCTTTGTAATGCAAAACTTCAGGAAGCAGAGATGTCTGTGCGTAATATTATCCGCCGCTCGAATGTAGCACTTCTCTGCACGACGGACGATCCGGTGGATTCTCTGGAATGGCATAAGATGATTGCTGAGGATGAAACTTTTGAAGTGCAGGTGCTTCCTGCATGGCGTCCGGACAAAGCGATGAATCTGGAAAAGCCGGATTATTCTGCATATCTCAAAAAACTTAGTCAGGCCAGCGGTATTGAGATAAAGGACTTTGCATCTTTGCAGGCAGCGCTTTCGGAAAGAATGAATTTCTTTGCGGCACACGGCTGTTCCGTTTCCGATCATGCGTTGGAATATGTGATGTATCAGCCGGCTTCTGCAGAAGAAGTAGATGAGATTTTGAAAAAGAGGCTTGCAGGCAGTATGGTCAGCAGAGAAGAGGAATTGAAATTCAAGACGGCATTTATGATAGCGGCAGGCAGAGCATATCATAAACGCGGTTGGGTGATGCAGCTTCATTATGGCTGTAAACGAGATAACAATACGCTTCGCTATAAAGAACTTGGTCCGGATACCGGATATGACTGTATCAATAATTATACGCCGAGTGCAGAACTGGCAGACTTTTTAAATGGATTAAACAGTACGGATCAGCTGCCGAAAACCATCATTTATTCTCTGAATCCGGCGGATAATGCGGTAATTGACGCAACGATCGGATGTTTCCAGGATAGTGCGGCGGTCGGTAAAATTCAGCATGGCAGTGCATGGTGGTTTAATGATCATAAGGCAGGCATGACGGAGCAAATGATTTCTTTGGCGAACCTGGGGGTTCTGGGAAATTTTATCGGAATGCTCACGGATTCCAGAAGTTTTCTTTCTTATACCAGACATGAATATTTTCGCAGAATTATGTGTGAGCTGATTGGTGGCTGGGTAGAAAACGGAGAATATCCGGCAGATGAGAAAGCGTTGGAGAAAATAGTAAAAGGCATTTCTTATAACAATGCAGTGCAATATTTTAATTTTAAGTTAGAACTAAAATAATGGAAGAGAAGGTACAAATTTATGGAAATGACAATGAGATGGTATGGATCAAAATTTGATACCGTTACACTAAAACAGATTCGTCAGGTTCCTGGTGTGACAGGAGTGATTACAACGCTTTACGATACACAGCCGGGAGAAGTGTGGAGCAGAGAGAGAATACGCGCAATGATCGATGAGGTGGAGGCAGCAGGTCTGCATATTTCCGGCATTGAGAGCGTAAATGTACATGATGCAATTAAAACCGGCGCGCCGGAGAGAGACCAATACATTGATAATTATATTACCACTCTGGAAAACCTCGCTCTGGAAGGCATTCATCTGGTATGCTACAATTTTATGCCGGTGTTTGACTGGACGAGAACGGAGCTGGCAAGAGTTCGTCCGGATGGCTCTACTGTCCTGGCTTATACGCAGGAGGCGGTGGACGCGCTTGATCCGGAAAAGATGTTTGCCTCGATCGCCGGCGATACAAATGGCTCTATTATGCCGGGCTGGGAGCCGGAACGAATGGCAAAGGTGAAAGAGCTGTTTGCGATGTATAAAGATATTGACGATGAAAAACTGTTTGAAAATTTAAAATATTTTCTGGAAAGGATTATGCCGACTTGTGATAAATACGATATTAATATGGCGATTCACCCGGATGATCCGGCCTGGAGTGTATTTGGTCTGCCCCGTATTATTATCAACAAAGAGAATATTAACCGTATGATGAAAATGGTGGATAATCCACATAATGGTGTTACGTTCTGTTCCGGTTCTTATGGAACAAATTTAAACAACGATCTGTCGGATATGATTCGTTCTTTGAAGGGAAGAATTCACTTTGCCCATGTGCGCAATCTGAAATTCCATTCTCCGACAAATTTTGAGGAGTCTGCGCATTTATCTTCCGACGGAACGTTTGATATGTATGAGATTATGAAGGCACTTTATGAGATTGGCTTTACCGGACCGATTCGTCCGGATCATGGTCGTATGATCTGGGATGAGGTGGCGATGCCGGGATACGGTCTGTATGACCGTGCGTTGGGAGCAACTTATTTGAATGGTCTTTGGGAAGCAATTACAAAGAATGCGGAACGAAAATAGACGGAAAGGACGACAAATCATGAAATTAAGCGAGCAGGGACTTGCAAATAGAGCACAGTGGGAAGAAAAGGGGTATTCTCTTCCGAAATTTGGCCGTGCAGAGATGATCGCGGCGACAAAAGAAAATCCGTTCTGGATTCATTTTGGTGCAGGCAATATTTTTCGTGCGTTTCAGTGTAATATCGCGCAAAAGCTTTTAAATGAAGGTATCCTTGACCGGGGTATTACAGTTGCTGAAGGGTTTGATTATGAAATTATTGAAAAAATGAATCGTCCGCATGATGATTACAGTATCCTTGTTACCTTAAAAGCGGATGGAACTGTGGAAAAAACCATTATCGGCAGTATTGGGGAATCTCTGCCGCTGAATTCTGACAGTGAAGCGGATTATGGACGCTTAAAAGAAATTTTTGCAAAAGATTCTCTGCAGATGGCTTCTTTTACAATTACGGAGAAAGGTTACAGTCTGGTAAACGGTCGCGGTGAACAGTTGGCGGATGTGACGGCCGATTTTGCGGCAGGTCCGAAAAAACCGTCCAGCTATATGGGAAAGGTGGCATCTCTTTTATATGTGAGATATCAGGCGGGTGAAAAACCAATCGCTATGGTAAGTATGGATAACTGCTCTCATAATGGAGACAAGCTGTATGCGGCAATTCGTACTTTTGCGGAAAAATGGGTGGAAAACGGCAAAGCGGATGCAGGCTTTTTGAGTTATGTAAATGATAGGAACAAGGTCTCTTTTCCATGGACGATGATTGATAAGATCACTCCGAGACCGGATGCTTCTGTAGAAGCGATTCTGCAGGCGGACGGCGTGGAAGAACTGGATCCGGTAATTACTTCAAAGAATACGTATGTTGCTCCATTTGTAAATGCGGAAGAATGCGAATATTTGGTGATTGAAGATATGTTTCCGAACGGCAGACCGCCGCTGGATGCGGGTGGCGTGATGTTCACAGAGAGAGAGACAGTAGATAAGGTAGAAAAGATGAAAGTCTGCACATGCTTAAATCCACTGCACACTGCGCTGGCAATTTTCGGATGTCTACTTGGCTACGAGAAGATTTCTGAGGAGATGAAAGATCCGGAGCTTGTAAAACTGGTAGAAACCATTGGATACAAAGAAGGGCTTCCGGTTGTCGTAAATCCGGGAATTCTTGACCCGAAGGAGTTTATTGATACGGTATTGCAGGTGCGTGTACCGAATCCGTTTATGCCGGACACACCGCAGCGCATTGCGACGGATACCTCCCAGAAGCTGGCCATCCGTTTCGGTGAGACGATCAAAGCTTATCAGGCATCGCGGGAGGTTGACGTCAAGGATTTGAGGCTGATTCCTCTGGTATTTGCCGGATGGCTGCGCTATCTGATGGGAGTTGACGACAAAGGCAGAAAATTTGAACTCAGTCCGGATCCGCTGGCAGATACACTTTGTCCGTATGTGGCAAATCTGAAGTTGGAAGAGGGGCAAAATGTGGAAGCAGCAGTCGGAGAAATCCTTAAAATGAAAAATATTTTTGGGGTTGATCTTTATGAGGCCGGTATGGCAGAAACGGTGATTGGCTATTTGCAGGAAATGACCGCAGGTGTTGGTGCTGTTCGCGCGGCGCTGAAGAAATATATCATATAAAAAATAAAGTACAAAAGACAGGAGGAAGTTTCAATGGTTCAGAAAAAAGACGGTATGAATTATGCACCGAAGGGAAAACCGGCTCCGGTGGTGAAGGAGGGAGAATTTGTAATCGCGGCAATCGCACTGGATCACGGCCATATCTATGGCATGTGTAACGGACTGATGGAAGCGGGCGCATCCTTAAAATGGGTATATGATCCAGATCCGAAAAAAGTAGAGGCGTTTTTGAAGACATATCCGCAGGTAAAGGCAGCGAGCAGCGAGGAAGAAATTTTGGCGGACCCGGAAGTAAAACTGGTGTGCGGCGCAGCAGTGACAAACCAGCGGTGTGCGCTTGGATTGCGTGTTATGGAAGCGGGTAAGGATTATTTTACAGATAAAGCACCCCTGACTTCATTGGAACAGCTTGCAGCTGCAAAAGAAATGGTTCAGAAAACCGGCAAAAAATATATGGTTTATTACAGTGAACGTATTCATGTAGAGTCTGCCGTGTTTGCGGGGCAGCTGATCGAACAGGGCGCAATCGGTACACCGATCCATATTGACGGTTTTGGACCGCATCGTATTGGAGATCCGAAAGGCAGACCGGATTGGTTTTATGAAAAAGAAAAATACGGTGGAATTCTCTGCGATATCGGCAGTCATCAGATTGAACAGTTTTTGTTTTACTGTAATGTAAAGGACGCGGAAGTAAAATATAGCGAAGTCGGTAATTACGGACATCCGGAATATCCGGAACTGGAGGATTTCGGTGATGCTATGCTTGTGGGAGATAACGGTACCACACAGCATTTCCGCGTGGACTGGTTCACACCAGACGGATTGTCTACCTGGGGAGACGGACGTACCTTTATTCTTGGTACAGAAGGTTATATTGAGCTTCGTAAATATGTTAATGTGGGAACAAATGATGGAACCGAAAATCATGTGTTCCTGGTAAACAAAGACGGAGAACAGCATTTTCAGGTGAGCGGTAAAGTGGGTTATCCGTTCTTTGGAGAATTGATTTTGGACTGCATTAATCGTACAGAAAATGCAATGACGCAGGAACATGCGTTTAAAGCGGCGGAACTGTGTGTGCGCGCTGAATTACAGGCAGAGATGAGGAAAACAAAATGATTCATGTAGCAGTTGTGGGAACCGGAAATATATCACATGCACATATTAAGGGACTTTTAACGTTCCCGGAGCGTTGTCGGATTGTGGCGCTTTGCGATATCTATCCAGAAAAAGCAGAGAAAGTAAAAGCGCAGTACCAACTGGATTGTCCGGTATTTGACAATCATGAAAAAATGCTGCGTGAAATGCCGGAGATTGATTTGGTTCATGTGTGTACGCCGCCGTATACACATAAAGAAATCGCCGTTCACAGTATGCGGGCAGGTCATCATGTACTGGTGGAAAAGCCGATGGCAACCTGTCTGACAGAATGTGATGAAATGCTGGCAGTTGCGACAGAAAAACAGGTAACGTTGGGCTGTATTGCGCAGAACCGTTTCCGCAATTCTATTTATAAGCTGAAAAAAGTAGCGGAAAGCGGGCTTGCAGGAAAAATCTGTGCCGCGCATGTGGATTCGCTGTGGTGGCGCGGCCGCTGTTATTATGATTTGTGGTGGCGCGGTCTGTGGGAAAAAGAAGGCGGCGGACCGACGCTCAATCATGCGGTTCATCATATTGATATGCTGAACTGGATAGAAGGAAGGATGCCGCAGGAAGTAGTAGCGCTTCTTTCTAATGTAATGCATGATAATTCTGAAGTAGAAGATATTTCCTTTGCGGCGCTTCGATATGAGGACGGTAGTGTGGCGGAGATTACCAGTTCCGTGATCCATCATGGAGAAGAACAGGGAATTACGCTTCAGTGTGCGGATGCGAAAATTTCTGCGCCGTGGGACGTAAAAGCGGAAATCAGCCAGAGCAACGGATTTCCGTGTGAAGGCGGAAATACAGAGTGCAAACAGAAGATTGAGGAATATTATCAGTCGATACCAGATCTTGAATGGGAAGGTCATACCGGAGAAATAGACGATGTGCTGACAGCATTGGAAAATAACAGGCAGCCGTTGATCACTGGTGAGGACGGCAGACGTACAGTAGAATTGATTACGGCAATCTATAAGGCCGGATGTACAAAACAGACGGTGCAGATGCCAATCAGTAAAGAAGATCCGTTCTATACATTTGAAGGAATTTTGGAGCACGCAGTTCGGTTCTACAAAAAGACCTCGGCGGTAGAAAATTTTGAGGAGCAGTCGATCACACTGGGCAATTATTCATAAAAGAGAAATACCGGAAAGAATGCGGGAGGAAGATTTGACATGGAGACAGTACGGGTAGGCATTATAGGAATTGGAAATATGGGAAGCGGTCATGCCAAAAGAATTGTGGCAGGAAATGTACCGCATATGCGTCTGACGGCGGTGGCGGATATTCGAGAAGAGCGCAGAACATGGGCGAAGGAAAATTTGCCGGAAACAGTGCGGATCTTCGATAGTGCAGAAAAACTGATGGACTCCGGCGAAGTGGATGCAGTTTTGATCGCAACGCCGCATTATCTGCATCCAACCCTTGTGATAGAGGGATTACGAAGAAATCTTCATGTGCTGAGTGAAAAACCGGCCGGCGTATATACAAAGCAGGTGCGTGAGATGAATGAAGAAGCAGATAAACATGAGGCTGTGTTTGCCCTGATGTTTAATCAGCGGACGAATCCTGTTTATCGGAAAATAAAGGAACTGACAGACAGTAAAGTATATGGAAATATAAAGCGTGTGAATTGGATTATCACGGATTGGTATCGGACGCAGGTTTATTATGATTCCGGCTCCTGGCGCGCAACTTGGGACGGCGAGGGCGGCGGTGTGCTGTTGAATCAATGTCCGCATCAGCTGGATCTTCTGCAGTGGATTTGTGGGCTGCCAACAAAGGTACAGGCGTTTTGTCATGAAGGAAAGTGGCACAATATTGAGGTAGAGGATGATGTGACGGCTTATCTGGAGTTTGAAAATGGAGCAACGGGTGTGTTTGTTACGTCTACAGGTGATGCTCCCGGCACCAATCGTCTGGAGATTGATCTGGAACGGGCGAAAATCGTTGCGGAGAATGGAAAACTGCAGGTATATGAGCTCGAGGTAAATGAAAGAGAGCATTGCTTTGCTGCGAAGGAAGGCTTTCAGATGCCGGAAGGAAAATGGGTAGAATTGGATGTTTCCGGGGATAATCCGCAGCATGACGGTGTACTTGCAGCGTTCGCGGACGCAATTCTGTATGGAAAACCATTGGTCGCAGATGGAAGAGAGGGAATCAGAGGCTTGATGCTTTCAAATGCAATGCATTTGTCAAGTTGGACGAAACAGCCGGTTGAACTTCCAGTGGATGAAGAACTGTTTTTGAAGGAATTAAATGAGAGAAGAAAACGTTCCGTGAAAAAAGAAAATGTATCCGAAGTGACCTTTGATACAGAGGGAACATACGGAAACTGAGCGTTAAGAAAAAGTCCTAACGGCGTAAGAAAAATTTGCGCCGGCAGGACTTTTGTGTTTAGGAAAAAGGAAACAGAGGTATTTTATATATCATTTTGTTAATAATACTATAATGCAGTAAGTTTTTGGATGTGTAAACCAATATACCATATAAAATATATCATACAGGAGGGAACAGTATGCTTTATCCAATTTTAACACCGTCCCGTTTTGTCAGTGATTTGAGCGGCGTATGGGATTTTAAACTGGATGACGGAACAGGATTTGAAAAAGAATGGTTTCGCGTGCCGCTTATGGAACCGCTGACAATGCCGGTTCCGGCTTCGTATAATGATATCAAAGAGGGGATAGATTTTCGGGATCATTACGGATGGGTTTTCTATCAGAGAATGCTTTCTGTGCCGCCGGTTCTCTTGACACAGCGCGTGATGCTGCGCTGCGACGCGGTTTCTCACGAGGCAAAGGTGTATTTAAACGGCGAGTTAATCTGCGAGCATAAGGGCGGTTTTCTTCCGTTTGAGGTGGAAATTACAGACAGGATTAAAGCAGGCGAAGACAATCTGCTGACTATCGCTGTCAGCAACATTATTGATTATACTACGCTTCCGGTTGGAGGAAAGGCCGATATGCTGGGCGGGCAGATGGGAATGGGTATGGGAATGCCGTCTGATAAGCCGAAAAATCATCCAAACTTTGATTTTTTCAATTATTGTGGAATCAACCGACCGGTACGGATCTACACGACGCCAAAAAGCTATATCAAAGATATCACGTTGACTTCCGAAATAAGTGGAAAGGATGCCCGAATCAGATATGTTGTGGATACGGTGGGAGACGGGGAATGCAAAGTGGAAGTGTATGACAGAAACGGAACGAAGGTGGCTGAGGCAGACGGATGCGAGGGGATGCTTTCTGTGAAGGAGGTAACGTTATGGCAGCCGCTGAAACCATATTTGTATGATGTCAGAGTGACTTTCGGTGAGGATGTTTATACCGAGCGTTATGGTGTAAGAACTGTGCGAGTAGAAGGCGGGAAGTTTCTGATTAATGAAAAGCCGTTCTATTTTAAAGGGTATGGCAAACATGAGGATACGTTTCCGGCGGGCAGAGGGCTGAACTTGCCAATGAATGTGAAAGACATTTCTCTGATGAAGTGGCAGGGGGCAAACAGTTTTCGTACCAGCCACTATCCGTACAGTGAGGAGATGATGCGGCTGTGCGACGAAGAAGGTATTGTTGTGATCGATGAAACAACGGCAGTCGGAGTAAATCTGAATTTTGGCGGCGGCGCGAATTTTAACGGTCAGAAAATCAGCACCTTCGATCAGGAACACGGCGTACAGACGCAGGAACATCATAAAGAGGTGATTCGTGATCTGATCGCCAGAGATAAAAACCATGCTTGCGTGGTAATGTGGAGTCTTGCGAACGAGCCGGATTCGGTGGGGGAGGACGCATATCATTATTTTAAGCCGCTTTATGAACTGGCAAAAGAACTCGATCCTCAGAAGCGTCCCTGCACGCTTGTAAGCGTACAGATGCAGGATTATACGAAAGATGTGACGGCCGAATTATCAGATGTAATCTGTCTGAACCGTTATTATGGCTGGTATTTCGGCGGACCGGATATTGCCAAAGCAGCAGTGCCGCTTAGAAAAGAACTGGAATACTGGACAAAAATCGGCAAGCCGGTTGTGTTTACCGAATATGGTGCAGATACGGTGATGGGTTTCCATGACACCACACCGGTGATGTATACGGAAGAATATCAGCTGGAGTATTACAAGATGAATAACGGCATCTTTGATGAATTTCCGATCGTGGTGGGTGAGCAGGTATGGAACTTTGCGGATTTCATGACCAGTCAGGGGTTGCTGCGTGTACAGGGAAATAAGAAAGGACTTTTTACCAGAGACCGAAAGCCGAAACTGGCGGCGCATTATTTTAAAGAGAGATGGAACAATATTCCTGATTTTAGGTATAAAGAGTAGGATACCGAAAGAGCCTCAGCTCCTCCGGTATCTGTTGAAGCAGGAATAGAGTTCCTGCTTGCGCGGCATAGCATATCCGCAGGGGATGTGGTTTTCTTCAAGGAAGAAACCAGGTCCCTTTTTTTGTAACTGTGTATATAAATATTCTACGATTTCAGAAAGTGTGCGTTTACCGTCAATTAAATGTTCGACGGCATATTTTAAGAGCTGGCCGAGCGCTGCGGTTTGTTCTGCATCCATTAGCTGTTCGATATAGCGAAGGTCGATATCCAGTTTTCCGAGGGAGAAACTGTCCTTGCTGTGAACCTTCATTTTCAGGCGTTCTTCAAAACCATCCGCATCGGAGGAATGATTTTTGTTTCGTCCGTGACCGGAAATCACCTCTCCGGTGCGATAGTCTCTGCGTTTAGGGGCGCCGATGGAGGACTTTGTCATGACGCGGCGGCTTTGCGGCAGCAAAAATGCAGGCGGGAGTACATCGGAAAGAGGATATTCCCGGCAAAGCGATTTTACGTGTGCTGTGATGTCCACCGGTCGATAGTTGTCCATCTGAATGACGGTATCCGCGATATGGAAAAAGGCACCGGAGCTTCCTGCAACCAGAATTGTAGAAATCCCTGCTTTTTCATAGAGATCGCGGGCACGAGAGAGAAACGGTGTGATCGGTTCTTTTTCCTGACGGATGACTTTTTGCATAAAAGCGTCGCGTCCCATAAAGTTTGTAGCCGAGGTGTCCTCATCCAATAAAAAGACGCGGCTTCCGGCCTCCATTCCTTCAATAATCCCGGCTGCCTGAGAGGTGCTGCCGCTGGCATCTTCGGTGGAAAAGCAGTGCGTATCTTTCTGGTTCGGCAGATCGTTGATAAAGAGTGAAATATCCACATCTTTGATAAAACGTCCATCTTCAGAACGAAGTTTTAAAGCTGTTTCATCTGTGATGACATATTCGCGGCCGTCTCCGGAAATATGATTATATACACCGGTTTCCAGCGCGGTCAGTAAGGTGGATTTTCCGTGGTAACCGCCGCCGACAATCAGGGTAATTCCTTCCGGGATACCCATGCCGGTGATTGATCCGTGATGCGGCAGCGCAATGGAGATGCGCAGGGAATCCGGAGAAGAAAACGCAGTCGCCTGTTTCATTGGACGGGAGGAAATGCCACTTTCACGCGGGAGAATGGAACCATCCGCGACAAAGGCAACAAGACAGCGTTTTTTCAGTTCATCACGAAGGAAAGCCTGATCTTCAGCGAGGAAAATGGCAGCCTCCAGTGTTTTCGCGTTCTGATTGCGGTAAAAAAATGCTTTTTGCACACAGATGGGCAGAAATTCAAAGAGAATTTTCTCCAGTTCGTCTGCGTTGATCGTGCGTCCATTTGCCGGAAATCCAATGAAAAAACGAGCGGTGATATCGGTTTCCGTTACTTCACAGGCAGTGCGTGAAAATACCTCCTGTCCGCAGCGACTGGTTGAGATCAGGCCGCTTTTCCCGGAGCCTTTCGCGCGGAACGCATAGCGGTTGATCTGCTGTTCAAATTGTCTTGTCAGATAATCTGCCAGTGTGGTGCGCGTGAGCGTGCTTTTCAGGCAGAAAGCAGGAAATCCGGCGGCTCGTCCGTTGATTTTAACGCTGACATGAGAGGGTGCGGCGAATGGATCGCCTTGTACGTGGTCGATAGAAAGTATATATTGTTCAAACTGATAACAGCCTTTTAATGATTTATAGGCGGGGTAGCTTTTGCGGTGAATGCTGCGAAGCAGCGTTTGTAATTGTGATGAAGTCTGCATGAAGATTCTCCTTATGTGTATTTATCGCCAGAACAGAAACGGTTCTCCGAGCTGCAAAAAGTGATACGGACGCAGTGGATAGCGATCTGCCATATATTGTGCAAAGATGAGCGGATTTTCTTCATTACCGATCATCATGTCATAGTGAACAGGAAAGACGGTATCGCAGGAGATTAAATCTGCAAAAAGAGCGGCTTCCTGCGGTGTCATATTGCCGATGATATTATTGCTCTCGCGCACCCAGTCTCGTCCGTTAATCGGCAGAAAAGCAGCGTGAATATTGCCATGGGCGGATACTTCGCGTACCAGACGGTCGGTTGCCAAGGTGTCTCCGGCATGGAAGAGATTCAGTTCCCCGCAGTGGAAGAGATAACCAAGCGCTTTTTCATTGCCGTTTTCGTCCGTTTTATAGCGGTCGTGAGCAGCGGCAATGGCTGTCACAGAAAGTCCGGGAAAAAGAACACAGGTTTCGTCTTGGCGCAAACCGGTGACACGTTCACAAAACGGCTCGATCAGAGCGGAAATTTCAGGCATTACGCCCTGCGGAACATAGAATCTTGTTTCCGGATGTGAAGCGGCAATGCCGCGGATGGTTTCTGCATTCAAATGATCCAGATGATTGTGTGTGCAGAATACCGCGTCTGCCGGAAACGGCGCCTGTGGGTCGAACGGTGCGTCAAAATGTTTGCAGCTTTTTCCGTTTTCATCGAAAATCGGTGTTAGTACCGGATCAACCAACAGGACTTTTCCCTGATATTTCAGGAAAATACCGCACTGTCCGATGTGCCAAATTGCCGCGCAGTTTTCCGGTGGATTTATTTCTAAAAGATCTCGGATCAGATTATTGCCTTTTCGAAACCAGTCTCTCATAGTGGTGCCTCCTTTATGTTGGAATACGCTTTTGTTTTATTGTAGTACAAGAAAATTTTCCGGTCAATCTGTCATTCAAATTTGTAAGAAATCGTGTTACAATGTATGTGGATGAAAAAGGAGACTTTATATATATGAAATCGAAAATTGCGAAAAAAATAAGAAAAATGGTTCGTAGGACAGCAACAGGAGCATCGTTTCTTTATTTGGGAACTATTACACCGCGCTTGTTTCATCGCCCACCGCGGATGAGCCGGAGTTTTTATGCGCACCGTGGGCTGCATGATGTCGATGCGGGCATCCCGGAAAATACGATGACGGCTATGAAAAGAGCAATTGAACATGGTTATGGGATTGAACTGGATGTGCAGTTGACGAAAGATGAGAAAGTAGTGGTATTCCATGATTTTAATCTGAAAAGAGTCTGTGGCGTTGACATCGAGGTGGATGCACTTACTTATGAAGAACTGCAGCAGTACCCGGTTTCGGGCACACAGGAACGGATCCCGCTCTTTTCGGAGGTGCTGAATCTCGTGGATGGACGTGTACCGCTGATTGTGGAACTGAAAATGAAAACGCTGACGAGTCCGATCTGTGAAAAAGCAGATGAAATACTTGAGAGCTACAAGGGAGAATATTGCATAGAATCTTTCCATCCGAAGGCATTGTGGTGGTATCGGATGAACCGACCGCAGGTTTGCCGCGGGCAGTTGTCTATGAATTTTAGAAAAGATCATCTGGAGGGTAGTTTTTATGGCTTGCATCAGCATTTAATTGCAAATTTTTTGGTAAAACCGGATTTTATCGCCTATGACTGCCGCAGCAAAAAAGAAATTTCATTGTTTCTTTGCCGGAATCTGTTCGGATGCCCGGCTTATGCCTGGACAGTAAAAAGTGAGCAGGAACTTGGGGAATGCCGGGATTATTTTGACTGCTTTATTTTTGAAGGTTTCCTGCCGGAAGTGAAATAAACGTTCGGAAAATGAAAGAGAATAGAAAAACAGCCGTAACCATGTGGTTTCGACTGCTTTCCAGGAAAGAGAAAAAATTAAATAATTTTGAGGGAGTACTCCGCAGCGTGTGGGGCTGCGAAGTGTGAGTTATGAAATATATTAGCTGTTTACTAATATGTTTATACTATACCTATAAAATGTGTTTAAATTGTGTTTGTGATATTAATAAAATCTAAAAATACCAGGAAGAATAGATAAAATACTTTTATCTTGCATTTTTTGGAAACGCGTGGTAGAATTTTTTTAAATATGGGGGAGTAGTCGGCAGTATCCGTGCGATTAAGTCAACAATCATGGGCAAAATGCTCTGGCTTAATCTATGCCTTTGGTATATGACAAGACCTGTGTTCTGCAGAGAACACAGGTCTTTTTTGCGACATAGGAAAATTTTTGCTTTCCTATGATAAAAGGCTCCGACGAATTGTCGCATACTTCTCAAAAAGAAAAAGGAGGATTCCCATGGATTTTTTATTATCAGGGATTAGCGCAATCACACCGCAGCAGGTTGTGATGTATGTGATTGGCGCAGTGCTTATCTATCTGGCAATTAACAAAGATCTGGAACCGGTGCTTCTTCTGCCGCTGGGCTTCGGAGCAATTCTTGTTAATCTGCCGATGTCCGGTGTACTCAATCAGACAATGGCCGGCATCGGAGAGACAAACGGTATTATTGAGTGGCTGTATGAAGTTGGTATTGAGGCTTCAGAGGCAATGCCGCTGCTGCTGTTCATCGGTATTGGAGCAATGATCGATTTCGGACCGCTTCTGTCTAACCCGAAAATGTTTCTGTTTGGTGCGGCTGCGCAGTTTGGTATTTTCGCGGCAGTGCTGGTAGCAGTTCTGGCGGGATTTGATCTGAAGGATGCTGCTTCTATTGGTATTATCGGAGCAGCGGACGGCCCGACTTCCATTATGGTTTCTCAGGTACTTGGTTCAAAATATGTCGGTCCGATCGCGGTTGTGGCATATTCCTACATGGCGCTGGTGCCGATTATCCAGCCAATGGTGATTAAAGCACTGACAACAAAGAAAGAGCGCATGATCCACATGGAATATAAACAGGCAAATGTTTCTAAAAAGGCGAAAATTATTTTCCCGATTGTAGTTACGGTTGTTGCAGGACTTGTTGCTCCGGCATCCGTAGCGCTGGTTGGTTTTCTGATGTTCGGTAATCTTCTGCGTGAATGCGGTGTACTGGGAAATCTGGCAGATTCCGCGCGTGATGTGCTTTCTAATCTGGTATCTCTGCTGCTTGGTATCACAATTGCATTCAGTATGCGTGCAGAGACCTTTGTAACGACACAGACACTGTTGATCATGGCAATTGGTCTGAGCGCATTTATTTTTGATACAGCGGCAGGCGTATTATTTGCGAAGCTGATGAATCTGTTCAGTAAGGAAAAGGTAAACCCGATGATCGGCGCAGCCGGAATCTCGGCATTCCCGATGGCAGCCAGAGTGGTTCAGAAGCTGGCAACCAAAGAAGATCCGAGCAATATCCTGATTATGCAGGCGACCGGAACGAATGTATCCGGACAGATTGCATCTGTAGTAGCAGGCGGCGTTATCCTGAATGTGGTTTCCAGCATTCTTGGTTAACAGAAAGGAGTATTTTTTATGAGTACAGCAGTTATGCAGGCTCTGGAAGTGATGTGGAAGGGAATGGCCAGCATTTTTGTGGTGATCATTGTGCTTACGCTTCTGGTATATGTAATTAACAAGGTCTTTAAAGAAAAATAGAATAAAGTTTTTAAAATAAGGTTTTTAAAATAAGTAATATTTTTCATTTGTGAAGGGCTCTCTTATATGCTATTCTTAGTGCAGATAAGGGGGCTTTTTTATGTCTATTAGAAAACAGATGATATTATATTTTTCCGGTTTAATAATAGTAATTTTTATGCTGGCAGAAGTGATAAATGGATGGCAGGCATATAGACTGTTGGAAGAAAATATTACGTCTTCAATTAAAGAAGGATTAAATTTAGGAGTTAAAAATATTGAATATTATTTTCAGGATGCAGCAAATGTTTGTTCATCAATTATGGCAGATGAGCGAACACAAAATATTTTGGAATGTGAAATTACGGAGGATTTGGATGGTAAAATTTTAGGACGAGAATTAAATAAAGTAGTATCACAGTATGCATCTACTCGACCATATATAACAAAAGTGTATCTTTTGGATAAAAATAATCATATTATTACACCGGAACTTCAAGGGGAAGAGCTAGGAAATTTTCTTATACAAGAAAAAAATGGTAGTCTTTTTAATATTTCGTCTTTACATCGTGCTGGTTATCTTATGGGAAATGTCGAAGTATTTTCATTGGTAAAAACGATTTATGCATATAATGACAGAACGAGAAGAATAGGAACAATTGTAGCAGATATAGATAGTAGAATCGTTGAAGAAGCAACCGGGGATTATGTTTTGCCATTGAAGGGTAGCTTGTTGTTATGTGATTATCAGGGAAATATTTTAGCTGAAATTGAAGATAGGAAAATTAGTTGGACAAAACAAGCAATAAATAATAACACCCCCAAAGAGGAATTTGTAAATATTGGTCGGGAATCATTGGTAACAGGTTGGACATTGGCTGCCAAGATTCCACGTGGTGAATTTTTAAAAGCTATTTTATCAAGAATGTGGTTATCGTTGACTTTATTAGGGATTTGTCTTGTTATTATCGGATTTGTAAGTCGGAAAATCATTCATTCTATTTATGAACCACTTGATTTATTAGGAAAATCTATGAAGAAAATGGAGGCGGGAGATTTTCATACTCAAATTTTATATGAGAAGCAGGATGAATTTTCTACATTAATTAATGGATATAACCTAATGGTAGGAAAAATTCGTGTGTTATTAGAAGAATTGGTAGAAAAAGAAAAGATAAAAAGAAATGCTGAATTGTATGCACTTCAAGCACAAATCAGTCCGCATTTTCTTTATAATACTCTTAATTCTATTCGATATTATGCAAAAATATATCAGGCATCCGAAATTAGAGAAATGACAACAGCTCTGATACAATTATCCAAGGCGAGTTTGAGTTCAGAAAAATTTATTTCTATTGAGCAAGAGTTAGAATTGACGGATGAATATTTGAAAATTCAAAGATTGCGTTATGGGGCGATCTTTGAGGTAAACAAAGAAGTGGATGAAATACTTATGAATTGTTTGATTCCACGATTTTCCATTCAACCAGCAGTTGAAAATGCTCTTTTCCATGGAATTTTGCCAAAGGGGAGCGGAATTATTACTATTAAGATATATTCGCAAGAGGAGGAAATTATAATAGAAATTATTGATAACGGAATAGGTCTTTCAAAAGGGCAATTAAGGATAATAAATGAAGAACTAGAAATGGCTACTTTTATAGGAGGAGCGAAAGAAGAAATCAGTAAATTGAAAAATATAGGCTTGGAAAATATAAATTATCGAATCCGTATGCATTATGGGAAAAAAGAAGGCGGTGTTCGTCTATATGAAGAAAATCCAGGACTTAAAGTGAAGATTATTATTCCGCAGAAGATATATAAAATATAATAGTAAGAAAGTGGGAAGGCAAGTGAGAAAGGTATTAATTGTAGATGATGAACTTTTGGCAAGAAGAATGTTGAAAGAGAGTATTGTGTGGGAAGATTATGGATATACCGTTTGCGCAGAAGCTCGAAATGGACAGGAAGGCTTGGAAAAAGTTAAATGGAATAATCCGGATTTAATTTTTGTAGATATTAAAATGCCATTGATGGATGGACTAGAAATGGTGAAAGAGTTAAATCGAAAAGGATTTGTAGGAAAAATTGTGATGTTGAGTTGTTACGATGACTTCTCTTATGTTAGAGAAGCAATGCGATATGGTGCAATAGATTATCTTTTAAAACATACTTTTGAAGAAAAGGATTTATCAGAATTACTTTCGCGTGTGGAGAAAAGTGTGAGGAAAGAAGAAACCCGTTTGGAAAGTTTTAATCTTTTAAAGGGAGAGGTTTTTGAAAAAATACTTGAAGGTTGTATGTTAAAAGAGGAAATTAGAGAATATATAATATCTGGAGTTTTACCGGTAAAAGATCCAAGATGTGTAGTAATTTCTATGCGAATATCTAGAGAATTGAATATACCAGAAAAAATAAAATTTGAAACGGAATTTGAAACTTGTTTAATTGAAATAAATGATAAACAAAAACAAATAGATTTTTATTGTTCTAAAGTGAAAAATTTGGAAATGAATGCGATTTTAATTTATCAGAAAGAGATAAGCAGTTCGGATATCAAGAAACAAGTGAAAGATGTTATGACTTTATTCTGTAAAAAAATGGAAAATGAAGGAATTTGCTGGTTGACGGGAATATCGAATCACATATATTGTGATTGGGAAAGTTTGCATGAGGCATTAAAAGAAGCAAGAGAAGGAACGCGTGTAGATGGACAGTATTTATCGCTTAGTGCAAAAGTAATTTCGGCGTTAGAATTTATTCAGAATAATTATTCAAAGCAGATTAGTTTGGAGGACATTGCGGAATATGCCGGTATTAGTCGGGTTTATCTTAGCCAGATATTTAAAAAAGAGACAGGCAAAAATATTAGGGACTACTTAGTAGAGTATCGTCTTTCTAAAGCACGTGAACTTCTTCTAACTAGTAATTTAAAAATTTATACTATTTCTGAACTTTGCGGATTTGGAAGTGCTCAATATTTTAATAAGATATTTAAAAAAATCAATGGTTTTAGTCCATATAAACTTAGAAATAATAATAAAGAATAATAAATCATAACAGGGGCTTATAGGAAAAATTTCTTCTTATGCTATTCTATATTCATAAAAAGGAGGGATTTTTATGAAAAAGAAATTAATGTTACTATTCACAGGTGTTCTGGCATTGTCTATGAATTTTTCAACTTTAGCGTCAGAGGATGATTCTTATTACTATGTAAATGGAAAAGCTCCGGAAGAAGTGACGGGCAACATTCTTTTTTGGAGTTGGGATCCGAACTTTTTTGACATGGTAAAAAAAATGAATGATATTTATCCTAATGTAACGTTTGATTTTGTTACAGTAGCTTCTGCAGATGATTATATGCAGAAACTACAAGCTGCACTGACGAGCGGGAGCGATGTGCCGGATATTTTAGCTATGGAAATAAATAATGTTGGCAAATTTTATGATATGGGAATAGCAGAAGATCTGGAACTTCATGAGATTGATAAGGAGCGATTAATTCCTTACTTGGTGGATATTGGTACAGATAATAATGGAACATTTATTGGTATTCCTAATACGGCGGCTCCAGGAGCTTTATTTTACCGTAGAGATATAGCAAAGGAATATCTTGGAACAGATGATCCAGAAGAAATTAGTGAAATGATGAGTGAATGGGATGATTTTATTGAGATTGGAAAAAAGATAAAAGAAGAATCTGACGGAGAAATAAACATGATACCCGGAATTGATACATTAGTACAGCCACTTGTAAACCAAACGGGACTTCGTTGGAGAGAAGATGAAAAATTATTGGTACAGGAAAACTTCACTGATACCGTAGAATTAATGATGAAGATTAAGGAAGCGGATATCGATGCAGGATTAGATGTCTGGACACCTGCATGGAATGCGTCTTTTGCACAGGGAAATGTGTTTTGCTATCCTGGATCTTGTTGGTTTCAAAGCTATGTGATTGAACCAAATGATCCGGAAGGTGCCGGAAAATGGGGTGTAACAAAAGCGCCGGGAGAATCCTATAATTGGGGTGGCATCTGGTGGGGCATGTATAATCAAAGTGAAAATAAGGATGCAGTAGCAGCTTGGATGAAATATGAACTTACTCAGGAAGGGGCACAAAATAAATATGATTTAATACACTTTTATCCGGGTGTGAAATCAGTTTATGAAGATGATTATTTGAATAAACCAAATGAATTTTTTGGTGGCGAAAATGTCACAGAGATTTATTTGAAAGAAATGGACGAAATGACTGTATTAAGACCGATTGCAGATGATTCACTATTTTATAATAGTATGACCTTTTTTGCACAGTCATTAGAAGGCAGTGCCGAGGAAATTACGGATAAGATTGAAGAAGATATCATTTCTTCTAATCCGGAATATGAGAAATAAAAAAAAGGCTGCAACAGATTTCTGCTGCAGCCTAATTATTTGACTTTTAGGAGGATATAATATGAAAAAGCATATTAGTTGGCCATTTATCTTTATTGCTCCTTTTTTTATAATTTATGGTATCTTTAATCTTTTTCCAATTCTGTTTAGTTTTTATATTAGCCTTACTAAGTGGAAAGGGTATGGTCCTATGGAATTTATAGGATTAAATAATTATATAGCGCTTCTGGGAGATAAGGCTTTTTATCGATCAGTGATAAATAGTTTTGTTATTGTAGTGGAGGCGATGATTCCTATTCAAACTTTAGGCTTGATATTGGCACTTTTAATTAATTATGGAATTGTGAGGATAGGAAAAGGATATATTAGGAATACAATGTTTTTACCATATATTACAGCACCTGTAGCTATTGGTCTTATTTTTGCTACATTGTTTGATCAAAACTTTGGTGCAATAAATTTATTTTTAAAAAATTGTGGGATAATTGATGAAAATATCAATTGGTTACATAGTAGAAACTTATCAAAGCCACTAGTAGCATTGGTAACAAATTGGAGATACATTGGTTATACGGCAGTGATTTATTTGGCAGGACTTCAGAGCATTTCAAAAGATATTTATGAGGCAGCAAAAGTAGATGGAGCAACAATTCCTAAAGCAGTGATACATGTGATTATTCCGATGTTAAAGCCTATATTAATTTTCCAGATTACAAATGGAATAATTGGATGTCTGAAGATATTTGAGGAGCCCCTGATGCTTTTTGGAGATTATAAAGGTGGTGTGGACAGCGCAGCACAGACAATGAACATGAAATTTCTTGATACAGCTTTTAAGGCTGGACAAAGTGGTTATGGTGCAGCAACAGGTTACTTAATGTTCGTAATTATCCTTATATTTACGATGGTTTATTTCCATTTTGTTAATCGAAAGGAGAACTGATTTATGAAAAAGGGAAACATATTACATAAAATTATTAATATAATAGTAATTATAATAGCAACGATTTCAGTGATTCCCTTTGTGCTGATGTTTTTTATGGCAACACAGAATAATCAAATGATTTTTGCAGGTGATATTTTTCAGATAGGACATTTTTTAAAAGAAAATTTTCAGACGATAATGGAAGCGGAATATCTTCGATCACTGGGGAACAGTCTACTCATTTCTGTATCCAGTACATTTTTAACTGTGTTTTTTGGAGCAATGGCAGGGTTTGGATTTGCAAAATATGAATTTAAGAGAAAAAATCTATGGTTTCAATTAGTAATTTTAACAATGATGGTTCCGATGGAGGTTGGACTTGTTGCATATGTTTGGGAGATGCGAATGCTTCATCTTTCTAAATCATTTTTACCGTTGATTCTTCCTAATATTGCAAGTGCTTTTGGCGTATTTTGGATGACACAGTATATCAAAGATGCTTTTCCATATGAATTAATGGAGAGCAGTAGGCTAGATGGATGTACAGATATGGGAATTTTTTTGAGAATGGTATTACCAATTATAAAACCAGCAATATTTACCTTATCTATTATTACTTTTTTACAGTCATGGAATAGTTATCTTTTGCCGATGATTATGATTAATGATCCTAAAATGTTTACTGTTCCATTAGTTATTGCTTCTATTGGAAATATGTTTGTAGCGGATTATGGAGCTCGAATTTTGGCGGTAGTAGTAGGAGTATTACCAATTATGATTATTTTTATATTATTTTCTAAGCAAATTACAGAGGGATTGGCATCTGGTGCTGTAAAGGGGTGATAAATATGATGATTTTACCGGATATTTATCTTTTATCTGGATTTGCTTATCAGATACATCAAAATGTATATGGGATTGCAATTCAAAATGAAAAGCGTCTTGTATTAATAGATACAGGGCTTGATGGAAAAGATATTGAACAAATAAGAAAAACAATGAAAGTATGGGGATTAGATGGATATAAAATTACAGAAATACTTTTAACACATGCTCATTTTGATCATACAGGAAATGCATCATATTTTGAACGGCAAGGTGCAACGCTTTATGCGGGAAATGTGGATGCAGATAGTATAGAAACGGGAGATGAACATACAATAGGATATGCATATGGACGAGATTTCCCGACTTGTCAAAATGTAAAGAGACAAATGAATGGGGAACGCCTTTATTTAGCGGAAGATTATGAAGTCGAATGTTATCATACACCAGGGCATACAGAAGGGAGTATGTGTTACGAATTACATCATGGGGGAAGACGCATACTTTTTACAGGAGATTTTATCCAGACGGGAGAAAATTTAATAGGAGTTCGAGTGGATAGCTCATATTGTTATAAAAAATATCTTTCCTCTGTGTTGCAAATGGAGCAAATAAAGAGTGATGTATTATTGCCAGGACATTTTCATCCTTATTTGAAACCGGCACGTTACCTGATTCAGGCAGCGCACCGGGAACTGCTTGTAAATAGGGATAGATATCGTGATTTATAAGAAAATGAATATGCTTTAAGAGGCTGTGATTTTATCCGCGAATCGCAGCTTTTGCCATTTCCAGCGCTTCTGCCACGCGATCGCAGAACGCGTCAAATTTCGGATCTTCCACCTGACATTCCGGATGACTTTCCATATAAGCGATGCTTTCTTTTACCGCTTGATCAAAACGTTTGGTAGCAGTAAAACCGGGGACAAGTCGTTTGAGCTTATCGTTGATGAAAACAACGGAGTTTGCTTTATCCCCCATCATGCTGGCATCAAAATCGTAGTCGCTGCATTGATCCAGAAAATCGCAGGAGACACGCAGCGGATTTAAGGTTACGCCGAGGGCATCGGCAACCAGTCCATAAATCTGATTCCAGGTCAGCGTTTCGTCAGAGGTGATCTGAACCGCTTCACCGATTGCGTGAACATTCCCCATTAGTCCGACAAAGCCTTTCGCGAAATCTGTGTTGTGTGTAACGGTCCAAAGAGAAGTGCCGTCTCCGGGAATCAGCACCGGTTTACCCTCTTTCATACGTTTCAGAACCTGCCAGCTTCCATTATCGCCGTGAATGCCGAGTGGAACAGTGCGTTCGTCAAAAGTATGGCTTGGGCGTACAATAGTGACCGGAAAGCGTTCTTCACGATATTTTTTCATCAAAAATTCTTCACAGGCAATCTTATTTCTGGAATATAGCCATTTTGGATTGGAAAGTGGAGTACCTTCTGTGATACGGTAGTCAGACAGTGGTTTTTGGTAAGCAGACGCGGAGCTGATAAAGATGTACTGTTTGGTTTTATCCTTTAACAGTTCGTAATCTCTTTCTACCTGGGCAGTCTCAAAAGCGATAAAATCTGCTGCTACATCAAAAGTGAGATCTTTTAACAGTTCCTGTACGCGGAAACGGTCGTTAATGTCTGTTTCCAGAGAAATTGCTCCGTCCGGAAGCTGTGCAGTGCGGTTGCCTCTGTTTAAGAGATAGAGCGTATGACCTTCTGCCAGCAGCTGTCTGGAAATGGCCATACTGATGGTTCCGGTTCCGCCGATAAATAATACTTTCATAATGTAAATCCCCCTGATTGTTTTTTCTTCATCATAGCACCGGGGAGTCAAAGGTGCAATTAGATTTTGACAGAAAAAATAATAGAGTATTCAATTGAATTCAAAAAAAATTGACGATATAATAATATTGATAAACAATCCATTTTCCGTCCGAAAATGATTATTAGAAAGCAGGATAAAATAGATTTATGAAGAAACACACAAAACAAGTAAATTTGACAGAAGGATCCATTTTGAAATCACTAATGCAGCTTGCAGTTCCGATTATGGCATCGGCATTCCTGGGGACAGCGTATAGTATTACCGATATGGCCTGGATTGGGCTTTTGGGGGCAAAAGCAGTGGCAGGTGTAGGGGCAGGAGGTATGTTCTGTTGGTTGTCGCAGGGCCTATCATCTCTTGCGAGGATGGGGGGTCAGGTGAATGTAGCGCAGTGCTACGGACAGGGACATAAGACGGCAGCGAAACAATATGCCAAAGCTGCATTGCAGATGGTAATTTTGTTTGGTATCCTCTATTCGATTATCTGTCTGACGTTTACCGATGGCTTGATCGGATTCTTCAATCTGGGAGATCCGGAAACGGTTGCGTCGGCAAAGATTTATATGCAGATCACTTGCGGATTGATCATTTTTTCTTTTATTAATGTGACACTTACAGGTCTTTATACAGCACAGGGTGATTCGCGTACACCGTTTATTGCGAATCTGGTCGGACTTGTGGTCAATATGGTTCTTGACCCGGTACTGATTCTGGGAATCGGACCGTTTCCGCGGCTGGAGGCAGCCGGAGGGGCGATTGCAACGGTGTTGGCACAGGTACTGGTTATGCTTGTGATGCTGATAGATGTATGGAAATCCTCTGAGGAGCAGAATATTCTAAAGGGAATACATTTGTTTGAGAGATGTGAAAAGCATTATTACGGTGCTGTCTGCAGGATCGGAGGTCCCACGGCGATCCAGGGTACGGTTTACTGTGGGATCTCAATGATACTGACCAGGATGACGGCAGTTTTCGGACCTGCGGCGATTGCCACGCAGCGGGTTGGCGGTCAGATCGAAGCGCTTTCCTGGAATACGGCGGATGGTTTTGGCGCGGCGCTCAATGCATTTTGTGGTCAAAATTACGGTGCGAAAAAGACGGATCGTATCCAAAAAGGATATCATTATTCTGTACTGGCGGTTTCGATATGGGGAGTAATTATTATGCTGTCATTTCTCCTGTTCCCGGAGGCAATTTCTCGGATGTTTTTTCATGAACAGGAGGCAGTGCGTATTTCTATCGGTTATCTGCGGATCATCGGGCTCTGTGAAGCGTTTATGTGCGTGGAGCTGACGACTGTCGGTGCGCTGTCAGGGCTTGGCATGACGAAGCTGTGCAGTATTTTAAGTGTGACATTGACGGGCGCACGGATTCCGCTGGCGATTCTTTTAAGCAATACGTCACTCGGTGTGGAAGGAATCTGGTGGGCGCTGTCGATTTCTTCCATAGTAAAGGGAATCGTTTTCTATATTGCGTTTCAGATGCAGATGAAAAAACTGATGCACAGCGGACAGACGGTTTGAGAATAAGATTATGAAAAGTGAGGACAGACAGATATGAAAATCATGATTGCATCGGATATACACGGATCGGCATATTACTGCCGGAGATTGTTGGAGGCTTTTGAGAGAGAGCAGCCGGATAAATTGCTGTTGTTGGGGGATCTTTTGTATCACGGTCCCAGAAATGATCTGCCGAGGGAGTACGCACCCAAGGATGTAATTGCCATGTTGAATGGAAGGAAAGAAAAGCTGCTCTGTGTGCGCGGCAACTGTGACACAGAGGTGGATCAGATGGTGTTGGAATTTCCGATCCTGGCAGATTATGCGGTGCTTTACACAGAAAAACATATGATTTATGCGACACATGGTCATATTTTTAACAAAAAACATCTGCCATCTTTGCAGACGGGAGATATTTTACTGCACGGACATACACATATTCCGGCCTGGGAAGCATTTGGAAAAGAGAATTTATATTTAAATCCGGGGTCGGTTTCTATTCCGAAGGAAAACAGCTGGAACGGTTATATGATGTTGGATAAGGAGATGTTTTTTTGGAAAGATCTTGAGGGGGAGGTCAGAAAAACACTGGACTGCGGAAAGGAGTAAACATACATCAAATGGAAAAGATGGACAGACAGCTGCTGGCTTCCAGAGTGGAAGAAGAGCTGATGAACTATATACGGAATGCGCCGGTTGAGGTTGGAGAAAAAATTCCTAATGAATATGAACTGGCACAGCAGTTCGGCGTTGGCAGGAGTACGATACGCGAGACAGTGAGAAGCCTTGCCACAAAAGGGGTTCTGGAGGTGCGAAGAGGTTCCGGTACTTATGTGATCAGTAAAAGTACGATAGAGGAGGATCCGCTTGGGCTTGCAAATCTGGAAGATCCTTATGAACTAGTGATGGATCTGTTTGAGATACGACTGATGCTGGAACCGGAGATTGCCGCGCAGGCAAGCATGCGCGCGACGGCAAAGGAAAAACAGGAACTGCGTCGTCTCTGTGAAGAAGTGGAGCAGTTATATATGGACGGCCGAGATCATACCGGAAAGGATATTGAATTTCACAGCTGTATTGCCCGATGCAGCAAGAACCGGGTTGTAGAACAGCTGCAGGGCCTGATTCAGAATGCGGTTGTCGCGTTTGTGAACCTGACGCATCGGGCACTGATGGAAGAAACGTTTGCCCCGCATCGGGCGATTACAGAAGCGATCGAAAAGGGGGATCCGGTGGGGGCAAGGGGCGCGATGATCATGCACCTGACTTACAGCAGACAGTATCTGATGAAGCAAAAAGAACAGCAAGGTGTTTCAGAATGAAAAACAGAATATATGGATATAATAAACAAAAAAGAGGCGTATATCTTTAAAATTGCGCCCCTTTTTTGTTGGAAAAGGAGAAAAGCAAGAAAAGACATCAGATGTATTGACTGAATGAATCGGAAAATATATAATAAACGCGAAAAAACATAAGATGTTTTATGATGAACAAAAAATGGAAGAGATTGAAGGAGGATTTTTAATGGAAGTAACTGCAAGTTTGGATTCTACGCGGCTGATTCTGGCTGCGTTGATCGGTTTAGCTCTGCTTTTGGTACTGATCATCAAATTTAAAATTCACGCAATGCTGTCGATTCTGATTGGCGCTGTTGTGATCGGTATGATAGCGGGTATGCCGTTTGGTGATATTGTCACAGCTGTTGACGACGGTATCAGCAATACATTAAAGGGAATTGCGCTGCTGGTAGGACTCGGCTCTATGTTCGGCGCGATTTTGGAAGCGTCTGGCGGTGCACAGACGTTGGCCGTTACGATGGTGAAACGATTTGGAGATGAAAAAGCGGCGTGGGCGCTTGGTATTACGGGACTTGTCATTGCAATGCCGGTGTTTTTTGATGCCGGGCTGATCATTCTGATTCCACTGGCATTTTCGCTGGCCAAAAGGACAAAGCGATCTTCTCTGTTTTATGTAATTCCGCTTTTGGCAGGTCTGGCAGTCGGACATGCGTTTATTCCGCCGACACCGGGACCGGTGCTGGTAGCAACTATGCTGGGCGTAGATCTCGGTTGGGTAATCTTAATTGGTATTTTTTGCGGTATTTTTGCAATGATCGTGGCGGGGCCGATTTTCGGTGCGATCTGCGGAAAGAAATATATGATTCCGGTTCCGGAGTATGTAGCGAATCAGGAGGATTTTGATGAATCCAAGCTGCCGAGTTTTGGTACGGTGGTAGGGATCATTGTGATTCCGTTGCTTCTGATTATTTTAAAATCTCTGGCAGGCATTATTCCGGCGCTGAAAGGAATCGAGCCAGTACTTTCCTTTCTGGGACAGCCGTTTATGGCACTTTTGATTGCAACCGTGGCTGCGATGTTTCTGCTTGGAACAAAACACGGTTATACTCTGGAGGAATTGGAGAAAATTATGACAAAGTCTCTGGAGCCGACAGGTCTGATCCTTTTGGTAACTGCTTGCGGCGGTGTACTCCGCTATATGCTGCAGTATTCAGGACTTGGCGATGTGATCGGCAATGCGGTTGCCGGCGCAAATCTGCCTCTGGTATTGATTGCCTTTTTGGTGGCGGCTTTGGTACGAATTTGTGTGGGCTCCGCTACAGTTGCCATGACAATGGCGGCAGGTATTATTGCAGCGATGCCGGGGATTGCAGAACTTTCTCCGATGTATCTGGCATGTGTGACGGCAGCGGTAGCAGGCGGTGCGACTGTTTGTTCGCACTTTAACGACTCTGGTTTCTGGCTGGTAAAATCTCTGGTTGGTCTGGATGAAAAAACGACTCTGAAAACATGGACGATTATGGAAACTCTGGTCGGCGGCGTTGGATTTTTGGTAGCATTAATAATTTCTTTCTTTGTTTAATGAAAAGGAGTGTTGCGCGATGGAATTAAGAAGTCAGGAAATGAGAAGGATTGCTCCGGAGCTGGATCCGCTTCGCATCGGAACCGGTTGGAAGCCGGAGGATTTGTCTAAGGTTCAGGTGATGATTGAAAGCACATTTGGTGACAGTCATCCGGGCAGCGGACATCTGGATGTGCTGGTGGAAGAAGTGCGAAAAGGTGTTGCAGAGGCGGGCGGTCACGGCGCGAGATACTTTGCGACGGACATGTGCGATGGTGAGAGTCAGGGAACAGACGGCATCAATTACAGCCTGGCAAGTCGTGAGATGATCGCGAATATGATTGAGATTCATGCAGGCGCCACTCCGTTTGACGCGGGCGTGTATCTGGCCAGCTGCGATAAGGGAATGCCGGCCAGTCTGATGGGGCTGGCGCGTGTGAATATTCCGGCTGTAGTGGTACCGGGAGGTACGATGAATGCGGGACCGGAGATGCTTACGCTAGAACAACTCGGTATGTACAGCGCGAAATATCAGCGCGGTGAGATTGATGAAGAAAAGCTGAACTGGGCAAAATGCAACGCCTGCCCCAGCTGCGGCGCCTGCTCCTTTATCGGAACGGCTTCCACCATGCAGATTATGGCAGAGGCGCTCGGACTAGCGCTTCCTGGCAGTGCGCTGATGCCGGCAACCAGTCCGGATCTGTTGAAATATGCGTATCAGGCAGGACAGCAGGCCGTAAAGCTTGCATCGATGCCCAATATGTGTCCGAGCGACATTGTGACTCTGGAAAGTTTTGAAAATGCGATTCTTGTTCATGCAGCGGTTTCCGGCAGCACGAACTGCCTGCTTCACATCCCGGCGATCGCGCATGAGTTTGGGATTGAGATTACCGGAGATACGTTTGACCGATTGCACAGAGGAGCGCATTATCTTTTAAATGTGCGCCCGGCAGGTAAATGGCCGGCAGAGGTGTTTTACTATGCAGGCGGTGTTCCGGCTATCATGGAAGAGATCAAGGATCATCTTCATCTGGATGTTATGACTGTTACCGGCAAGACATTGGGTGAAAACTTAAAAGAGCTGAAGGCAAACGGTTTCTATGAGAGATGTGAAAAATGGCTGGGAGATTTCAATAAACGCTACGGTGTGAATGCCACAAGAGAAGATATTATCCGACCGTATGATCAGGCGATCGGAACAGAGGGAAGTATTGCGATTCTCAAGGGAAATCTTGCACCGGAAGGAGCGGTGATTAAGCATACGGCCTGCCCGAAGGAGATGTTCAAGGCAGTGCTCCGTGCAAGACCGTTCGATAGTGAAGAGGAGTGTCTGGATGCAGTTCTGAAACACAAGGTGCAGAAGGGTGATGCGGTATTTATCCGTTATGAAGGTCCGAAAGGCAGTGGAATGCCGGAAATGTTTTATACTTCAGAGGCAATCAGCAGCGATAAAGAACTGGGACGCAGCATAGCGCTGATTACGGACGGACGTTTCTCCGGAGCGTCTACCGGTCCGGTTATTGGACATTGCAGTCCGGAAGCAGAGGACGGCGGTCCGATTGCTCTGGTAGAAGAGGGTGATCTGATCGAAATTGATGTAATGGAACGGAAACTGAATATTATTGGCATTGCCGGTGAACACAAGACACCGGAAGAGGTGGCTCAGGTTCTGGAAGAACGGAAAAGAAACTGGAAACGTCGCGAACCGAAATATAAAAAAGGCGTACTTCGTCTGTTCAGTGAATTGGCAGCCAGTCCGATGAAAGGTGCTTATCTGGATTTTGACAAATAGGAGGGAGAAAATCATGAATCTGAATTTAAGACCGAAAAATGAATGTAAATTTGATGCAGTTTCTCTGGGCGAGGTGATGCTCCGTCTGGATCCGGGCGAGGGCCGTATCCGCACAGCCAGATCTTTTCGTGCATGGGAAGGCGGCGGAGAATATAATGTGGTGCGCGGTCTGCGCAGATGTTTCGGACTCAACACTGCGGTGATCACTGCATTTGCGGATAACGAAGTGGGAATGTTGATGGAGGACTTCATTTTGCAGGGAGGTGTGGATACTTCTCTGATCAAATGGATGAAAACGGATGGTATCGGACGGATTTGTAGAAATGGCCTTAATTTTACCGAGCGTGGTTTTGGTATCCGTGGGGCAGTCGGCTGTTCTGACCGTGCCAATACGGCAATTTCTAAAGCAACGCCGGAAGATTTTGATTTTGAATATATCTTTGGTGAGCTGGGCGTACGCTGGCTGCATACCGGTGGTATTTACGCAGCTCTTTCTGAACAGTCCTGTGAAACCGTGCTGGCTGCGATTAAAACGGCGAAGAAATACGGCACGATTGTATCCTATGATTTGAACTATCGCCCGTCTATGTGGAGTGCGATCGGTGGACAGGCAAAAGCGCAGGAGGTCAATAAAGAAATCGCGAAGTATGTGGATGTTATGATCGGAAATGAGGAAGATTTCACAGCTTGTCTTGGTTTTGAGATTGAAGGCAACGACGAAAATCTCAAAGAACTGAATCTGGATGGTTACAAAAAAATGATCAACGAAGCTGCCAAAACCTACCCGAATTTCAAAGCGGTAGCAACAACGCTTCGCGAAGTAAAAACGGCGACTGTCAATGACTGGAGCGCGATCTGTTGGGCAGATGGCGAGATATTCGAAGCCAAAGATTACAAGGGACTGGAGATCATGGACCGCGTAGGGGGCGGAGATTCCTTTGCATCTGGTCTGATCTATGGTTTGATGACGACAGAGAATGCAGAACTGGCAGTGAACTACGGCGCGGCACATGGAGCGCTGGCAATGACAACCCCGGGCGATACCACGATGGCGAGCAGAAAAGAAGTGGAAGCAATTATGGGCGGCGCGGGCGCAAGAGTGCAGAGATAAGAAAAATAAGTTTCATATAAAGTAGGTATCGTAAAATCATCTGATCAGATGGTGGAACGGTACCTTCTTTGTATATGCAGGATTGTGGTTATTTGAATTTATTTATCTTTTTTTTCATTTTCGTAGATCTCCCTGTTGACATTACAGTTACTGTAAACATTATACTACACAGCGAACACAAAAAACGGGAGGAATAGAATGGAAAATCAAAGTATTTATTTAAAACCTATCACATTAAGAAACATTATGAAATTTGCATTGCCTACCATTGCAATGTCATTATTTATGTCATTTTATACAATGGTTGACGGATTGTTTGTTTCCAATTTAATTGGAACAAGCGCATTATCAGCAATAAATTTATCTGCACCTGTTATTTCTTTTGTAACAGCAATTTCTACAATGCTGGCGACAGGTGGAAGTGCTGTAATCATGAAAAAGATTGGAGAAAAAAAGCAGCAAGAGGCCAATGAAAATTTTACGTTTCTGATCATTGTTAATATTGTTATCGGATTTATTATGTGTTTTGCAGGATATGCCTGTATGAATTTTGTTTTTTCACATATGAATGTATCAGCAGAAGTTTTACATTATTCACAAGAATATTTGGGATATTATTTGTTATTTACAGTTCCTATTTTATTGATGAATAATTTTTCACTTTATTTGATTGCTTCTGTAAAAGCTTCTATTTCTTTTATCTGTTCTGTTGCAGGGGGAATAGTCAATATTGTTCTAGATTATTTGTTTATAAAAATTATTGGAATGGGGATAAAAGGAGCGGCTATTGCCACGGGTTTAGGATATTCAGTAACAATGATTGTAGGTTTTTTTATTTTTTGGAGCAAAAAGAATTTACTGCATTTTACTAAGCCACGTTTTTGTTTTGGAGTTTTAAAAAAAGCTGTTTCAAACGGTTGCTCAGAAATGGCAACATCACTTGTTACAGGAATTACGACATTATTTTTTAATTGGACAATGTTAAAGTATGTCGGGGAGAACGGCGTTGCGGCTATAACAATTATTATGTATGTGCTTATGTTTGTAAGCTCTCTATTTAGTGGCTATTCTTATGGTGTTGCACCAATGATCAGTTATTATTACGGAGAGCAAAATCATAAAAAATTAAAAACACTAATCCGAAAAAGCTTAAAAATAATAGCGGCTATTTCCGTTATCTCTTTAATGGTGTCATTGATTATCACAAAGCCGCTTGTCAGCATTTTCGCAAGACCTGACAACCCAGTATTTGAACTTGTCGTCACGGGAAATAGAATTTGCAGTATTGCCTTATTATTTATTGGATTTAATATTTTTTCGAGCGGAATGTTTACAGCGTTGAATAATGGCATTGTTTCAGCAATTTTGGCTTTTTCGCGTTCCTTTGTGTTTATGGTTATATGTTTGTTGGTACTGCCATTGCTGCTTGGAGTTACGGGAATATGGCTTGCTACTCCCACAGCAGAATTGCTGGCCATATTATTAGCATGCGTCATGTTTATGAAATATAAGAATCAATATAAATATTAGAGACGGCGAAGGAATAAAATGGACCGTTCTGTACAAGCCCTGCTTTATTTGGTATAATTATGGCTAAATGATCAGGAGATAAGAGGATAGCCTGAACATATAAATTTAGTCCATAAAAACAATTCAAAGAGGTGTATAAGATGATAACCGAAAAAAGGGAAAAGTTAATTTTAAAAATCTCCTTTTTCTCAGGGCTAGTATTTGCAATTTCAGAATTTATATTTGCCATATACAGCCATTCGCAGTCCTCCTTAACGGACGCAGTATATGATACAGCAGAACTGGTATTTATCGCTTTACTTTTGTTTCTTACCCCGTTGTTCCATAAGCCAATATCTGAAAAGCATCCTTTCGGATACTTTCAAATCGAAACGGTATTTATTATTATTAAAGGTATAATGATGTTATCCGTTACGTTAGGCGTATCTGCTGAAGTGCTTCATTCCGTATTGACTGGTGGAAATACGGTGGATAACGCTTTGATTTCTATATTCCAGTGTTTTCTTGGGATTGCAAGTATTATTATTTTTATAGCTATGAAACGGTTGAGCAATAACTTGGTGTCACCAACTATAAAAGCGGAGCTTTTGGGATGGAAATTAGATATTGCATATAGTTTAGGTATGTCTTTTGCATTTTTTATGTCTCTTTATTTGGAAAAAACACCGCTTTCATTCCTTGCCCCATATTTTGATCAGATTGTTGCGATAGTTATCATGATATTTATGCTTCCGGAAAGCATTAAGGTCCTATGGCGGGCGGTTAAAGATATATTTTTATTTTCGCCTGATAAGGAGCTTGTGGAAAAAATTAAACTGTTATGTAGTCCGATTATGGAACAGTATGAATTCGTGCCTGTTTTTTTTGATATTACCAAAACAGGCAGACATTTATGGATTGCTGTATATTTTCAAATTGAGACAGACGTTCTTGTTGTTCGTGACTTGGCAAATGCATTAAAGTCAGTTAATGAAGTGATAACAAAAGAGTTTAAGGACTGCTCATGTGAACTTATATTAGAACCTTTTCCCCTTGAGCATTTGTCTTAAAAAAGAGGGGAGAGTAGCACGCCATTTTATACAATCGTTGTCATAATAAATGAGGTGTCGGCAATTTGGCCGACACCTCATTTAAGGTTCTAATATACTTGATGTTAAAGAGTGTTTGATTAACCGAAGTATCTCTTAAGAAGTCCTTCAAATGCTTTTCCGTGTCTAGCTTCATCATGGAACACATAAAAAAGTATTGATATATCAAGGGTTTTTCGGGTTGCAATATCCCAAACACAGTTTTAGACACAGCCACTTTACAAGATCGGAGCATCTTGAAAGGGGCTATTTTTTACGCTTTTGTTCGCTCTGTATGCGATCCCATTGGCTCTTTCTAACAGTAAAGACCCGTGTTTCCTGTCCACCAATGCCAGGACCTTCAATCGTAATCAAAGGATCTTCGGTTGTCATGCTGTCCAAAATTCGCATACCCTGTTCTTTGCTGGTTTCGCCAGCCTTGATGTAATATTTCAAGGTTGTTTCGACTTTGAGATGCCCAGCGTGTTCTTTTAGATACTTGAACGAAGCACCATTTTCAGCCAAATAGGTAAGATTGGTTTTTCTCAGCTTGTGCATCTTTAAGGCAAAACCATATTCTTTGCTGATCTTGTTGCCATAGAATTTCAAGGAATTAGTAGTCAACAGCTTGCCAGCCAGACCATCTACCAACTTTCTATTAACAAAATCCCCTCCGACAATCTCAACAGGCGTTGTGTCACGAATATCCATTACAATTTCGTTGGATCTGCTTCTAAAACCTTGCTCCTGTTTTGCTCTAATCATTGCTTTCTTACGATCAAACAGGAATTTACTTAATTTCTTGGGCATATCCACAACACGCTTGCTCTTTAAGGTTTTAACAGGGCTGATACACCAAACGCCGTTTGCATGGATCAACTGTTTGCTTACTGTGATGGTAGAATTATTAAAATCAATATCATCCCAGAACAAGCCAAAGATTTCCGATTCACGCAGACCACAATAGAAAGCAATTAAAAAGGCAGGCTCAAGATCTGTACCCTCGAAGATTTTCGCCATCTTCTCGATTTCGTCTTGCTTGTAAGTTTCGATCTTTCCATCTTCTTCCCGATCAACATCGGACATAGGGGGCATTGTGATCCGTGTGTTTTTCTCCTTGGTATACTTGTTGAGTTGTTCATAATCAATCAAGTTTGCGCCGTAAGCTGTACCATACAGAAGATAGAACACTTTCAAAAAGCCCTCTATGTAATGGTAGGACAATTCTGTTGACCGATACATTCTTGACAGATAATCGTTGATTTCCAGCACAGAAACAGCCTGTGCGCCTGTCATAAACTTGCTGCCAAAGTTATCCTTGATATGATTTTCCCAAACGCTTGTATGCTTGGTGACGGTGGCTGGTGCTTTATCTCTTGCAAGGGTATTGAGATATAGATCCCAAACAAAAGAGAATGTGACAGCCTTGTTTTTCGGTTTCCGTTTTTCTGGATCTCGCAACTCGGCAATCTTATATTCCCGAAAATCACGAGCCTGTGACTTTGTACGGAAAGGCTCGCCTGTTCTACTGTCAATCTTATAGGTGCTGTCGATCTGCACGCCATTGATTTTCTTGAAGATTCTGCAAGACCAGTTTCCGTTGTCCAGTTGTTTTAACCCAACATCACTATTTTTTGCCATTATAACCTCCCCGAAAAAGCCTATATGTGTTCCAACACTATTATAGATCAAAAACTGTGTTTTGTCCATACCGCAGGACACGAAATTACAAAAATATGGTGAGCCGAAGCCCACCACTATCAAATTAGTATTATGTTGTCTTTAATTTCTTGTGTTACTTCCACTTCACCTTTATATGGATCAATGAGTTCAACTAAATATTTACGACGAAAATTAGTGACCATAAAAACCTCTTTTTTCGCAGAGTAGAAGTATGCAGTTCTGTCATTTTCCAAATAGATCATTTCATCACAGAAAACCATTATCCCATTTTCATAAGGAACAACTTTGAGAGGTAAAATATTGCCATACCCCATAGGGGATAATGCCTTATACCCCATTTGATAGACACATAGAACGAGTGGTATAATCTATCCAGAAAGTCAGGAGGATGAATTATGGCACAGACGTACAGTATCGAATTCAAGGAAGAGGCATGTAAACGTGTACAGT
>JBMNRF010000016.1:0-66701 GCA_050944495.1 Marvinbryantia sp.
CACATTAGCATTTCCGGCGCAGATGATGTTAATTCCTAGGTTTGTATTGTTTAAACAGATTGGCATTTTAAATACACATTTGTCATTGATTCTGCCGGGTATGTTTACGGCGTTCGGAACATTTTTACTGAGACAGGCGTTTTTGTCTATTCCGGAAGAACTATGTGAGTCAGCAAAGATTGATGGTGCAAACCATTTTACGATTTTTTCAAAGATAGTATGTCCATTGGCAAAAGCAAATTTCAGTGCATTGATTATTTTCCAGTTTGTTTCTTCATGGAATGAATATGAAGCACCTTTAGTTTATATACGTGAAAAGACATTAGCAACGATTCCGTTGGGATTAAATTTTTTCCGTGATGAGAATGCAGCGAGTTATGGGGCAATTATGGCGGCATCTGTTTGTTCTCTGATTCCGATATTTATTATCTTTTTAATTTTTCAGAAACAGTTTGTGGCTGGAATTGCTACTTCCGGTATGAAGGAATAGAATGCAGAACATTTTGGAAAGGAGAGAGAAATGGCAGTTTATTTGAGTAAGTTTGGTATTTGTGATGAAGCAATTTATGGTTTGAATGAATTTGAAAAGACGCTCAAAGCTCAGGGCACGGAAATAATCAACTGTCTTGTTCTGGATCAAGTATCGATTAAAGAGGAAGATATTAAAATTGTTGTTGGACCCAAAAATGATTTGAGAATCAAGGATTTGTTGGAAGCAAATCATTTGGAGCAACTGCTTACAGAGGATGAAAGTTTAGTGTGTCATTGGTGTGGTATAAGGAATGGCAAAGTGCTGTTGCTTTCCGGCAAAGACGCAACCGGGCTGATGTACATATTGCTGGAGATGGCACGAAAAATAAAGTTTTATGGTTTGAGTGCATTGGCAAAAGTGGAAAATTACAGTGAAGCGCCGGATAATCGTGTGCGTTGTATGGACCGTTATATTGTCGGACATCTGGATAATGAATGGTTTTTAAATGATAAATTTTGGGATGCTTACCTGGAAAAACTAGCGTATGCAAGATTTAACAGATTTTGTCTGATTGTTGGCTTTGATACTGCATATATGGCACCGCCATATCCATTTTTTCTACCGCCGCTTAAAAAATTTCCGCAGGTAAGAGCATTGAAAATAACAGTACAGGATACAGAGAAAAATCTGGAGCAGTTGAAAAAAATTGGCAAGAAGTGTCATGAACACGGTTTGAAATTTGTGTTTGCAACTTGGCAGCAGCGTCCTTGGACAGAGGAGCAGGAGCAGATGGTAGAAGAACTTCCAGAGCAGGAACAGGAATTGAGTGAATACTGCTATGAGGGAGTAAAGGCACTTTTGTGTGCAGTATCAGAAATTGATGTGGTACAATTCCGTGTCAATCTAGAATCGGGAGTGGGCACGGAAGTATCGGCAAAGGATTTCTGGAATCATTGTGTGGATGCGGTAGCGGATGCGGGAAAGATTGTTGGCAAAGATTTTATCATGGATCTTCGTGCAAAAGGACTGACAGAGGATATGGTGACACATGCCTTTGAGAAAAATCTGCAGGTGGAGGTTCCGACAAAATACTGGTGCGAGCATGCAGCACTTCCGTATCATATTCCTGTTATGCGATCGGAAGAATTGGCGCAGTTGGACAATTATAATCACTCGAGAAGATATTCCTATGCGGATATGTTGCGAAAACCGAAGCGTTACAGTGTGATTTTCCGTTTGTGGAATTATGGGTCTACGAATTTGTTTCTCTGGGGAGATGCTGATTATGCGAGACGTTTTGCAAGGAGTTGTTCGATAGGAGAAGCGGCTGGATATCAGGTAAACGCACCGCTGTCACTGAAATATGGTCATGAATTGACACATAAGAAACGCTGGGATGTATTTAAAGAAAAAAAGATGCGCTATGGTAATTGGGAAGAAGACCGTTTTTGGAACTGGTATACAATTTTTGGCCGTCTTGGATATAATACAAAGGCAGATCCGGAAATCTGGCAGAGTGAATTTGTGTTACACTTTGGAAATGGTGCAGATGTCGCAGAAAAGGCGCTGGCCACGGCAAGCAAGATTCTACCATTGATTACTACCGTACATATGCCGGTACATCCGTCGCTCCGCTACTGGCCGGAAATGAATACCGGATGGGCGCTTTTTGAAAAAAATAATATAGATGAATCAGAACTGTATAATTATTATGAACATTTAACGTATGGATCTACGGAACCAAGCGATCATCAGCTTTTTTATGGCATTGATGAATATGTGCATGACCGTAGAGATGGAAAGCTCAAAGGGAAATATACACCGTATCAGTATGCAGCGTGGATGGAACAGCTTGCGGACAGAACAGAGACATACCTGCAGGAGACACTTGCATGCAGTGAAACGTCTGAGGCAGAACTGTTGGCATTCAAAACGGATTTGAAAATGCTGATAGATTTGGGTCGTTATCATGCGGCAAAGATTTTGGCGGCTCTTTATACAGAGACCGCTAAAATAGAAGAAAAATTGGAGACTTTGAAAATGGCCCTTTCCTATATGCAGGCAGCGGCAGATTCCTGGCATCAGCTATCGGAACGCGGCGAGAAATATTATTATGAAGATCTGGATTTTAGTACAGCGGGTTCGATTACAAGACGGGGGACATGGAAACTGTTGGAAAAAGAGGTACAGGCAGACCTGAATACTTTGAAAGAAATGGTGAAAGAAAAGGCAGAACCGGTGCCAAAGCAGGTAGCTCATATGCCAGGGGCATTTGAAGCAGATCTTCCGGAAAGTATTCCGAAAGGTAAAACACTTCTTGTACGCGTTCGGGTGAATTTGAAGTCGGATGAGAGATTGACCTTGCATTATAGAAATATGGATCAGACAGAAGGTATGTTTCATGAAACATTTTTCGAAAAGAAAAACGGCATCTATGAGGCAGTTGTTCCGGCGGAATATATTACTGGAAAGTTTGATTTGATGGTGTATCTCTCCAGAAGGTCAGAGGCAGAAGGGTGTAGAATTTTTCCGGGAATCTATCATGAGAGATTCCCGTATCCATACCATATTATTGAGGTGAATGGAGGACAGGGGTAATGGAAAAGTATATTGTTGAGACATTAAAAACGCCGATTCATTATGAGTGCGATGTACTGGTGTGTGGTGGTGGTACGACTGGATTTACGGCTGCATTGGCCGCTGCAAGAAACGGCGCGAAAACTATTCTAATTGAGCGGGAGGGATATGTTGGCGGCGCGTTGATTAATGGTGCTGGTCCGATTCACAGTTTCTTTAATTTATATAAAGCGTTTGAAAATGCAGAACGTGTGCAGGTAGTAAGAGGGTTTGCGCAGGAAATGATTGACTGTATGGTAGAAAAAGGGTTGAGCCCGGGACATCTGGAAATGGATAAGGGCGGTAGTTATGATTCGGTGATTACACTGATTGACTGGGAAGGATTTAAAGATGTAGCGCATCAGATGCTGGAAGAAGCTGGAGTTACTATACTTCTTCATGTAATGGCTGCAGGAACTGTAATGGAGGATAATACCATTAAGGGTGTAATCATCGAGGGAAAATCTGGTCGAGAAGTAATCTCTGCTAAAGTGGTAATTGATACCACCGGGGATGGTGATATTGCTGCTTTTGCTGGAGCGGAATTTGTGAAAAAGCATGATACTACGAATGTAGGATTTCCGTTTGGCATGTCAAATGTAGATATGCCTAAACTAGTGAAATTCCTGGAAGAACACGATATGGTAAATCAAATTATTCATGCAGATAAGGGAGATGACTATGACGATGTGATTCGTTTGGGATTCGAACTGAAAAAGATGCCGCTATTTAAAGAATTTATGGATAAGAACGGTATGTGGGGGCCGTTGGGAGTTTCACTTCATCCGGGAAATTATAACTATATCAACTCAGCAGCACTTCAGAATGTAGATACAACAAATACATTGGAGTTTTCAAAGGCAGAGATTACACTGAGACATCAGGCAACTACGTTGGCTCTGATGTTAAAAGAACATATTCCGGGATTTGAAAATGCCTATATCAGTTGGACACCAGCGTGTGCTGGGGTAAGATATACTAGAGCAATTATTTGTGAGCATGATATGACAAATGAGGAGATTGTAAATTGTACAAGATTTGATGATGAAGTTATGTTGTATGGATTCCATGACTGTGCTCCGAAGGTGCGTATCAACAATGCCGGATATTACGGTATTCCTTACAGAGCATTTATTCCGGTAAAACTGGAAGGAATGCTGGTTGGTGGGCGTTTGATTACAACCGATTGGACAGCTCATATGTCGACCAGAAATACAGGTTCTTGTTTGGCACAGGGACAGGCAATCGGTACGGCAGCGGCTTTGTGTTGTAAAGAGGGAGTTCCGGTAAGAAATGTGAATATCAAAGAATTACAGAAAATATTAAGAGAACAGGGAGCATATCTTGGAGATTAAAGGAAAGGGAATGATGGAAAATGGAGTATATTATCAGGCCGGAAGTGAAAGTATCTGCACGATATTATGATGTAGTTGTGTGCGGTGGTGGAACTGCTGGTGTGTTTGCAGCAATTTCGGCAGCAAGAAATGGCGCAAAAACAGCGCTGGTAGAAGCAAAAGGATATGTCGGCGGGATTGCTACCGAAGGTGGTTGCGGTTTGCACAGTTTTTATAATTTGTGGAAGGCGTTTCCGGAAACGGAAAAAACAAAAGTTATTCGTGGCATACCAGAGGAATTTATTAATCGTCTTACAGCTATGGGCGGAGCATCCGGACATCAGGAGACAGTAGTGGGCTACGATTACGATTCTGATACCTTGTTTGTCGATGTTGAAAAGTATAAATATCTTGCACACAAGATGCTGTTGGAAGCCGGAGTAGATGTGATGGTAAATACGATGATGGTGGATGCAGGAATAAAGGATGGTACAATTCAGTATGTGATTACAGAATCTCATGAAGGGTCAGAAGCACTGTGTGCAAAAATGTTTATTGATGCCACTGGTTACGGTGATTTGTCTGCAAGAGCAGGTGCGGATTATATTGAACCGAATGATTACATGGTAGCAAACAGCGTTGGTATTGCTGGAGTTGATATTGATAAGTATTATGAGTTCTTGGAGAAACATAATGCAGTCAAAGAGTATGCATATGGCATAAGATCTGGGCATCCAGGATTGGTTCGTGTAGATGGAAGGTGGAATAAGATTGATCCAAAGCTAAATAAGCGAGCGTTAAGTATCGGTCTTCAGACACCGACAACAACAATGTACGATAATTACTTTATGTTTTTTAAGGTAAATCTGCACTTGGAAGATTCGCCGACGAACAGAGATGTTTTGGCTGCCGGGGAATATGAACTGAGAAGAAGACAGCAGGAAGCATTAAAAATTGTGCAGGAAACCATTCCTGGGGCAGAAAAAGCGTTTATTACAAGGACAAGTCCGTCTATTTCTATCAGAAGGGCACGTTGTATTAAATGTGAGTATGATTTGAGTAATGAAGAGATTATTAGTGCGACACATTTTTCGGATGATTTGTTTTCCTATGGATTTCATGATTATGCTCCGAGATTTTGTGTAGGACGGGGGAATACATATGGAGTTCCTTACCGGGCAATTCAGGTTGCCGGTTTGAATAATCTTCTAGCAATTGGTATGATGATTACAAGTAATCATGAAGCGCATATGTCGACGAGAAACACAGTTTCCTGTATGGCACAGGGACAGGCGGCCGGTACGGCAGCGGCGCTGTGCGCACAAAAGAATTTGGAAAATGTACGTGATTTAAGATATAGAGATTTACGAACAGTTCTGGAACAAGGTAATGTGTGGTTTGAAACAAAACCAGTTACATATAAAAATTAGTTTTGAGAAAAGGAGTGCATTAGTATGAAAATCAGTTTATTAGAGCCGCTGAACGTAGCGGCAGAGGAGATTGAGAAACTGTCCAGGACATTAACAGACATGGGAAATGAATTTACCTACTATGATACGAAAACGACAGATGTGGAAGAACTGAAACGTCGTTCCAAAGGGCAGGATATTATCATGATTGCCAATAATCCGTATCCGGACGAGGTAGTTCGGGAAGCAGATGCCTTAAAGATGATAGCAGTTGCATTTACCGGTATTGATCATGTCGGTCTGGAAGCATGTAAAGAACGTGGAATTGAAGTGCGCAACTGCGCGGGATATTCCAATGAAACGGTTGCGGAACTTGTAATCGAGCTGACACTTGGAATTATGAGAAAGATTCTGGCAGCGGATGCGGCGACAAGGACTGGAAAAACGAGCGCAGGCCTGATCGGAACAGAAATTGCAGGGAAAAGAGTAGGTATTATCGGATGCGGTAAGATTGGTTTCCGTACAGCAAAATTGTTCCAGGCTTTTGGAGCAGAAGTGACGGCTTACCAGAGAACACCGGATTCGGAAGTGGAAGCGGAAGGAATTAAATTTGTTGATTTGGATACGCTGCTGGCAGAAAGCGATATTGTAAGTATTCATACACCTCTGAATCCGTCTACAAAAGGATTCTTTGGCGCAGATAAGATTGCAAAGATGAAAGAGACCGCGATTTTAATTAACTGTGCGCGCGGACCGATCGTAGACAACGAGGCGCTTGCGGATGCATTAAATAATGACAGACTTGCGGCGGCAGGAATTGATGTATTCGATATGGAGCCGCCGATTCCGGCAGATTACTGTCTGTTACATGCAAAAAATGTTTTGCTGACGCCGCATATTGCTTTCCTTTCTAAAGAATCCATGGTGAGACGCGCGATCATTGAATTTGATAATGTTGCGGCATATTTGAGAGGTGAAGAAAAAAATATTTGTAAATTTTAAACAATACTTATAAGGAAAAGAGAAATATTTTGGAGACACAGGGAGAAATCTTTGTGTCTCTTGCATATTGTTTTACAAAATCAATGGGTAAAAAAGTAAAACCTAGAGTTTCACCGGATTTTATTGAGAGTTTCTCCGGTGATTTTTTGTGTCATAAATTTTACAATAGTATTTAACAACAGCTGATGTCAAGCAGCTGCAAAGATTAAATAAACAGGGAGGAACAGTATGAAACAGAAAAAATTAGTTGCAATGTTGACTCTGGCGGCAATGGGTGTGTCTACAATTGGTGGATATGGCATGACTGCATATGCAGAGGAGACGGAAGCAAAAGAAGAAACCAAAGAGTACTCGGAAGATGAAATCGTTGATTTTACATTCTTTGGAGCAATGCCGAATCCGGAAAAGGATAGTAATAATGAAGTAAAAGAAATCATTGCTAAAAAGATTGGTGCGAGATGTGAAGAAACTTGGCTGACTGGCCAGACAGCATCCGAGGCAGTGGGAACGATTATTGCCAGTGGGGAATATCCGGATTTTATTGATGGCGGAGATGGCATGATGCAGCTTTACGATGCAGGTGCGTTAGTTCCGTGGGATGAATATATTGAAAAATATCCAAATCTGAAAGAACTGTATACAGATGAAGAATGGGAAATGTTCCGCCAGGATGATGGTCATATCTATTGGGCAAATGTATTTGCTAACAGCTATGGAGAAGATAAAACGACAGAACATGGAGATGAGGCGTTCTGGGTACAGGCAAAAGTTCTGGAATGGGCTGGTTATCCGGAAATTAAAACATTGGATCAGTACTTTGATCTGCTGATTTCCTATGCAAAAGAAAATCCGACAACAGAAGATGGTACGGCAGTGATTCCGTATACTGCGCTTTGCGAAGACTGGAGATATTTCTGTATTGAAAACGCTCCGCAGTTCCTGGATGGATATCCGAATGACGGTTCTGTTATTGTAGATAAAGAAAATCTGAAAATTGTAGATTATAATACAACAGATACTGCTGTTCGTTATTTCAAAAAATTAAACGAACTTTACAATGCAGGTTATATGGATAAAGAATTTGGTACACAGACTTATGATGAGTATATCGCAAAACTTTCTACAGGTGCAGTACTTGGTATGTGCGATCAGTGGTGGGATTTTGCGTATACAATTAATGATGTATTCAAACAGACTGGATTAGATGAAAAGGGATGTAATTATATTCCGCTTGGTCTGACTATCGATGAAGGTATGGAAAACAGATGGCATTCTTATGGCGATACTGTAAATAACTCCAGCGGTATTGCAGTAACAGTAAGCTGTGAGGATCCGGAGGCTGCGTTTAAATTCATGAATGATCTTCTTGATCAGGAGATTCATGATCTTCGTTTCTGGGGTGTAGAAGGTGTAGATTATGAAGTAGATGAAGAAGGCTTGTATTACAGAACAGAAGAGATGAGAAAAAATGTTTCCGATACTGCTTACAAAGCATCTCATCTTTGTGATTACAGTTATTTCCCGCAGTGGCTCGGCACTAGCAGAGACGGTAAAAATGCAATGCAGGCAAAGCAGCAGACTTCAGAATTTTTTGACAGTCTGGCAGCTCCGGTAGTGAAATGTTTTGAAGCATATGGTGTAACAACATATGTAGAAATGCTTGGCTCAGTAGAAGAAGAAAATGCACCGTGGTATCCAATGTATTCTTTCTCAAATGCAATGACAACGGATACTCCAGGTGGTGTTGCTTGGACAAAGATGGGTGAAGTAAAACACGAATGGCTGCCGAAAGTCGTTATGGCAGAAGATTTTGATACAACCTGGGAAGAATACATGGAAGCTTATAACGGATGTAATCCGCAGGACTTCCTGGATGAAATGCAGGCAGAGCTGGAGAGAAGAGCAGGTAAGTAATGATTCGCTGCTGAACATGGTTTCGCTGAAACAAGAAAGCAGTCATGGTTGCCGAAAAGGAACTGTGGCTGCTTTTCATTTGGAAGGAGAGAGGTTTATGAATCGAAAAGCAAAAAAAGCCCGTGTGCCGATTACCTGGAAAGAGATTAAGCGACAGAAATTTCTGATGATCTGCGCACTGCTGTTTGTGATTTACGGTATTATTTTCTATTACGTTCCATTGGGTGGCTGGATTATGGCATTCCAGAACTATAAGCCGAGAACAGGACTTCTGCATTCTACGTTTGTCGGATTAGACAAATTTAAGTTCTTGTTTTCAGATGCCACATTTTTGCGTGTTCTGAGAAATACACTGGCAATGGGGATTTTGAACCTGGTAACTACTTTTGTAACAGCAATCGCATTTGCGATTCTTCTGAACGAAGTGCGTTCTAAAAAAGGGAAAAAAATGGTGCAGACGATTTCTTACCTGCCGCATTTCCTTTCTTGGATCATTGTTACCGGTATCCTGCATGACGCGTTGTCTCCGAATGGAATTATTAATGAGATACTGGTGAATTTGGGAATTTTTAAAGATTCTGTAAACTTTTTTGCACACCCGTCTTATTTCTGGCCGATTGTTGCATTTGCAAATGTCTGGAAGGAAACCGGATGGAATGCGATTATCTATCTGGCAGCAATTACATCTATTGATCCGAGTTTGTATGAAGCGGCATCTATTGATGGTGCAGGAAGATGGGCAAAGATTAAAAATATTACATTGCCGGGCATTCGTCCGACAATTATGATTCTTTTGTTGATGAATGTCGGAAATGTATTGAATGCCGGATTTGAGGTGCAGTATTTACTTGGAAATGGTTTGATCAAAAGTGTATCCGAGACCATTGACATTTACGTATTAACTTGGGGTATCAGTCAGAATGACTATTCACTTGGTACAGCGGCAGGTATCTTCAAAAGCATTGTATCTATTATTTTGATTGTAATCGCAAACCGAATGGCAAAGAAATTCGGTGAAGAAAGACTGTTCTAAAGAGGTGGAAATATGAGAAAAAAGAAAAAATTTAAATCATCTTTTGCAAACACGTCTTTTGTCGTGTGCAATACACTGTTTATGATTTTATTTGTGATTATTACATTGTATCCGGTGTGGAATACGGTTGCAATTTCGTTTAATGATGGAATTGATGCGGTAAGAGGAGGGATTCATCTCTGGCCTAGAAAATTCACACTGAAGAATTACCAGACAGTACTTGGGTTGGAAAGCTTTATGACCGGAGCTTATATTACGGTAGCCCGTACGGTAATCGGAACATTATTTGCCCTTGCTGCAAATGCACTTTTGGCTTATGTGGTCAGCCGTAAACGTTTTTTGTTTAAATCTCAGCTTTCTCTGTTTTGGGTTATTACAATGTATGTGAACGGTGGTTTGATTCCGGTACTGCTCCTTTATAAAACGCTGCACTTGACAAACTCTTTCTGGGTATATGTGATCCCGGGAATGGTTAGTGCTTTTAATATGCTGGTTATGCGAACTTTTATGCAGGGCCTTCCAGATGCACTGGAAGAATCGGCACAAATTGATGGTGCTGGAGATTTTCTGATTTTTACAAGAATTATTTCTCCTCTGTGCAAGCCGGTATATGCGACAGTGGCACTTTTTGTGGCAGTCGGACAGTGGAATTCCTGGTTTGATGCAATGATTTACAATCGTATGAAACCGGAGTATACTACACTTCAGTATGAGTTGATGAAATTACTCTCCTCAGTTATGCAGCAGAGTGGAAGTGCAACGAATATGAATACAACAAATGCAGCGACAGTTACACCGGTATCTGTTCGTTCGGCAGCGACGGTTGTAACAATGCTTCCGATCATTTGTCTGTATCCGTTTTTGCAGAGATATTTTGTGGCAGGACTGACAATCGGTGGAGTAAAGGAGTAAATAAAAAATGAATAAAAAAACATACAGAAATGTATTTGCGGAAGCAGGATATTCTGAGGAAGAAATTTGCCGGAAAGTGCAGGATACGTTTGAAGGGATTTTTTATGGTCCGGATCGGTTCTATCATGAGGTTGGAGACGATATGGCTTATATGGAAGATACCGGAAATCATGATGCGCGTACAGAAGGGATGTCTTATGGCATGATGATGTGCGTACAGATGGATCGCAAATCAGAGTTTGATCGCTTGTGGAAGTGGACAAAAACTTATATGTATATGGAAGATGGTGTGCATAGAGGTTATTTTGCCTGGTCGGTCAGCCCGGAAGGTGTTCCGAATGCGTATGGACCGGCACCGGATGGTGAAGAATTTTTTGCTATGGCATTGCTGCTTGCTTCACATAGATGGGGTGACGGAGAAGGAATTTTCTGTTATTCTGAAGAGGCAAAAAAACTTTTACATACCTGCATTCACCAGGAAGAAGAAACAGAGGGCGGACGTAATATGTGGGATTTGGAAAATCATCTGATCCGTTTTATTCCGGAATGTGATTTTACAGATCCATCCTATCATCTGCCGCATTTTTACGAGCTGTTCGGCGAATGTGCAGATGAAGCAGACCGCCCGTTCTGGAAAGAGGCTGCAAAGGCAAGCCGTGCCTTTTTACAGACGGCTTGTCATCCAAAGACCGGACTTTCACCAGAGTACAGCTATTATGACGGTACGCCGATGTCGCCGGAGATGACGACTTTTGGCGGCCGTCATGACTGGTATTACAGCGATGCTTACCGTACAATTGCGAACATCGCACTCGACCGGGAATGGTTTGGAACGGAAGAAAACGAAGATTGGCATGAAATAATTGCAAAAAATCTGCAAAAGTTTTTTTGTGAGACAATGAAAGAAAATGATAGAGCAATCTATAGTGTGGATGGAGAGATCCTTGGGGAAAAAGCACTGCATCCGATTGCAATGACAGCGGTAAATGCACAGGCTTCTCTGGCAATTGAGGCTCCGCTGACAGGATATGCGCTGCAGTGTGTAAAAGAATTCTGGGAGACACCACTTCGTACAGGTGACCGCAGATACTATGACAATTGCCTGTATTTCTTTGCAGTGCTGGCGCTCAGCGGAAATTATCGGATGTATTAATGTGTTTTTTATGAAAGGAGAGATACCATGTCATTTCTCAGACCAGACAGTGAGTTTATGAACGCGGTTTCAAAATGCGCGGATTATGTGATCTTGAATCTTTTGTGTTTACTGTGCTGTATCCCTGTTATTACGACAGGGGCGGCACTGACCGCAAAATACTATGTTTCCATGAAACTGGTGCGCGGTGAGGAACCGGCAGTTACAAAGGCTTTTTTCAAAGCGTTTCGAAAAAACTTCCGGCAGGCGACTGTTATGTGGATGATTCAGATGGTGATGATCGCAATTCTGGCAATGGACTGGTATCTGGTGAAGAAAGCGCCGGAAGGAACGATTCATCCGGCGTTTTCTGTTTTTTTAACAGTGTTAACTATATTAGTGGCGGGAATTATTTTCTGTGTTTTTCCAATGCTGGCAAGATTTTATATTTCTACGAAGGATGCGATTAAGGGGGCTTGTATTTTTACACTGATGAAATTGCCCCGGGTACTGTTGGAACTGGTTGCGACTGTTGCTGCCGGAATCATTTGTTTTTGGTATATGCGCTGGCTTCCGGCAATATGGGTATTTTGCACCGGAGTGATGCTGTATTTTAATAGCCGGATGTTTGTAAAAGAGTTTGAAAAAATCGAGCATCGAAATGGAGAACAAACACAGAATGAACAGGAAGTATAAAAATAGGCTGCCGTTGTGTACGGTTGTATTGACAGTTTTGATAACTGTGATGAGTATGCAGGGAATGGCAAAAGAAAAAACGCCGGTTACATTTACGGCGTTTTTTGCAACACCCGGAATAGAGTTAACAGATGATAATGAAATTCAGAAAATAATTGCGGAAAAGACCGGAGTAATCGTGAATGAAACTTGGCTATCAGGACAGACGGCAGCGGAGGCGATTGGAACGATTATTGCCAGCGGCGAGTATCCTGATTTTATAAATGGAGTCGATGCCATGTATCCGCTTTATGAGGCAGAGGCACTGGTCGCTTGGGATGATTATATTGAAAACTACCCGAATATACGGGATTATTATACGGAAGAAGAATGGGAAAAATTTCGTCAGGAAGATGGGCATATCTATTGGATGAATCCGTTTCAGAATGTTCATGGAGAAGAGAAGACGACGACACATAATGATGAGGCAGTCTGGATTCAGACTCGAGTGCTGAAGTGGGCCGGATACCCGAAAATCGAGACATATGAACAGTATTTCACATTGCTGGACGCTTATATGAAAGCAAATCCAGTAATGGAAAATGGTCTGGAGAATATTCCATATACGATTCTCTGCGACGACTGGCGATATTTCTGTTTGGAAAATGCACCGCAGTTCCTGGCAGGGTATCCGAATGACGGATCTGTGATTGTAGAGCCGGAGTCCGTAGAAGTGCTCGATTTTAATGTTACGGAAACAGCGAAACGTTATTTTCAAATTTTGAATGAACAATATCATGCGGGAAATGTGGATCCGGAATCTTTTACACAGACCTATGATGAATATATTGCAAAACTGTCTTCCGGGCGTGTGCTTGGGATGATTGATCAGTGGTGGAATTTTGCATATACGGTGAACGATGCACTGAAACATTTGGGTCTGGACACGCAGGGTTGCAATTATGTGCCGTTGGGACTGACGATTGATCCTGGAATGGAAAACCAATGGCACACTCCTGGAAAAACAATTAATACCTCAAATGGAATTGCAATCACAAAAGATTGTGAGAATATTGAGATGGCGTTTGCATTTATTGATGCACTTTTATCGCAGGAATTGCATAATTTGAGATTTTGGGGAATTGAAGGCACAGATTACTGTATCAATGAAAATGGGCTTTTTTATCGCACGCCGGAGCAACGCATGCGGACGACTAATTCGGAGTACAAGGCATCTCATATGTGCTACTATTCTTATTTTCCACAGTGGCACGGCACAAGCTGCGATGGAATAAATGCCATGCAGCCCTTGGAGCAGCCATCGGAATTTTTAGATAGTCTGAGTGTGGATGTGCGGGAATGTTTTGAGGCATATGGGGTTTCCAATTATGTCGAAATGCTTGCCTCTGTAGATAAGACGGGACCATGGTTTCCGATGTATTCCTATTCCAACACGCTGACCACCGAGACGCCGGGCGGTGTTGCATGGAAGCGTATGGTGGAAGTAAAACAGGAATGGCTGCCGATTGTAGTAATGGCAGAAGATTTTGAAGCAGCCTGGGAGGCTTATCTGCAAGCATATCAGAAGTGTCAGCCGCAGGATTTTTTGGAACAGATGCAGTTGGAATTGGAGCGGCGAATGGCATTAGTTGAAAATGGAGAAAAGAACGGATGAAGAAAATCTGGGAAAAATTTCAAGTGTTTATGAACAATCTGAAAATTCGCAGAAAGCTTGTACTTTTGTATCTTTTATGTGTAATCACGCCGCTTGTAATTACGGACGGCGTGATTCTTACACTTTTGATTCGGACAGACAGTGAAAAAACCAGACATGAAATGGAAAATACCGCGGAAGCAGTCAGCTATGAACTGTCGTCCGTTTTTGAAGTTTTGGACAGAATTAAAGGTGATATTTATACAAACCGTAAACTGGACGAATTTTTAAAGAAAGAGTATCCGTCAAATCTGGAATTTTATGAGGAAAGCCGTACGATAATGGATTCTATTTATTATGATATTATTATTGGATACAGCAGTGCAAAATTGCTGTTTTATGCAGATAATGATACCATTGTAAATGGAGGTCATTTTCACCGTCTGGAGTCAGTCAAAGAAACAAAATGGTACCAGGAATTTCAGGAGTCAGGCAAACGGGATGACCTGATGATTTATTATGATGATTCAATGCAGTTGTCAGCAAATAATCAAAGACGTGTATCGGCGGTTTGTCGATTAGATTACTTTGGAAAAACAGGGCAGGAACAGATTGTTAAAATAGATTTGGATTATAATAGCCTTAATCGAAAACTGGAAAAGATGAATTATGACACGCATGTGTATATCTGCAGTGGTGACCGGATTTTGTTTTCAAATGGAAAAGAGAATCGTTATACGCAGCCGTTTAATTGGCTGACAGGAGAGGAACGGATTGGTTATGAACAGAAATGGAGTTTTTATGGGGATGATTTGCGCATTTTAGTGGAAGAACCACCTAATATGATATTGAATTGTTTGATTAGTAATTTTCCCTGGCTTTTAGTTTTGGTGGCGGCAAATATTTTGCTGCCGCTGACAATCATGAAGGGAATTAACCAATCTTTTGTGGAACGTCTTCAGATATTAAGCAATGCATTTGATGAAATTGAACCGGAGAAGATGGAGCCTCTTTCAAATGTACGTGGTGCGGATGAGATTGCAGGACTGATGAAAAATTATAACCATATGTTGTGTCGACTTCAGGAATTGATTCAGATTGTGTACAAAGACAGACTGGAACGTCAAGAGATGGATCTTGCCAGACAGAAAGCAGAGATTCAGGCACTGCACAGTCAGATTAATCCCCACTTTTTGTTTAATGTGCTGGAGAGTATTCGGATGCACAGTGTGCTGAAAGGAGAAGAAGAAACTTCAGAGATGATTGCGCGTTTGGCACTGTTGGAACGCCAAAGTGTAAGATGGACAAGCGATTATGTAAAAGTGGAAGAAGAAATGAAATTTATTGAAGCTTATCTGGATCTGCAGAAATATCGTTTTGGAAAGCGATTATCTTATGAGATTCAGGTGATGCCGCAATGCTGGGAGTATGTGCTGCCGCGTCTGACACTTTCGACTCTGGTAGAAAATGCCTGTGTACACGGGATTGAGGGAAAAAAGGGAAACTGTTGGATTTATATTCGTATTTATGAAAAAGACGGATGGCTGTATCTGGAAATTGAAGATACCGGAAGTGGAATGTCGGAGGAACAGACAGAACAATTGCTGGAACAGATGCGAAATTGTGATATTGACAGCGTTCGCGCGAGTAATCATATTGGAATTTTAAATGCTTGTCTGCGATTAAAAATGATTTCAGATGATACAGCGCAGTTTGATCTGGAAAGTGAAGAGGGAGCCGGGAGTTGGTTTTCTTTTCGGGTTCCGACCAAAAAATTACTGGGGGGGGGCAGATGATGTTAAGAGTGATGCTGGTAGATGATGAACCATTTATCCTGCAGGGGCTGCAGGTATTAATTGATTGGGAGTCAGAAGGTTTTATGATTGTAAAGCTGGCAGAAAATGGGCAGGAGGCATTGGAATATCTGCGTGAAAACCAGGTGGATTTGATCCTGGCAGATATTAAAATGCCGGTGATGGATGGAATATCGCTGCTCAAGACAGTGAGAGAAGAAGAACTGTCAGATGCGTTGTTTGTGATTTTGAGCGGTTACAGTGAATTTACCTATGCACAGACAGCAGTGCGTTACAATTGCATGGATTATATTTTAAAACCAGTACAGAAAGAAAATCTTTTGGAATTGCTTCATAAGGCAGCGAAAAAAAAGGCATACAGCGTAAAAGAACGACTCTGGAAAAATCAGATGAAAAAGAATCAGCTGGAACGGCAGATTGTATCTGTGCTGCGCGGAAAAGCCCGTAAAGAAGACCTGGAGGAGATTGAGCAGGAGTTTCAGCTGCAGGGCATAATTCGTTATGTTCATGTTGGTATGGATGTTGTAAAATTACAAGATGAGTTCTCGGATGAGGAACTTGCGGAACAGAAAGATGTTATGTTAAAAAATTGTCAAAGATTTCTGAAAGAAGCTTCTGACTGCTGCTTTCGTGATATGATCGGTTATGAACGGGATCATGAGATTGCGGTTTTGTATATTCGAAATCGCATGCTGCCGGTTGGAAAGTGTGAAACAGATTTTTTTGAAAAAATGCAGCAGGAAATTCAGAAAAATGTAAGACTTCCGATCTATCTTCTGGTTGGAAAAGCGGTAGAGGGTGTAGCAAAGCTGGGACATTCCTATTCTACAGCGTGTCTGCTGCGTTCGTTTATCGGTTTTCGGGAACTGCGAAAGGTATATTATTATGAGGAAGAATTACAGACAGAACGAAATGCAGTGGTACTTTGTAAAAAAAGTCTGGATCTTTTAGTGGAAGCAATCAAGGATAATGACCGGATGAAAATGAAGAGCCAGCTTGAGGTGCTGTATCAAGAACTGGAGCGTCCGGGTATGGATGGGAATATGATTAACATGAACATCAATTATCTGTTGTTTCAACTGATTCATTTGGCAGTAGAGCAGGATGAATCGGTTGATCAGGAAGAAATTATGCAGCATATTAATGAAGATATATTTGAAAAACGAACAGATCGGGGCGGAAAGAGTCATATGCGCCGGTTTATATACGAATATGCGGATTATTTAAGTCAGCTTCGAAAGAATGTTTCCGGAGGTGTGCTGCATGAGATTGAACGGGAAATACGGGAAAATTATGCGGAAAATCTGACTTTAAAAAATCTGGCACAGAAATATTATATCAACAGTTCTTATCTGGGACAGATTTTCCGAAAGCAATATGGACAGTCTTTTCGTGATTACTTGTCTGCTTACCGGATTTCTCAGGCAGAGCATTTGCTGATCCATACGGATAAAAAAATTTCGGTGATCGCAGAGGAAGTGGGCTATCATGATATAGATTATTTTATTAATCGATTTATTGCGTTAAAAGGTGTGACGCCGGCAAGATATCGCCGGGCGGCAAAAACCGGAGGATGAGATTTATATCCTCCGGTTTTGTTTTGGTAAAACATTGCGTTAGATAATTGTACTTTTAAGGATGTTATGTTAAAATGGGGATATATTGGAAAAGTATGTGCAGAAGCACAAAAGCAAAAGGCAGGCGTGCATGCACGCAGGATAAAGGAGAAATGATATGAACGCATACAAAGAACAGTTTATTGAATTTATGGTGGAAAGTCAGGTGTTAAAATTCGGAGAGTTTACGTTAAAAAGTGGCAGAAAATCTCCGTTTTTTATGAATGCTGGCGCATATGTGACCGGTTCTCAGCTGAAAAAACTCGGTGAATATTACGCACAGGCGATTCATGATAAATATGGGGAAGAGTTTGATGTATTATTCGGACCGGCTTATAAAGGAATTCCGCTTGCAGTTGTGACTGCGATTGCATTTTCGGAATTATACGGGAAAGAGATTCGTTATTGCTGCGATCGCAAGGAGGAAAAAGATCACGGTGCGGATAAGGGGAGTTTTCTTGGCAGCAGCTTAAAAGATGGAGACAGAGTGGTGATGATCGAAGATGTGACCACATCCGGCAAATCAATGGAAGAAACGGTTCCGAAGGTCAGAGGAGCGGCTGATGTAACGATTGTTGGTCTGATGGTTTCTTTGGATCGTATGGAAGTTGGGAAAGGCGGCGTAAAATGTGCGCTTGATGAAGTGAAGGAGTTGTACGGCTTTGAGACAAATGCGATTGTAACGATGGCAGAGGTTGTAGAAAAGCTTTATAATAAAGAATGCGGCGGTAAAATTTTGATTGATGATACGTTAAAAGCTGCGATTGACGCATATTATGAACAGTATGGAGCAAAGTAAGCAGAGAGCAAGAAAGGAGCTTCTATTATGAATGAAAAAATTTATCGTACCTTAAGCGCGACGGGAGCAGGTGATATTGTACTTGGGATATTGGTGATTGTTGTTGGACTTTCCGCAGGGATTCTTGCAATCGTAAACGGCGCAAGGCTGCTTGCTTCCCGTAAAAGCGTATTGCTCTAAAAGAAAGGCATTTGCGTGAAAGTTGAAACAAAAAGAAAGATACAGGCAATCAGTGTATTGTTGTTTGCAGGCTATTTGATTCTGCTCACCTACTTCCTGTTTTTTGCGGAAAATTTTGGAAGAGTGTATTCGGAGCGGGAATATGCCTATAATTTAGAACCTTTTAAAGAAATTCGGCGATTCTGGACTTATCGGGAAGAGTTGGGAGTTTTTGCTGTATTTACCAATTTGGCGGGAAATATACTCTGTTTTGTCCCGTTTGGGGCGATTCTGCCGGTACTGGCGCGCAGAGCTAGAAACTTCTTTCTGATCACTATGCTGAGTTTTGAATTCAGTCTGATTGTGGAGTGTGTACAACTGATCTCAAAAGTAGGCAGTTTTGATGTGGATGATCTGATTTTAAATACATTGGGCGGAATTCTAGGATTTACATTGTTTACCATATGCAACAGATTCAGGAGAAAACACTATGGCTAGAAAAGTAATGTACTCTTTTGCGGAAAAGAAACATTCGACGAATGGAATTGTTTCTACCGTGCTCGGCGGCGTGTCGCTGGCCTTTTTGCTGGCGATGGTATATGCGTCTTATTATATGCGCGGCGACGCCGGGCTATATGCCGGCGGTTTTGGCGTAGCCGGCATGATATTGTCTCTGGCTGGATTTATCATCGGCGTAATGAGTTTTTCTGAAAAAAATATCAGATATAAATATCCAAAGATTGGTTCGATTATGAGCGGCGTTGTTTTTGTTATCTGGCTGGCGCTGTATCTTGTCGGTTGCTCATAAATCGGTATAAGATAAGCGGTATATAAGAAGGAGGACAGCATGGACGAACTTATTACAGAGCGTCTGTCTCTTGCAAAAGAGCGGATCGCAGCTATTTTGGGGGAACACACCGTTCCCGAAGTTTATGAAGACTATTTTCGCAGAACAGCGGAATTTATTTTGATGACGGTAAATTTGACGCAGCAGCTGCATACGGATGAATGCAAAGCGTGGAGTGAAGAAAAGTGGCAGCAGGTGAATCAGGCACTTTACGTCGATATTCTCCCTCAAAATTATGGAAAGAGCTATGGAAATCCGGCTTATGCAGTAGCAGTGCTGGGAGAAACGCATGGAAGAATACTGGCGTTTCTTTATGCGGAAGTGCGCAGCATGATTGTATCGGCATTTGAAGGGGATATGGAGGATATTGCAGTGCTGTGCGAGCTGTTTATTGAGGTTTATAATGCCTTTGAGGACAGCGAACTGCCGTCTTATCGTCAGATTCAGCAGATTATCTACTGGTATGTGAGCGATTACAGTGATCGACTGGTTTCAAGACGTATTCGCAGCAGTGTGGATCCGTCTATGGATCTGGCAACACGTATTATTATGGAAGAAGATCTTACAGATCTGCGTTATCTTTATTTATATGGAGAGTATGTATCCGAAAACGAGCGGAAAATGGCAGCATTTATGAATGCACTTCCACAGGAGGAGATTGAACGGATTGCTTCTGTTTATACCGAAGGCTATCGTATCGGATTTGTGCTGGGCAGAAAGGATTTGTCCAAAAAGAAAACGGTGAATATCCGTTTCCAGCTTGGCTTTGAGAGGATGATCAAAAAAGCGATTGAAAACTTCCGTGTGATGGGACTGGAGCCGGTAATCTACCGTTCGGCTGCGCATAGTGTTAACCGCCGTTCTCATGAACGGATCGGATATTACGGCGCAATCCCAAATAAACAGTATGATTATGACCATAAGGCGGACAGTGCGATTTATCTTGATGCTGCGTTTGTAGAGCGTAAGCTTGGGGTGATCCGTACGGCTTATGAGGAAGTGAAAGAATTGGCTAATGTACACGCAGGACCCGCGGTGGTAGAAACATTCGGAGAGGTTCCGTTTGCACCGGAAACGAAGGAGGCTGCTTATCATTTGTCAGAAAAACAGCAGAAACTGGCTGTGGAGCTGGCAAACGAAAACGCGCAGATTACCAACCGCTATATCAAAGGAGAAGAGCGCAGCTTTACAATCATTGCCTTTCCGGTACCGGAGATTGGTGCTGATTTTGAAGAAATTTTCCGCGAGACAGTGAGGATCAATACACTGGATTATGCGCTGTATCAGAAAATGCAGCAAACGATCATTGATACATTGGATAAGGCTTCTTGTGTACGCATTCTCGGAAAGAACGGCAATCGTACCGATTTGACTGTGAACCTGTTGGAATTGAAAAATCCGCAGAAAGAAACTTTATTTGAAAACTGTGTGGCGGACTGTAATATTCCGGTTGGAGAGGTATTTACATCACCCAAGCTTGAGGGAACGAACGGTATACTGCATGTCAGCAGTGTCTATTTAAATGATCTGCGTTATGAGGATCTGGCGATTACATTTACGGATGGCATGATCAGTGATTATACCTGCGGTAATTTTGCAGATACAGAGGAAAATAAAAAATATATTCGTGAAAATATTCTCTGTCATCATGAAAGCCTTCCATTGGGAGAATTTGCGATCGGAACCAATACGACTGCATATGCAATGGCAGAGAAATTTGAGATTGCAGATAAGCTGCCGATTTTGATTGCGGAAAAGATGGGACCGCATTTTGCGGTGGGCGATACCTGCTATCATTATGCGGAAGATACTGCAGTCTTTAATCCGGACGGAAAAGAGATCATTGCCAGAGACAATGAGATTTCTATTTTAAGAAAAACGGATTTGGCAAAAGCATATTTTGGTTGTCATACAGATATTACGATTCCATATCGGGAATTGGCTTTGATCGAAGCGATCGCGGCAGACGGCACGCGTACAGCGATCATTGAGAACGGCAGATTTGTGCTGGATGGAACGGAGCAGCTGAACGAACCGCTGGGTTGACAAGCGTACAAAGACTTAGTAAAATAAAATTTCAGGGATGTTTTTTCCTGGCACCATATAAATCACTATACAAATTAATAAAGAAAAAGGGAGAGATACGTCAATGACAAAAGTTGGAATTGTTATGGGAAGCGACTCTGATATGCCGGTTATGTCAAAGGCAGCTGATATTCTCGACAAGCTCGGTGTGGAGTATGAGATGAAGATTTTATCCGCGCACAGAGAGCCGGAGTTATTCTTTGAGTATGCAAAATCAGCAGAGGCAAAGGGATGGAAAGTAATTATCGCGGGAGCAGGTATGGCAGCTCATCTGCCGGGGATGTGTGCAGCGATTTTTCCGATGCCGGTCATCGGTATTCCGATGCACACGACGTCACTTGGTGGAAGAGACTCTCTTTATTCTATTGTACAGATGCCGTCAGGGATTCCGGTTGCGACCGTTGCTATCAACGGAGGAGCGAATGCGGGACTTCTGGCAGCAAAGATTCTGGCAACTTCAGATTCAGAACTGTTGGAACGCCTGAAGGCATATTCCTCAGAATTAAAAGAACAGGTGGAAGCAAAAGATGCGCGCCTGCAGGAAGTAGGATATAAAAACTATTAAATATAACGTAAGATACGGGAGGATTTTTTTATGGATTACAAGAACGCAGGTGTGGATATTGAAGCAGGTTACAAATCAGTAGAACTGATGAAAGAGCATATCAAAAAGACGATGCGTCCGGAGGTACTGGGCGGTATCGGCGGATTTTCTGGGGCATTTTCTCTGGAAGCAATCAAAAATATGGAAAAACCGACACTGGTTTCCGGTACAGACGGCGTGGGTACAAAGCTTCAGCTGGCATTTGTTTTGGATAAACACGATACGATTGGTATCGACTGTGTAGCAATGTGTGTGAATGATATTGTCTGTGCAGGCGGTGAACCGTTGTTTTTCCTGGATTACATTGCATGTGGCAGGAATTATCCGGAAAAGATCGCTGAAATCGTCGGTGGCGTGGCAGAGGGATGCGCGCAGTCCGGTGCGGCGCTGATCGGCGGAGAGACCGCAGAACATCCGGGATTGATGCCGGAAGAAGAATACGACCTTGCGGGCTTTGCAGTCGGCGTGGTAGATGAAAAAGATATCATTTCCGGCAAGGATATTAAAACCGGCGATATACTGGTCGGAATTGCTTCTTCAGGCGTACATAGTAATGGATTTTCCTTGGTGCGAAAGGTATTTAACATGGATAAGGAAACCTTAAATACCTATCATGAGGAACTTGGAAAAACCCTCGGTGAGGCGCTGCTTGCACCGACCCGCATTTATGTAAAAGCTCTGCGAAGTGTGAAAGAAGCGGGCGTGAAGATCAAAGGATGCAGTCATATTACAGGCGGCGGTTTCTATGAAAATATTCCGCGTATGCTGCCGGACGGTATCAAGGCTGTTGTGAAAAAAGACAGTTATGAAGTACCGGCAATCTTCAAGATGCTGGCAAGAGAAGGAAAGATTGAAGAACAGATGATGTATAACACCTATAATATGGGTATCGGTATGGTACTGGCAGTTGACCCGGCAGATGCAGAAAAAACAGTAAAAGCTTTGCAGGCAGCAGGTGAGACAGCGTTTATCATCGGTGAGACAGCTGATGGAGAGGGTGTGGATTTATGTTAAAACTGGTCGTACTGGTATCCGGCGGCGGCACCAATCTGCAGGCTATTATTGATGCGATTGCAGCGGGAACGATCACGAATACAGAAATTGCGGTGGTTATCAGCAACAATCCCAATGCCTACGCTTTAAAAAGAGCGGAGAAAGCAGGGATTGCGAATGTCTGTATTTCTCCGAAGAGTTTTGAGACGCGCGCACAGTTTAATCAGGCTCTGTTGGCAAAAATCCAGTCTTTTGAGCCGGATCTGATCGTTTTGGCAGGCTGTATGGTTGTGATTCCGCCGGAGATGGTGCAGACTTATCCAAATCAGATTATTAATATTCATCCGGCATTGATTCCGGCATTCTGCGGAACCGGCTGTTATGGACTGCGGGTACATGAAAAGGTGCTGGAGCGCGGTGCAAAGGTGACTGGAGCAACAGTTCATTTTGTGGATGAGGGCACGGATACCGGGCCGATTATTCTGCAAAAGGCAGTTGCGGTGCAGGATGACGATACGCCGGAAACTTTACAGCGACGTGTGATGGAAGAGGCGGAGTGGCAGATTATGCCGCAGGCGATTGATCTGATTGCAAACGGAAAACTGGAAGTACGTGAGGGAAGAGTTTTCATAAACGGAGGAAACAGATGAAAATATTGATTGTGGGAAGCGGCGGCAGAGAACATGCGATTGCGTGGAAGATTGCGCAGAGCAGCAAAGCAGAAAAAATTTACTGTGCACCGGGCAACGCGGGAATCGAAGAATTTGCGGAATGTGTAAATATCGGTGCGATGGAATTTGATAAGCTGGCGGCATTCGCGAAAGAAAAAGAGATTGATCTAACCGTGATCGGTATGGATGATCCGTTGGTTGGTGGAATTGTGGATGTATTTGAGGCACAAGGGCTGCGTGTATTCGGACCGCGCAAAAATGCGGCGATTCTGGAGGGGTCAAAGGCGTTTTCAAAGGATCTGATGAAAAAATACAATATTCCGACAGCAGCTTATGAAAATTTTGATGATCCAGAAAAAGCGTTGGCTTATCTGGAATCAGCGAAATTTCCGATCGTTTTAAAAGCAGATGGATTGGCGCTTGGAAAGGGTGTGTTGATCTGCAATACGTTGGAGGAAGCAAAGGACGGTGTGAAAACGATCATGCTGGATAAGCAGTTCGGTGCTTCCGGTAACTGTATGGTCGTCGAGGAATTTATGACCGGACGCGAAGTTTCCGTGCTTTCGTTTGTGGATGGAAAGACAATTAAAACTATGACAAGTGCGCAGGATCATAAACGTGCGGGTGATGGTGATACCGGTCTGAATACGGGAGGAATGGGAACCTTTTCCCCAAGCCCGTTCTATACAAAGGAAGTAGATGAATTCTGTCAGAAATATATTTATCAGCCGACGGTTGATGCGATGGCAGCAGAGGGCAGAGAATTTAAAGGGATTATCTTTTTTGGTCTGATGCTGACAGCGGATGGTCCGAAGGTGCTGGAGTACAATGCCAGATTCGGAGATCCGGAGACGCAGGTGGTGCTTCCGCGTATGAAGACGGATATTGTGGATGTATTTGAAGCGTGTATCGATGGTACACTGGCAGATATTCCGTTGGAATTTGAGAACAATGCGGCAGTTTGTGTTGTTTTGGCTTCTGACGGTTATCCTGTGAAATACGAAAAAGGTTTTGTAATCCATGGATTAGAGAATTTTGTGGGAAAAGACGGGTATTACGTATTTCATGCAGGATCTAAAAAGACGGAAAAAGGGATCGTCACAAATGGCGGTCGTGTTCTTGGTGTGACTGCAAAGGGGGAGGATTTAAAAACTGCCCGGTCTAATGCTTATAAAGCGGTCGAGTGGATTACATTTGAGAATAAATATTATCGTCACGACATTGGAAAAGCAATTGATGAGGCGGGAAAATAAAAGAACAAGAGAGGTGTAACGATGAAAACAGCAGGAAGAAAATTACGCAGTGTGTTTCTGCTTACGCTGGCAGCGCTCTTTATGATGTGTGTGACTGTGGCGGCAGATGAGCTTTCCGGGGATAACTCTCTGTATAGTTTGGGACTTGAAAACGCAACGTGCGACCAGGAGTTTGTATATTCTACGTTGGAATATACGGTTACTGTTCCGTCAGGAACGGAGGAACTTTATCTTTCACCGATAACATCTGATCCGAATGCAGTTATGGAGATTGGTGGAACGGTTCTGGAAAACGGCAGTGGTACCGCAACGGTTACTGTGACAGCGCCGAATGGTGCTGTAGCGGTTTATACGCTGCATGTTATTCCGGATGTGGAAACACCGGCGACAGAGGCGCAGACCGAGGCAGAGACGCCATCCGAAGAGGAACGTAAAGCCGAAGAAGCAAAAAAACAGGCAGAGAGCGAAGAACAGGCGCGTATTCAGGCGGAATATAAAGCAAATCAGGAAAAGGTGGCAACTCTGACAGAACAGACAAATGATTTAAAAGATCGTATTGATCTGCTTTTAAAGATTATGTACGGATTGATTGGTCTGGCTGTACTGCTTTTGTTCTTTATCATTAATCAGAGTCTGAGAAACAAGGATTTGAAGGATGATCTGAAGGATGCGAGAATGCAGGCAGATCAGAATTATGATTTTGCGAGAAAAGACCAGAATTTGCAGAGCGACTTCTATTATGAGCCGGTGAATATGAGACCGGGGCAGATGCCGCAGCAGTTGAACAGGATGCAGCAGAGCAGACCGGTGACAGAGGCAACGCAGAATGTGCAGGCGGCATTCGGAAATGCGTCTCAGGTATTGCAGTCTCAGCCGCTTCCGGGACAAGCAAATGCACCGATACAGCAGACAGCAGCGCCGATGAACGAGATACCGACCCAGCAGGAAGCGCATACACCGTCCAGAAGAGAACTGAAAAGAATGGAAAAGGAAGCGAAAAAGACTGCAGAAACACACCAGGAAGGACCGGCCGTTGTACAGTCAACGGTTGAAGAACCGGATATAAATGTGGATATGATTGATCTGTAGGAAGAAAGATACGTAAGATAAAACAGCATCTCATTTAGGGGTGCTGTTTTAATTTTCCTCTTGTATAATCGCCCATCTGTGCTATAATCTATATAACAAAAATAGATGGGAGTGATGCCGGATGATCATAGAGATTGATTTTCAGAGTGATGATGCCATATACATTCAGTTGACAAACCAGATAATTCTCGGTATTGCAACCTCAGCGCTGCAGGAGGGCGATGCGCTTCCATCCGTGCGGCAGATGGCGGATGATATCGGCATTAATATGCATACCGTCAACAAGGCATATTCGGTTTTAAAGCAGGAAGGCTTTCTGAGACTGGATCGACGCAGAGGCGCGATTATTGCACTCGATACGGACAAGATGCATGCCATGGAAGAAATGAAGGGGGCGCTCCGTGTGCTTTTGGCCAAAGGATGCTGTAAAAGCATTTCCGGTGAGGAGATTCACAAGATGATTGACGAGATACTTGACGATATGAAAAATGGAAGGATGTAGATTCATGCAGTATACAGAACAGGCAAATCGTGCATTGAAATATGCAGAGCAGGCGGCAAGAAGATGCGGACAGAGCTATATCGGTTCGGAACATTTGCTGCTTGGTCTTCTGAAAGAAGAGCGCGGGATGGCTTCGGTAATTCTGTGCAGCCACAATGTGACAGAGAAAAAAGTGACAGAACTGATTAAAGATCTGATTGTACCGGAGGGGACCGTAAAACTTGCGGGTGGTATGCAGTTTTCGCCGCGTGCAGATGAGATCCTGCTTCGGGCAGAGGATGAGACTCGTTTTTTCGGGCAGAGAGAGATTGGCACAGAGCATATCCTGCTTGCACTTATGAAAGATGTGGATTGTGTAGCCATGCGTCTGATGCACACGATGGGTATTCAAGTGCAGAAGCTTTTTATGGAGGTGCTGGAGTCCGTTGGTCTGGAAGAAGGGCGTTACAAAGAATATGTGCAGCAAACAAAAGGAAATATGCAGCAGCCGATCGATACTTTAGAAAAGTACAGTCGAAATTTGACGGAACAGGCAGCAAATCATAAGCTTGATCCGGTAGTGGGCAGAGAACAGGAAATTCAGCGTATTATTCAGATTCTTGGTCGCAGAACCAAAAACAATCCATGTTTGATTGGAGAACCGGGGGTTGGAAAAACGGCGATCGTTGAAGGGCTGGCACAGAGGATTGTGACGGGAAATGTACCGGACACGATTCGTGGAAAACAGATTTATACGCTTGATATGGCGGCTATGGTAGCTGGTTCTAAATACCGCGGAGAGTTTGAAGAGCGTATCAAAAAGGTGATTCAGGAAGTCAGCGGACGCGATGATGTGTTACTGTTTATCGATGAATTGCATACGATTATTGGTGCGGGAAGTGCAGAAGGAACGATGGATGCGTCAAATATATTGAAACCGGCGCTTTCCCGTGGAGAGATGCAGTTGATCGGAGCAACAACGATTACAGAGTATCGAAAATATATTGAGAAGGATCCGGCACTGGAGCGGCGTTTTCAGTCTGTTTCTGTTGAAGAACCAAAGGAGGAAGATGCGATTGCGATTCTGCAAGGGTTACGTGAAAATTACGAAAACCATCATGGTGTGATAATTACAGATGAGGCGATCACGGCAGCGGTACAATATTCCGCACGTTATATCTCAGACCGGTGTCTGCCGGACAAAGCCATCGACCTGATTGATGAGGCAGCTTCCGGGAAGCAGATGTTTCGTGCAGTCGTGCCGGAAAGTATAGAAGAACTACAGGATTCGATTGATACACTTTCGGAAAAGAAGGAGCAGGCGATTATTGTTGGAAACTGGGAGGAAGCAGCGGAGCTGAATCGTGCGCAGGAAAAACAGATCAAAAAGCTTGCGGATATGCGCAGACGGTTGGAGCGTAAGGACAGTACCAAGAAGCCGGAGATTACAGAAGATGATATTGCGGCCATTGTTTCTTTATGGACGAAGATTCCGGTACAGAAGCTGGAGGTCAAAGAAACCAAACGGCTGCTGAAGCTGGAGGAGACGCTGCACAAACGGGTGATTGGACAGGATGAGGCAGTTACTGCTGTGGCGAAAGCAATCAAGCGCGGACGTGTGGGATTAAAAGACCCGAACCGCCCAATTGGTTCTTTCTTATTCCTTGGACCGACCGGTGTTGGAAAGACAGAGTTATCTAAAGTGTTGGCGGATGTGGTGTTTGGCAGTGAACAGGCGATGATTCGTATTGATATGTCAGAGTATATGGAGAAGCACAGCGTTTCCAGACTGGTCGGCTCTCCGCCGGGATATGTCGGATATGAGGAAGGTGGCCAGCTCAGTGAAAAGGTGCGTCGTAATCCATATTCCGTGATTTTGCTTGACGAGATTGAAAAAGCACATCCGGATGTGTTTAATATTCTTTTACAGGTGCTGGATGATGGACATATTACGGATTCACAGGGACGCAGGGTTGATTTCAAAAACACAATTATCATTATGACATCAAATGCCGGTGCACAGGCAATTGTAGAACCGAAAAAGCTTGGTTTTGCGGCAAGCGATGATGAAAAGCAGAATTACAGGCGTATGAAGGGCAGCGTGATGGAGGAGGTAAAGCGTCTCTTCAAGCCGGAGTTTTTAAATCGTATTGATGAGATGATCGTGTTCCATTCTCTGAATAAGGAGGAAATTGAACAGATTGTATCGCTGCTGTTTGAGGGATTTGCTGAGCGGTGTAAGAAGCAGATGGATATTACGCTAAAGGTGCGCAGCAGTGTGAAAAAGTATATTGCCGAGACGGGATTTGATCCGAAATTTGGTGCAAGACCGCTGAAACGTGCAATCCAGACAAAGGTTGAGGATTTGCTTGCAGAAGAAATTCTGGAAGGAAGGATTGCAGCTGGAGATAGCGTGGTACTGACGATGATAAAGGGTAATATAAAATTTGAGAAAAAGCCGGAGACGGCATAATTAATAATGATAAAATACAAAATGATAAGGGAGGATTTCACAATGACAGAAATGATTATTCGCAGAGAGGAAGATGGAACGATCAGTTTTGGAAACTATGAACTGGAACAGAAAACAAAGGTGTCTGATTTTGAAAATGCGGGGGATATTTACAAAATAAAAACATTTAAAGAAATCACTAAACTGGAAAAAAATGAAATGTTTGTTTATGAATCTGTGCCGGGTACGGCAGTCAGTCACATGAAGGCCAATGCGGACGGCATGGAGTTTCAGGTAGAGAGTTCTCAGGATGTACAGATTACAGTTGGATTGGAAGAGGAAACAGTTTATCGGATTTTTGTGGACAGTGAGGATGTTGGTACGATGAAAACAAATTTAAGCGGTAAGCTTTCTGTGAATGTAGAACTGGAACCGGGCAAAACTGTTTCCGTGAAGATTGTGAAATAATATATGGCAAAAGGAAAAACAACCGTCTTTTTTTGTCAGAACTGTGGTTACGAATCTTCCAAGTGGCTGGGGCAATGCCCCGGCTGCAGGGAATGGAATACGTTTACAGAGGAGCCGACGGCATCGAAAAAGGCGGTATCAAAAAGAGCAGGACAGACAAGTGTGAAAAATCTGACCCCTGTCAGTCTGTCAAAGGTACAGGCAGATGAGGGACAGCGAATTTCTACCGGAATCGGAGAACTGGATCGGGTGCTTGGTGGCGGGATCGTAAAGGGATCGCTGGTGCTGGTCGGCGGAGATCCGGGTATTGGAAAATCAACGCTTCTTCTGCAGGTCTGTCATAATCTGGTGCAGGCCGGCCGAAAGGTGTTGTATATCTCAGGAGAGGAGTCTGCCCAGCAGATCAAGCTGCGCGCACAGCGTATCGGTGAGTTTGAAAAAGATATGCAGCTTTACTGCGAGACCAATCTGGAACTGATTCAGTCTGTTCTGGAGCAGAATCGTCCGGAGATTGTTGTAATTGATTCCATTCAGACGATGTTCAGTGAGGAAGTATCTTCCGCGCCCGGTAGCGTTTCGCAGGTACGCGAGTCTACAAATGTATTTATGCAGATTGCGAAAGGATTGGGGATTTCCGTATTCCTGGTCGGTCATGTGACAAAAGAAGGTGTTGTGGCCGGCCCCCGTGTGCTGGAGCATATGGTAGATACGGTACTTTATTTTGAAGGAGACCGCCATGCGGCCTACCGTATTCTGCGCGGAGTGAAGAATCGTTTCGGCTCCACAAACGAGATTGGTGTGTTTGAAATGCGCGATGTGGGATTGGTGGAGGTGGAAAATCCTTCAGAATATATGCTAAGCGGCCGGCCTGAAAATGCCTCTGGTTCGATTGTGGCATGTTCGATTGAGGGGACACGTCCGGTGTTGCTAGAGATTCAGGCGCTTGTCTGTCAGAGTAATTTGCCGATGCCGCGCAGGACTACAGCCGGGATGGACTTTAACCGAGTGAATCTGCTTTTGGCAGTGCTGGAGAAACGCGCTGGGATGCATCTATCGGCTTGTGATGTTTATGTGAATATTGCCGGGGGAATCAAGATGAACGAGCCGGCCATTGATCTTGGACTGATCCTGGCGGTAGTATCCAGTTTTAAAGATATTTCAATTGATGAAAAAATGATTGCTTTCGGTGAAGTCGGTCTCAGTGGAGAAATACGTGCAGTCAGTCAGGTGCAGCAGCGGGTACAGGAGGCGAAAAAGCTTGGCTTTCACACGGTATTAATGCCGGAGGTGTCGCTGAAAGCCATTCGGGAGACGGCTGGTATTCATATTGTCGGTTTGAAAACCGTTCGAGAAGCGGTACAGTATTTGCTGGAACACCGCTGATGAAAATTTTGTGTATTTTTAGAAGATTTTTGTAAAATATAGTTGACATTGTTGCGCTCATATGATATAAAAATATGGTGAGCAACACACAGGGGATTGGTCAAATGGTATGACAGAAGTCTCCAAAACTTTTAGCGGGAGTTCGATTCTCTCATCCCCTGTTCGTAGAAAGTCCTAAAACGTTGAGCATTCAATGGTTTTGGGACTTTTATTTTTTGTTAAAGCTATAAAAAACGAAAAAGATAAGGCAACATAATTCTGGAAAGAAATAAGAACATTAAAAAGTGGCGTTTTTCACTAAAAAAGTGATTGCGACTAATAAAGAGAAATGATATAATCCGCTGTGAAAGCAATCGTGTTACAGGGTGGCTGACCTCTATTCTTACATAGAATGGGGGTGGTGCTGATGAAACATTTTGATTTTAAAGACCTAATGGCTTTTGGAATGTTCATTTTAGCATTACTGACATTCGTTTTTACGTTCTGTCGATGATGATTTAAAGCATAGAAAAACCACCCTAGACTTGGCTGAGACTGGGCGGAATTTCTATATCCAACTAATTAAGGTCAACCCCTTGTGGGCGGTTGCTTTTTCATATATAGTATAGCATTACAGTGATAGAAGCACAAGATAGAATTTTTTATGATTCTTATGGTGGCAGAGAGAGATTGAGAAAATAATCGCCTTATTCTTTTTTCAAAAACAAAGAGAATAAACTGCCGTTTTCAGTCGAGGAAACCTTGACATATCCATGTTGTTTTGTAATGATATCGCGGGTCAGATCCAGATCGATCCCGACGCCGTCCACACCGGCGGAATGCGTTCCTCTGTAAAAGCGACTGAAAATTTTAGCTTGTTCTGCTTCGGGAATACCGGGACCGTTGTCACAGATGTCTAATCGCAGATAAGATGGATATTCCGTAACGGAGACCTGGATCATACCGCCGCAGGGCGTATATTTAACGGCGTTGTCGAGTACGTTTGTGACAGCTTCTGTCGTCCAGTTAAAATCAAGTGTGGCTTCAAATTCCTGTGGACAGTCAAAAGTAATGGTGCTGTTTTTTTCTTTTGCCTTGGCATATACGGTTTTGATCGCTTGAAGAATAATAGCGTTTAGACTGGTTCTTTCTGGCTTTAAGCGGATAATACCGCTTTCCAGACGGGACATTTTAATCAGACTATTTGTCAAAAAGGTGAGTTTATCCAGCGCTGTCTGCAGGGCGGCGATATATTCCGTCTGTTCTGAAAAAGAAAGTTCGTTTCCGTCAAGCAGCTGGGCAAAGGTATTGGCGGCTGCTACGGGCGTTTTAATTTGATGAGAAATATCAGAAATCAACGTCTTGATTTGGTCTTTTTCCTGTGCCAGCAGTTGATTTTGTGCGATTAAAATATTACGGAGCTTTAAAAGCTGATGCTGAAGGCGGGCAGTCAGCGTATCGGTATTTTCCGTAAATACATATGTTTCCTGTTGTTCTGTCAGCGATTCGATGAGCAGAGTGATTTTTTCCAACAGATCATCGTCATAGCGGTTATGCAGGAAATCCAGTAAAAACAGAAGTATGCACATTAGAATAAGAACAGCGCCGAGAAACCGGGAAAGCTCCGGGCTGTTTTTTAGTAAAAGCGCGGCTGCTGCACCGCTGACAGCGGTACAGAGCGCAAGTGTTAAAAGCAGTTTTCTGCAAATCTTAAAAGACTTCATTTCTATTCTCCAAATGTGTATCCCATACCGAAAACAGTAATAATATATTCCTGTTTATCATCGTGCAGTTTTTGACGCAGTCGTTTGATGTTAACTCGGATGGTATTGTCATCAATAAAATTTCCGTCAATATCCCACAATTTTTCCTGAAGTGTTGTTTTGGGTACTATTGTTCCCTTGTTTTGCATCAGGTAAGCAAGTAGTTTATATTCCGTAACGGTAAGATGAATTTCCTGACTGTTTAAATAGACGAGACATTTGTCTGTGTCTATTTCCAGGTTCCGATAACGAATACGGGAATGGTCTGAGCCGGTTCGCTTTAAGATCGCCAGTATTTTTTTTCGCAGAACTTCAAGCGGAAAGGGCTTGGAAATATAGTCGTCACAGCCTGCCGAAAAACCGGAGAGCATATCTTCTTCAGTATCGTTGGCAGTTAAAAACAAAACCGGTGTGTCGGAGGTTTCACGAATTTTCTGACAAAGTTTCAGTCCGCTACCGTCAGGAAGGTTGATGTCCAGCAGGAATAGGTCATATTTTTTGGTTTGATAATTTTGCAGAGCTTCCAGATAACTGTAAGCGGCTGTAACGGTATGGTTATCTTTTTGGAGGGCAATGGAGATTCCCTTGTTTAAGAGGTTGTCATCTTCAAGAAGAAAAATATTTGCCATAATGATAAAACCAACGCCTTTCTTTTTAATTTTCAAAGTGGTGCAGCCGTTCGATAACGGTTTCTGTGGAAACAGCTTTATAAACGAGTGCCGGGATACTCAGACAAATTACGAAAATTGCGGCAATCAGACCGACGACGAGCGCGGTCGGGTATTCAAATTCTGCATAATTTGCCAGATGTGGTACTGCGTCTGCCACAAGCAAAAGGAATGCATTTCCTAACGTCAGGATCAGCAGAGTGGAGATAAGCGCGTAAATTCCGCCTTCCAGAGTCAGTAGCTTTTGAATTTGTTTTTTCGTTGTACCGATACTTTCCATGATGGCAAATTCATTCTTTCTTGCAGCTATGCCAGTCAGTATTACATTTACAAAGTTGATCAGGCCGATCAGAATGAGCAGGAGTGCCGCGCCGTTTCCCAACAGGTTGATGGAGTAAAACATCTGATTGAAACGTTCCAGTTCATGGACAGAACTTTTAAATTCCCAATCGGATGTGGTAAGAGTGCGGTTGATTGCCTGCAGTTCGCTGTCGATTCGCATAATGTCGTTTGTATCTTTTACATCTACACCGATCGCGGAAATAATGGCTTCCCTTGTCAGACGTTCCATGCCGGCTTCGCTGACGAAAAGAATATCCGGAACGCCGTAGATTAATTTGCGTTGCTCAATTCCTTCAGAAAGATTATCCCGGTAATCACTGTAATGAAATGCGCCGCCAATTTGAAAATCGGTGGGTTTCCCGTCCGTACTGTCAGCCGTCAGCGTCAGTGTCTGTCCGGTCAGAGCGGTATTTGGCGCAAACATATCACTGTCGGTTCCGGCAATTGCAAGACTGCCGCGCTGAAAGGCTTCGATATCGATGGGATGATCCGGGTGGGAGGCGTTGTATGTTTCCAGAACCTCTTCTCGTGCAAGTGTAGTGATGTAGCAGCCGTATTCTCCGTTCGCAGCGAATGTTCTCATGTCGGAGAGCATTTGCTCGTAAGATTGCCCTTCAGCTTTGTAACGGCTGTCCTCGTAGCGGATCTTCATAAAATCTTCTAGCGCAGCTTCGTCGAAAGCAATTTCTGTCCAGATGGTTTTTCCTAAAGTCACTTTTTCGATGCCGTCAATCTGCCGGATCTGTTCTGCGAAATGCTCGTCAAATTGAGGCACTTCCTTGTTTCGTTGTTCCGGTTGCTCAAACTGGATATCGTTGTATTCAAAATCATAATCATAATAGACTTTTACATAGTTTTCTGCTTTATAGCTGGTAATGATACCATTTACACCAAGAATCATGGTGATTCCCATAAACAATGATAAAAATACCAGTACCGCGCGTTTTTTGTCACGGAACACATTGTGCAGCGCCATTACATGCAGTCTGCCTCCATTTGCAGAATTCCTGGTTTTTACTTTCGGCGGTGCAAAATTTTGGAATTTTAAAGCTTCTACAGGAGAAATTTTTGCGGCTGCTTTCGCGGGAGCGCTGCAGGCAATCCAGACTGTTACTGCCGAAAAAAGAATTGACAGGATAAAGATGGACGGATGGAAGAATACTTTGGCGTCCATCGTTGACAGACCGGAGAGATAGCCGTTATTTAAAATCAGTGGAACGATACCAAAGGATACTGCGGCTGCTGCCAAAATACCGATGGGGATTCCGATGCAGGCAAATGTTATCGCCTGATTTTTTACCAGCAGTTGGATCTGCGTTTGTGTTGTGCCAAGTGTTTTGATCAGACCATAAAAGCGGGTATCTTTGGAAATGGAGATATACAGCACATTGTAAATAAGCAGATAGCCGCTGCCGATGATGAAAAAGACCAGAAGGATCATCATTGCGATGACAGAGCCGTTCGAGGACTTTATCTCAAAGGAGCCTTGAAAACGCTGTCCATCGTTTAAAGGTACATCTTCCTGAATCCGATAGAAATCGCCGGGTATTTTCTTTAGAGATAAGGAAAGAATACCGTCTGTTTCCAAAGCGTAATCCGCGTTTTGACAGTAGGACTCGGACAAAAATCCCATGCCTGTACCGGTGTAGGAGCGGAACCAGCCGCTTAACGTGAAGATTTTTTCCTGTCTGCCGTTTTTGTCAGAATAGGACAGTGGAATTTCCATATGCAGCGTCGGGTTTTGAATGCCAAGTTGGGAAAGTGCGTCCTCAGATAACAGGATTTCGTTTTCGCTTGTAGGATAGCTGCCAGTTAGGTTGCTGATGGCATTCTGATAATGTGATTCCCATTCGGCAGAATCATAATATTGAAGAGAAATGGAAAGTTCGCGTCCCTCAGCGTTTGTTTCTGAGATTGTGCCTACCGGATACTGTATACCGACGGCCGTCACATAGGGAAGTTCTCGGATTTGCTGTTCCTGCTTTGCAGAAGGCATCGCCAGAGAGGCTTCCGCGGTCGTTCCGGACAGTCGTATCTGCATGAGCTTCATGTTTTCGGTATAATTGACGCCAAGACTGAAAACAGTGGTAATCATAAAAGTGGTGAGGACAACGGCAAATACCGCGAACAGATTGCGGGTACGGTTCGCTCGCATCATTCCTTTTTTCACGCGTATTAGTGCGCGTTTATTTCGATTAGCATGCATACCCGACACCTCCCGAAACAACTCTGCCGTCCTCAATGCGGATAATCCGATCTGCCATCTGAGCGATTTCCTCGTTGTGGGTGATCATCATTGTAGTCTGGTGAAACTGCCTGCTGATGGACTGCATTAACAGAATGACATCTGTACTGGTTTTGGAATCCAGATTTCCGGTCGGCTCGTCCGCCAGAATGATTGCCGGTTTCGTAGAAAGGGCACGGGCGATCGCCACTCTCTGCTGCTGTCCGCCGGACAAGGTATTCGGCATATTTCTGAGCTTCTTTTCCAAACCAAGTGTATGAATAATTTCTTTTACGAAGGCGATATCGGTTTTGCCGCCATCAATTTCAATCGGGTATATGATATTTTCATATACATTGAGTATGGGAAGCAGATTGTAATTCTGAAAGACAAAACCGATGTTTCTTCTGCGAAAAATGGTCAGTTCGTCGTCCTGCATTTTCAGCAGGTTTTTGCCGCGGATGAGCACCTTGCCGGATGTAGGACGGTCCAGACCGCCGATCATATTTAAAAGGGTAGATTTGCCGCTGCCCGATGTGCCGACCACGGCCACAAATTCCCCCTCATTTACGGTAAGGGATACATCGTTTAGGGCGCGCACCTCGTTTTCACCGCTGCCGTATATTTTCATTAGATTCTCTGTCTGTAAGATTGTCATAGCCATAACCTCCTGATTGTTTTCTTTGTTAGCCTTAGTATAGCGGACACTTCTTACAATCTTATTACAGTATACCATAACGGAGACTGACGACGTATAAAATATATTTTGGAAATTGTAAGGAGATTGTAAGAAGTGCCTGTTAATCTGAAAACACAAAAAGAAGACAGGAGGCTTTCAACATGGTAATACTGGAAACAAAAGATTTACGGAAGATATACGGTACCGGAGGGAATCAGGTTCATGCATTGGACGGTGTTTCTCTTACAGTGCGGAAAGGAGAATTTGTAGCGGTTGTCGGGACCTCCGGCAGCGGTAAATCGACGCTGCTCAATATGATTGGCGGATTGGATCGTCCTACTTCAGGGAGTGTGAAAATCAATGGAAAAGATTTATTAAAGATGAAGGAAGAGGAACTTACTGCATTTCGGCGCAGGAATATCGGGTTTATTTTTCAAAATTACAATCTGATTCCGGTGCTTAATGTGTATGAGAATATCGTGCTTCCGGTAGAACTTGACGGAGAAAAGGCGGATGAGGGCTTTTTAAGAGAGGTGACGGAAATTTTGGGACTGGAAGAAAAGTTGGATAACCTGCCAGGAAATCTGTCCGGCGGGCAGCAGCAGAGGGTGGCGATCGCCCGTGCGCTTGTGTCGAAACCGGCGATCATTCTGGCGGATGAACCGACCGGGAATCTGGACAGCCGTACCAGCAGTGATGTGATGGGACTTTTGAAAATGACCAGCGAAAAGTTTCACCAGACGCTGATTATGATCACGCACAATACGGAGATTGCCTGTATGGCAGATCGTATCGTCTGTATTGAAGACGGCAGAATCATACAGTAGGGGGGTGGAAAGATGAGAAAGTCTGATTCGGTAAAGAGAAAAGGAGCGGTAAAGTGTCTGGCAAAGCAATATTATAAGAAAAATAAGGTACGGAACATGGCGGCAATGCTGGCGATTATCCTGACAGCGTTTTTATTTTCTTCCATCACTTCGCTGGCATTTAATATGGTTTCTTCTATGCAGCTTTCTATGCAGATGCAAAAAGGCAGCAAAGGGGACGGTACGCTGGGATATCTGACGGAGGAACAGTTTGCGTTGCTGGCTGACAGTGACTTTGTAAAGCAGGCGGGACATCGGCGTGTGATTGGATATGCGGACAATGCGGTTGGTCACTCGGTAGAACTTAATTATGCAGACAGTGTGCAGCAGGAGTTGACGTTTTGTAAACCGACCAGCGGGAGGGCGCCTGTAAATGCAAATGAGATTGCAACTACAGATCTGGCATTAAAAGCATTAGGAGTAGAGCCGGAGATCGGAGCGGCAGTTCCGGTAGAGTTTGATATACGGGGAAAGGTATATCACTATGATATGAAACTTTCCGGATGGTGGGAAGCTGTGAATGATACGATCAGTGTGGCAGTTGTTTCTGAAGCGTTTGTCGAGGAAAATCCGGATGTATTTCTGAACACTTATCGAAAAGATCATGAAATGTCCGGTGTCACATTTTCTGAAGTTGTACTGAAGGATAAGAGAAATGTGCAGGAGCAATTGGTTGCCTTTGTAGAGTCTATTGGCGGGAATGCAGAAGATATGAGTGCGGATAATTTCGTCCTTGCCACGGCAAACCGGATGTCGCAGGGATTGATACAGCCAGAATCCGTTCTGTTTGCGGCGGTATTTATCCTGATGTTTGTAGTATGCGGATATTTGCTTATTTACAATATTTTTGATATTTCTGTAATGCAGGATGTACGGCAGTACGGGCTGTTGCGCACCATCGGTGCTTCTGCGCGACAGATCAGGAGTATCGTTAATCAGCAGGCGATCCGGCTGACATTGATGGGATTGCCGGTGGGATTGATCTTGGGATATTTTGCAGGCTGGATGATGCTTCCGGCTGTGATGGGAGCCTCAGAGAATTTCTGGGAGGATATGGTGATTTTTGAAGGCGAAACGGATTTACAGATTCTGAAACAGAAGATGCTGACCGGAGAGTATGCTATTATAGGCTGCTTTATGGACGATCTGACCGGAGGACCGGAACGCACATCTCTGACAGACGCGCTGCAGATTGGCGACAGTATTTCCTTTTCCAAAGATGGAAAAATCGTGAAAACTTGCACCGTTCTGGCAAAAGCGTCTTTGGTGGGAACGCAGCGGGAAACACCGACTACGACCACGGCGCAGAGTAATATCGGGGGAGACGCGCCGTTTGTGTTTTTGGCGGATACGGCATTTCGGGAGATTTATGACACACCCACCTTGTTAAACTTTGCGTTTAATGTGGAAGAATCCATGCAGCCGCAGATGGAGAAGGCATTGAGCAATTATGTGGAGGAAAACCCTTCCGCAGCCTATACTTCTACAAAATTGATTAAAGAGCAGGTAGATTCTATCCGCAGCATGATTCTGATTGTGGGCAGCCTGATCGGCGGTATTATGGCATTTGCCGGGCTGATTAATTTTACGAATATGATCATTACAAATATTATTACGCGCCGACATGAGTTTGCCACATTGCAGAGCATCGGCATGACAGAAAGGCAGCTTCGTCGTCTGGTTGTTTATGAAGGCGTGTATTACGCCGTGGGAGCAGATCTGATCGGCGCGCTGACAGCGGTGTTTTTGACTCTGACGGTATTGAAGAATATGCTGAATTCTCCTTCTATGTGGTTTTTCAGTCTGCGGCTGACATTGGTTCCGGCAGCTGTAATCAGTGTGTTATATTTGATTTTAGCAGCTGTAATTCCGATGGTTGCTTTGTATTTCTTTCATGGGGGAACAGTGGTGGAACGTTTGCGGACAACGGAATAGGAAGAGGGGCTTTTAAAGTGGAAATAAATTTTTCAGCCGGAAGAGGAATGATAACTAAAGTTTCCGGCTGAAAGGTGGTTGAAAATTATGTGTAATCAGTATATAATCGTTAGGATACAAAAATGAAATGACTTTTGCCGGATACGGTAGAGAATATGTAGGTGAAAAAGAGATGATATCATTACACAATCCTCGTATTTTTTCAACGTCGCGGATTATTATGCTTGGTTTTCTGGGAGTAATCCTTATCGGTACATTACTTTTAATGCTGCCGTTTGCGACGAAGACGCCGGGTGGCGCATCTTTTCTGGATGCACTGTTTACAGCGACGTCAGCTACCTGCGTGACAGGGCTGATCGTGCAGGATACAGCGACGTACTGGTCAGAATTCGGTCAGATAGTGATTTTGCTGCTGATTCAGATTGGCGGTCTCGGAGTGGTGACCGTTGCAGTGGCAATCGCACTTTTTTCCGGGAAAAAGATTGGCTTGATGCAGAGAACAACACTGCAGGAGGCAATTTCCGCACCGAATGTGGGCGGTATTGTAAAACTGACCGGCTTTATCCTGCGGTCGGTAGCAGTGATTGAGCTGACAGGGGCAATTCTCCTGGCAATTCCGTTCGTGCGCGATTATGGTTTGCTGAAAGGTATCTGGTATGGAATTTTCCATTCTATTTCGGCATTTTGCAATGCCGGTTTTGATTTGATGGGGTTCCGGGAAAAATTTTCTTCCCTGACCTATTACAGTGGCGATGTAATTGTGAATCTGGTAATCATGCTGCTGATTATTATTGGTGGGTTGGGATTTCTGAGCTGGGAGGATGTCCGCACGCACCGGTTCCATATTCAACGATATCGTATGCAGACTAAGATTATTTTTTCTGTAACAGCGTTTTTGTTGGTGGTACCGTTTTTCTATTTTTTATTTGTGGAATTTTCCGGTGCGCAGTGGGAATCTCTATCAATCGGAGAAAAAATTTTTGCGGCTATGTTTCAGACTGTTTCGCCTCGTACGGCGGGCTTTAACACCGTAGATCTGAACGCACTGAAGGAGTCCGGACAGGCAGTGACGATATTGCTGATGTTGATCGGTGGTTCACCGGGGTCAACGGCGGGCGGTATGAAAACAACGACGATTGCAGTGCTGCTGTTGACCGCGTTTGCTGTTTTTAACCGTAAGGACGACGCGCAGTGCTTCGGACGGCGTATCGCCAAGGATGTGGTTGTGTCTGCAGCGACTATTTTCATTATGTTTGTGTCGCTGGTGTCACTGGGCGCGATTGTGATCAGTTGTGTGGATGGTGTGCCGATGCTGGATGCGATGTTTGAAACCGCGTCAGCCATTGCGACTGTAGGATTGACGCTGGGAATTACAACAGAACTTAGTATGGTGTCCAGACTTGTGCTGATTACGTTAATGTTTATTGGACGTGTTGGCGGACTGACTTTGATTTTTGCAACGATTTCTGCAAAACAAACGCATTTATCCAAGATGCCGCAGGAAAAAATTACAGTTGGATAGAAGGGGAAGAGGATGAAATCTATTTTATTGATCGGACTTGGAAGATTTGGAACGAATATTGCAATAAAATTAAACGAACTCGGACATTATATCATGGCAATTGACCGTAAGGAAGAACGTGTGGACGCTGCAGTGCCTTATGTGACAAAAGCGCTGATCGGAGATACCACGAACGAGGAATTTCTGCGTTCGCTTGGCATTGGCAATTTTGATCTTTGCCTGGTGGCTATCGGAAATGATTTTCAGAGCTCTCTGGAAACAACATCTCTCTTAAAGGAACTCGGTGCAAAAATGGTGGTTTCCAGAGCGGTACGCGATGTGCATGCAAAATTCCTGCTGCGAAATGGTGCAGATGAGATTGTATATCCGGAGAAGCAGTTGGCGATTTGGACCGCAATCCGTTACAGCTCTGATCACATTTTTGACTATATCGATCTTGGACAGGATTATGCGATCTTTGAGGTGGAAACGCCGTCGGAATGGGTCGGCAGAAGTATTGGAGAGCTGAACATCCGTCAGAATCATAGTATTAATATCATGGCTTTGAAAAAAGACGGTGTGTTAAATATGGATGTCAATTCAAACACTTATTTTACCGGAGAGGAAACAATTCTGGTACTTGGCAGTAACCGCAGTATCCAAAAAGTATTTCATATTTAATAAAATAAAGGAGAAGAAAAATGGCAAAGAATCCAATCGTAACAATTACAATGGAAAACGGAGATGTGATGAAGGCAGAGCTTTATCCGGAGGTTGCACCGAATACGGTAAACAATTTTATCAGTCTGGTGCAGAAAGGGTTTTATGACGGGCTGATTTTTCACCGCGTGATCAATGGATTTATGATTCAGGGCGGATGCCCGCAGGGCAGTGGAATGGGCGGCCCGGGTTATTCAATCAGAGGTGAGTTCACTGCGAATCGTTTTAAGAATGATCTGGAGCACACGGAGGGAGTTCTTTCTATGGCGCGTGCGATGCATCCAAATTCTGCAGGTTCTCAGTTTTTCATTATGCATAAGCATTCTCCGCATCTGGATGGACAGTATGCTGCATTCGGTAAGATTATTGAGGGTATGGATGTAGTAAATAGAATCGCAGAGGAAGATACGGATTACAGTGACCGTCCGCTGAATGAGCAGAAGATGAAAACGGTAACTGTGGATACTTTTGGAGAGACTTATCCGGAACCGGAAAAATGCTGAAAACAGAAAAAATTGTTCTGCGTGTGCTGAAAACGCAGAAAGATCTGCAGCAGGCACTGCAGATGCCGGTTTCGGCAGAAGATCAGCTGTTATATGCGGTAGTTCGTGCAGAGGATGCAAAGGCATTGATTCGGCACGGGCTGCCGTGTATTTTTATAGAAAAAGAGGGTGCAGAAAAGGTATACGGCGCGGATATGATTGTACGGGAGACAGACGACTGGGACTGGAAAAATGATCGGCAGTTTTTGAGTCGAATCTGGCAGCGCCACTATCAGCTGCCATGGACGATCGCTGAGACAGAACGTCTGCTGATCCGTGAATCTGTGCCGGAGGATTTTAGGCAGATTTATAAGTTTTACGAAAGTGAGATACAAAATCCAGATGTAAAGCCGTTTCCGGGAGACAACGCAGAAGCAGCATTTCTAGCTTACATTCGGGGACAATATCCTCTGTTCGGCTATGGATTGTGGACTGTAGTCGAAAAAAAGGCCGGTTGTGTGGTCGGACGCATAGGTTTTGAAATGTTGCAGGAAGAACTGCCGGAACCGTTTGAACTGCCGGAACTGAGTGTTTTGATTGGAACAGAATACCGCGGTCGCGGCTATGCAAAGGAGGCGGCGAAGGCGCTTCTTTCTTACGCAGCAGACGAACTGGAACTGCCTGGCATTCTCTACCGCACATCCATAACGAATCGGGCATCGTTGGCGCTTGCTGAAAGTCTTAAATTTATCTCTTTAAATCGATATAACTTGACAAAAACGAGAGACGAGAGTATATATATGGTATGTTTATTCAGGTCCTGAAACGGAAACTGAAAATAGAAAAAGGAGATGGATATTATGAAAAAATTCACAGCAGCCGCAGCGGCGGCAACTCTGGTTTGTGCACTGGCAGTGCCGGCAGCAGCGGAAGGAACAATTAAGGTAGCGGCATCCCCGACACCGCACGCAGAAATCCTCGCAAAAGCGGAAGAAATGCTGGCGGAAGAAGGATGGGAATTGGAAGTAATCGAGTTTACCGATTATGTACAGCCGAATCTTGTGGTAGACAGCGGCGAGATCGACGCAAATTATTTTCAACATATTCCGTATCTGGAAAGTTTTAATGAGGAGCAGGGCACTTCACTTGTGAATGCGGGCAGCATCCATTATGAACCGTTCGGTATTTATCCCGGTACCAAGGCTAGTATTGATGAGTTAGAAGAAGGCGATGTAATCGCGGTTCCGAATGATACGACAAACGAGGCAAGAGCACTTCTTCTTCTGCAGGACAATGGCCTGCTGACACTGGCAGAGGGTGCGGGATTGACAGCAACGGTAAATGATATTGAGGAAAATCCGATGAATCTGGAAATTTTGGAGCTGGAGGCAGCGCAGGTTTCCCGTTATACAAAAGAGGCGGCGCTGGTTGTCTTGAACGGAAACTATGCACTTGACGCAGGCTATACGGTAGCAGAGGACGCTATCGCTTATGAGGCTTCTGATTCCGAAGCTGCGAAAACATATGTAAATATCATTGCAGTAAAAGAAGGCAATGAAAAAAATGAAGGTATCGTGGCACTGGTAGAAGCTTTGAAATCGGATGAGATGAAAGCGTTTATTAATGAAACCTACAACGGAGCAGTAATTCCGTTTGAGGAGAGTGCTGAGGAAGCAGAGACTGAGGCTGCCGAAACAGAAGCAGCAGAAACTGAGACCGCGGCAGAGTAAAATATAATTATTCAGGGGCTGTTGTGAGAATTCCATCTTGCAACAGCCCTGTTTTTACGATATACTTTGGGGTGTTGCAGGCTGTGATTCACAGGAAGCAGACAACTGCAGTGAAAAAGGACTCCGTAAAAGGAATCTGCGGGGTATAAATGGAGGTTGCGATGGAACCGATTATCAAAGTGGAGCATTTGGGAAAAGAATTTAAGTTAAAAAATACAGACGTTCATGCGCTGCGTGATGTCAGTCTGGATATTCATAAGGGCGATATTTATGGCATTATTGGTATGTCTGGGGCAGGAAAGAGTACGCTGGTGCGTTGCCTGAATTTTCTGGAGCGTCCAACATCCGGAAGAGTGATTGTGGACGGAAAGGATTTGGCACAGCTTTCGGAAAAAGAGCTGCGCAGAGCGCGTATGGATATCGGCATGATTTTCCAGCATTTCAATTTGCTGATGCAGCGCAATGTTATTGACAATATTTGTTTTCCGCTGGAAATTGCCGGTGTGAAAAAGGCAGAGGCGCGTAAAAAAGCGATGGAGTATCTGAAAATTGTTGGTCTGGAGGAAAAAGCGCATGCTTACCCGGCACAGCTTTCCGGTGGACAGAAACAGCGTGTGGCGATCGCACGTGTTCTGGCATCCGATCCGAAGATTCTGCTGTGTGACGAGGCAACCAGCGCGCTTGATCCGCAGACGACAAAGGCGATCCTGCAGCTGATCAAGGAAATTAATCGCAAATATGGTATTACTGTTGTTGTGATTACGCATGAAATGGCGGTTGTTCAGGAAATCTGCAGTCATGTGGCGATTATTGATCAGGGGAAACTGGCGGAGTACGGCACTGTGGAGGAGATTTTCCAGGCACCGAAATCAAAAGAAGCAAAACGTCTGATTTATCAGGGGTACGAAAAAGTGGCAGAAATGAAGGGAAAACGTTGTGTGCGTATTGTATTTTCCGAGAACTCCTCTTTTGAGCCAGTGATCGGAAATATGGTATTGGCATTTAAAGCGCCCGTGAATATTCTTTATGCCAACACGCGTAATCTTGATGGTGTGGCAAAAGGTGAGATGGTTCTGCAGCTCCCGGAGGATGAGACGGTTGCGGCAAAGATGATCACATATCTGGAAAATGCGAAATTAGGTGTGGAGGTGCTGGAAGACTATGTTGACTAGTAAAGAAATCATGATGCTTGTAGAAGGAATCAGAGATTCGCTCTGGATGGTGTTCGCTTCTACGTTTCTTGGATATATAATCGGGTTGCCGCTGGGAGTTGTTCTGACGGTGACAGGAAAGGGCGGCATTCGCCCGAACAGTGTTATTTACAGCGTGCTTGATGTGATTATTAATATTTTCCGAAGCGTGCCGTTTTTAATCCTGCTGTTGATTTTGCAGCCGCTGACGCGCGCGATTATCGGAAAAAGTTATGGGGCAACAGCGACGATCGTACCGCTGACGATCGCAGCTGCGCCGTATATTGCCCGTATGGTGGAATCTTCACTAAAGGAAGTGGATCACGGTGTGATCGAGGCTGCGAAGAGCATGGGTGCCAGCTTGATGACGATCGTGCGTAAGGTTTTTATTACAGAGGCGCGAACATCGCTTGTAATCAATGCCACAATTGTGACGACTACAATACTTGGTTATTCTGCGATGGCGGGTGCCTGTGGCGGCGGCGGTCTTGGAGATATCGCCATCCGTTATGGTTATAATCGTTGGCAGCCGAATATTCTCTGGATTACGGTGATTTTGCTTGTTGTGTTGGCGCAGATTATCCAGGTGATCGGAATGTTTATCGCCAAAAAGATTGACCGCAGACATATTGGTTGATTGAATATGCAGTATTCGGGGCGCAGCCAGACAGTAACGTCCGGAGGCGTCCCGTTTGTTTTATAGAAAAAGAAAAGAGGAGCAGGTTATGAAGCGAGCAAGCGGAATTTTACTTCCGATGACGAGTATTCCGTCCCCATACGGGATCGGAATGTTTTCCAAAAGTGCATATGATTTTGTAGATTTCCTGGAGGAAGCCGGACAGACATACTGGCAGCTGCTGCCGTTGGGACCGACCAGTTACGGTGATTCTCCGTATCAGTCGTTTTCCACCTTCGCGGGAAATCCGTATTTTATTGATCTTGAGGCGCTTATTGAGGAAGGGGTACTGACGAAAAAAGAGTGTGCGGAGGCGGATTGTACATCGCATCCAAACTATGTGGAGTACGGAGATCTCTATGAAAAGCGTTATAAACTTCTGCGCAAAGCATACGAGAGAAGTAATATCTCCCGGGATAAGGAATTTTTGAAATTTGTGGATGAAAATCAGTCCTGGTTAAAGGATTATGCTTTGTTTATGGCAGTAAAAAGCTGCTTTGATGGTGCTTCCTGGCTGGAATGGGCGGATGATATTCGTCTGCGCTGGAACAATGCTCTGGATTATTACTATGCGCAGTATGAAAAAGAGATTGAATTTTACGAGTATCTTCAGTATAAATTTATGCAGCACTGGATGAAGTTAAAGAAATACGCGAATGATAAAGGGATTCGTATTATCGGTGATATCCCGATTTACGTAGCTTTGGACAGTGCCGATGTATGGGCACATCCGGATTTGTTCCAGATGGATGAGGACAGAAAACCGAAAGCGGTGGCAGGCTGTCCGCCTGACGCATTTTCCGATACCGGTCAGCTCTGGGGAAATCCCCTGTATCGCTGGGATGTGCACAAAAACCAGCAGTATGACTGGTGGGGAAGACGTATGAAACACTGCTATGAATTGTATGATGTGGTGCGTATTGATCATTTCCGCGGTTTTGATGAATATTTCTCAATCCCGTACGGTGATAAGGATGCAACTGACGGCCACTGGGAAAAGGGCCCCGGTATGGATTTGTTTGAAAATCTGGAAAAACAGCTTGGCAAGAAAGATGTCATTGCAGAGGATTTGGGTCTGATCACGCCGACGGTGCGCAAACTGGTAAAGGACAGCGGTTATCCGAATATGAAGGTGCTTGGTTTCGCTTTCGATGTGGATGGAAAAAGTGAATATTTGCCGCACAACTATGATAAAAATTGTGTGGTTTATACAGGGACACATGATAATGAAACTTTAATGCAGTGGTATGACGGCCTGAATAAAAAAGAACTGGCTTTTGTGACAGATTATATGAATAATGCCCGCACGCCGCATGAGGAGATTCACTGGGATTTTATTCGTCTGGCGATGTTAAGTACAGCGGATACCTGTATCATTCCGATGCAGGATTATCTTGCGCTTGGTGCGGAGGCGCGTATGAATTTTCCATCTACTTTGGGTAATAATTGGAAATGGCGCCTTTCTTCTAAAATGCTGACAAAAAAACTGGCAAAAGAGATTCTGCATCTCACACGTCTGAGCTGCCGCCTGTAGGGGTAGGAATGTGCCGGGGTACATTCTTTTTAATACAGAAAGGAAAAAGAGACCATATATGGGAATCATAAGAGCAGACAAACTGATACATGATTATGAAAAAATCGGGGAAAACGGGCAGGTAGAGGCTACCTATCGTGCAGTAAACGGTGTCGATCTTGATGTAGAGCCGGGACAGTTTATCGCAATCCTTGGACACAACGGAAGCGGGAAATCGACGCTGGCAAAACATCTAAACGCAATTTTACTGCCGACACAGGGAAGTGTGACGGTAGATGGGATGGATACTCGTGACTTGAAAAAACTCGATGCAATCCGGCAAACGGCGGGGATGGTGTTTCAGAATCCGGACAATCAGATCATCGGTACCGTGGTGGATGAGGATGTGGGATTCGGGCCGGAAAATATGGGCATTCCCACCAAAGAAATTATTGCCCGCGTGAAAAAAAGTCTCAAAACAGTTGGTATGTGGGAATACCGAAATCACTCTCCGAATCGGCTTTCCGGCGGACAGAAGCAGCGTGTGGCGATTGCCGGTGTAGTGGCGATGGAGCCGAAATGCATTGTGTTCGACGAACCAACGGCGATGCTTGATCCGGTGGGACGTCGGGAGGTGATCAGTGCGGCGCAGAAACTGAACCGTGAAAAAAATGTGACGATCATTTTGATTACGCATTACATGGAAGAGGTAATCGACGCGGATCATGTGATCGTAATGGATCAGGGCAATGTACTGATGCAGGGGACACCGCGCGAAGTGTTTTCTCATGTGGAGGAACTGAAGAAACATCGTCTGGATGTGCCGCAGGTAACAATGTTGGCGCATGAACTTAGAAAAGGTGGTCTGGATATTCCGGAAGGCATCCTGCGGATGCAGGAACTTGCGGATGCGCTGGTGCGGATCCAGACAAAACAGAGGCGAAAGGATGAAAACGATGTCCATTAAAATTGAACATCTGAATTATATTTACGGAGAGGGAACTGCTTATGAAAAGCAGGCTCTGACAGATATTAATCTGGAACTTCCGGACGGACAGTTTATTGGTATTATCGGACATACCGGATCGGGAAAATCTACTTTGATTCAGCACCTAAATGGTCTCATCCGTGCTACTTCCGGTGCGGTCTATTATAACGGGGAAAATATTTATCAGGAAGGATATTCCGTTAAAGAATTGCGCAGCAAGGTTGGTCTGGTGTTTCAGTACCCGGAATATCAGTTATTTGAGGTGGATGTATTTACAGATGTCTGCTTTGGACCGAAAAATCTCGGGCTGCCAAAAGAAGAAGTGGAGAGACGGGCGTATGAAGCGCTGAATCAGGTCGGATTAAAGGAAAAGCATTATAAAAAATCACCGTTTGAACTGTCCGGCGGTCAAAAAAGGCGTGTGGCGATTGCCGGTATTTTGGCTATGCAGCCAGAGGTGCTGATCCTTGATGAGCCGACTGCAGGACTGGATCCAAAGGGCAGGGACGACATTCTCGATCAGATCGCTCTGCTTCATAAAGAATGCGGTATCACAGTTGTTCTGGTATCGCACAGTATGGAGGATATTGCACGGTACGTGGAGCGCATTATTGTTATGGAAAAGGGGAAGGTACGCTTTGATGATACACCGCGCAGAGTATTTGAACATTATAAAGAACTGGAGACCATTGGTCTGGCGGCTCCGCAGATCACATATGTGATGCAGGAATTGAAAAGCCGCGGTATTGATGTGAATACAAAGGCGATGACCGTTGAGGAGGCAGCGGCGGAAATATTGGCGAAGATGACTGGGGGTGAGGCAGGATGATACGTGATATTACGATCGGACAGTATTATCCGACGGATTCGGTGATTCACCGCCTTGACCCGCGCACAAAGCTGGTCGGCACGCTGGTATTTTTGATTTCACTGTTTGCGTTTCGTTCTTTTGCATCTTATGCGGTGGCAACGGTATTTCTGGCATGCGTAATCAAGATTTCCAAAGTACCGTTTAAGTTTATGGTAAAGGGACTGAAAGCAATCGTGATACTGATGATGATCACGGTGGTCTTTAATATGTTTCTGACACCTGGAGAACCGCTTTTTTCCGTCTGGAAATTGACGATTACACGCGAGGGTGTAGTACAAGCGGCATTTATGGCAATCAGGCTGACGTACTTGATTATCGGCGCGTCGATTATGACGCTGACGACGACGCCGAATCAGCTTACGGATGGATTGGAAAAAGGTTTGCGGCCATTAAATAAAATTCATGTGCCGGTGCATGATATTGCAATGATGATGTCGATCGCTCTGCGTTTCATTCCGATTCTTTTGGAGGAAACGGATAAGATCATGAAAGCGCAGACGGCGCGTGGTGCGGATTTTGAGAGCGGTGGCGTGATACAGAAAGCGAAAAATATGGTACCGCTTCTGGTACCGCTGTTTATTTCGGCGTTTCGTCGGGCAAATGATTTGGCAATGGCGATGGAGGCAAGAGGTTATCGCGGCGGTGACGGACGAACCAAAATGCATCCCTTGAAATACCAGAAACGTGACGGCGCTGCTTATTTTGTTTTGGTATTCTATCTGCTGGCGATGTTTGCGGCAAAAAAAATGGCGGGTATTTAATATGAAGCGTGTGAAATTGACTGTCGCATATGACGGCACAAATTATTGCGGCTGGCAGGTGCAGCCGAATGGGATTACAATAGAAGAAGTGCTGAATCAGCATTTATCAGAGCTGCTTCGTGAGCCAATTCGTGTTATCGGTGCAAGCCGTACGGATGCGGGGGTACACGCGCTTGGCAATGTGGCGGTATTTGATACCTCGGCGCGGATGCCGGCAGAGAAGATTTCTTTTGCATTAAATACAAGACTGCCGCAGGACATCCGTATTCAGGAATCGAAAGAAGTGGCGTCTGATTTCCATCCGCGTTTTTGTAATACGATAAAAACGTATGAGTATAAGATTTTAAACCGTCGTTTTGCAGATCCAACGAAACGACTGTATTCGTTGTTTTATTATATTCCGTTGGATGTAGGACAGATGCAGCAAGCGGCGGATTATCTGGTGGGTAAGCATGATTTTAAAAGTCTCTGTACGCATAAGGCGGAGGTGGAAAACACGGTCCGCACGATTTATGCAGTGGAGATTTGGCGAGAGAATGATATGATTACAGTGCGTATTCGCGGCAACGGATTTCTTTATAATATGGTGCGAATTATTGTCGGGACTTTGCTGCGTGTGGGCAGCGGATATTATGCTCCCGATTATATGAAGGAGCTTTTGGAAGCAAAAGATCGGCAGGCAGCAGGGGAAACAGCGCCTCCGCAGGGACTGACGCTGGTAAAAATAGAATATCCTGATGAAGAAAAATGAAAAGACGTCCGGAAAGTGCCGGGCGTCTTTTTACAATGAAGCAGAAAAGATTATGATTGATTTTGCGTTTGCAGACGGATACGAAAAAGCGAGTATTCCATCAGATCCATGCGGCTGATGGGAGTCATGGAGCGGTAACGCCGCAGCAACGTCTTTTCATCAGCGGAATGTGTCAGCGGAAAATTCTGAAAGCCATCTCGCATTAGACAATCCAGTGTGATGTCGTAAAAATCAGCGACTGCGATCAGAAAGGAAATCGGTGGCTCGCGCCGGTCGAGTTCATAGTTGGCATAAGCGGAACGTGCAATGTGCATTAGACGACTTAATTCGTCTTGTGTCAGAGACTTATATTCACGCAGCAATTGGAGCTTTTGCCCTATTGTTTTACCCATAAAATACCTGCCTTCCCGGCCGGTTTAAAATTGATTCAAGGTTAAATCTGATCAGAATTTCATCCGGCTCAAATAACTGTTGTGATAGCGGCCGTCCATGGTCACATCCTCACCGAACCAGGACAGGGGAGAAAAGGCATTTGCCGTCTCTGTGTCGGGAAACTCCACTTCAGCCAAAACAAGCGGCGCAAAAGGAGGTTCAAAAATATCCAGTTCGATTTTTAAATGATTTTCCAGAGGGATCACATAACGCTTTTTGGCGATGATATGTCCGTCTGTTTTTTCTTTTAAATGTGCATAGGATGCGGCTTTCAGCGGAAGATTATATTCCTCGCGACATAAAAGACCGCTGCCTTTGTAGGTTAAAATATAATCGTCATCCTGGCGTCGGATACGTACAACCGGATCGGTGCACAGATAACCCTGTTCGATGATGTGACAGGGATATGCAGATAAATCTGCCGGGATGTCCTTTACTAAAAATTTCCGTTCAATTTCCATAAAACAACCTCCTACTATATCTTGACGATAAAAGGGATACGATATACAATATCTTTGAAATTATTTTAACAACCGTATACGGCTGTGTCAAGGGGTGAGCAGTGGTGGTATGGCAGAGTCTTATGAAAATAAAGGAGCATGGATATGAGCAAAGTATTTGTATTTCTGGCGGATGGATTTGAGGAAATTGAAGGACTGACCGTAGTGGATCTGCTGCGTAGGGCAGAAGCAGAAGTAGTGACAGTATCCGTAAACGGTACGGATCGTGTCTGCGGTTCGCATGGCATAGAGGTAAAAGCGGATACTGTTTTTGAGAAAACAAATTTTGCAGGCGCGGATATTCTGGTACTTCCGGGCGGAATGCCTGGTACAAAATATTTGGGCGCGCATGAGGGTCTGACTGCACTTTTGAAAGAAACAGATAAAAAAGGCGGCGGCATCGCAGCAATCTGCGCGGCACCGAGCGTTTTGGGAGATTTAGGATTTCTGTCGGGCAAAAAGGCGGTTTGTTATCCGGGATTCGAAGAGCGTCTGACAGGGGCAGAGGTGTTGACGGTTCCGGTAGTAACAGACGGTAATATTACGACCAGTCGTGGGATGGGAACCGCAATCGAATTTTCTCTGGAGCTGATCAAGAGATTGTACGGTGTGCAAAAGGCTGATCAACTGGCAGAAGGGATCATATATAAAAAGTAAATGTTGTCATTTGCAAAAAATTGTGCTATAGTAGAACAATGACTGTGAGTATGGGGAAGATTGCCCATTTTTCAGAAAGACAAAGGGATTATTTAAGGAGGAACTATCCAAGATGAGTTTAAAAACAGAAAACCTGGAACACAATATGGTAAAGCTTACCATTGAAGTGAGCGCAGAGGAATTTGAAAAAGCAATGCAGGGCGCTTACCTGAAAGCAAAAAACAAAATTAATATCCCGGGCTTCCGTAAAGGAAAAGCACCGCGTGCGATGATCGAGAAAATGTACGGTGCAGGCATTTTCTATGAAGATGCAGCGAATGCGTTGATTCCGGAAGCGTATGATAAAGAGATTGCAAATTGTGATCTGAATATTGTTTCTCAGCCGAAGATTGATGTTGTACAGATCGAAAAAGGCAAAGAGTTTATCTTTACTGCAGAAGTAGCTGTAAAACCGGAAGTAACTCTGGGCGAATACAAAGGTCTGGAAGTTCCGAAGGCAGAGATTGAAGTTACCGAAGAAGAGATCCAGAAAGAAATTGATAAAGAACGTGAAAACAACGCAAGAACGATCGATGTGGATGACAGAGCAGTTGCAAATGGCGATATGATCAAACTTGATTTTGACGGTTCTGTTGACGGGGTACCGTTCGCAGGTGGAAAGGCAGAAAATTATGATCTGACAGTAGGCAGCGGAAGTTTCATTCCGGGCTTTGAAGATCAGCTGGTAGGCGCAGAGATTGGTAAAGAGCTTGATGTAACGGTTACTTTCCCGGAAGAGTATCATGCAAAAGAACTTGCCGGTAAAGAAGCAGTATTCAAATGTAAAGTAAATGAAATCAAAGTAAAAGAACTTCCGGAAGCAGATGATGAGTTTGCACAGGATGTTTCCGAATTTGATACACTGGCAGAGTACAAAGAAGATCTGAAGAAAAAGCTGACAGAGAAAAAAGAAGCGGCAGCAAAGAATGCCAAAGAAACTGCGGCAGTAGAGAAAGCAGTAGAAAACGCAGAGATGGATATCCCGGCAGCAATGATTGACAGCCAGGTTCGCAACATGGCTGATGATTTCGCAAGAAGATTACAGTCTCAGGGACTTTCCGTTGAACAGTACTTCCAGTTTACAGGCATGACAGCAGAAAAGATGCTGGAGCAGATGAGACCGGAAGCAGAAAAACGCATCAAAAACAGTCTGACACTGGAAGCGATCGCAGCAAAAGAAAATTTTGAAATCGCTGATGAGAAAGTAGAAGAAGAGCTGCAGAAGATGGCTGACATGTACAAGATGGAAAAAGATAAAGTGAAAGAACTGCTGGGAGAAGCAGGAATCGAACAGATGAAGGGCGACCTGAAGATTCAGGCGGCGGTAGATCTGCTTCGTGATTCCGCAAAAGAAGTGTAAGACTTAAGTGAGTAAGGAGGCGGCATAATGAGTTTTGTACCTTATGTCATTGAGCAGACAAGCAGAGGAGAACGTTCCTACGATATTTACTCCCGATTACTAAAAGACCGTATCATTTTTCTTGGCGAGGAAGTGACAGATGTCAGTGCGAATCTGATTGTTGCACAGCTTCTGTTTCTGGAGTCTGAGGATCCGGGCAAGGATATTCAGCTTTATATCAACAGCCCGGGCGGTTCTGTGACCGCCGGTATGGCCATCTATGATACAATGAAGTATATTAAATGTGATGTTTCCACAATCTGCGTGGGACTGGCAGCCAGCATGGGTGCGTTCCTGCTGGCCGGCGGAACAAAAGGCAAGCGAATTGCCCTGCCGAATGCACAGATTATGATTCATCAGCCGTCAGGCGGTGCAAAAGGTCAGGCTACGGATATTAAGATTGTCGCAGAAGAAATCCTGAAGACAAAAAAACGTCTGAATGAGTGTCTGGCAGCAAACACCGGTCAGCCGATCGAAGTGATTGAGGCAGATACGGAACGTGATAATTATATGACAGCCGAGGAAGCAAAGGCTTACGGACTGATTGATATGGTTATTTCGAGCAGATAAAGTGCGGATAAGACTCCTGCGAATTTAGCGGGGGTCTTTGTCGCATTTATGTGCAGAGTGTGAAAAGAGTTTTAAGAGAGATGTTCTCAGTATTTTAATAAGGTGGATAGAAAATGGCAGGAAGAGTCGGAGAACCGAAAATCAGGTGTTCTTTTTGTAATAAAAGTGAGGATCAGGTAAGAAAATTAATTGCAGGTCCGGGCGGAGTTTATATTTGTGATGACTGTGTGGAAATCTGCGGTGAAATTATAGAGGAAGAACTTGCGGAAGAATACGCTTCTGAGGGGATGGAAGAAATCAATCTTCTGAAGCCGGAGGAAATAAAAGCAGTATTGGATGACTATGTGATCGGCCAGGATAACGCTAAAAAGGCACTGGCGGTTGCGGTTTACAATCATTATAAACGTATTATGGCTGGAAAAGATCTGGACGTAGAACTGCAGAAAAGTAATATTCTGATGCTGGGACCGACCGGTTCCGGTAAGACGTATCTGGCACAGACACTGGCGCGTCTTTTGAACGTACCGTTTGCAATTGCAGATGCGACGACCCTGACGGAAGCCGGATATGTCGGTGAGGACGTGGAAAATATTCTGCTGAAGATCATACAGGCGGCAGATTATGATATTGAACGTGCGCAGCATGGCATTATCTATATTGATGAAATTGATAAGATTACCAGAAAATCAGAAAATGCGTCAATTACGCGAGACGTTTCCGGCGAGGGGGTGCAGCAGGCGCTTCTGAAGATCCTTGAGGGGACAGTTGCGAGTGTTCCGCCGCAGGGCGGCAGAAAACATCCGCAGCAGGAACTGATTCCGATTGATACAACCAATATTCTCTTTATCTGCGGCGGTGCCTTTGAAGGGCTGGATAAGATTATTGAGACTCGTATGGATACCAAGACGATGGGCTTTAATCGCACGCTTAGCAGTAAAGAAGAGAAAAATGTTGGAGAGGTTCTGAAACATGTGGTTCCGCAGGACTTTGTGAAGTTTGGGATGATTCCGGAGTTTATCGGCCGCGTTCCGGTGGTGGTATCGCTGGACGCTCTCGATGAGGAAACATTGGTACGCATCTTAAAAGAGCCGAAAAATGCGATTATCAAGCAGTATCAGAAATTGTTTGAACTGGATGGCGTAAAACTGGAATTTGAAGATGATGCGGTTCTGGAAGTGGCGAAACAGTCTATGGAACGCAAGACAGGCGCAAGAGGACTGCGCGCTGTGATGGAAAAGTCTATGCAGGATTTGATGTATGTGATTCCGTCGGATGAGACGATTACGGAATGTACCGTAACGAAGGAACTGGTGAACGGAACGGGAGAGGCAAAGCTGATTCACAGTGAAGAACGGCTGATTCCGGTACAAAATACGAAAAAGAAAGTTGTTATGACACCGGAATCCGCATAGGAGAACGATAGATGACAGATATGATAAAGAATATCCCCGCAGTTGCTCTGCGGGGGATGACCATTCTTCCGGCGATGATCGTACATTTCGACATCAGCCGGAAGAAATCAATTAAAGCAGTAGAACAGGCGATGTTAAAAGATCAGCGTTTATTTGTGGTGGCGCAGAAGGATACGCAGATTGCAGATCCGGTGATGGAAGATCTTTATCGCATCGGTACGATTGTGGAAATCAAGCAGGTGGTGAAGCTTCCGAAGAATATTTTGCGCGTACTGGCGGAAGGTATTTGCCGCGCGGAACTTGCTGATCTGACGGAAGCAGATGAATATCTGGAAGCAGATGTAATGACATTTCAGGAAGAAGGAGAAGGCCTGGATGATACCGCGAGGGAGGCACTGCTGCGTTCTTTGAAAGAAGGATTTGAGACTTACAGTAGTTTTAACGGCAAGATGAGTAAGGAACTGATTCATCAAATCAGTGAGATGGAAGATTTGGAAAAGGCAGCCGGACAGATTGCCATGAATCTGCCGCTTTACTATGAGCAGAAACAGGCGGTTTTGGAGGCGGTTGATTTGCAGGAGCGCTGTGAACTGCTGTTGACACTGATGGCGAAAGAGATTGATATTCTGCAGCTGCGCAGAGAACTGCAGGAAAAGGTCAGAGAGCGCATTGATAAGAATCAGCGTGAATATTTTATGCGTGAGCAGATGAAGCTGATCCGTGAGGAATTAAAAGAGGACAACGTTAACGAGGCGGATGTCTTTTTAGAAGAGCTTTCGAAAAAGAAGGCTTCCGAGGCGGTCAAAGAAAAAATTCGCAAGGAGATTGAACGGTATCGTAATGTGGGAGTAAATTCCGGCGAAAGCCCGGTACTGCGCGGTTATATTGAGACTTTGTTGGAAATGCCGTGGGATGCGGTTTCCAGAGATAATAAGGACATTAACAATGCCAGAGAAATTCTTGAGGCAGATCACTATGGACTGGAGAAAGTAAAAGAGCGCATTCTGGAATTTTTGGCGGTGCGTGCGCTTACACAAAAGGGTGACAGCCCGATTTTATGTCTGGTTGGTCCGCCTGGAACCGGTAAAACATCGATCGCGAAATCTGTGGCCAGAGCGCTGAATAAGAAATATGTGCGTATCAGTCTTGGTGGTGTGCGTGATGAGGCGGAAATCCGTGGACACAGAAGAACATATGTGGGCGCGATGCCGGGGCGTATCGCAAACGCATTGAAAATGGCGGGGGTAAAAAATCCGCTGATGCTTCTGGATGAGATTGACAAGCTCAGCAGTGATTACAAAGGCGATACCGCTTCTGCAATGCTGGAAGTGCTCGATTCCGAGCAGAATGTGAATTTCCGCGATCATTATGTGGAAATTCCTTTGGATTTATCACAGGTGATGTTTATTGCTACGGCAAATGATGTACAGACGATTCCGCGTCCGCTTTTGGACCGTATGGAATTGATTGAAATTTCCAGCTATACAGAAAATGAAAAGTTCCACATTGCAAAGGAGCATCTCTGGAAAAAGCAGGTGGAGCATAATGGTCTGACGCCAGAGCGTATCTCGATTACAGATGAGGCGATGCGTATGGTTATTTCCGGATATACCAGAGAAGCCGGTGTACGTAATTTGGAGCGAAAACTTGGCGAGATTTGCCGTAAAGCGGCCAGAGAGATTCTTGAAAAAGAGAAAAAATCGATTAAAGTGACCGGTAAAAATCTGGAGAAATATCTTGGCAGAGTCAGATATACCGTTCAGGAGTTAAATGAGACAAACGAGATCGGTATTGTGCGCGGACTTGCGTGGACAAGCGTCGGCGGGGATACCCTGCAGATTGAAGTAAATGTGATGCCGGGACGCGGTGAGATCAGTCTGACCGGTCAGCTGGGTGATGTGATGAAAGAATCTGCCAGAGCAGGGCTGAGTTATATCCGTTCAATTGCTGCGGAATATCAAATTTCGGAAGATTATTTCCGCAAACATGATATTCATATTCATATTCCAGAAGGAGCAGTACCGAAAGATGGACCATCCGCCGGTGTGACGATGGCGACAGCGATGATCTCTGCAATTACGGAGATTCCGGTGCGTGCGGATGTGGCAATGACGGGGGAAATCACTTTGCGCGGTCGTGTGCTGCCGATCGGTGGTTTAAAAGAAAAGTTGTTGGCGGCCAGAAACGCGGGAATTAAAACAGTATTTGTGCCGATTAAGAACAAGCCGGATGTAGAAGAAATTTCCGTGGAGATTAAGAAGGGACTGGAAATCTGTTTTGCGGAAACAATGTCCGATATTTTACCGGGAGCTCTGGTGAAAGGACTTCCGGAAAAGAAAGTAAAACATAAAAAGTAAACGTGCTGTTTCGTGTAGACGAATGGCCGACATACACAGAAAGGGAAATACATGGTAATTAAAAATGTAGCGCTGGAGACAGTATGCGGTATCACCAGCACACTTCCGCAGCATGATAAAATTGAAGTAGCGTTTGCTGGAAAATCCAATGTAGGAAAATCTTCTCTGATCAATGCGCTGATGAACCGCAAATCACTGGCGCGCACCAGTTCGCAGCCCGGAAAAACACAGACGATCAATTTTTATAACATTAATGATGCCATGTATCTGGTTGATCTGCCGGGTTACGGTTATGCGAAGGTGGCACAGTCGGAAAAAGAAAAATGGGGCAAACTGATTGAGCGTTATCTGCAGAAATCGCAGATGCTGAAAGCAGTATTCTTGCTGGTAGATATTCGTCATGAGCCGTCCGCGAATGATAAGATGATGTATGAGTGGATGACTTACAACGGATATGAGCCGTTGATCATTGCTACGAAGCTGGACAAGATCAAACGCAGTCAGATTCAAAAACAGGTAAAACAGATCCGCACTGGTCTGGGAATGAAATCGGGCAGTGTGGTGATCCCGTTCTCTGCGGAGACAAAACAGGGAAGAGAAGAAATCTGGGAGCTGATCGACGGCTGGATCGAGGAGCATGCGGCGCAGGGATGAATGGAAAACAGCATAAAAAACCCTTTGTCCGAGATAGCCGATAGACATTGAAAAGACACCGCCCGGCGTGTAATCTGAACCGACCCCCAAAAGTTAGACCAAAAATCTAACGATTGGGAGGTCGGTTTCTTTATGCCTAAATATAGCTTTGAATTTAAGAAAAAAATAGTGGAAGCTTATTTTAGAGGTGAAGGTGGTTATACATATTTAGCTGAAAAATATGGCGTTAAAAACAGACGACAAGTTTTGAATTGGATTCATTATTATGAGGAGTTAGGCGATGATGGCTTACGATGTTCCAGAGAAAAGAAAACGTACTCTTTTGAATTCAAACTTCATGTAGTAGAATTATATTTATCACATGCATTGATTTCCAAATGGGTAAATGATTTTAAAATTGCCGGACCTGATGCTTTGAGACCAAGGAAAAGAGGTCGAAAGAAATCAATGAATTCAAAGAAAGAACATGCATCAGAAACTCAGCGCGTAGATGCCTTGTATTCCTCTCCCCAATTCCACATGGCGTCCAGAATGGGTTTCAGACTTTCTCCTAAGTCTGTTAAAGTGTATTCTACTCTCGGCGGTACCTCTGCATATACGGTACGGGTTAATAAGCCGTTTTCTTCCATTGCACGAAGTTGTGCAGTCAATACCTTTTGTGATACATTACCAATTGATTTTTTCAGTTCACCAAATCGCTTTGTTCCCGTGAGCAAGTCACGCAAAATTAAAACTTTCCATTTATCACCAATTAAAGTTAATGTTGTTTCTACAGGGCAAGCGGGCAATTCCTTTACGGTTTTTGATTCACTCATTATGATTACCTCCACACAATGGTTTCTTAGAGAAACTTTGTTTCCATTATACTGTATGAGTCTGATTTGGTCAATGTTTCCGTATGAAATCAAGTGAAAATAAATTTTTAAATTTTATTGCCTTGCACCAATAACCGGAAAAGACTGAAATTACGCATTTGTTTCCTCGCGGTAACTACCCAATAGTATCCTTTAGGTAACTACGCCACAATAAAGTGCTTACTTTACAGTCGAAACCAACACCCATATAATATAGCCAAGAGCTGAGGAGAACGGTCGCTGCGAAGCTCTGAGCATATCCAAAATGATAAATCCATTATGAGCATTTTTGAGAAATTTTTTGGCAACAGCCAAACTAAGATGAAGGAGGAAACTAAAATGAAAATTACAGTTGTATGTGCAGCAGGAAAGCAGGGAAAAAAACTTGTAGAAGAAGCGCTTAATAGAGGACACAATGTAAAGGCAGTTGTTCGTAATAATAATTCAGTACCTGCAGGTGTAGAAGTTCTTGAAAAAGATTTGTTCGATCTGACATTAAATGACCTAAAAGACAGTGATGTTGTAATTGATGCTTTCGGCGCATGGACAGAAGAAACTTTACCTCAGCACAGTACTTCTTTGAAACACTTATGTGATATTCTTTCAGGTACAAATATTCGTCTGTTGATAGTTGGTGGGGCAGGTAGTCTTTATGTAAACCCGGAACATACTCTTTGCGTATCCGACGGACCTGATTTTCCGGATATCTTTAAACCGCTTGCTGTTGCGATGGCAAAGGCTTTAGGGGAGCTGCGTCAGCGCAATGATGTGAAATGGACATATTTAAGTCCTGCTGGAGATTTCCAGGCAGATGGTGTTCGTACCGGCAAATATATTCTTGGCGGTGAAGAACTTACTCTTAACTCAAAAGGAGAAAGTGTTATCAGCTATGCAGACTATGCTATCGCTATGATTGATGAAGCGGAAAACGGTAAGCACATACAGCAGCGTTTTAGTGTTGTCAGCGAATAAAACAAAAGTGATTATGATAACGGGGCTGTCAATAGGGCAGCCCCACTCTGTTTCACAGGAGATATTCAAAAGTGAAAACAAAGGAAATCTTAAGCTATTTAGAAAAGGAAATTCATTCAGTTATTATTGCAACGGTTGACAACAATGGACTGCCCGTTACCTGTGCGATCGACATAATGGATAGTGATGAAAAAGGATTGTATTTTCTAACGGCAAAGGGAAAAAATCGGAAATGCACCTTTACAGAAGCTTTTTGAAAAAAATCCATATATGAATGAAATCTATCCGACAGAACAATCCCGTCAGGCTCTTACTGTTTTTCAACTCTATGAAGGTAGTGGGGAATGGTTTAACCTTTCTAAAAAGCCGATTGAGCGAACTTCTTTTACGATTGGCAACGAACAAGAAAAAATGCAGGGCTATGAGATCACACATAAATGCATTGGCTGTAAAGCCTGTCAACCGGTATGTCCGCAGAATTGTATTGATTTTACGATAATCCCTGTTGTAATAATACAAGAAAACTGTTTGCATTGCGGCAACTGTTTAAGCGTTTGTCCACAAAAAGCAGTTGTACGGAGAGGATAAGAACATGACACAAACCGAAAGAAGAAAGTATTTAATAGCGGCACTTCTAAAAGAACAGCTGCAGTACGCAGAATTAGAAATCCCGTCGAATGAGCAGGAACAAAAAGCCTTTGTCCTGTACTTTTATCATCAGGCTTCGCATATGGCGGAACTCTGCCATATCAATATCAAGCGTAGGCTTGGGCGGCATATCCTTTTCCCGAATAAGGTTTTGTAGAAAATCTTTTGCCTTTGCCACAATCCTACGGAACAGATTAGGCAGCTAGCCTTTGCTTTTGATAGATTGGCTTGCTTTTTCGTGTATCTCGGTCTGCTTGACCTCTAAAATCTTTGCTTCGGAAATACCCGATATGAGTGCCATATCCGCTGTTCTGTTCCGTTCCTGCCTTGCTGCGTTAGCCGCTTCAATCTCGGCGGCTTTGGGATTGTTTTTGCCGATTTTCTTGGTGGGAAGATAAATGCTGTTCTTGGATCGTATTTCTTGTCGTAGGCGATTTCACACGGTCAACGGCAGAGCTTTTCGTTTCTTGGATTTGTCTTTGAACTGCTGAACCAATGCCGCATAGCGTTCAAACTCCGGCTTAGCTGCCTTGACACGCTTGCCCATATTGTATTTGGCTTCGCCCAGTATGTTGTGGTGTCTCGGTGCCTTGCGTAGCTTCTGTGCAAGCTCCCACGTTTCTTTATCCACAATGACTTCGTGGGTGTTCTCAAAGATCAGCTATTCCTCTTTGCTTTTCCAAACGCCCTTGTTCTGTTTGCCACCCATATTCCGAGTTGATTATTTTTTCTTTTTCGGTTTGGGTGCTGGCAATTCCATATACATAGCTTGAAACAAACCTGTTAAAAGTTCCTTATTATCAATTTCATCTATTAGCAGCATCCCTTTTGCACCCTCATAGGGTAATTCATACGGAACTGTCGGCATATAGCGAATTGCTGATTTTACTGGTTTGACAAGCGAAATAGTATATGCCGATATTATCCGCAAGTAAAAAATGTAACATATAGAAACCGTAAATTGTGGCAGTCAAAAATAAAACTTTGTCTGCCACTTTATGATTTGAAGTCAGGGAAAATAATCATAATTATTTGCTGTGCCCTCTTTTATAATGACTTTCGGTAACACATTATGTTATAATACGTATAATTACGGTATCGCTATTGCATCTCCTAATTTGGGATTCTATTAGAACAGGAAAGGATTATATTGATTGTTCTCTATGCGAGATTAAAACCGATGATACAGGAGCTTCTTGTATAATTCAAATATAAGGAATTCCGAGAAAGAAGGTTGAGAAAAAATACCTCAGAGTAAAATAAGATTACTGACTTTGAGCGGTTAGTAAAAAATCTTATTGAACAGTGAGGTATCTAAAATGAATTATAACACACAAAACGCAAAAATTGCATCTATTACGGAAAAAACTTTAATCGTTGGCATCGATGTTGGAAGTGAAACCCATTATGCAAGGGCCTTTGACTGGCGGAATTATGAGTACTCAAAAAAGCCGTTTGCTTTCAACAATGATGAAGCTGGGTTTGTTGCATTTAAGGCATGGATGGAAGATATAGCAGACAAGCATGGTAAAGAGGCTGTGATTCCAGGAATGGAACCCACCGGTCATTACTGGCTGAACCTTGGAGCATACCTGCAGGAACAGGGAATGAAGCCAGTGCATGTGAATCCGCATCATGTAAAGAAATCCAAAGAGCTGGATGATAATAACCCGAACAAGAATGACCGTAAGGATCCAAAAACAATTGCGGCTCTGGTGAATGAAGGAAGATTTTTGTATCCATATATTCCCACAGGGATTTATGCAGAGATCAGAAATCTGTCTAACCTTCGCATTCAGACACAGGAAGAAATAACAAGAATCAAAAACCGGATAGCCCGGTGGTTCAGTATTTATTTTCCGGAAATAAAAGACGTTTATAAAAATCCGGACGCTGTAAGCGGGATGATGGTGATTAAAAAGGCACCGCTGCCATGTGATATCAAAGAACTTGGCATAGAAGGTGTAAATCAGGTATGGAGGGATGCAAAGCTGAAAGGCGCTGGATTAAAGAGGGCAGGGACCCTGGTATCAGCAGCGGAGCACAGCATCGGAAGTACCGAAGCACCGGGAAGTGCCAGAATAGAGATCCGAAACCTGCTGAATGATTATGAAGTATATAAGAACAGAATGGTAGATCTGCTAAAGGAGATAGAAGCGAAAATTTCTGAGATTCCTTACATTGACAAACTGATGGAGATCAAAGGGATCGGCATAAAAACCGTAAGCTGTTTTATTGCAGAAGTGGGTGACATTCGTCGTTTTAATAACTCCAAACAGCTGCAGAAACTGGCGGGATATGCCATAGTTGCAGATGATTCAGGTAAGCATAATGGAGAAAGCCGTATCAGCCATAGGGGAAGAAAACGCCTGAGATACGCGTTGTATGAAGCAGCGATATCAGTAATAGGAAAGAACAAAGAGTTCAGGGAAATACATGACTATTATAGGACGCGGAAGCAGAATCCATTGAAGAAGATGCAGTCGGTGATAGCGATTGCGTGTAAGCTGATCAGGATCTTCTACACGATACTGACAAAAGGTGTAGATTATAACGGCCAGAAGATGCTGAGTGATATCGTAAGGCCGCAAACTGCAATGGCAGCATAAAAATATCAGAAAACAGTATATCGTGGTTGGTATGAGTATATGAGAAAAGAATGCTTGAATGCTGAGACCAGCCACGGTAGCTGGAAGCAAGAAAGCGGAATGCAACAGGAAAACGTCCACTGAAAAGTGCTGTTGCAGGAAGGAAAAAGTCAGTAATAAAACATACAAAGAATGAGCCAGTAGTCGGCAGGAATATTTTCCATAGGGCATGAGACCCTGGTTAGGAGCTGAGCTGACACCCTGGTTATGGACAGGCGGGACGAGAGAAGTTAGGACACAGTATTTGTCTGATGATCCTGGTAGACACGGGAGGTTCGCTGCCGTAGAAGGATGGGTATACATAAGGCCATGTAGAACGGAAACAAAGACGTTTTACTTCGTGTACCCAAAACCCTCTATTTTCGTACCAGATACAGAGAAATGTCCATTCCTATGGCTTATTCTTCTGAGATATTTATTGATCATATATCTAAAAATCCTTGATTTTCAAGGAAAAAAGTCTTGACATAATAGGGAGGAAATTGAATGAGCAACATTATTCAAATCAATAATCTTAACAAAAGTTTTGGAAGCGTAAACGCTGTTCAGAATTTGAGTTTTCGTGTGAAAAAAGGAGAGCTGTTCGCCTTTCTTGGTATCAATGGGGCAGGAAAGTCAACTACAATCAATATTATGTGCGGACAACTGTCGAAAGACAGTGGAAGCGTTTTTATTAATAAACACGATTTAGATAAGGATATGGACTATATTAAGCGTGAACTGGGCGTAGTTTTTCAATCATCTGTCTTGGATTCTGCCCTTTCTGTTTATGATAATTTGGAAAGTCGTGCTGCTTTATATGGCATTACTGGAATGGAATTTAAGAACCGGCTTTCAGAACTTGCGAAAATATTAGATTTTGAAAATTTATTGAAACGCACCGTTGGTAAATTATCAGGGGGACAACGCCGAAGAATTGATATTGCAAGGGCTTTGTTTCATAAGCCTAAAATCCTTATTCTTGATGAGCCGACAACAGGGCTTGATCCGCAGACACGCCGACTTATTTGGAATGTTATATCAAGTTTTCGCAAAGATGAAAATATGACGGTATTTTTAACTACGCATTATATGGAAGAAGCTGCGGAAGCTGATTATGTTGTAATCATTGATGATGGGAAAATATCCGCAGAGGGTACTCCGCTTGAATTAAAAAATATTTATACTGGTGATTACATCACAATCTACGGTGTAGATGAAAAGGATATTAAAGCACTTAATGTAGAATATGAGCAAATCCGAAACGGTTATCGTCTTTCTGTACCGAATACAAAGGCTGCAACTGAGTTGATTATTCGTAATCCACAATTGTTTAATGATTACGAAATAACAAAAGGAAAAATGGATGATGTTTTTCTTGCTGTTACGGGCAAAACATTGGTGGGAGGTGCAGAAAAATGAGTATGGCTTTCATTCTTATCAAAAGAAATATCAAATTGTTTTTCAAAGATAAGGGAATGTTCTTTACCTCTTTGATAACGCCTGTTATATTGCTTGTACTTTATGTAACTTTTCTTGGGAATGTGTATCGGGATAGTTTTACATCTAATTTACCTAATTCTTTAAAACTATCAGAAAGCATAATAGAGGGACTGGTAGGCGGTCAACTTATCTCATCTATTCTTGCTGTTTCGTGTGTAACGGTTGCTTTTTGTTCTAATTTTTTAATGGTGCAAGATAAAGCAAATGGTACGATAAGAGATTTAAGAATATCTCCTGTGAAGTCAGCTACACTTTCGCTGAGTTATTATGTTGCAACTTTGCTTTCAACACTTATTATTTGCTTTGCTGCAACGGGTATCTGTCTTACTTATGTGGCTATTGTCGGTTGGTATATGTCACTCGCAGATGTATTCTTTTTGTTTCTTGATATTTTACTCCTTGTTTTGTTTGGGACAGCATTATCTTCGATTATTAATTTTTTCTTATCAACACAAGGACAAATTTCAGCGGTAGGCACAATCATCAGCGCGGGATATGGTTTCATCTGTGGAGCATATATGCCTATTTCCTCATTTGGCGAAGGGCTGCAAAAAATAATCTCATTTTTACCGGGTACTTATGGTACATCACTTATCCGAAATCATACAATGCAAGGGGCACTTGCCGAAATGCAAAATCAAGGTATTCCAGCAGAGGTTATTGAAAAACTAAAAGATTCCCTTGATTGCAATCTTTATTTTTTCGGAAGTCAAGTAAATATCGGAGCGATGTATATGATACTTGGTATCACTATTTTGGTATTGATTGGAGTTTATATTTTGTTAAACAAATCAAAAAAATATAACTATTAATTTAATAGCTGCAAATGATTATGTACGCCACCGCTATGGGTAACACCATAACAGCGTTTTTTCAATGTCTATCGGCAATCTCCGCTTTGGTTTCTTTGATTTTTACCTCTAGCGCTTTTTGTTCTTTGCCTTTGAAAAGCCCCCTTTGTATCGGCAAGCTGCTGTTTCAACTGCGGTAGAACTTTGTCCTGCAAGTTTTTTATTTTTACCGCTTTGTCTTGTACCTTTATCATTAGGCTTCGCATATGGCGGAATTCTGCCATATCAATATTAAGCGTAGGCTTGGGCGGCATATCTTTTTCCTGAATAAGGTTTTGCAGAAAAATGGCGGTTTTGGGATTGTTCTTGCCGATTTTCTTAGTGGGAAGATAAATGCTGTTCTTATCAAATACCTTTTCTAACACAATCCTTTCAAAATTTATGAATTTGTAGGAACTATCATTTAATTATTTCTTGAGTTTGCGGGTACAATGAGAATATCGTGTCATAATCGAATCATAATCGCGTCAGTTTTGTTGACGCGATTGACACGATTTGGTATGATAGACTTACAAATTTGAAATAAAGGAGATGGCACTATGCTTTTTCGGGAAAGCGAAACCGTAGAACTGAAAGAAGTTGTGGTAGACGACATAAAAAAAGAAATCATTGCTTTTGCAAACTGTGATGGCGGAAAACTGTATATAGGGGTCAGGGACGATGGCACGGTTATCGGATTGGATAATGCGGATAGTGTTTCCCTTCAAATCAGCAATATGG